>CAMCLD010000006.1 GCA_945875635.1 uncultured Prevotella sp.
GCTCAGGAACTTATAAATAAAGTTAAATTATAGTGTTGCGGAATTAAGGATTTTTCTTTTTTCCTTTGAAATTGGGGTGTTCATGATCAAATCTTCTTTCTTTTCTCACAGGATTGTCATGCTTCCACATATAATCCATCGACAGATGAACCATCAGGGAAAATGCGACAACCATAACGGCATTGGATATCCAGAACTGTCTGTGCTTACCTTTAAGGTAGTTTGGGAATAGCCAGTAGCAATTCACATAATACACTATCAGTATCGCACAGGGGTGTGTGGAAAGAAGAAGGAAACGACCAAACGTCACGTCCTGCATAGGACGGATGAATGTGAATGGCATCATGAACAATGCCACCCACACCATTAGCTGCAACCAGAAATTACCCTCTCTGAGTATTCCAAATATCTTGTTCATCCAATCGTGTTATGTATGGTTTTTAATGTCACTCATATCTTATCGCCTCTATAGGGTCAAGCTTTGACGCTTTCTTGGCAGGATACCATCCAAAGAACACACCCGTAAACGTACATACAGCGAAACTCATGATGATGCTCCATAACTGTATGGACACTGGCCAATGTGCCAGAGCGTTTACTGCGTATGTTGCCCCTACTCCTAAAAGGACGCCTATCACTCCTCCACTGACACTTAGCAGTATGGATTCTATTAGGAACTGGTTTAGTATGTCAATGGCGCGTGCGCCGACACTCATTCTCAGTCCAATCTCTCGTGTGCGTTCCGTCACGCTGACATACATTATGTTCATGATTCCTATACCTCCTACAATGAGAGATATTCCAGCTACACATCCCAGCAGGATTGTAAGCATGTCGGTCGTTGAGTTCATCATGCTTGCAAGCTCTTCCTGCGACCTGATGTTAAAGTCATCGCTGTCTGCTTCTGTTGTCTCAGTGGCATCCTTTAGCTTGTGGGTCCTACGCAGGATTGTCGTCATCTCTTCCGTTGCCTGCTCTGTCACACCTTCTGTAATGGCAGATGCTATTATCTGTTGCAGGTATGTCTGCGCTTGTATTCTTTTCATCACGGAAGTATATGGAGCAAGAACGTAGTCATCCTGGTCCATACCCATTGAGTTATAGCCTTTCTTCTCCATGACACCAATGACTCTGAATGGAATAGACTTGAAACGTATAACCTTACCTATAGGGTCAGAACCATCTGGGAACAGGTTGTCCACCACAGTCTGTCCGAGCAGACATACCTTTGCACTGCTCTTTATGTCAGCATCGGTGAACATCTCTCCCTCTGCCACTTTAAGTTGCCTAATCTCAAGGTAGTCCTGGTTTGCACCAGTTATCGAAGATGGCACATTCTGATTGCCATAGATAAACTGTCCTGACGATGACACTGTAGGACTTATAGCTTTTATATACTTGCATTCGTCCCTCAGTGCTTCATAATCGGTAAGTTTCAACGTCTCCATTGAGGAGGCATCCTGCTGCACACCTCCCCTTCTGTCGGCACCCGGCGAAATCATAATCATGTTGGAACCCATCTGGGATATATTAGCCTGTATGCTTTCCTTCGTGCCTTGGCCGATAGCAAGCATGGTGATAACCGAAGCAATGCCTATGATTATCCCAAGTGCCGTAAGGAATGCCCGCGTCTTGTTGGCAGCTATCGCCTTAAGGGCTATCTTCAATAGATTGGCGTAATTCATTATAAGTATGTTTTTAATGTTCCAGCAAGGTTTGCACATATCCTTACAATGTTCAACCTGCTTGCTTATCATCACTCATCTGTATTCTTTGGCAAAGCGGCAAGTCCCTCTGCGGCTGACAGGATGTTCATGTTTATCTCGTCGCTGATAACCCTTCCATCACGCAACTGTATGTTCCGGCTGGAATAGTTGGCTATGTCAGGATTATGGGTCACGAATATGATTGTGCGTCCCTCTGCGTGCAATTTTTGGAAAAGGACGAGTATCTCGAAAGATGTTCTTGTATCAAGGTTTCCTGTTGCCTCGTCTGCAAGGATTACAGCAGGATTGTTTACAAGTGCCCGGGCTATGGCTACTCTCTGCATCTGTCCTCCTGACATCTGGTTTGACTTATGGTAAAGTCTTTCACCAAGCCCCACAGCCTTGAGCGCATTGACAGAACGCTCCCTTCGCTCTTTTGACGACACCTCGCTATTGTACATGAGAGGCAGTTCAACATTCTCAACACTTGTGGTCTTGGGCAGCAGGTTGTAGTTCTGGAATATGAATCCTATCTTTCTGTTCCTCAATACCGCTCTCTCTGATTTTGACATTGTCCGCACTGCCACACCATCAAGATAATACTCGCCGCTCGACGGCGTGTCAAGACATCCAAGCTGGTTGAGCAACGTTGATTTTCCAGAACCAGACTTACCCATGATAGTGACAAATTCACCCTCATATATCTTGAACGATACGCCACGCAACGCATGTACTGTCTCATTGCCGACAGTGAAGTCGCGTTTTACATCCTTTAGTTCTATTACTATCTTCTTATCCTGCATGACTACAAACAACAATTAATCTAACGTTTTCGTTAAGCCTGATGAGCAGAGCCAAGCTTGCTTGAGCTATGCCATGGCGAGAAAAGGTACATGAATTGAACTATTCATTCACATCATTTCTTCTTCTTTCCCGGAGGTCCAGGTGCAAACGGACTTGTCTCTTGTTCAGGGGCGTTCTGCTCTTCTCCTCCAGTCACCTTAATGTCAGAAATTATACTTTCTCCAGGAGACACGCCATCGAGTATTTGTGTCTTTATGCCATCTGTCATTCCTACAGATACTTTCCTTGCAACAATACTGCCTTCTTTCAACACCCACACCTTGTTCTTGGCATTGACATCCACAATCTTTCTGTTTCCTACGGTTTCCTTGGTTGGTGTGAAACGCAAGGCTTTTGATGGCACACATGTCACGCCGGTTTTCTCTGATGTATAGATTGTGACACTTGCCGTTAAGCCGGGCTTTAGTTTCAGGTCGGAATTCGGTGCACTTATAACGACTTCGTACGTTACGACATTATTATTAGTAGTTGCTTCCTGCCTTACTTGCATCACACGACCTGTGAAGGTGTCATCGGGATAAGCATCAACAGTAAACGTCACCCTCTCTCCTTCTTTTACATTACCTATATCTGCCTCATCAACATCTGCCACGACCTGCATGTTGGTAAGGTCTTTGGCGATGGTGAACAGCTCTGGCGTACTGAAACTCGCAGCAACAGTCTGTCCCTCTTCCACACTCTTGGACAATACCACACCATCAATAGGCGATGTAATGGTTGCATAGCCAAGGTTGGTCTTTGCCTTTGCCACATTCTGCTCCATTACACCTATCTGTGCCTTAGCCTTGTCAACGGCCTCACATGCAGTCAGATATGACAGGCGTGCAGTCTCATAGTCGTCAGCACTCACCAGTCCCTTGTTGAAGAGGGTCGTGTAGCGCTGATAGTTGGCTTTCTGATAGTTGAGTGTTGACACCTGGCTCTGATATTCGCTTCTTGCAGACTCCAGGTTACTCTGAGCTGACGACAGTTCACTCAGGAGATTTGTCTTGTCAAGTTCTGCTATCACCTGTCCCTTTCTGACCACTGAATTGTAATCAACATATAGTTTGCTCACGATACCTGAGACCTGCGTACCTACAGAGACTGACGTTACAGGTTCTATTGTACCTGTAGCCGTAATGCTGTTCTGGATATTGCCCGTTTCAACTTTAACGGTCTCGAAACTTATCTCTTCCTTTGGTTTCCTTTGACTGAACAAGAAAATAACCACAGCCACAATAGCAATGACCCCAACAGGAACCCATATCTTGGAAATTCTTTTCTTCATTTTGTTAATGGTTTTATTATGTTTACATTTCAAGGATTCTATTACATCTTGCCATTGGCATAGAATTTCAACATCAGAATATTAAGTATTGCCATATATTTACTCTCAAGCTCATTTTGCTTGGCAGAGAGAAGATTGTTCTTTCCTGTCATTAGTTCAACTATATTCTTAAGCCCAAGACTGAACTGCTCGCTCAGCAAGTCATAACTCTCTTGCTGACTCTGAGTGTTTACCTTTGCTGCCTTGTACTTGCTCTGACTGTCAACAGCCTGTATCCAATAGTTCTCTATATTCGACGACAGTTGGGTCTCAAGATTCTTCAGTTCAAGTTCGTTGCTCATCCTCGACAAGACTGCCTTGTTGACAGCTGTCTTAGTCTTTCGGTTGTCAAGCAAAGGTATAGAGACTGTAAATCCTGCCGCCATGCTCATGTTTGTCTTCAGCTGACTGCCCCATCCGTCATTGCTCATTGTCGTGGTGTTCGTTGACAAAGAGGAAACGAGACCAATGGTTGGCATCTTCTGTGCCTTGGCTATCTCCAGACTAACATCACCGGACTCTATCGCAATCTTCTGGGCGCGAATCTCAGGTCTGGTAGAAAGGGCACTGTTATAGACACTCAACATCGATGGTATCTCGGCGAGTGCATCTCCGTCTAAGCTGCCTGCTGCCTCTATGTCAAAAGGCTCATTGTCGGTAATCTCAAGAAGTTCTTTTAATTGACGCTTGAAATTACGGACATTGCTCTCTGCCGCTACTACATTATATTCATCCTGTGCTCTCTGGGCGGTAAGCTGTGCAAGGTCTGCTCTACTCATCTTGCCAACCTCTACCATTACCTTGCCCCTATTCTCATTGACTTTACTCGCCTCAAGAGTCTGCCTTGTCACCTCAACAGCCTCTTTGGAATATAGTATTTGATAATATAGCATCGTAATCTGTTCGTGAATACTGTTTGCCATTGTGGCAGAATCGGCTACAGCCTGTTGCTCTGAGAGATTATTAAGCCTTATCTGGTTTCTTGTACGCTTTCCATCCCATACGGTCCAGTTGAGATTTATGCCATAACTTCCATTGTAATACAACTTGTCAACACTCGACTGCACATAGCCATTTGCAACAGTAGCTCCTCCCTCTTCTGGGAAAGGACGAAGTATTAAGCTCTGGCTGGTTGATGCATCAAGAGAGGGCAATAATGCTGATTTCGACTCAAGCATGTCCTCGTGTGCAGACAATCTGGTTATTGATGCTTTCTTTAAGGATATATTATTCTGTGCAGCATAATCAAGACATTCCTTTAATGTCCATGTCTTAGCCGAAGCATATTCTGTCATAAATATGGAACAGAATAATATTACTAACAATCTACCTTTATATATTCTCATTTTATATATAAATAATTTAAGTTCCTGAATTTATCAATACTATGGAAAGTAAAGAAGTTATCGTTACCTACGGTCGCTGGGAGGAAGGAAAGTAAACATGAATCATAAATCTATGGCAAAAGTAACAATTATAGTTGGATATGACACACAAAATTACACCTTTATACAATATTAGCAGAGAATAGAAAATATTCCACCGATACAAAACCGTCATTTAACACCTATTAATGATAGTTCATCGAGAAAACAAGTATTCTCGAATATAGTAAACAGCACGTACTGCAAGCGCATGCCAATTGAGAAACCAGAAATCGACTTTTGTAATAAAACGCATTCGCTGTTACATCGAGAAATACGGATAAACTGTCATAGTTACATGGTCATGTTGACATTGCAAGTTATATCGCAAAGCATTGCATGAGGGATAGCAAAGCATTGCAAGTTACATCGCAAAGCATTGCAAGTGCCATCGCAAAGCTTTGCAGGAGGGATAGCAAAGCTTTGCAAATTCCATTGCAAAGCTTTGCATGAAAAATCAAATGCAAAAAAAATGGGTGGCATCAAGATGGTAAAACTACCAATGAAGCCACCCTTTTACACACCATCCGAAAGTTGCCGGACAGTTATTTCAATTCACAAGCCAACCTACACAGAAGCATTAATCCAGTCGAATATGCAACTGCATACACCAAACAGGAGTACACCCACGGTGCATAGAAGGAGAGCTAATTTTGTGGAACAGTCGCTTCTAAATGCAGGCAAAGGACTTTCCGTCTTGTTGATATACATAGCCTTTACAATAAGCAGATAGTAATAAAGACTCACTACGGTATTGACAAGTGCTATGAACACTATTGCATAAGCCCATGCACTTCCTGCCTTAGCTGCTGCAAGGAAGACAAAGAACTTGCTGAACATTCCGGCAAATGGAGGAATACCTCCAAGCGAGAAGAGTGCCAATGTCATAAGGAAAGCCAGCTTTGGATTGGTCTGGTACAATCCATCATAATCCGATATGCGGGTCTTGCCATTGTTGTTCTGCTCTACGACACTTATTATTGTGAAAACGCTCATGTTGGCTACTATATATATAAGTACATAATATAGCAGGGCTGAGGCACTCATGGTCCAGTCTGTTCCAATGGTTGCAAGCATGATATAGCCTGCCTGTGAGATAGAGCTGAATGCCATGAACCTCTTCAGTTCCTTCTGCCTTAAAGCAAACAGGTTGGCTATCGTGATACTTAACACTACAACTATGTATAGGAGCACGTGCCATTGCTGTGCCATGGAACCAAATACATGGAATAGGATGACAAGAAGCGTATAGGCTGCAGCTCCCTTGGAAATTACACTGAGATATCCAGTCACCGTTGTTGGTGCTCCCTGATAAGTGTCAGCTGTCCAGAAGTGGAAAGGCACAAGCGACAGCTTGAATCCAAGTCCACTGAAGAAGAAGACGAGTGCCAGTATCAGCATTGGTGCAATATTTCCGTCAGAGACAAGAGACTGAAGCTTGAGGGCAACGTCATCGAAATACAATGTGCCACATGCTCCATACAGAAGACTTATTCCATAGAGCATCACTCCGCTTGAGAAGGTAGCAGTAAGGATAAATTTCGCAGCACCTTCTGCACTCTGGTTTCTGTGTTTGTCAAATGCCACTACACAGGCAAGTGGCACACTCGCCATCTCAAGTCCTAGGAAGAATATAAGGAAATGTCCGGAACTCAACATGACAAACATACCAAGAAGTGTAGAGATAATAAGCATATAGAACTCAGCTTCAAGACTCATCACTTTATGCTTGCCGGAATTGGAATAATCACCATACAACCATGTCTTGCTCTGTATGAAAACGACAAGCGTGCCGGCTGCAAGAATAGATTTTACTATGCCTACTCCGAACGTATTACGGTACATGTCTCCAAACAGATGGACTTCTGTGGCAGACAATAATGGCGACAATATTACAGGTAGCAAAAGGACACATGCCAATGGATTTAGCCACTTGCGGTTGTCTTTAGATACGGTTGCAAAGTCTGCAACAAAAAGGATAACCAAGGCTGCCACGAGCATAGCCTCGGGAATCATATACAGGAAATCGCTATAACTGTTCATCGTGAATTATATTGCGAATATTAAACGGTTGCTAAATAACATATATGGTTGATGATTGGACCAACTGCATCCTCGATAGCTCCCTGCGCCCAAATAGGAAAGAGACCAAGTCCTGCCACACATGCGATAAGGCATATTACGGCTACTCTCTCATCCCATGTCGCATCTGTGAGTTCGAGATAATGCGGGTCCGCCACCTTCTGATACAATATCTTGCCCACTACACGCAGGATATATACAGCTGTCACTACTATTGAGGTGCAAGCTATGATTGTAGCTGTGCGGTGGAACATGTCTGCATTCTCAAAAGAACCGACAAAGATTGTCATCTCTGCCACGAAACCGGAAAAGCCCGGTAGTCCAAGGTTTGCAAGACCGGCTATCACATAACCTACCGAAAGGAATGGCATTATCTTCATGAGTCCGCCAAGCTTCCTGACATCCCTTGTATGGGTACGACCATAAATCATACCTATAAGTGCAAAGAACAAGGCTGTCATAAGACCATGTGAAAGCATCTGAAGGATGGCACCGGTGCAAGCAGTCTTAGTCATCATAAGCAGTGCAAACAACACAAGACCACAATGCGATACGGATGAATAAGCGTTAATATATTTCAGGTCAGTCTGTACACATGCTGACAATGCACCGTAAACAACTGAAATAGTTGTCAGTATCAGGAATATCCAAGATAGTTCACGGGCAGCATCAGGGAGTAGGAACATTGCTATGCGGAAACATCCGTATCCACCAAGTTTCATTAGTACCCCGGCATGAAGCATGGAAACAGCCGTAGGCGCACTGGCATGACCGTCAGGTGACCATGTATGGAATGGGAACAATGCTCCGAGAACTCCAAAGCCAATGAATATGAATGGGAAGAAGACCTTCTGTACATCTACAGGTATGGAATGCTTTTGTGCTATCTCAAGGACGTTCATCGTTTCTGCTCCACTGAAATAGTATATACCAAGCAAGCCAAGGATAAGCAATGCCGAGCCACCCATGAGCATCAGGGTCAGCTTCATAGCAGAATACTCCTTCCTGCCACTTCCCCATACTCCAATGAGGAGGTACATCGGGATGAGTGCTACCTCATAGAACATGAACATTGTGAACATGTCGATAGAGATGAAGAATCCATATACTCCAGTGGAAAGGAGCGTAAACCAAAGGAAATATTCTTTTGTAAGTGGCTTCAACTGCCATGATGCGAATGTACCAGTGAAAACGATGATGCTGGAAAGCAGAAGCATCACAACGGATATGCCATCGACACCGACACTATAGCAGATGTTGAATGGACTGAACCACTCAATGCTATATTGAAGAAGCATCACCTCGGTATTCCCTGCTGCCCTCTGCTGCATGAAATACAGCGTCAGCCATACAGAGAGAGCGAGAAGACAGGATGAACCAGCCACCATGACACCCCTTACCTGATTAAGACTCCTTGAAACCCATAGTCCCAAGAGCATCAGTGCCGGTATTACTACGAATAATGTTAATATACTCATATTATTCTAATTCGTTTATGTTTTATTATTACTGTTATCTGATAAAAACCATCGTCATAATGTGGCTCACAAAGCAAGGAGGACAAGTGTGATTGCCAAGGCTCCGACAAGGAACCACAGAGCATATTGACGAACATCTCCGCTTTGCCATGAACGGATGCTCTCTCCTGCCTCATTGGAACTCCAGGCAAGGAAGTCGAACGTTCCATCAACGACATGGCGGTCAAACCATGCTATTGGTGTGGAGATGCAACGGAATATTATCTTATGGGTGACAAACATATAAACCTCATCCATGTAGAAGCGTTTGTAAGCAGCACGGTGGAGTTTAGGGAATGTCTTGTAGAGCTTGTCAGCTATAGGCTGTTTCTCTCCTTTATATATATATGTGGCAAGACAAATACTGAGTATTGCAATGATAGTTGAGGTAAGGGCTACCTGTGTATCAAAATGAATAGTGTAGTCTTTTCCATTGGCAGTGACGAAACTGCCAAAGCTACCGTCAAGTCCAGCAAAACCGGCTATCGTAGTGTAAATACCAACACCAACGGTGATAACACTCAACACTATCAATGGCAGAGTCATGGTGACTGGAGCCTCATGAGGAGTATGCTCAGCATGAAGTTCCTTGTTCTCTGTTCCCCAGAAAATACCATAATAGAGTCTGAACATATAGAACGCTGTCATAGCTGCCACTCCTGTCATAATCCAACCAACTACACTGCTGTATTCAAAACATGCAGTGATAATCTCATCCTTGGAACTGAATCCGGAGAAGAATGGTATTCCGGCTATGGCAAGGCAGGATATCAGGAAGGTGGCATGGGTAACAGGCATGTACTTGCGCAAGCCTCCCATTGCTGACATCTCGTTGGAATGAACAGCATGGATTATACATCCTGCTCCAAGGAAAAGGCAAGCCTTGAACATAGCGTGGGTGAACAGGTGGAACATAGAAGCCATATAGCCGAGAGAACCATGTGAATCAATCACCTCGCCATGACTTCCTGGCATACATACACCAAGAGCTACCATCATGAAAGCAATTTGGGATATGGTAGAGAATGCCAGTACCCTCTTGATGTCACTCTGGGCACATGCCACCGCAGCTGCATAGAATGCCGTAAACACACCGACCCAGACTACAATGCTCATCTGACCTGGAGCATATTCAATCCACAATGGGAACAGTCGTGCTATCTGGAATACACCGGCAACAACCATGGTAGCGGCATGGATAAGTGCGCTGACTGGAGTTGGACCCTCCATGGCATCAGGCAGCCATATATGCAACGGGAACATGGCACTCTTGCCAGCTCCACCAATGAACATGAGCACAAGTGCAGTAGGCAATATGAAGCCACCTGCTGCGACAGCCTTGGCTACATCGGCAGTCAAGAATGGAGCAGCACCCTCGGCTATCTGTAGATTCTCAATGAACGAGAAACTGAACGACTGGGTATAGTAACCAAATATGAGAATACCTATGAGGAAGAACAAATCTGCAAAACGCGTTACGATGAAAGCCTTCTTAGAGGCTGCCACAGCAGCATGAAGCGGATAATAGAATCCTATAAGCAGGTAAGAACTAACTCCTACCAGCTCCCAGAAGAGATACATCTGGAAAATGTTTGTCGCTACTACAAGTCCAAGCATGGACATCGTAAAGAGAGACAGGAATGCATAATACCTCTGGAATCCTTTCTCACCATGCATATATCCAAAAGAATAGATATGCACCATGAAACTTACAGTTGATATCACTATAAGCATCATGACGGATATAGGGTCGAGCATTATGCCCAAATCAAAATGCAGATTGCCAAGAGGCAGCCAAGTGAAATTGTATGGCACCAGTGTGGCAAATGCGCCATCAGCACACCTCTCTGCCGTGAAATAATGGAATGCCGTAACATACGACAGCAAGGTAACGATACCAAGTGATGTGGTTCCGATAAGACCCGCTGTCTTGTGAGACATCTTCATTCCTGCCAATCCCAGTATTAAAAACGAGACAAGTGGAAGGAGTGGTATGAGATATACAAAACTATATTCCATGACTGATAATTATAATTTCATGTTTTCTATACTGTTCACCTGGTCACTGTGGAAATGACGGTAAACATTAATGATAATCGCTACAGCGACAGCTGTCTCTGCTGCGCTGACACCAATAGAGAACAAAGTGAAGAAGAATCCCTCAAACTGTCCTGGATAAACGAGTCTGTTGAGAACAGCAAAATTCATATCCACAGAATTGAGGACAAGTTCCACCGAAATGAGCATTGCGATAAGGTTACGCCTTGTCACAAATCCAAACACTCCTATAAAGAACAAAAGTGCCGAGAGAGTAAGGAAACATGTTACTGGTATCATATTGTTATTTCTCCTCTTTTTTATGGTTCAACAAAACGAGTCCGCCTATTATGCAAGCAAGCAGGAAAAGGGAGATGAACTCGAAAGGAAAGACATACTGGTATTTGCCCGCTCCCATGAGGGCAGTGCCAATAGTCTCCATCGGGACTTCCACATCAGGCTGTGTCATTGCCAAGTTGACAAACTCATATTTTATTAATGTGAACACCACAATAGCCAATCCTGCAAGAGATGCCAGCAGTCCGGCAAGGACGCGGCTTCCTTTTATACGCTCTGTGAGTCCCTGAAGTGTTCTCTTGGACACAAGTTGTATAGCGAAGATATATATCATGGTAATTCCTCCGGCGTAAATGCTTATCTGTACTGCGCCAAGGAAGGTATAGTCAAGCAGGAAATAGATACCTGCCACTCCAAAAAGCACGAAAAGCAAAGCTGTTGCAGCACGCATGATGCGCTTTGTCGTCACACAGAATAAGGCTGCTGCCAGTATCACTGCGGAGAGTATTCCAAACATTACTTGATTTGCCATAATCTATTATTCTGATTTTATGGATGTAACCTATTTTGTCTTAGTATTGAACTGTCCAATAGTAAGCGGTGCCCCACCGTCAAGGATGTTTGGCAGCGAACTTTCATAATTCTCCTTGTCAAGATGTATCTTGAGAGAGTCACGGTCGAAGGTGGCATTCTCAAAATCATTTGTGAACTTGATAGCATTGAAATTACATGAATTGACACACAACTGGCAGAACATGCAGTCACCAAGGTCATACTGATAATCAACAAGCTGACGTTTCTTCTTGCCAGTAGCCTCGTCTGTTACCATCTGGGACACTATTTTAATACTGCCGTTGGGACAGGCTTTCTCACAGAGAGTACATGCTACACACAATGGCTCTCCCTTCTCGTTTTTGTTCATTACAAGACGTCCACGATGACGCTCTGCTACATGAAGCGTTGTTTTGCGGTTCTCAGGATACTGCTCTGTGCTCTTCGGGGTAAAATACTCCTTCAATGTCACTTTGAGTCCAGTTGACAATGACTTCAGGGCACTTGCTATTCCGCAAAAATATGATTGATTGTTTTCCATATCCTATTATTTCTTGTTAAAGATAAAGTCCGAAAGCCACTACGACCGTCATAAGCAACAGATTGACTAAGGCAAGTGGCATTAGATATTTCCACTCCAGCTTCAGAATCTGGTCAATTCTAAGGCGTGGGAATGTCCACCTAATCCACATTAACAGCCATACTACAGCGAATGTCTTGCCAAGGAACCATACGATTCCTGGTATGTAGCCCATCAGTGTGTCGAATGCGTCAACACCAATACATACCGGAGCCCAACCTCCAAGGAAGACTGTCGTAGCCACGCCTGAGACAACAAAAAGATTCAGATATTCTGCAAGGTAATAGAAACCGAATCCCATACCGCTATACTCAGTGTGATAACCGGCAGTAAGCTCACTTTCTGCCTCGGCAAGGTCGAAAGGACCACGGTTTGCCTCGGCATTTCCGGCAACAAGGAATACGAGGAATGCTATGATGGCAGGGATATGCCCTTTCACGAGCAAACAATTCCATGCGCCTGTCTGAGCCTCTACTATACCACTAATCTGCATTGTTCCTGTAAGTATGACAGCTGTTATCAGGCACAGGCCGAGACTCATCTCGTAACTAATCATCTGCACTGCACCACGCATTGCTGACACTACTGAGTATTTGTTGTTACTTCCCCATCCGGCAAGAAACACACCAACAACTCCGATACTTGAGACTGCTGTCAGAAGGAATATTCCAACGTTGAAGTCCAGGATGACAGCACCATTGTTCCATGGAAGGAAAGAGAAAGTGCCAATGGAAGCCGCTATGACGAGGAATGGAGCAAGGTAATAGAGCAGTCTATCTGCCTTGTCAACAACGAAAATCTCCTTTATGAGCATCTTCAGCACATCGGCAAAAACCTGAAGGAGTCCCCATGGACCAACTCGCATAGGACCAAGACGGCACTGGAAATATGCACAGACCTTACGCTCCATGAATATAAGCACAATGGCAAGTACCGCATAGCCTACGATTATAAGCAGTCCAACGAGTACACACTCTATGAGTATCGACCAAAAATCTCCAAGTCCAAGTGTCTGACGAAGGAGAGAGTCGAACCATGATGTTACTATACTAAAATCAAACATATTTATTATATTGAATATTTAACATTGGAGTCTGAGACGATGTAACAGACATTTACACCATTTATCTGTCTATGTCAGGGATTACAAAATCAAGTGCCGCTCCAACAGTGATAAGGTCAGCTATTTTCTCACCTCTGAGCATCTCGTCCATGGCTGCTACATGATTGAGTCCCATTGGTCGGAATTTCAGACGGTAAGGACTCTTGTCTCCCCTTGAATCAAGATATACTCCTATCTCTCCACGGCTTCCCTCACATGAGAAATACCATTGTCCTTCTGGTACCTTGATAATCGGTTTTTGCTTGACATAGAAATCACCCTCAGGTATATTGTCTATAAGCTGCTCTATGATGGAGATACTTTGTTTCATTTCTGCAATCCTGTTCAGATAGCGTCCATAGCTGTCGCAGCTGTCGCAGGTTATCTCATCCCACTCCACCTTGTCGTACATATCGTATGGGTGGTTTTTCCTTACATCATTGTGCCATCCACTCGCACGTCCCGAAGCTCCGGTAACTCCATAGCTTATTGCATCCTCTTTGGAAAGGATGCCTACACCCTGGAACCTGTTCTTCGTGATGATATTGTCACCAAAGACATCCATATATTCCTGGAACATTGGTTTCATATATTCGCAAAGAGCTTTGACATTCCTTACAAAATTAGGGTCTATGTCTTCCTGGCAACCACCAATCCTGTAATAGTTCTGGATAAGGCGACCTCCTGTCGTTTCTTCCATCACGTTAAGGACATGCTCTCTGTCGCGCATTGAATAGAGGAATGCAGTCAGCGCACCAAGGTCCTGAGCGCAGCATCCTATATATAATAGGTGTGAATCAAGGCGCTGAAGCTCATCCATGATGGTACGGATATAATGAATCCTGTCTGTCAGCTCAACTCCCATAGCCTCTTCTATGACACCAACGAGAGCATGACGGTTCATCATGGCGCTGAGATAGTCCATACGGTCTGTCAGAGCTAATGTCTGTGGATAGGTATATGACTCGCACATTTTCTCAATGCCACGATGGATATATCCAAGATGTGGATAAATCCTCTTTATAGTCTCACCGTCAAGAATTGTCTGAAGACGCAGCACTCCATGGGTTGACGGGTGCTGTGGACCTATATTGACAACGAAGTCATCGTCTGTAAACAATGGAGATTTCTTGGCAACGAGTCTGCCTTCCCTGTCAAGTGAGTAACTGGTCCTGTAGTCTGGTTCCTGATCGTCTTGAAGTGAGTAACCATATTCACTATGGAAATTCTTTCGCAATGGATAGCCTTTGAAATCATTGCGAAGGTAAAGGCGGCGCATATCAGGATGACCAAGGAACTTTATCCCAAGAAAATCAAACACTTCCCTTTCAAGTAGTTCCGCACTCTTCCATAGATTGGTCACAGTGGGAAGCAGATAGTGTTCGTCAACCTTGTCTGCAATACATTTTACGGAAGTTCTCTCATGCGTGTCTGTATTCTCAAGGATATACACGCAGCCCAGTGCTTCCTCTCCGAAGTCCTCTCCAACTATTGTAACAAGGAAGTCGAAATGTTTGTCCTTACACAACTTTGTCATCTCTGAAGCAAAGTCGCTGTACCTGATATCTAATTGTTCAATTTTCATTTCTTATCCTCCTTTCCCTCATTTTTAAGACTCTCTACAAATTCCTGAGGAACAGTAGTAACCACAATTGGCTTGTGACCGTCGCGTAGTGCCTCGTTGCTGAGATTCATCTCCCTTTCCTCGCTATTCTGCTTGTGGTTTGCTCCACCGAAGAACTTTTCAACCTTCACTTTTCTCTGCAGCTGCATCATTCCGTACATTATAGCCTCTGGACGTGGAGGACATCCCGGAATATATACATCGACGGGCACTATCTCGTCAATACCCCTCACTACATGATAGCTGTCCTTGAAAGGACCACCAGAGATTGCACATCCTCCAACAGCTATGACATACTTAGGTTCTGCCATCTCATCGTAAAGGCGTTTGAATGCAGGTGCCATCTTGTTCGTAATTGTACCGGCACACATGATGAGGTCTGCCTGACGTGGAGAGTTTCGCGTAACCTCAAAACCGAATCTGGCAAAGTCATATCTGGCACATCCTACTGCCATGAACTCAATACCACAGCAACTGGTAGCAAAGGTAAGCGACCAAAGGGAATTGCTTCTACCCCAGTTTATCATCTGGTCCAACGAACCAACAACTACATTTGTACCACCTTCGTTTAATTCATCCACCAAACGCTCCAAAGTACTATTGTCCTTGAACTCATCGTATGGTATGCTCTTTATCTTAGGTTTCCTTATTTCCATTCAAGTGCTCCTTTCCGCCATGCGTATGCAAGGCCAAATACCAATACCAACATGAAGAAACCAATCGTTGCCAATGCCATTGGACCATACGATTTAACCACTACCGCCCACGGATAGAGAAAGACTGTCTCTACATCAAACATCAGGAACAGAATGGCAAACAGGTAGTAGCCAATGTTCACTGGAAGCCATGATGTGCCATGAGTGGGAATACCACACTCAAAAGGCTCGCCTTTCACCGCATTATACGACCGTGGACCAATCAACTTAGCTATGACATAGGCTGCCACAACCAAAAAGACCGCCGTAATCAAAACGGTAATAAACAAAGTAAACAACATATTATTAAATATATAGCTATAAATATTAAATTACTCGTTTGCGAAACGTCGGCAAAGTTAATAAAAAAAAATGAAATATTTACTATCATTATAAAAAAAGAAAATGTCATGCCTGAAGAATATCATCCTCAAAAAAATGGCATGGTAAAACAAAATGCTCTATATCATTTGTATTTTTGATATTTTTTATGTAATTTTGCAGACGAATGTTGAAAGTTGAATGTTGAATGTTGAAAATTGAAAGTTGAATGTTGAAAATTCAATCATCAATAATCAATAATCAATTATCAATTTTCAATCTTCTTCAATCTCTCTCTTAAATATATGCACAACGGGTCATTACAAACAACAAAGAAAACAAGCAGAATATGGAAAATGGTGGCACTTGCCATCATTGTTACTCTATATTCTTACGGCTTATTCTCATGTGGAGTGGGTTCAAAGAAAGACGATGAGCACAAAATGCTTGTGAACATTGAGAGATACGACAGGCTGGAATACAGATATCTTACAACCGGTGACTTTTCAGCATTGCAGGAGATGAATACAGAATTCCCCATAGAGACGAGAATGCTCATTGAAGACATTCTAAAACTGGGAGAAGCCACCGACCCGGAGATAAATGCGAAATTCCTTAAATACTATCAGGACACCACTCTGCAGACTTTGCTTGCCGACAGTCAGGCAAAATTTGCAAACATGGAGGATATTAACCGCAAATTCAACGATGCGTTCACAAAACTGAAGAAATGGTTCCCCGACATGGTGTTGCCAAGGATATACACACAGGTCACATCACTCGACCAAAGCATAGTGATAGGCAACCACAGCATTGGCATCTCCCTTGATAAATATCTCGGTGCCAACTATCCCCTATATGAAAAAATGGGATACAATGACAACCAGAGAAAACAGATGGAAAGGAAATACATCCTGCCTGACGGCATCCTGTTCTATCTGCTCAGCTATTACCACCTTCCCAGTTTTGACACATGCCCGCAGGAAGAGCGCGACATACATCTTGGGAAGATGCAATGGATTGTAAACCATGCCATAGGCACCAACTTCTACAAGAACAAGTACGTGGCTGAAGTTGACAATTTCATGAAGAGAAATCCCAAGACTTCTTACGATGAACTGATACGCCTTTCCAAAATCAAATAATACAGTTCCTGCCCTGATACATACCGTTGGCACGCATATAGTTCCTGAGCATATTTGTAAATTCATGGTTCTTGATACCCCATTTCGGAGCTAACAGCATGTCAGCAGGTGATTGGCTTACAAATCTCTCCAACACCAAGGTCTCCCTCAACATCTGTACATAGTCGGCAACAAGTTCCACATATTCGCCTACTCGGAACAGATGGAATGGCTCGGCTGCATACATCTCAGCCAAACGAGTGTTGCGTATTATCTGTAGTTGATGAATCTTTAGCATGTCGAGCGGCAGGGATGATATCACAGGAGCCTGACGCAGTATTTCCTCCCTGTCTTCACCTGGCAAGCCAAGTATCACATGACCACCACACAGCAGATTATAGCCAACGGTCTGCTCTATGGCTTTCCTAGCACATTCAAATGTGTGGTTGCGGTTTATGTATCTCAAGGTTGAGTCATTCACACTCTCTATGCCATATTCTACAATAACCGTCTTGTATCTTGACAGCTGAGACAGATACGACAGGAGTTCTGTTGACACACAGTCAGGACGGGTACCTATCACTATTCCCTCAACACGCTCAATGCCAAGAGCCTCCTCGTAGCGTTCCTGCAAGACAGGAAGAGAAGCATAGGTGTTTGTATATGCCTGAAAATATACAAGATAATGCATGTCTGGGTATTTCCTTCCAAAAAACGCCTTACCATCCTCCACTTGCTTGCGTATGCTTTTCGTCGGGTTGCAATAAGTGGGATTGAAAGTGCGGTTGTCACAGAAAATGCAACCACCATGCCCTATACGTCCATCACGGTTGGGACATGTGAAACCAGCATCTACAGATATCTTCTGTAGTTTGTAAGGGAATGTACGGCGCATCCAGCTGCCATAGTCATTTATCAGAGAAGCCTTAATGTTCACAAAAAAAATATCTTTTATCGTTTAGCAACTGCAAAAGTAAAAAAAAACTATTACCTTTGCAAAACTTCTCCTAACTCCTTTTATTCGGAAGTGGTAAAAAGGAGATAAATGAAGATATAACATCATAACCCTCTTCATCAAGCTGAGGCTCCCTCCCTCAGGGGAGGGTTGGGGAAGGGCTTTAATTTATTTTATAATCATGAGAATAAAATCATTTATTATCGCAATGTTCGCCACCGTAAGCCTATCAGCACAGGCAGAGAATGAACTGTCAATCGACAGCATAACAGCTGGAGCTTACAATGCTGAATACATAAGCGGCATCAATCCAGTCAAGGGAACAGACGAATACACTCAGATAAGCCTCGATGGCAAGCGGATAGAGAGGTATTCATTCAAGACAGGAAAGCTCACCGGGGTATTGTTCGACATCAACAACGTAAAGGGCATGAATGTCAAAGGCATAGACGGATATGTCATAAGTCCTGACGGAAAGAGCATTCTTATAGAAACGCAGACAGAACGCATATACAGAAGGTCATTCGTAGCCTCATATTACATCTACAACACGGGGGACGCAACAGTCAAACAGCTATCCGCCATGGGAAAGCAACAGATACCCACATTCTCGCCCGATTCCAAGCATATAGCCTTTGTCAGAAACAACAATATCTTTGTAACAGATGGCGAGAAAGAGACCATGGTGACGCATGACGGAGAGACCAACAGGATAATCAACGGAATTCCAGACTGGGTCAACGAGGAGGAGTTTGGGACAAACTGCTCATTGGCATGGAGTGCGGACGGAAGGTATCTCAACTGGATAAGATACGATGAAAGTGGTGTGAGGACCTACTCTCTTCAGCTGTTCCAGGGTATGAAACCAGAAAGAAAGGAAAACGCCGACTATCCTGGGGATTATGCATATAAATATCCTAAGGCGGGACAGGACAACTCCATTGTGTCGGCATGGAGTTATGACATTGAGACGGGACACACCATGCCGTTCCAGCTACCACTCGCAAAAGATGGGTACATACCCAGAATACTCACCATACCTGCAAAGAAAGGCACAAAGCCAGACATAATGATTTGTACCATGAACAGGCATCAGGACTCGCTGAGAATATACAAAGCCAAGCCTGAGGATGGGGTGTGCCAACTCATCATTGAGGAAAACGTACCGGGGTATGTCAAGGAGGAAGTGCTCGAAAACATGTTGCTCACTCCGGAATATATTCTTCTGCCAAGCGACAGGGACGGATTCATGCATACCTACCTTTACAACTATGAAGGAAAGTTGATTAGGCAGATTGACAAGGGAGAATTCGAGACAACAGGGATATACGGATTCGATGAGAAGAGCGGAACAACGTATATACAGGCAGCTGCCCTGACCCCCTCAGAGAGGGAGATATATGCCATTGACAAGACAGGAAGGATGAAAATGCTTTCAGGCAAGAAAGGATGGAACAGCGCCATCTTCTCCGATGACATGTCATGCTTCATAAACACATGGAGCGATGCCGACACACCATATTTATATAGCATCATTGACAACAAGGGAAAGTCCAAGAGGACAATAGCCGATAACAGCAGGCTAACCGAAAAGCTCGGGAAGCACACTCTTGGCACAAAGTCATTCTTCCAGTTCGAGACATCAGAGGGAGTCAAGCTCAACGGATGGATGGTGAAGCCAGCCAATTTCAATCCCCAGAAGAAATACCCCGTCATAATGTTCCAGTATAGCGGACCAGGCAGTCAGCAGGTCGTAAACAGATGGAGCATAGGCTCCATGGGCAACGGAGCACTCTACGACCTCTATCTTGCACAAGAAGGATTCATTGTCGTGTGTGTCGATGGAAGAGGCACAGGCGGCAGGGGTGCCGCCTTTGAGAAGTGCACATTCCTTAACCTTGGGGTTCTTGAGTCAAGGGACCAGGTAGAGACAGCTATCTGGCTCGCCGGGCAAAACTATGTTGACAAGGACAGGATAGGTATATGGGGCTGGAGTTTCGGAGGATTCAACACCCTCATGAGCATGAGTGAAGGAAGAGATGTGTTCAAGGCTGGAGTAGCCGTGGCACCACCTACAAACTGGAAATTCTACGACACCATATACACAGAGAGATACATGCACACACCTTCCGAGAATCCTTCAGGATACAGTACAAACCCCATAGAAAGAGCACCTAACCTGCATGGTGCGTTGTTGATATGCCACGGCCTTGCCGACGACAACGTCCATCCACAGAACACATTTGAATATTCAGAGGCTCTTGTACAGAACAACAAGGATTTCCAAGAGATAATTTACACAAACCGAAACCACAGCATCTATGGAGGAAACACAAGAAATCATCTCCTGCGCCAAATAGCATTGTTCTTAAAAAAGAATCTGTAATTCTGTCGTTACAGCCACCAAGTCACAACTGAGCCTGTACATGATTGACAAGAATGGTGCTATCCTCCATTCTGTAATTATGCAGCCAAGGATGTAGGTTTAGATATATACTTGAACCTAATGCATTAAAAGTCTATTTTCAAGACTTAAATAATGCGTTAAATTCTATGTTTCGCACTGCGAAACGTACGTCCACCACTGCGAAACGTACATCCACCACTGCGAAACGTACGTCCACCACTGCGAAACATAGATTTCAAACGCTTAAAAGAATTCTTTTAAGCAATGACAAAACAATACCATAATGATTTTCAGGAACTGTTTGCTCCATTTAAAGACAGGGCGGAACTGACATCACGTCAGCTCCGCCCCTTTTCCCGACTTCAAAGACACACTTACAAGGGAGATTGGGACTTTCAATGAAAAACAGATGCAGGTATTCTATCTTCTGCGCATAGGTATGGAAAGGCAACAGATTCTGATGACAACCACTTTGTCTCGTGTAACATTATGGCGCTGGACAAAGAAATATGAGTGGGTAATGTCACATCATGATAGGTCACGAGTTTGAAATGATTAAAATATTAGGATTAAGAATTCAAGAAAACTTGAGTCAAAAAAGGAAATGGAGAATAAAAAAAAATTGATTGTCTCACGACAACCAATCTTTATTAACCTTAATAATCTAATACCATGAAAAACACGATGCAAAGTTATGGAATTTGCACGAAAACACGACTGTTTTGTTCAATAACCCACATCGTTATAACATTAATTAAATTTTACGCCATTCCATTTAAGCTTTCTTTGCACGACAATGCTCTCCAACAGCATTCTGTCTTCCTTGGAAACAAGAGGAATTGAAGGATTGACAATCAGTTCGTCAGAGTAAGGAGAAAGATGTATTGCGAGAAGCCTTGGCTGCATATATTTCTTAAGTTCCTCAAACCTTTCAACAGTCATGGAGTCTGGTTTTTGGAAACAATCCACACCATTCGTATTCACAAAGCGTCTGCTATCGAGCGGTTCCCAGTTGGTTGTCCAGAATGACAATTCAGTATCCTCCTCTGGAGCATTGTATGTATATGCCATACACACGACCGTCTCCGCATCAGACTTTCTCAGCAGTTTAATCTCTATGCGCGACACTTTTGTAATCTTCACGCTTATGTAGTCAGCTGTCATTGTATCTATCCTTGTTTCTGTCTTCATTCTGTTCAGGAGGACAGGCTCTGCATCTAGGTCGATGTATTCCGTTATCTCCGAGCGTAGGTTTCTCGTAAGAAGTGGACAGAGGCTATCCGGCATTTCTATCCACATTTCCCTTGCTGTTGTCTGCGCACTAATTGAGAGCGTGCACACTATGGCAGTGGCTAAAGCTACTAATCTATTAATAAAACACATCCTGAATGCTATTGAAATTTAATGAGTCCTTGTTTTCGCAGAAATCAAAATCCTTAGGGATATCGAATTTTGCGTCAGGCGAATAGTCCAATGTTTTGTCCGCATACACCATATTCATATAATATGCCCATATAGGGAGTGCCATCGCAGCTCCCTGTCCTATGCTCGTATGGTCGAAATGGATGTCTCTGTCTTCGCCTCCGACCCAGCAACCGTTCACAAGCTGAGGTGTGAATCCCATGAACCATCCGTCGGAGTTGTTGTTTGTTGTTCCCGTTTTTCCACAAATGTCACCCTTGATGCCATAGCCTCTCAATCGGCTACCAGTACCATGCTGCACTACAGAGCGCAACATGTCAATCATCCTGTATGAGTTGTCCTCACTTATAACCTCATTCATAAGAGGTGGAAATCTTGCAATCACGTTACCGTGACTATCCTCAATCTTTGTGACGAAACGAGGGGCACACCTGACACCCTTGTTGGCGAATGCCGTGTATGCACTTACCATCTCCCCTACCGAGACCTCACAAGGTCCGAGACACAGCACCGGAGAAGTATTCTTCTCTATATCCGGATTGTTTAGTCCGAAGTCGTGAAGGATATTGACAAACTGGGAAGGTCCGAGTTGTGTAATAAGTGCAGCTGAAATCCAGTTGTTCGACATGGTGAGTCCCCATTTCAGGGTAACATGCTGTCCATATCTTGCCTTGCTTCCGTTTCTCGGGCACCATCCACCGTAGTTTCTCTGGACGTTTAGTTCCTTTGAGCAGGGTGTCATTCCGTTCTGCATGGCAAGGGCATAGAGGTATGGCTTGATGGTAGAACCCACCTGTCGCCTTCCCAGCATCACCATGTCGTATTTGAAATGGTCGAAGTCGATGCCTCCTACATACGCCTTTACGTCTCCCGTTGCCACCTCCATGCTCATGAAGGCAGAACGCAGATAGGACTTATAATATAATATGGAGTCGATAGGTGTCATTGTGGTGTCCTTGTCACCATTCCATGTGAAGACGCTCATCTTCACCGGTGTCCGGAAGGATTTCCTTATGTCGTCGGGTGACGCTCCTTCTTCCTTAAGCGTCCTGTACCTTACGCTCTGTCTTATGGACCTGTTCAGTATGTTCTTTATCTGCCGTGGCGAGATGGAAGAGGAGAACGGTGCAAGCTTCTTGTAATAGTTAGCCCTGTTGAACTGCGGCTGTAGATATCCTGCAAGATGTTTCCTTACTGCGAGTTCCGCATAACGCTGCATCCTTGTGTCAACGGTGGTGTAAATCTTGAGTCCGTCTGTATATACGTTGTATGTCTTGCCGTTGCTCTTGGTGTTCTTGTTACACCATCCATAGAGGGGGTCGTCAGCCCATGCTATTGAGTCGAGCGTGAACTTGCGCATGTTCCACGATGGGTAATTGTCCCTCTCCGGTTTCTCTGCCATCATGTATTGACGAAGGAATTCCTTGAAATAGTCGCCAGCACCCTCCACGACCGTTGACTTGTGGTATTCAACGTCAAGCGGCATAGCTGCATAGTGATCATATTCCGCCTGTGTCAGATAGCCCGACTTCACCATCTGTCCGAGCACAACATTCCGTCTTTCAAGACATCTCTCTGGATATTTCAAGGGATTGAAGAGGGAGGGGTTCTTGCACAGTCCGATAAGAGTGGCTGACTCTGTCAACGATAGTCTGTGAGGCTCCTTTGCGAAATAGACGTTTGAAGCCCTTTTTATTCCGACAGCGTTATGCAGGAAGTCAAAATAATTTAGGTACATCGTTATGATGTCTTCCTTGGTGAAATATCTTTCAAGCTTGATGGCTATGACCCATTCAATGGGTTTCTGCAGCAACCTCTCAATCTTATTATGCGCCTTTTCAGAGAAAAGTTGCTTGGCAAGCTGCTGTGTTATGGTGGAACCACCTCCTGCGCTTTCCTGTCCCATGATACCTCTTTTGAGCACAGCTCTTCCCAATGCATAGAAATCTATGCCGGAATGGCTGTAGAATCTCTCGTCTTCCGTGGCAACGAGTGCATGTACGAGATGTGGAGACAAGGAGTTGTAATCTACAGCCACCCTGTTTGCTTTGTTCTCATTCCATGTCCCTATCAGTTTCCCGTCGGCAGAATATACCTGCGAGGCATATTTGTCAATAGGATTCTGAAGCTCATCCATATCAGGCATGTATCCAACCCATCCGTTCCAGACGCATATAAAGAACATGGTGACTGAAACCACCATTACGATTATAGTTCCCCAGACAAAATGTACGAGTGTCCTTCTCATGATTGTTATTTTTTTAAGGCCCTCCCCAACCCTCCCCTATGGAAGGGAGCACCAGCTTGATGAAGATGGCTTTTCAAACCCAAAAACCATTAAACAGTCAACCCCTTAACCTATTAACCCCATAAGGTTATGAGGTAATTTAAAATTGAAAAATGATTATCTCTTAAACCATTCAACATTTCAATATCCCCTACGGGAATCTTAAGACCTTAACCAAATAGGGATGGGTCGGGGTTAGGTTTCCCCGCTCCCTTAGTGGAGGATTGGGGAGAGACATCAACTTACGAAAGTTGAATTAATAATGCAAAGATATATAAAAAAACTGATACCAAAAGTAAAATCGGGAAAAAATAACAAAAAAGACATCGACATGGACTTGCTTACTCCATTTTAAGACCACCACGATGACTTTTCAACTCATGCTGCCCACAGAAAAATATAGTGTTAAATGATTTTTTAGACTGTTATCGTCTTTTATTTTGAAATTTATAACTAACTTCGCAGTCGAAACAGAAAAAAACATGTTCATATAATCATGGAGAAACAGGACTTTGTCAGCATTGAAGGGCTGTCGAGAGAAAAAATCTTGTACCTTATTGAAATGGCACAAGAGTTTGAGAGACATCCAAACAGAGACATTCTGAAAGGGAAAGTGGTGGCGACACTATTCTATGAGCCATCAACACGCACAAGACTGAGCTTCGAGACAGCAGCTAACAGACTTGGCGCAAGGGTGATAGGCTTCACCGATGCCAAAGTATCGAGCGTCAGCAAGGGTGAGACCCTTAAGGACACAATACTCATGGTGTCCAACTATGCGGACGTGATTGCCATGAGACACTACATCGAAGGGGCGGCGCAATATGCAAGCGAAGTAGCCCCCATACCAATCATCAACGCAGGAGACGGCGCTCACCAACATCCGTCACAGTGCATGCTTGACCTCTACTCCATTTACAAGACTCAGGGCACACTCGACAATCTCAACATTTACCTCGTAGGCGACCTGAAATACGGAAGGACCGTCCACTCACTCATCATGGCTATGAGACACTTCAACCCAACGTTCCATTTCGTGGCACCGAAAGAACTTTCCATGCCTAACGAGTACAAGCTCTACTGCAAGGAAAAGGGCATCAAGTTTCAGGAACATACTGCATTCAACGAGAAAGTGATAGCCGATGCTGACATTATATATATGACAAGGGTGCAGAAAGAGAGATTCTCCGACCTAATGGAATACGAGAGGGTCAAGAATGTGTATATCCTCAGAAGGAACATGCTGGCAAATGTCAAGGACAACATGAAAATACTACATCCGCTGCCAAGAGTAAACGAGATAGCATACGATGTTGATGAGGACCCACATGCATACTACATCCAGCAGGCAAAGAACGGACTATATGCCCGCGAGGCTATATTCTGCCACTGTCTCGGAATAACACTCGAGGACATAAGGAACGACAAAACTATTATCTGAGAAAACACAGAAAAAGAGATATGGCAAAGAAAGAACGACTGGTAGCAGCTATTGAGAACGGCACCGTAATAGACCACATACCGGCAGAGAAGACACAACATGTAGTAAACCTGCTCGGACTACAGGAGATAACGACTCCTGTCACTATCGGATACAACTACATTTCAAGGAAACTGGGAAGGAAAGGCATCATAAAAGTGTCGGACAAATTCTTCACCGACGACGAGATTTCAAGACTCTCCGTCGTAGCTCCCAATGTAGTACTGAACATAATACATGGCTATGAGGTCGTAGAGAAAAAAACCGTGGAGACACCTGATGACATAAGGGAAATCGTAAAATGCAACAACCCTAAGTGCATCACGAACAATGAGCCTATGGCTACGCTGTTCCATGTCGATAAGGAAAAAGGACTGCTTAGATGCCACTACTGCGACAAGGAACAGGACATCAACAAGGGCGTTATCCTAAAAAGCAGACAGGAATAACAAAATGAGGTTAAAAGGTTATTAGAAATTGAAGATGGAAGCCTCAACCCGACCCCTCTCCAAAAGAGAGGGGAGGTAGTAACTATAAGGGGCTTTGATGATTGATGACTCAACTTTCAAAACCTTAAGACCTGAGTCCCGAAATCCTAAATAAACTTAATATATATACAACAATGAGAAAAGACACCGAGATATTCTCTCTCATCGAAAGCGAGCACCAGCGCCAGCTAAAGGGTATGGAGCTCATCGCATCAGAGAATTTTGTAAGTGACGAGGTAATGCAGGCCATGGGCTCATGCCTCACCAACAAGTATGCAGAAGGACTGCCAGGCAAGAGATACTATGGAGGTTGCCAGGTCGTTGACCAAGTGGAGAATCTGGCAAGGGAAAGAGTAAAGAAACTCTTCGGGGCTGAGTTCGCCAACGTACAGCCTCACTCCGGAGCACAGGCAAATGCTGCCGTACTGCTCACATGCCTGAAACCCGGCGACACATTCATGGGACTGAACCTCGACCATGGAGGTCACCTGTCACACGGTTCATTAGTAAACACTTCCGGAATACTCTACAAGCCTGTTGGATATAACCTAAACAAGGAAACGGGAAGAGTTGATTATGACGAGATGGAAAAACTCGCCAATGAGCATAAGCCTAAGCTCATTATCGGAGGAGGCTCAGCATACAGCCGCGAATGGGACTACAAGCGCATGAGGGAAATAGCCGACAGTGTTGGAGCATTGCTCATGATAGACATGGCTCACCCCGCAGGACTTATTGCTGCAGGACTGCTTGACAACCCAGTCAAGTATGCACACATCGTGACATCCACTACCCACAAGACACTGCGTGGTCCACGTGGAGGTATCATACTTATGGGCAAGGACTTTGAAAACCCATGGGGACTGACAACCAAGAAAGGTGAGGTAAAAATGATGAGCATGCTTCTCAACTCAGCAGTATTTCCAGGCACACAGGGCGGACCGCTCGAACATGTCATAGCAGCTAAGGCTGTAGGTTTCGGAGAAAACCTTGAACCATCGTGGAAAGAGTATGCTACACAGGTAAAGACCAATGCGTCTGTACTTGCAAGCGAACTTGTAGCAAGAGGTTTCGACATCGTAAGCGGAGGTACCGACAACCATTCCATGCTCGTTGACCTGCGCTCTAAATATCCCGAACTAACAGGTAAGGTAGCTGAGAACGCTCTCGTGGCAGCTGACATTACGGTCAACAAGAACATGGTTCCTTTCGACTCTCGCAGCGCATTCCAGACAAGCGGCATACGACTGGGCACAGCTGCCATGACTACACGTGGAGCTAAAGAGGACATGATGAAGCTTATCGCTGAACTCATAGAGGAAGTGCTCAACGCTCCAGAGGACGAGAAAGTAATAGCTTCCGTAAGGGAGAAGGTTAACGAAACCATGAAGGATTATCCTTTATTTGCATATTAATGCATTAAGAGTATATACATTCTTCTGTTCCATGATTGATAGCTTGCAATTCTGCAAAGTTACGTTTGGGATGGTAAGCGTCTCCACGATGGCGATTGCGTCGTCATAATTAACCGATGATGCCCCGAAAACAAGAACATGAAGAGTGAATAAGTTAGTGAATGTAGAGCCGAGAGGTCTCTACATTCATTTTTTTTACTCCTTCCAACGGCTCAGTGGAAATTAGGTGGGGATTATTGAGAAGTGACTCATGCTACCTTATTGTCAGGCGGCGCAAGTCATAATAGCTTCCGTTGTAGATGTTTAAATCAACATACCCGTCAATGCCCGGAAGTTTTCCCGCATCAGTATGTTGCCAGAACTTCCATTCGCCTTTGTACTCCATCTTGTCAACATAATAATGCGCTATCCAGTAAGGATAGCTGTCGAAACGACTGTCAGACAGGTAGTTTTCCTTGAACTTATAATATGTGTATATTATGGGCTTTACATGATACTTGTCTTCCACAATATGTAGCCATGTAAGTATCTCTGTCTGGAAATCCTCTATGGACATGTCAGCAGGTTTGTGCTCCACGTCAAGCACAGGCGGCAAGTCGCCTTCCTCAAGTTTCACTTTGTCAAGAAAGAAATAAGCTTGTTCCCTCGCCTTCGACTTGTTGCTCCAGAAATGATACGCCCCACGTATGAAGCCGTTTTCTCTTGCCTGATAGAAATTCTCAGTAAAATTCTCGTCAAGATGTCCCGACCCTTCAGTAGATTTAATTATCACGAACCTGACCGGACATTTCTTAATCATTGCATTGCGCAATGCATCCCAGTCAATTTTCCCCTGATAGTGACTGACATCTATTCCATGTATCTCATATCCGTCGGGATAATTAGGGTCACCATAAAGGGCACGCCACCTGAAGCCTGTTGGACTTACAAAGAAACTGTTGAACACCCATATATATATAATGACAAGCGATAAGGCTCCCAGACACCATTTCCATGATGGCATGCGGCGGAATAATCCCGTTACAGGGAAAAAGGCACTGTTTCCCTGTGCATGATGATTTCTTCCTCCGTTATGTCGTCGGTAATAATTCCTTCTGCCTTTTCTTGTCATAGTTTGGATTAAAAATAGAATTGGGGACTGTTACATCCCCAATTCCACTATGGTTATATTCTGGAGCTAAAGTTTCGGAAGTTCCCAACATAAGGAGTTAAAGGGAGTTAGAAGGAGTTATCGCTCCCTGCGGTCGCTCAGGAAGTTAAAAGACAACAGTCTTAGGTTTTTGTCTTTTATCTCCTTTTATCTTCATTTGCCTTCCTTTATCTACTTCCGAAAGTTGAGTCAGGTGTATTATTCCTGTTCAAGCTTCAATGTCTTGGTAGGCTGGTCGCAAACCTCCGTTGGTCCCCAATACTGGATAGGACCTGGATAGACATACGATGTCTCCTTTGCCCACTTGTCCCTTACAGCTGCGAAAGCCTTGAAAGGATTTCCGTCCAGCTCAACGAGAGCCTTGCGTATAACAGGCTTCATCTCACCATTTCTGCGCTCCATGTTCATCATCATGGTGATAGGCACACCTCCTGCAACCCACTCGTCAGCAGGTGCGGTTGTATTCTTGACTATTGCCATGTAGCCAGTCTTGCCATTTGCTATTAGCTGTGCCGCACTTGTGCCAAGGGCATAGCAGTAGTCGGCATCGAAGTTTGAAGGAGCTGCACAGCGTCCCTCATATCCAAAGAAGTGATGCTGGGCCGCGAACTTACCAACATACTTGCCAGCCTTCTTCCATTTGTCAAGCTTTGCAGCCACCATGTTGCTGAGAAGCTTTTCTGTCTCTATGAGAGATACCTGCACATTTCCATGTGGGTCGCGGTCAAGTGCCAACTGGCGTGCAACGCTTGTAGGAAGGCTGTTGAAGACAGCGAGGTTGTCGTCGGATATATGCTGCTTTACGAAGTCAATCTGCTCGCTGCGTCCAAGATTCTGCGCCTCTGGCATAGCAAGCACATCATTGAGCTCGGCAATAAGTTTCTTTATTGCCGGGATGAACTCTATAAGTCCTTCAGGTATGATGACTGTTCCGAAATTGTTACCATCGGCAGCACGTTCAGCCACTGCCTTTGCAATATACTCCACTACATCGTCAAGGGAAAGGTTCTTTGCCTCAACCTCTTCACTAATGAGGCAGATGTTAGGCTGGCACTGAAGGGCACATTCAAGGGCGATGTGAGAAGCAGAGCGTCCCATCACTTTTATGAAATGCCAGTATTTGCGTGCGGAGTTACAGTCACGCTCTATGTTTCCGATAAGTTCCGAGTAAGTCTTGCATGCTGTATCGAAACCGAAGGATGTCTCTATCTGGTCATTCTTCAGGTCGCCGTCAATTGTCTTGGGGCAACCAATAACCTGTACTCCATAGTTCTTGGCAGCGTAATACTCTGCAAGGACACAGGCGTTGGTATTAGAATCGTCACCACCGATAATGACAACAGCCTTTATGTCAAGTTCACGGATAATCTCAAGTCCTTTTTCAAACTGCTCAACCTTTTCAAGTTTAGTACGTCCGGAACCAATCATGTCAAATCCACCGGTGTTGCGGTATTCGTCAATAATCTCAGAAGTCAGTTCCATATAGTCATGGTCAACAAGACCACCAGGACCAAGAATGAAACCAAAAAGTCTGTTTTCCGGATTCAGTTTCTTTACAGCATCGAAAAGTCCTGTTATTACATTGTGTCCACCGGGAGCCTGACCACCGCTGAGTATCACGCCTACATTCATCCTGGCAGTATTTGCTCCTTCACCTGGAACAAACTCAACAAGAGGCATACCGTAAGTGTTTGGAAACAGCTTCTTTATCTCTTCCTGATTGTCAACACTCTGAGTCGGCTCACCTTCCTTTACCTTTACTGAGCCCTGAAGACCTTTAGGCAGTTTAGGCTGATAAGAGGCTCTTGCTATCTGCAACGCACTTTTTCCCATAATCTTTACCTGATTTTACTTGATTAAATAATATATTAAATAATGAATATTCTGAGACAATGCAAAATTACATTATTTCCATGACAATTGGAAAGAAATGCAATAAAAAAAGGGAGTTGCAATATTTTTTTTGCTTTTTATTCTTGCATTTGATATTTTTTATTTATCTTTGGACGATATTTCACTTTTTATCGACATGGTTTATGCCGGCAACGATGGCATAGGTGATGACACTTTATGTAGAACGACTTTAATTTGACACAATATTATGGCAAACAGAAAAGATTTAAAGAAAATTATAAACAATATCTGTCAGGAATTGTTTGCAGAGAGTATTGCCATTTCACTTTATGGCGAAAAGAACACGGTTGTTGACACAGAGGCTTTACTAAGTTCCATAATGGACATCAACAGGAATTATGTGAACCGTATATCACATCCTGAACCGGGGATGCCTGCAAAAGTTTATTTCAAAGATTTGATAGATAATTTCAACAAGGACACATGTGAAATTATCGACCAATTGTTCAGTATCGGATGAGGAACTCTTTTTGCAACTGGTTATTATATAAAAAGCTTGGCTGGACGAAGGAAGTCACAGAAGTATTGCCTGAGAAATTCATAATATGTCTGGCACCGCATACAAGCAACTGGGATTTCATAATAGGTCAGCTATATGCCAGGGCTGAGGGAATAAAGAGTAATTTCCTTATGAAAAAGGAATGGTTCTTCTGGCCTCTTGGGACTTTTTTCAAAAGAATAGGCGGAATACCTGTATGCAGGTCGAAGCACCAGAGGATGACAGACTCACTCGCCGAACAGGCACTACAGATGAAAAGGTTCGGGCTTTGTATTTCACCAGAGGGAACTCGTTCTGCCAACCCGGAATGGAAAAGGGGATTTTATTTCATTGCCCTCAAAGCACAGATTCCAATCTTCCTGTATGGCATAGACTATGAGAAGAAAAAGATTGTGTGCACTAAAAGTTTCGTCCCTTCAGGAGACGTTGAAAAGGAAATGAGGGAGATAAAGCTTTATTACAAGGATTTCAAGGGTAGGAAACCAGAACTATTTACTATAGGAGACATTTCAGAATGAACATCACCAGAACAATTGCAGCATTACTGATTTGCGTTTCCGTTTCACTAAGTGCTCAGGATAGCTACGATTGGGGCAGGATAGAATACAAGGGAAAGCCGTGGGTAGAGAACACATCGAGACCTATCGACATTTCCAAAGGGCTTGCCAACAGGCACATTGCTCTGTGGGCAAGTCATGGCAGATACTATGACCAGACAAAAGGCTCATGGAAATGGCAGCGTCCAAATCTTTTCTGCACGACGGAGGACTTGTTCACACAAACCATTGTTGTACCTTATCTGATACCGATGCTTGAGAATGCCGGTGCCGTAGTGTTCACGCCACGTGAAAGGGACTGGCAGGAAAACGAAATAATCGTTGACAATGATGACAAGGCATCGGCAAGCTACATAGAGGTTGACATGTCTAAGAAATGGAAAAATGCAGAAGGAAGTGGATTCGCACAGAGCTACGGAGTACTGCACGATGGCGACAACCCTTTTGCAAGAGGCACCGCACGCTGCGTCAAATCTACGAAGTCGGAAAAGAAAGCAAGCCTTATCTCCTACCAGCCTGACTTTCCTGAGGATGGCAGATATTCGGTATATGTAAGTTACAAATCCCTGCCAAAAAGTGTTGAGGATGCGCAATACACCGTGTATCATAAAGGACAAACGACTTCCTTCAGTGTCAACCAAAAGATGGGTGGCGGCACATGGGTATATCTCGGCACATTCGATTTCGACAAAGGCTCAAGCCAATTCAACAGAGTCGTGATAACCAACAAGACAGGAAAGAAAGGCATTGTATCGTCGGATGCAGTACGCTTCGGAGGCGGTAAAGGAAACATTGAAAGAGGAGGCAGCACAAGCGGACTGCCAAGGTGTATAGAGGGTGCCCGTTATTATGCACAATGGGCAGGTGCTCCATACAGCGTTTATAGTTCTTTCAAGGGAAAGGATGACTATAAAGACGACATGAACTCCAGGTCTCTGATGACAAACTGGCTTGCCGGTGGTTCTTGTTTCATGCCTGACACCGTTGGAAACAAAGTGCCTATAGAACTGTCGCTTGCCGTACACAGCGATGCTGGAGTAGGCAAAGCAGGAGGACTCATTGGCACACTGACCATTTGCACCACCGACAACAACGGAAAGCAGACGTTAGCTTCAGGCAAATCGAGGAAGATGTCTGAAAGGTTTGCTAACATATTGCTTGACAATGTAAGCAAAGACATAGCCGACGCTTTCGGAAAATGGAACAAAAGGGCTGTATGGAACAAGAACTACAGCGAGACAAGGAGACCTGAGGTGCCTTCGGCTATTATCGAGATGCTCTCCCACCAATGTTTCGCCGACATGAAGTATGGACATGACCCTAATTTCAAGTTTGCGATGGCAAGGTCCATCTATAAATCAATCCTACAGTTCATATCTTACAGTCATAAAGAGAGCTACGCAGTACAGCCTCTTGCGCCAGAAAAATTCTCCATCACGACAAAAAGCAATGGCAAAGCAGTGCTGAGATGGTCTCCATGTGACGACATGAGAGAACCGACAGCTAAAGCCACTTCATACAATGTGTATATAGCAACAAACAACAGTGGCTTCGACAACGGCAACAACACGAAGAATACGAAATACGAGATTCCCCTTGAGCCTGGCGTGCTATACAGATTCAAAGTGACAGCCTGCAACAGCGGTGGCGAGAGTTTCCCTACAGAGGAACTGGCTGCCTTATATAATCCAAAGGCATCAGACAATATTCTTATAGTAAATGGTTTTCACCGACTTTCCGGTCCGGCAGTAGTGGACAATGGCTCACAACAGGGCTTCGACCTCAACGCTGATGCCGGTGTGAGCTATGGACGCACCATAGGATGGGCAGGAGTACAAGAGTGCTTCGACATGTCACAGGCAGGAAAGGAAGGCAAAGGTGCATTAGGATATTGCGGAAGCGAGATGGAAGGGAAATTCGTTGCCGGCAATGATTTTAATTATGTAACCACCCATGCTCAGGCTATACAGAGTGCTAAAAGCTATAACATATCAAGTTGTTCAAGCATGGCAGTGGAGTCTGGAGATGTGAGGATGAGTGACTTCAATGTTGCTGACATCATACTTGGCCTGGAGAAAAACGATCCTAACTCATTAGGATATTACAAGACATTCAGCCATTCCATGCAGCAGCACCTCAGGAACTACGTGTCAGGTGGTGGAAGAATCTTCGTGAGCGGAGCATACGTAGGCTCAGACATGGCTAATGAAGAAGAAAGGAATTTCTTGGCAGATGTACTGAGAATATCTCCTGACGGAAAGTTGCGAAACAATGGTGGTATGGTCATGGGACTGGGAATGAATTTTGGATTCCACGACAAACTGAACGACAAGCATTATGCAGCAACAACATCGGATATAATCAGTCCTCTCGGCGATGCTTACTGTGCCATGAAATACAGCAACGAAACCTCTGCTGCCATAGCATACAAGGGGGAGCGATACAGAGCCTTTACTATGGGATTCCCGTTTGAATGCATTAAGGATGCATCCACAAGAGCAAGCATAATGAGAGGTATCATGGCATTCCTACTGAAATAACTTTATCCAATATATAACTTTAAAAATCATCTATTATGTACAAGATACAGGCAAACGCATCAGGAACAAGAGAGATAGAGGTCTCTGCCGAGCATCTGTTGACCATAGACAGGCATTCCCTGTTCCGCAATCTCGTTGACAGCAACGGAATCGTTGGAGAGGATGTGCTCGACAAACTGAAATTCAACGTCAGGTCTATGCTTGAAAGTGGCAACCCGGACGGAAAGGCTCTGCTCGACTTGAGTCTCGACGTTATCTACAACAAGGACATGAAAGCCTTTGGACTCCAGAAGCTCATAAAGCTATACGATGAATGGCATGCACATTACGTAGAACAAGATAAGGAAGAGACTGTTGAACAATAACAATTCATATAGACTTACAGACTTCCTACCTACCACAAAGAAGGAAGTAGAACTCAGAGGATGGTCCCAGCTCGACGTCATCCTCTTTTCTGCTGATGCTTATGTAGATCATCCCTCTTTCGGTGCTGCTGTCATTGGGCGTACACTTGAGAAAGCAGGCTACAAGGTGGCAATAGTGCCACAGCCTGACTGGCATGGCGACTTCCGTGACTTCCGGAAACTGGGAAAGCCAAGGCTGTATTTCGGTATAGCTCCTGGGTGCATGGACTCCATGGTAAACAAGTACACAGCAAACAGGAGACTGAGGTCAGAGGACGCTTATAGTCCGGACGGAAGACATGACTGCCGACCGGAATATCCCACTATTGTCTATACACATATATTGAAAAGGCTTTATCCTGACGTTCCTGTTGTCCTTGGTGGCATAGAGGCTTCCATGAGAAGGCTGACGCACTACGACTACTGGAAAGACGGTCTCAGGAAGTGCATTCTCTGTGATTCCATGGCAGACATGATAATATATGGTATGGGCGAGAAACAGGTGGTGGCTCTGTGCAGACAACTTGAAAGCGGCAAAGCAATAAGCGACATAAAAGACATACCACAGACCGTCTTCCTTGCAAAAGAGAAAGACATACCAGGCGGAATAGGAAAGGACGACATTGTGCTGCACTCCCATTCAGAATGCCTTGCAAGCAAGAAATCACAAGCAGAAAACTTCAGACATATAGAAGAGGAGTCAAACAAAATGCACGCTTGCAGGATAGTGCAGGAAGTTGATGGGGTGTATGCCGTAGTGAATCCCCCCTACCCTCCCATGACAACAGAGGAACTGGATGCCTCGTTCGACCTTCCATATACAAGGGTCCCCCATCCCAAATACAAGGGAAAGCGCATTCCTGCGTACGAGATGATACGCCATTCAATAAATATCCACAGGGGATGCTTTGGAGGATGTGCCTTCTGTACCATCTCAGCCCATCAGGGCAAGTTCATCACATGCCGTTCAAAGGAGAGCATTCTGAAAGAGGCAGAGAAAGTCATTGCCATGGATGACTTTAAAGGCTACATCTCCGACCTTGGAGGACCTTCCGCCAACATGTATGGTATGGGAGGAAGAAACAAAAAGGCATGCGAGAAATGCAAGAGACCATCATGCCTGCATCCCAAGATATGCCCGAACCTATGCACTGACCACTCGGCACTGCTTGACATCTATCATGCCGTCGATTCATTAGAGGGAGTGAGGAAGAGCTTTATAGGCAGCGGTGTCAGGTATGACTTGCTGCTTCATCACTCTGACGACGAGACATCAAACAATGCTGCAAGACAATACACGAAAGAACTGATATGCAGACACGTTAGCGGAAGACTGAAAGTGGCTCCGGAACATACATCAGACAGTGTGCTGAACCTGATGAGAAAGCCTTCTTTCTCACTGTTTGAGAGATTCAAGAAAATATTCGATAGGATAAACCAGGAAGAGGGTTTGAAGCAACAGATTATACCTTATTTCATTAGCAGCCATCCAGGATGCAAAGAGGAGGACATGGCAGAACTGGCTGTTAGGACAAAGAAAATGGATTTCCATCTGGAACAGGTTCAGGATTTTACACCAACTCCCATGACTGTCAGTACAGAGACATGGTACACGGGATATGACCCTTATACCTTGGCTCCAGTGTTCTCGGCAAAGACGCAGAAGGAGAAACTTGCCCAAAGGATGTTCTTCTTCTGGTATAAGCCCGAAGAGAGAAGAGCCATCGAGAATGAGCTAAGGAGACTGGGACGTCAGGACCTTATTGCTGAACTCTTCCATGGAAAGCACGCCCGAATGGAATCGGAAGGAAAGCACCATGCTGCCAATGACAGACATAAAGAGACAACAGGCAGGATAAAGACAGATTCAGCAAGTGGAAAAAAGAGATACAGACATGGAAGGAATGGACGATAGTATCGATGGAAAAATACCATTGAATGGGGGCATTTTCTTTGACGAACTGGTCCATTGCTTGCATTGTGAGTCTATAGTGTCGGCATACAGAATCATGGAAAATAGCATGAGACATGCCATCGATTACAGACTGAGGGATTCCAGTGTGAGATTCACGGGTGTGTTCTCTATGTTACAGTATCTGTTCAACGAATACAGGCTCTACGAGACAGACAAGAATCTGTGCATTACCTTGAACAACCTAAGAGGTAAACTGTCAAAGCTTGACCGTTTGTCAAAATCGGGATTAAGTAAATCGTTTCCTTATGACTTGAAATCCCTGTGCATTTTCATATCACTTGTCTATGGCAATGCTCCTATTCCCGATGAGCTGAAAGCTGTCTTTCCATCGGAAGACAACCCAGCCAGGAGACAACAGCGAACCAACGGCAAGCACGACAACCCTCAATCCATAAGATGTGTTGTGACAGGATGGGACAGCGAGAGAATTTTTGGAGTGGAGGAAGATTCTGGCAGCGACATAGAAATAGACTATATCCACAATGACAGCATGTCATATATCGCAGAATGTATAAGCAAAGGTGACATCCTGAGCCTTGTCAGACCAAGATATGAGAACGACGTGCTTTATCCCGAACTGATAGTGGTCAACCCAGACTTCCTTGTCAACGTCACCACCATAGCAGCATGTTTTGAGGATTATGGCATATTCCCCATGGCAAGTGTATTGAACAAGATTAAGCCACGGAACATTTCATCCGACATCCTTCTGGGAAATTTTGCTGGTCAGCTCCTTGACGAGTTCATATACGACAATGACACGCCTTATAACGACAGCATAAGGAATTTCTTCAGAGAAAACATAATGGCAATCCTTACATGTGACGGGCTTGACACATTCCATGAGAGAGCAATGGAACAGAAAGGCAATATAAGCCATATCATCAGGGATGTGTTTCCAAAGGAAATAAATGACAGTTTCAAATCGGACAGGACCATCCTTGAACCCTCGTTCATCTCGCCCATCCTTGGCATTCAGGGACGTATGGACTGGCTTGACATGAGCTATAGGATTGTCGTAGAACAGAAAGCCGGAAAGGCACAATATAGAAGAGGTGTGGCGGAAGGTGTCTTTACAAAGCATAAGGAAAGCCATTACATACAGGTTCAGCTGTACAGGGCTTTGCTGCATTACGGCATGGTGCACATCAACAATGAGAACATTTACTCTTTCCTGCTTTATTCAAAATACAGAGACGGGCTTGTTCATGTAGCAACTGCCCCGAAAGCCATAGCCAAAGCCATAGAGGTGAGAAACAAAATTTCCTGCATGGAACTGTCATTCGGGAAAGATGGGTACGCATTCCTTTCAACGATAAAGGCACAGGACATATACCCAAAGGCACAGGGATTATTATGGGAGAAATATGTTTGCCCTCAGACAGAAAAATTACTTGCGCCCATAAGAAATGCCAGTTTAGTAGAAAGAGAATACTACTTGAGGTTCATGAAGTTTGTCTCAACGGAACACATCCTATCAAAACTGGGAAACAGGGAAAAAGAAATGTCTGGGTTCGCATCGGTATGGAACAGCACTCTTCAAGAGAAGAGAGAGGCTGGGTGCATATACGAAAGACTAGGCATCATCATTCCTGACACAGATGGGAAGTCAATAGAGAAAGTGACCTTAAGATTCGGAAAAAAAATTGACAATGACAGTAGTGACTTCCGCATCGGGGACATAGTCATGTTCTATCCATACAGAAAGAAATCCAATCCTGATGCCACCAACACCATTCTGTTCCGAGGCTCGATATCCGCCATTGGTACAGGCAGCATGGACATAACACTACGACATCCCCAGACAGACAGGAAGGTGTTTATGGAGGAGGACTCTTTCTGGGCTGTGGAACATGACTGCATGGACTCTCTCACAAGCTCTCTGTACGGCGGATTATACTTGTTCCTGACAACAGACAAGAGGCGCAGGGACTTGCTGCTCTGCCAAAGGAAACCGGAAACTGACAAAAAGGCTGTACTTAAAGGAGACTATGGTTCGGAAGAGTTCAACACCGTCACATTGAAGGCAAAACAGGCAAAAGACATATTTATTATTATAGGACCGCCCGGAACAGGAAAGACATCCCATGGTATGCTTAACATTGTCAAGGAACATCTGCTTTACGATGGCAGCAATATCCTGCTTACTGCCTATACCAACAGGGCAGTGGATGAGATATGTGGCAAACTGAAAGAAAACGGCATTGAATTCATGAGGATTGGCTCAGAGAACGTATGTGCGCCCGAATACAGAGACAGTATGCTTAGAAAGAGGATGGAATGTGTCTCAAACATCAATGAGGCAAGAATAGTCTTCCAACAGACAAGGGTTATTTGCGCCACTACATCTTCTTTAAGCTCACATCCGGAGTTGTTCAGAATAAAGCATTTCGACATTGCCGTCATAGACGAGGCTTCACAGATTCTGGAACCTCAGATTGTCGGCATCCTCTGCTCCATGAACAGAAATGGTGACGGACTTGGCATATCAAAATTCGTAATGATTGGTGATGAGAAACAGTTGCCTGCCGTTGTACAGCAAAGTGCAAAGGAGTCGATTGTCAATGAGAAAGTTCTTAGAGACATAGGTCTTGTGGATTGCCGTCTCTCTTTCTTTGAAAGAATGCTAAGATGGCTGAGAACTGTCAACAAGGAATGCATCCATCAACTGACAAGCCAGGGCAGGATGCATCCCGACATTGCTGACTTTCCTAACATGGCATTCTATTACAACATGCTAAAGCCTGTACCTGTTGAGCATCAGTTAGAGAAGACAGAGCAATGCAATGATACGGATAATGGTATTGAGCAAATACTCACGGCAAAGAGAATGGTGTTTGTAAACAGCCACAGGAACCTGTCACACAACAATCCATTTGATGGTGCCCAGAATGGCAACAGGAACAGGAATGAAACCTGCAACGTGAATCCCACAGAGGCTGGAATGATAGCAGCCACTGTCGTTCAAGCCTACAAAATGGAACGCCACTCATTCAGTCCCCTCACCTCGATAGGTGTCATTGTTCCATACCGCAACCAGATAACGGAAATCAGGAACAAGATAGACGAATATGGAATCAAATGCCTGCATGACATCACCATAGATACGGTGGAAAGATTCCAAGGCAGTCAGAGAGACATTATTATATACGGATTTACCGTTAGCACTCCTTACCAGCTCCTGTTCCTTGAATCGACACAGTATGTTGATCGTCTTAATACCGATGGAAAAGGTATAGTCATTGACAGGAAACTAAATGTTGCTATGACAAGAGCAAGAAAGAGACTTGTAATAATAGGTGACAGGGGTATTCTTAATAGGAATATTGTGTTCAAGGGACTTATCGACTATGCCGTTGAGCATGGAAGCATGGTTGACGTGTCACCTGATGACTATATCGAAGGAAGATTCAGCATTAATACTTAATTAAAGTTTCGCAAGTTAAAACTTGCTCAAAGTTAACAAGTTGACAAGTCAACAAGTTTTTAGTTGTTCTGGTCATTGACAAATTCAAACAAGAAGAGTAGCAACTTGTTGACTTGTCAACTCGTTAACTGACAGCATGTCGAAGACATACGAACCAACGGTCACGGGCCGAAGGGAAAAGGAGTTCCCTTGAGCTTTGCGAAAAAACTTTAATTAAGAATACTACTATCTGTTTATGAACGTCTTGCCGTTTCTGATAACCAAACCCTTATATGAGTTTCCTACACGCTGTCCGGCTATGTTATACATGACATTGTCATTTGCTGGCATAGCTATTCCATGTATCTCGTCCGTGCTTCCTAATGTTTCACAGTTTAGGGTTATTGACAACACAACCTGCTTTCCAGCCGGAGTAAAGGTCAAAGTACCAGTTACATTGTCCAATGGTATGGTATGGCTGACTACGAGATGGTTGCCGGCACTGTCCTTCTTTGGGAATACATAGTCTGTTTCTCCGAACGTTGTTCCGTTAAGCTCACTTATATAGCTATCTACATCGGCATAGTTGTCGTAGCCCTTGAAGACAATCTCCTTGACTGCAATATTTTCCGGGATGTTAATGGTGTATTGCACACCGGCAGAATATTTCACGCCATTCTCCTTGCCAGAACCATACGACTTGCTTTTGGCATTGGTAATGGTAACATCGTAGTCTGAGGTGTTGAATGCATAAGAAGCTGACGTGTTTTCTGAAGACACGTTGGTTGTAGCATCAAGAACAAGAGAAATGGACTCACCGGCAGGAACATCCGGTTTCTCTACAGTATTCAGTTCAGGCCAATACTCCTCGTAGTTTGCCTCACCATCTTCACAGCCACCTTTCATTATATCCTCTACAAGACTGTTTGCATACATTTCGATGTTGGTATAATAGCCTTTGGGGTCGAGAGTGTATTTCAATGCGTCTGAAGCATCCTCAGGATTCAGTCCCCAAAGAGTTTCCCAATCGTCAGGCATACCGTCGCCATCAGTGTCGTAGCCTTCCTGCCATTCGCCTGTACCGAAATTAGATTCCGTGTATCCTTTTACATCTGCTACGACATCCACGATGCCTTTCTTACCTGTCACGGAACCAGTGTATGTTGCTGTGCCGTTGGTGGCTTCTTTCACATAACGTGCGTCAACCTCGTCCCTGTCATAGGATGCGCCCGCATAAGCCAGCACCTTGTCGAAAGCCATGTCTGCCGTATGGGTAGTAACAAATCCCTTGGGTGCCTCTTCGTCCATTTTTATCTGGACATACCTTACTCCGTTTGACGTTATGCTCGGCACATCATCAGGATACATATTGTTGGCATCCTTGGAATAGACAAGGCCTCCTTCTTTCAGCACACCACTATCGTATGAGATGCCATCCCAGTCTCTGTTAGCTTTCTTTACGCCATCCGTTGTCAGAGTTGTGTTGCCTGATACATAGTAACGGCTTGTCATGCCATAGTATTCTGGATGTGAGGAATCTGAATTGCCGCTTGCCGATACAGTCACTATTGTCAGTCGCTCCTGATTGCCACTTCCACATGGTCCTGCCTTATAGAAATTATTTACCATGTTAATCTGACCTCCACCGGGACCTCCATAGCATGTACCCTGTGCGTTATACATCACACAGTTGCGGAAATCGACATTCTCTGCCTGTGTAGGATTCTCCCAGTTATAAGTGGAGTAGTCATAGTTATTGGTAAAACCCTGCCAGTCATAGCGTGCTCCATTGAAACGCGGACCGCGATTGGCAACATGTGCTATCATGTTATGATGGAAACTGGCAAGCTTGCCACCCCATATACCTCCATATCCGTGTGCACCTTTATCGTGACCAGCGTTAGTAAGGCTTTCTGCTATCGTACACCATTGCATGGTGAAGTTGTTGTTGTCGTAGAATGAAGCAACCTCATCGATACTCCATGAGAAAGAGCAATGGTCTATCATGATGCCTGTCTTCTGTTTCTGTGTTGAAGCATCGGCTCCATCGTTGACATTGCGCTCCTGTCCTCTTCTGAACCTGATAAAGCGTATGATATTGTTGGCACCTGGATTGACGGTATAGTAACGGAGTGTTATACCTGGCGACGGGGCTGTCTGTCCAAGAATGGTTGTATTCTCTCCAATGGTAATGTCAGAATTCAACGCTATGACACCTGCAACATCAAAAACAATAATTTTCTTTGAATTGCCAGACACAGCAGAGCGGAACGAGCCGTCACCTTTATCGTTCAGGTTGGTGACATGTCTTATTTCACCACCTCGTCCTCCTGTTACAAAACGTCCATGTCCTTCTGCTCCCGGAAAAGCAGGTGCTGATTCGAACTGTGCATACATAGCTGTGTTTGCAGCAGTTATTAGCATTAGCAATGCAAGTAGTTTTCTTTTCATAAAAAAATGTTTTATAGATATAGTCTTTAGTATTATGATGCAAAGTTACTAATTTCCATTAAGAAAACAGTGATAAGAGTAAAAAAAATATTGTCTAACTCAAATCGCTCAATAGATTTAGGTTATAGAGAAATAATAGAAAAAAAAAGAAATCGAGGTTCATACAACTTGTGTACGAACCTCGATTATGTTGTTTTTCAGTGGGATGTTATCAACCCACTACATCGTGTCCCATGCGGGATGACTGAAGAATGAGTCTATTTAACCTTGTCAACGATAGCCTTGAAAGCCTCTGGGTTGTTGACAGCAAGGTCAGCCAGCACTTTACGGTTCAGGTCGATGCCTGCCTTGTGCAAAGCTCCCATAAGCTGTGAATAGCTCATACCCTCGAGACGAGCAGCTGCGTTTATACGCTGAATCCACAGAGCGCGGAAAGCGTGTTTCTTGTTCTTACGGTCACGATAAGCATAAGTCAAACCCTTTTCCCAAGTGTTCTTAGCTACCGTCCAGACGTTCTTTCTTGCTCCAAAGTAACCCTTGGTTAGCTTCAGAATTCTTTTTCTTCTTGCTTTTGATGCAACGTGATTTACTGATCTTGGCATAGTTTTGTTTCTTTTTTATGTTTGACTAATGTTTAACGTAGGCAAAGCAAGTCGCGTACCTGCTTAAGGTTTGAACTATCCACGATTGTATCGTGAACGAGATTTCTCTTCTGCTTCTTTGTCTTCTTAGTCAGAATGTGACTGTGGTAAGCATGATGTCTTTTAATCTTACCTGTTCCGGTGAAACGGAATCTTTTCTTCGCACCGGAGTTTGTCTTTACTTTTGGCATTGTTTTGTTGAATTAATAATTATACATTAAGGCGGCAACGCATATACCGGGCGTTACGCGCCACTTGGAAATTCTATTCTTCTGTCAGTTTTTTCAGAGCATCGGCTCCATTTATTGCATTTGCGAACAAGCCTCCGTCTCTTGGTGCTTCTTCCTGCTGCATTTCCTTATCGGCTTGCTTCCTTGCTGCTTCGGCAGCGAGCTTGTCTCGCTTCTGCTGACTCTGCTTTGCAACACCGGCTTTCTTAGGAGCTATGAAGAGGAACATCTTCTTGCCCTCAAGTCGTGGCAGTTGCTCTACCTTGCCAAAGTCCTCAAGGTCGGCTGCAAAACGAAGCAGCAACACTTCACCCTGTTCCTTGAAAAGGATTGAACGTCCCTTGAAGAATACATAGGCTCTCACCTTATTGCCTTCCTCAAGAAATTCCTTGGCATGCTTGAGCTTGAACTGGTAGTCATGGTCGTCAGTCTGAGGACCGAACCTTATCTCCTTGACTTCTTGCTTTACCTGCTTCTGCTTAAGCTCCTTCTGACGTTTCTTCTGCTGATAGAGGAACTTTGAGTAGTCGATAAGACGACAAACCGGAGGTTGTGCATTTGGTGAAATCTCAACAAGGTCAACGCCTTGCTGGCGTGCTAAATCCAAGGCTTTGCGTGTAGGCATCACCTCTGCTCCATCTTCGCTTACAACTCTGACTTCCCTGACGCGAATCTGCTCATTCACGCGGTACTGGTTTTTCATTTTGTCATTTTTCATCAACTATCTTTAGTTCTCTATTTTTGCTAAACGGCTGCAAAGTTACTACTTTTAACGCAACTTACAAAATTTTCTTGCCTGTTTTTTTCGCTATAAGTCATAAGTTTAACGTGAGTTCTACGAATTATGCCATTTTGAGTCCCTGTTAACCTTAATTACTCATGCCGAGCATACAAAAGAAGGAGACTGGGGTTGTCCCAGTCTCCTTGAAATAGTCTTGTTATTTAAGTATCGCAAGCATGAGACATGCGATATTTAAAGGCATCTTACTTGTTGATGAACTTTCTGCCATTCTGGATGCATACGCCCTTGTAAGACTTGTTTACCTGCTGACCAGCGAGGTTGTAGATAGGAGCGTTTACATTTGTCTTCTCAGCAGTTACGCTCTGGATAGCATCTGTTCCGAAGTTGAATGTGATGTTCTCGAAACCAGCAGCCTTGTTATCAGCAATACCGTAGATAAGGATACGGAGAGTAACCTCAAATACATTTGATGGGAAATCAGCTGGTTTTGCAATTGTTACATGTGAAGAGTAGTTAGGTGTCTGGTTTGTTGAAGTCGCACCCTTAGAAGCGTCCTCACGTGATGGCTGATATCCAGGAATCTGGTCACCTGTACCATTACCCTCTTTCCAGCTCTCATAATTGTCACCGAATGTAGCTGCAACCTCTTTGTTTATGAGCCAATCAGACTCATATTCACCGTCATCACCATTAGCAAGAAGCTTAACATTGATTCTTACTGCATCTGTACCGTAACGCCAAGCATCAAACTTTACGTTTGCAAATTCAAGAAACTTTGTTTGGTCATTCTCAGTGACTTTGAAGTCGATATACTGGTTGCTAGCTACGGCATCTTCGATAGTCTTTGGGGGTACATCAGTGCCGTTCGCAACATTTGGAACCCACTTAACGATACCTACTCCTGGCTCAGGATATTCAAACGCTGTTCCTGATGGGTCTTTGCATGTTCCCTGAACTGTCATGGTTGTACTTGGGTCCTTGATACCAGATCCACAAACAGGATTATCACCAGTAATAGTAGTTGAACCAGACACTACGGCTGAGATGTCAATTGAGGTTGCGGTCTTCTTGTCGGCTGTTGTTCCGTGGCAAGGATAAACAACAGTCTGTGCACTTGCAGCAACACTAACGAGCATAGCTGCGCAGAAAAGTAAATTTTTCTTCATTTTTGTAAAAGTTTTAGTGGTTAAAAATTTGAATTCTATATCTGCGGCTGGCATAACGTCAGCCGCAGATGTTAAGTTTTTTATTCATCGGTCTCGGATGTAACATAACCAGGATTCTGGTCTGCATTTGTCAGAGCAGAGTTGAGGTTAATCTCACCCTGTGGGAACGGACGGAACCAACGATACTTGCCATCAGGACCAATGAAGTAATCCTTAGAGGTAACTCCACTGTTGTACTTGACGTTGTATTCGATAAGTTTCTTTGTACGGCGAAGGTCCATCCAGCGATAGTACTCACCGCAAAGCTCACGTGCTCTTTCATCGAGGATGACTTCCAATGGGTTGAGTCCTGTCTCGAAAGGCACATTTGCTATACCTGCACCATTGTTATAAGAGTTTGCTGTACCGTCTGAGTAGTGCCTCTTGTATGCTGCGAAACTTGTGAGAGACTCAGCATGTGAGCGGTTTCTCACTACATTCACATACTGGAGAGCCTTAGCCTCGTTGCCAGCCATGTAGTAAGCTTCTGCACCAAGCAGGTAAGTCTCTGTGAGGTGGGCAAGAACTATGTCATGGAAAGACACAGCCTTTGTAAGGTTACGCTTTGTAGTGTAGTCGTCAAACTTGCGCACGCAAAGAGTCTGACTTGTTGATGTGCGGCTTGTCTCGTAGGACTGTGTACCAGTCTTATATGTAATCTTGCCTGTACGCTTGTTTACCGTTGCATTGACATACACACAAGGATTGGATGTAGAGAACACCTTTGTCGTTTTATGTTTCTCGCTGCTTTTATTGTATGCGCTGAGATTGCTGAGGTCCTCATACCATGCTGGGAAGTAGAAAGCAACAGTAGATGTGTCCTTAGCAGCCTGCTCACCGTAGTAAACCTTGTAAGCGGAATACTGCTCAACCATGAAAGTGCCCTGGAAGCGGTCGTCACCCGGCTCGAAGAGATAGATGAGTTTCTCGCTTGGTGGGAACTGGCTGGTAGTATATTTAGTCTGTGCGTCACTACCTGTCACGTCGGCATCATTGTAGTAGTTACCGAACTGAGCCTGCTGGTGGTTGCCATCTATTGTCTCGTCCTGTCCTGCAAGACCTTTGGTGTATTGGATGGCGAAGATAACATCATTGTTGTTGTCGTTAGCCACATCCCACATACCGCTGAATGTCATAGTAGGAGTCTGTCCGTTGATAGCCTTGTCAGCATACTGTGCAGCAAGATTGAAATAAGTCTTGTCTGTTACCTGCACATTGCTACCATCCTCATTGGAAGTAGTACCAAAGTCCCAAGCGTATGCAAGGCATGCCTTTGCAAGGAAGTTATAGACAGTGCGCATGGAAACACGTCCGGTATGGTCGTCCATAGGCAGTACATTGTGGGTTTCCACTTCCTGCAGTGTCTTGATGACGAACTTATAGACAGAGTCCTGTGACTGACGAGGATATGCTGTCTCTGTATTTGCTATGTACTTGTCTATTACTGGAACACCACCGATCTGTTGGCTCAAGAGATAGTAGTAGAATGCCCTGAGCGCCTTTGCCTCGTCACATCTCTTTGGATAGATGCCATCTTCCTTACCCTCTCCGTAATAGAGGACAGTGTTGCACTGCTGTATTCCATCGAAGCAGTTTTTATAGAAAGACATCACATCAGTGTTGTCAGCATTGAGGTCCTTGTAGAGAGAGAGCTGTGTTGACGCATAGTTGGAACGTCCCTTCTCATAGAGGTCTGTACCGCTGCAGAACAGGTTTGGAGAGTCTCCGTAAATAGAACGCAGCTTGTAATATGGATAAGTGCTCAGTTCCTCGAAGCTCTTCTCTTCGCTAAAATAAGTGTCAGAATCAAGGTCAGACTTATTAGCTGGATCGAGGAAATCGCTACAGCCGGTAAGTGAGAACATGCCGGCAAGGGCGAGAGCTGAAAATATAATTTTCTTTTTCATGTCTTTATTCCTGTTTTGAGATTAGAATTTAATGTTAGCACCGAACTGGTATGTAGTAGTGCTTGGTCCACCCTTTGCGAGGCTTGTTCCTGCCCACTCAGGATCGAATCCCTCGTAGTCTGTGCCGAATACAAATGGGTTTGTGATGTTTACATAAAGTCTGAGAGACTTGACGATACCGTTTCCAAGAATGCTCTTCGGGAATGTATATCCGAGAGAGATGTTCTTAACCTTCCAGTAGCTTGCATCAACAACCTGATAAGGTGCACCCTTCTTGTTGGCAGTCTTCATGTCGTCCATGCTGTCAGCACCATCCTTACCATTGCTGCTGAATGCGTATGTACCAACACCGGCTGCTGTCTCAGACTGGTTTGTCGGGAAAGGATACTTGCCATAGTGTGTACCCTGCTGATAAACCTCGTTGATGCGGTTTCCATCTTCATCATAGTCGCAGCTGAGGAGAGCTCCGTCAGGAATATAGAAGTCCATTTTAGCGTGCATCATACCACGGTCACCATAGTTCATGTACTGCTTGTAGAATGGAGCATAAACCTCGTAGTTCTGCTTAGTATATATGGAGAATGCGAAGTCCCATCCCTTGTAGGTCAATGTAGAATTGAAGCTACCTGTCCAAGAAGGATTGCTCTTGCCGATGATGGTCTTGTCGAGCTGGTCGATAGCACCTTCACCATTGAGGTCATCAACGATAGGCATACCCTCGCCCCAACCATAGCATGCATAGTAGTAGTCACGGCTGAGTACTGTTTCACCAGGAGTGAATCCTTTCTCTACGGCGATGTCAGTATTAGGCACTGTCATTGGTTTGTCGCTTACGATGCCTGTCCACTTGTAGTTGTAGAGAGCATTGATAGACTCACCTATGAAGAGGCTGTTCTCGATGTCATCTTCTTTGTTTCCGTAAGTATCGACAACCTTGTTCTTGTTGGTTGAGAAGTTGAGAGATGTTGTCCAGTTCCAGTCCTTGTTCTGGATGTTCACTGTAGTAAGGCTGAATTCAAAACCAGTATTGCGCACCTTACCAACGTTGTCGATAACTGTTACACCACCTGCCTCGTATGGCAACTGACGGCTAACGAGAAGGTCCTTACTGTTCTTTGTGTACCAGTCGATGGTACCTGTGATTCTGTTGCGGAGGAATCCGAAGTCAAGACCGATGTTATACTCGGTTGTCTTCTCCCATGTCAGTTCCTTGTTTACGATACCACTTGGATAATATGGCTTCTGTCCTGAACCATCAGCGAATCCATAGAAGTAGCTACCTCCGGCAGCAACGACAGATGTTGCATAGTTTGTTCCCTGAGTATAGTTGTTTCCAGTAGTACCAAAGCTTGCACGTAGTTTCAAGTTAGAGAGCCAGCTCTTTGTGCTTTCCATGAATTTCTCCTCAGAGATACGCCATGCTGCTGCAAGTGAAGGGAATGAGCCCCAACGGTGTCCGTCGGCGAAGCGTGAAGAACCATCCCAACGAACAGTACCTGTGAAGTAGTAGAGTCCCTTGTAGTTATAGTTGACACGTGCTGCCCATGAAAGCATGCTCCACTCTGTGTAGCTTGAACCAATAGTGTAAGTTGTAGTGTTCTTTGCTGTGCCGAGATTCCACCAGAGAATCTGCTCAGGCACATCATATACATCTGCTGTATATCCTTCCTGGTTGAACTTTGAAGCACTGAACAATCCCATTACGCCGAGATTGTGGTCACCAAAGCTGTGGTTGTAGTTAATCTGGTTGTCCCATGTCCACTGGAACTTGTGGCGGTTGGCTGCATAAGCATGCGACTCGCCCATTGCGCGTTCTGTTGTCTCAGAACCTTCGAACTGTCCGTCCCTTACACCTACGTAGCTTGGAGAGAATGTTGTCTTGAACACAACATCCTTAACCGGACGCAACTCAAGATATAGATTAGCGAGAACCTGATATTTCTTTGTGCTGTACTTGGAGTTTACGAGGTCAAGCAATGGGTTAGCTGTACCAGTGAACTGGTCACCGTCGGTGCCGAGAGAAGCAGACTTACCAGGATAGAGAATTATCTCACCATCGTCGTCGTAAGCACGGCACAGAGGGTTAAGACGGAATGCAGAACCCACAGCAGTGTCGTCGATTGTGCGGTTGTTTGTATATGCTCCATTGAAGCTCAATCCAGCTGATATGTAGTCATTGATTCTTGAGTCGATGCTACCCTTGAGGTTGAATCTCTCCATTGCATCACCTTTATATATACCAGTCTCACTCTGATATCCGGCTCCGAAGTGGTAATTTACGTTTCCACCATTACCGCTTACAGAGATGTAGTGGTTCTGCTGTGATGCAGTGCGGAGGAAGAGGTCACGCCAATTTGTCTCAAGGTCATTGGCAATGATATCCTTAACGTATGAGTCAGCCAATGAGCTGCGTGTAAGGAATGCAGTCTTGTAGTTACCGTCAGTCATTCCCCACAGGTTTTGTGCCCCATAAGGAGCAAGCGTGGTAGTAGGATTACCGTTCTCGTCGGCTGTCATGGCATTCTCATAACGGAACATACGATACTGAGCGAACTCAGAGCCATTCATGAAGTCAGGCATACGTACTGCCTTTGTTATACCATAGTAGCCATCGTATGTGATAGTTGGCTGCTGTGCCTTTCCACCCTGCTCTTTTGCGCCTTTGGTAGTAACGATAACGACACCGTTTGTTGCACGTGAACCATAGATGGCTGTAGAAGATGCATCCTTAAGAATGTCGATACGCTCTATATCCTGTGGGTTGAGGAAGTTGATGTCTTCGCAGATGATTCCATCAACAACATATAGAGGAGTCTTGTTGCCACCGAAAGTGGACTTACCACGGATTTCAATGTCGAATCCACCACCTGCACGGCTGCTGCTCTGTGTAATGTTCACACCTGGGACGCTTCCCTGAAGGTTCTCTACGATTGACGTCGCACCCTTGGCATTGAGTTTCTCTGTATCAACAGATGCGATTGAACCTGTAAGGTCACTCTTCTTCATTGTACCGTAACCAACGACAACGACTTCGTCAAGGCTCTGCTTGTCCTCTTTCATCGTTACGTTGAAAGTAGTTTTGTTTCCGACGGTAATCTGCTGGTCAACATATCCGACATAAGTCAATTTGATGACTGTCGTCGGTTTTACATTGGCAATAGAGAAATTACCATCAATGTCTGTAATGGCTGCAGGCTGGCCATCGGCGAGTACAGTCACACCGATCATAGGCTCACCACCTGAGTCCTTTACCGTTCCTGTCACAGTTTGCTGAGCGTATGCAACAAAGCTGAACAGTCCGAGGAATAAAGCCAGAAAGGCTCTCTTGAACAATAATTGCATAAATAATTTGTTTTAGTTATACTTGATTAAATAGATTTGGCTTGCGTTTGTTTATTTTCTGATGCACCTCTTCATTAGGCATTTATTTGCATATGTTTAGCAATTTTTACCCTCCGAATCGTATAATACGTTGCAAAAGTAATAAATTATTCATACAGACAATATGTTTTAAGGTTAAAAAATGTAAAACACCAATAGAGACAAAGCATAGGAATGAAATATCAACATAATTTGTCATTTAGTTAGGATTGCGTTGCCACTTTGCAAAGCATTGCGTTGCCACATGCAAAGCTTTGCGTTGCCACTTGCAAAGCTTTGCGTTTGCATTGGTGCTTGCGAGGGTCTGTGTGCAACACTTAATTTGGCATTGACATATCACAAGATAATTGTCATAAATCAAAAAGAAACGGAATTCTGGGAAGGAAACCGAACGTTACCGCTCCAGTTTTTAGGAAAATATTACCTTTGCACTGTAATCAGTATTACAAACCAATAAAAGTATTTTAAATAATTATTATCAAAACGGTAAAAAGATGAAAAGAAAAATGATGACTTTGGCTGCTGCCGTAGCGGCAGTGAGCCTTAACGCACAGGTTTATGTTGGCGGTAACGTAGGTATTGCAAACATTGACAATGGTAACGATGACGAGACTGTATATAGTCTTCTTCCCGAGGTTGGCTACAACCTGAACAGCGACATTGCCCTTGGCGTGCAGTTTGGTTGGTCAAAAGGAAACCTCTACTCTGAGTATGGCGACCTGACCCTTGGCGATGTGTCCCTGACACACACTTTCGAGGTGAACCCATACGTACGCTATACATTCGTTCACGCTAAAGCAATAGATGTATTCTTCGATGGTGGCTTTGGTTACAAGCATTACAATGGAGAGGGTGACCAGTTCTCTGTTGGCTTGAAGCCTGGCATTGCCCTTAACCTCAATGACAAATTCTCACTCGTGGCACACGTTGGTTTCCTTGGATATCAGAATTTCAATCCAAAGGGCGACGGCGACAACACCAACGTATGGGGCATTGACGTTGACGGCAATCACGTACAGCTCGGTGTAAACATCAAATTCTAATCTAATGAAAGTCCCGCAAGCCAGTAGCTTGCGGGACTTGTTGTTTTCTGAACGTAACAGAACGTAATCCTTATAATTATCATCTCCACCCACAACATAAACCTCGCCCTTAAGAATGCCGATAATATATGGATGATGACCTCGCGCTAACCTCCTCACAGGTACCGCAGCAGAGACAAGAACCCGCAAGGAATTTCAAGAGTTCATACAAGGAAAGCCACTAAATGCTTAAATCTTTTATCGTATCGTGTACTTTACGCTATCTGTATGTTTCTTGATAAAACGTATTTGGTAAAACCTATCATAAACAACATATAAGTTTCTTTTCCAAATGAAACTTTGATAAAGACTATCATTCATTTTCCTAACATATAGGTCATGATCCATAAATTCACCAGAATCTCTTAACACAGACATACAGAGCCTGTTTCTGTTGTTTTCTTTCAAATAATATTCTTTGTTGTGCTTATACATCTTCAATGTATCATGTTTGTCATTAATTGACTCAACTATATTTATTTCATTTGGTTTGTAAATTATTTCATATCCTGAGACAGGTTCCATAGGATATAAATTGATTGCACGATCATCTTTACAGCCTAGAAAAAAGACTGTAAGAAACGACATTGTTATTATGGCAGTTGTTTTCATTCTGATGATAATTTTAAACATCCAATTTTTACACGTGTATCTTTAATTATTTTTTCATCCGTTTTCCTATCCTTATAAGGGTTGTATAACACATCTTTATTCCATCCTGTTATACTTTTTATCTTGTATTTATCGTCATAGACAAGTTCTAATATCGGATGGCCTTCAATTGGAAACACAATATAAAATGTGGATTTGAATGTCTTCTCATTTACCTTCGATATCACCACATGAAAAAGTCTGTCTGATATTGTGTCTATTTCTTTTCTATTCGACATCAATGGAAAATCTTTTACATAAAAACTATCTTTTATAAGATACATTCCATTTACTTTTTTCAAAATTATTTTAGAATCGTCTTTCCCATTGAAAAAAATTCTGATTAACGAGTCATTATATTGGACAGAGTATGAACCATAGTCATATTCTGGATAGAACGTTACTTTCTTCTCTTCATTGTTACAGCCACATAGTATGCTGCAGCAAAATAATACTATTACGAATCTAATCATAAGACTACTTTTTAATATAATTACGTTTCTTATTGTCAATATACCTTAATTCTTTCTGTGTAGTTCTATAATACTTCGTTCCTTTCTTTTGAGGAATGATTCTCTTCATATCTTTATGTTGTTCTTCAGCACTTTCAGAATTCCATTCATCACTCGCATCATTATAATCTTTATTCTTTTCGTAAGCCTTTATAATATCTTCATATTGGGAGAGATGAATAGAAAATTCATGATTTATGGTTTCTTTCAATTCTTCCTCCGTTTTTTGCACATTAATTGAAACATAAAATGAAGGCATGCCATCTGTATTAACAAGCACTGAAGTTCCTAAAATTTCTCCATCAGGTGTAACAAAGTATGATGCTTGTTCAGATGGATTAGAAAAGTCAAGTTCTTCAATTACAAAATCATATTTGGAATATTTACCATTTCCTTTAACTCCAAAGAAATATTTTCCTTTTGGAGTAAAATCTGCGAGTATCTTTTTTCCATATGTTGTCTTTGCAAAGGCTTTCATTGCATTAGCAAATTGTTTGGGACTATTATAATATTTACAATCATTATCTGTAAAGTACTTCGTTTTTATTCTTTTTCCATCCGGATCCAGATATTTCACGGGATTGTTATGGCAATACTGGTATGGACTTACATTGTAGTAGTCTTCGGATTTGGAATCCGGGCGGTCCCAAAAGCCGAGAACTGAATAGTTCTGACGGGCTCCATGGTCATAGGTCTTCAGTCCATGCATATTGTCAAGTTCCTTGCCATTGTACTTGCGACGCTGGCAGGATGGATTCATACCGGCATCGGCATAAGGGGTGCCGAAGGGATAGTAATGGGTGGTCTGTAAGATCCGGCCTTCATCGTCCAATACGGCACGCACGTTGCCGAGATGGTCGGTCTCGAAGAAGCATATTGTTCCTTTTGAGTTCGTCTCTCTCGGGAAACTGTAATAGCCGCCTTCGTATTCGAATCTGTCAAGGATGCCGTTCTCCATACGGAAGGGGCCTATATAGTCGGTAGAATCTGCATCAACAGTCTGGCATGCCTGCAATTCCATGTCTTCTCCCATCTGCACTTCAAGACCTTCAACGGCTGTACGATGGATAGTACGCAGTTTACTGCCATTGGTGTCGTAAAGGTATTCCGTACGGCTGCCGTCTGCAAACTGTATGGATACGGGATTGCTGTTATTGTCGTATCTTATAAGTGTTATGCCTCGGTCGGCATCCTGCTCCAAGGCTCCGCAACAGTCGTAGATATATTCTGCTCCCGTTACGTTTACCTTATTGTCAAGGAAGTCGGTAGCTCCATTTCTTAACACGGGCAGGGCGTCGTCGGTCACTTTCTTCAGACGGTTGCCGTCAAGGCTGATGGTAAGGTTGTCCACCTTGCCGTATATGCCGTCTTGTTTGAGGCCGTGACGTATCATCTTCCTTATGGCTCCGTTCATGGAGTATTGCGGTACGCTTTCTGTATACCTATCTATATGGGAAGAGAAAGCCTCTCCTTCTGCATACAAGGCATTGGTAAGACGGGAGAAGGAGTCGTAAGTGTATTGGTATCCTCTTAGTATACCGTCATCTGCTGTGCGCCATTGTTGGGTGCTTATATTACCTGAGTAGCTCGGAGTGCCGTAAGGGGTTGTCTCATAGGTGAGCCTTTCCTCGAAACATCTGCCTTTAGCGGATGTCATCCATCCGCGGATGTTGTAATGGTATTCAACATCATCTGTACCGTTACAAAGGCTTTGTCCGGCTATTCTGCCAAGGTTGTCGTAACTTATGACATAAAGATTCTTCTCTTCGTCGTTCAAGCCTTTGTTGTCCCATACCTTTATGCGCTTTTCTTTTGGCTTGTCACTATAGGCGGTATATCCTGTCTTAAGAAGGACATCGGTACGTTCTTCGCTTTTGAACAGAGTGTAGTGGATGGTTTCGGGATTGTCCGTAAAGGTGTATGTCGTCGTTTCTGACAAAAGTCTGTTTTCCGGATAGAGGCTCAGGGTCAGTACATGACGGCCTTTGTCGTCATAGCAATATACTTCCGGCAGCATTTCTCCTGCTTCCGTGCGCACAAGGGTGGCTGTGGCCATTCCTTGCGAATGGCCTTCATATTGTGACGTCAAGCCTATGGCCATCGTGTCGCAATACTGTCTGAGAAGGTCTGGAAGCATTATCTGTCTGTTCTCCATGAATGTATATCGGTCGTAATAGTTTATGGTCTCTAGTTCCACGTCTTCTATTCCAGTCTCTGACGAGAGTGTGTAGCCTGTCCCTTGGAAGCCTGAATCCTGGGCATTGAAGGTGGCCGTAACGGGACTCTTGTCTCTTTTGCACGTTCTGCACAATCCCTGCACCACGGGACGTGAGAGATTGTCATACAGAAAGAAGCGGTATAGCCCTTTCTCCCTCATACGTGCATCCTGCATGTATTTCAGACGGTCGGCACTGTCATACCAGTATTGGACGTATGAGCTTTGGGGAAGGAACTTCTTCAATATGTTGCCTCTATTATCATAACGATATTCGTAGCCGAATATTGCCTTATAACCGGATTTTTGATATTCGGGAGAGAGGACAAAACGAAGATTGCCCTTATCGTCATATATATAATATGTGTCGAGGTCGAGAGTGCCGTCTGTTCTTCTCTCAAGTATCTTCCTCTCCTGCATGTCTGTATATACCAGACTGACTCTTCCGTCTTCGTCGGTTGTCTTGGTCACTCTTAGAGTTGATGGCTCGTAATATCCTTTCTGTTCAAGGCTATAAGAGCCATCGTCGGGAGCATAATAGCGTTTCACTTCCCGTTCCTTATTGACAAGGTATTCTTTCTCGACTTTCTTGTCTGATGCATACCATACCTGTCCGGGACCTATTGATATCTCCTTGCGTCCAAGGACATCGGTATGGTTTGTGGTATATGCCATCCTGTCGCAGTATGTCTCATCGGCAAGGGTCTCAATCTCTTGCTCGTCCATTATACGGCAATCGTTTCCGCATTCTACAGGCAGCCATTCTCTGCAGATGGTCTCAAGGCCTTCGTAAGCCATACGGGTTGTTGTATATCGGCCGCTCTCACCAAGGGCGTCAGTAACGATTTGTACGGGGCGGCCCAGACCATCATGGAGTGTTGTCCGGAAGGTCTTCCTTCCGCCTGTAGCATCAAGCATGACGGTTGTCTCTATCTTGTTTCCGTCTTCTCCGTAATGATATACCACGTTACTTGTTTCTTTACCTTCGCTATCAAGACTCTTTGAAAGGCGGTTGAAACCGTCGTATAGGTATTCTGTCACATAGCCGTTGGAGGTCATGATGGTGTTTATTCCAATTCCTGTCTTATACAGATAACCTGTCATGAGGATAGGATTGCTGTAGGGGAGTAGTCTCGTCCGAAGGCCTTCAAGATCTTGTCTTGTCGGATTTGGGGCGTTTTCTATATTCTCCAGGGTTGTGGTACCGAGGAAGGATTTCATTTCAGCATAGGTTGCGCCTTTAATCTCGGCTATAGGATACAGACTACTATAGGAGTAGATATATGAAACGGTTTCCATTCCGTCTTTCCTTATGGTCCTTGCCTGGTGGAGTTCGTCATAATCAGTATATTCCAATCGTGTTTCTTCTTCTCCACCATCTTGGGATGTGCTGACGAAAACAGGACGGAAGATGTGGTCGCCGTTAGGGTAGGCTATATGAGCGTAAGTCGTGGATGTACTTCGCAGTTCTGTCCCGTCTTTCTCCAAGGTTTTCCTTATCGTTGGGGTTATATAGTTTTCAGATGTCATCAGTCTGCTCACGTCATCGGCAAGGTCGCAAGGATAGGTGTATGTGGTGGTATACTTGCCGCCATCGCTTGAAGGGTACGTTTCCGATGATATTTTGTAATTGTAAGGGTTATATGTATATTCATGCTTCGTAGCAATGATTCCGTTCTTCTCATACGTCGCAGTACTGTCTGCCTTCAATCGGTTCCACACCCGATAGTAGGAATATACCGTTGAGCGGTATCTCCTGTTCCGTCCTCCTGCCATCTCATGCTGCAGACTGCATATATCGTTTATACTCCTGTCTTCAAGATGGATATTGCAGAGGAATGGTGTCTTCTCATGGATATATGTATTGGTAACGGTATGCTTCAGTCCTGTAGTATCGGAAACGGTTGTAGAGAGGACTTCTCCGTTGCTGAACTCGTCAAACTGACAGAAGTTGTCCAACACCTCCAGGGCTGGATGGTTGGAATATTCTGTTTCTGTTCTTCTTATGAGTCTGCCGTCTGCCGAGTATTCGTCTTTCGTTACTTTGTCATAGCCTACCGTTCCTCCTGCCATACTAGATGTAAAGGCGTCTGCGTATGCAAGGCTACTGCTTGAAATGGTATAGCCGAGATATGCCTTCGGGGTAGTGGTTACACATGAGTACATTCCTTTCTCCCAGCTGTCTCCATAGAAGGAAGGAATGAGAAGGCGGCCTCCTTCATAGGTATATGTGGTATGGGTGAGCAGGGTCTTGCCGTCATTGTCATAGTTGTCAATAGCGGATATCCTCAGTCCTCCTCCGTATGAGGTCTGTAATGATTCTGGGATATTGGCTTTCACTTCCTGTGCAGTAAGGTTTGAGGTAAGCCATGCAGAGACTATACAACTGCTGTTCTCGCCATAACGGGCTGGCAGACTTGCGACAAGGGTATACCATCCGGCTTCAAGATGGAGGGTGGATGTAGTCTCTGCAGTCTGTAATGTGCTCAGATTGGTATCGTCGCTGACAGCATCTGACACATGATAATTATATGTTATTCCATTCTGATGCGAAGCAAGGGTGACAGAAACGTCAGGACTGTCCAGGTCTTGCAAGGTTCCATCCTTGCTGCGGAAGAAGGACGTAAGGGTGTAGGTGCCGGAGATGTCCACTTTTACGAGTACTACATTATGTTGTGGAAGGTATGGATTATCCACATTGCTGTCGTCGGCTCTCGCTCCCATGGCGATATAAATGCTATCTGTAGTATAGGAGGAAAGAAAAGATGTGGTGGAGAAATATCTGCGGTAATTCTCTACATCGGGATAAGCAAGGTCATCTGAAGAGAAAGAATTGCTCTCGTACGTAAATGCGGTAAGGCCTCCAGTTGGATAGGTTATACCGGTCAGTACGGACGCCTGAGTATAGCGTCTGTCGGAAAAACGTATCGATCCACCAAAGTTGCTTACGGTAGCGTTATTTATCAAGGAGCGATTGCCTAAGAATATGGATTTCGCTTCAGGGATAGAGGTACGGTATGACTCTATACGGGATTCGGGGGTTATATTCTCCTGTCCGTTATAGTAGCCCCAGAAATCGGTGGCGTAGGATGTCTTCAAGGGCAGAGGGGTATTGTCATAATGGAATGTGGTTGTAAGCTTATCTCCTTCTGATGACTGTTCTTCTACGGAGTCGAGCCTTAGCCGGAGGCTCAGATTGGTTGGAACGTTATCCAAATCTTCACCACGCACTCCATAGCCATGGCGTTGGGTATAGTCACCGCCAACGGTACTGCCTATATGATAGGAATGGCTTAGGGAATAGCACTTGATGACATTTCCATTGATATTGTCAGTTACTCTGATTGTATCCAGACACAGGGCTCCGCAAAGGTCTTCTCTCCCGGGGGTATAACCGAAGTCCATCCTTACACGGGGACTTACCATACTCTTCAGATAGGATTTGCTTATCTTGTATATTTGGCCACCATAGGAGCAGCGGTAACCAGTCTGGGTAGACATGTCTCCATAGCCTATTTCTTCAACAAGACATCTATTGGCGGGGCTAATGAAAAGATATTCTTCGCTGAGTTTGCCTATTACGGACACATCATGAGCTTCTGTATATTTAAGTTCTATAACATCACCGCTTACATTACGGATTGACGTGAGATTCCATGCAGAAGGATAGCTGATACCGCCTGAATAGGTATATTCCTTTTCTGTGAAGGTGTATATATTGCCGTCTCCGTCTCTTACCTCAAAGCCTTGGCTGTAAGAATAGATGCTGCGTTCATGACATGGGGATGGGACGGCAGGGCCGTTGTCATCAATGGCTTTTATCGTATATTTACCGTTTACCTTGCCTATCACTTCAAAGGCACAGGTATAGGGATTGAAGAAGAACTTGAGGGATTGTCCGTCGGGAAGGACAACGCTGAAGATGTCTCTCTCGCCAAGTCCTCTACGAAGGTCTGTAAGGACGGATGTGTAATAATCAGTTCCATCTTCAGGGATATAGCCGTTCTCAAATGCAAAACAGCCATATTCGGCATACTTATCCAATACGGATGCTTCGGAAGGGGCTTTGTCGGGATTGTAGGCTGTCTGGTAGTCTTTCCATAAGCCTGTGCCTTCATTTGTATCTGTTTGGCCGGAAGGTGTGAGGCTTATACAACCGCCTGCCGTCAGGTTCCAGCCAAGGCCTACCGTTGTGCTTTCCTGGTCTACTCTGATACCCGAGGCTTCATAGTCAAGGGATACTGGAATGGTAATTCCTCTTTCTGACAGGGTATATAGCGGGATGTTCACTACATTGCTGCCTGTATAACCACCTGAGAGGAAACTGCCGTAACGTTCAAAGGCTGACGCTTCGGGTGACTTGTAGGGAAAGGATGGCATGCTGACTGCATAGTCGTCAGACAACAAAGATATTGTCTGGGCTGGCATTGTCAATGTGTCCAATACCAATGTATCAGACTGTATCATGTCCGCTTCTTTTGATACGTTTTCTCCATAGCAAGGAATAATGGATCCCATTAAGAAGTGCATGATCATCAAAATACTAAACATGTTTATATGTATGCTCATCCCTTTCATGACACTACAACTTTATCGTTATATATGGCTCCGCCTACATTTATATATATAATGTATTGGCCTTTCCTTAGACTTTGGCAGTCGAAGTGAAGTATGAATTCTTCTCCTTTTATACATTCTGACTGCTGTTGGCGGTAGATTATTCCACGGGAGTCGCAGACGCAGGCTTTTACGGTTACAGTTCCTTCTGTGCTGCACTTTAAGGTGAAGACATTTCCATTATTAGATATAGTGTAGTGGAATGTATCTAAAATGAATCGGGTCTCTGAACTCTTTGCAAGAACGGATTTCTTCCTGATTTCTTCGTTTACACGGTCTACTAATAAGGATTGGGAATCGGGTGGGAAAAGATATGCTGTTTCCATTACCGTTACCGGTTTGACTTTGTCAAAGACACTCTTTCTGACGGTTAGCAAGACAGGATAGCGGTAGCCTCTTGCATACCAATAATGGATGTCTTCTCTGATATTCTTTCTTGAAGCCACATCTAAAGACATACTGTCAGCATCCATATATAACTCGTAATCACAAAGGCTACGTATCTGCAACACGTCTTTCAAAGTGTCCTTGCCTAACACTAGGGCTCCTTGGGCATCTGCGGAGAATTCCGATCTTCCGCTTTCTATATATACATGGTCTCCACAATATGTTCCTTCGCCTTTGAAAGGTATGCTTATGCTGTCACCATAATGAAAAGGAAAGGGGACAAGGGGCTTCTTCTCTGGATAGTCGGTCTTATATAACGGGGATTCCCTATGAGAAACATACATACCTGTTCTTGTCATGTGAAGGTTCAGAATCTCTTTGGAAGAAGACACTTCAATAATACTGTCTGAAAGATGTGTTATGCGGAAGATGTCTTCGTTACCATCATCTTGGACATTGGAAAAGTCCCATAATACATCAGAGCCTTTTGCGCTTGCGTAAACATAAGGAATTCTATTGAACGACAAAACACTATCACTCCCTATCCCGTTTGCTTCTGCAGACAAAGACATATCCTGAGACAGAGCATCCACAGCAAGCAATGTCAATATGGCACATAGTAGCAACCGCATAGGCAAGAGTATTTAAAGGTTATAAAAACGTTTGATTACTTGTTTGATTATTTGGTTGCAAAGATAAAGGATTTGTATTACAGAAGTATTACAATTATATTACATTTTTATTGTAAAGACAAAGAATAATAATGCTAACTATATAATGACTGTCTTGTTTTAAAATCAAAACGTGCCATCTTCTATTTTTTCTATTTTTATTCACTACTGTCCAATAAAATTATGACGAGGAAGATGGCCGTAAATTCACTTTCCCGACGAATGGAAAGCAGCTTTCCGCATTAGATGTCGCATATATATATTAACAGGAATAAACAATTGGAGATTATTCCTGTTAATATAAGATACGCTGGTTCCAACTTAAAAATCCTATTCTATTGTGACTTCAAACTTATGGAGGTCAGAGTCGCGGCTGGAGGTGCCTACCATCACTTGATAACGACCAGGGAGTACACGCATGGTGTTGGTGGCAGCATCCCATACTTCAAAATCGTCACGTCTGAGAGGAATGGAGACGAGGGATGTCTCGCCAGCCTTGAGGCTCACCTTCTTAAAGCCTTTGAGGGTCTTTAGAGGGCCTTCTGTATCAGCGAGGCGTTTGATGTATACCTGCACGACCTCATCGCCATCCATCATACCGGTATTGGTGATGCTTACATCAACGAAAGCATCCTTATATTCCGGTTTGGAGAGGGTGAAGGAGGTGTAGCTGAGACCATAGCCGAAAGGATAGAGCGGCTCACCATTGAAATACCTGTATGTGCGGTTGCGCATGGAATAGTCGAGGAAGTCGGGCAGTTCGTCAGTACTGTTATAGAACGTTACGGGCAACTTACCACTTGGGTTCACCTTGCCGTACAGCACCTCCGCCAAAGCCTGTCCGCCAGACTCTCCAAGATACCAGCCCTGTAGGATGGCATCGCAATAGGGTTCTTCGGTCTTCAGGGCCATTGCGCCACCCGAACAGTTGATGAATACTACCTTCTTGCCGGCCTCGTGGAGCTTACGAAGCATCTCCGACTGCACCTGTGGGAGTTCTATCTTTGTGCGGTCGCCACCCTTGAAACCATCCTCGCTGACCTTCATCTCCTCACCTTCCAGTTTTGGAGAGATGCCACCTACGAAAACTACTGTAGAGGCATCGGCCACGTAACTCATTATCTCCTTGTCGGTAGGGACAAACTGGCGATAGATGTCGAAGTTGAGTGTGGCCATACCGTCCAGCTGTACGTAGTCGACAATGATGGTGTGCTTCTTCTTGGCCTTGAGGAGTTTCGAGGCTGTCTTGTATTTAAGGCTATGACCACCACGGATAGAGGTTACTACCGTGTCGCCATCAACGACAACACTCATACGGTCGTCGGCAGTGGCATAGAAATAGATTGTCTCGTCCTTCTCGAGGGTTATCTCTCCTTGGATCTTAGCTGAGAAATCGGTGAGGTTTACGCCAGGCGCGAAAACTGTAGCACCACCATTCGACAGACTGATAGGATTGGTGTAGTATTGCTCAGCAACGGGCTTGCCTTCCTGATTGGTGTTGTTCCAATACTGGGCCTTCATACCTGTTCGGCCATCGGGCGATTTCAAGAGGTTGAAGAGACTCTTCTTCACCTCATTACGTGTGAGGCTGCAGCCTTCCAGATATTTCACGTCGCTACCTGCGATATCGCGTATGCCCTGCAGTATTGTGGTAGTATGCATAGGAAAACCATTGTAGTTGCCCCAGAGCATAACAGAGTCGTTGGCGTTAGGGCCCATAACCACAACCTTCTCGTCTTGGGCAAGAGGCAGGACGCTGGCATTGTTCTTAAGCAACACTACCGACTGGCGTGCCATGTCGAGAGCCAGTTTCCTGTGTGCGGGCTGAGCAACGACAGAAGCTGGGATGTTCTTCCATTCCACGAGGCTGTCGGCATCGAAATCACCAAGTTCAAATCGTGCTATGAGCAGACGTTTCACGCTGCGGTCTATCTCCTCTTCCTGTATGTCACCACGACGCACGGCCTCCGGCAGTTTCTTGTAGTTGCTGCCACACTCCACATCAGTACCACTGAGCACAGCCTTTGCTGCTGCGGCTGGAGCATCGGCAGAGACGCCATGACGACCGGTTACCCAGAAATCGCTCACGGCACCGCAGTCGCTCACCACAAGATGTTTGAATCCCCATTCGTCACGCAGAATATTATTCAGCAGACGACTGTTACCGCAGCATGGTTCATCGTAGAGACGCTGGTAGGCACACATCACCTCACGCACATTACCATCGAGCACGAGCGATTTGAATGCTGGCATATACGTCTCCCACAGGTCGCGAGCGTTGAGAGTGTCGAGGTTGAACTCATGCCTGTTCCATTCAGGTCCTGAGTGAACGGCAAAATGCTTGGCGCAAGCATACAGCTTTCTGTACTTTGTCGTTTCCGGTCCTTGCAGTCCCCTTACTACAGCCAGTCCCATCGTAGAAGTAAGATACGGGTCCTCACCGTATGTTTCCTGCCCTCTACCCCATCGTGGGTCACGGAAGATATTAATATTGGGTGTCCAGAAAGAAAGACTCTGGTACCTTTTCGTCTCGCCTGCCCTCTTAGCTATATTGTGTTTAGCCCTTGCCTCGTCACTTGCAGCCGTGAAGACATCCTGCACAAGTGCATCATTCCACGTAGAAGCCATAGCCATTGTGATAGGGAACACTGTGGCGAAACCATTTCGAGCCACTCCATGGAGAGCCTCATTCCACCATTGGAACCGTGGTATTCCAAGACGCTCAATAGCAGGAGAGTTATCCATCATGAGACTGACTTTCTCCTCAAGAGTAAGTCTTGACAGCAAGTCTTCCGTCCTTTGTTCGAAAGACAGGGTAGCATCCTGATATGGCAGCATCTGCGCACCAGCATCAACAAAGCATGACGCGACAAGGATTGCCAATAAGGTTAAGTGTTTTTTCATAATACAGTAGCATTGGTTGTAGAAAGCTGTTATCTCGCTATGAATTTCTTGCCGTTGCGTATATATACTCCTTTTGGTGTTGTGGTATCAACCTTTACACCATTTATATTATATATAGCGCCATCTGAAGGAGACAATGTAAACTTCTGGACGCTCTCTATGCCGTCTGTCGTTGAGGTATAGAGTTTTATTATCATCACCACCTGACCATCTCCACTAAAGGTAACGGGGAGCGTTCCCCCTGCAGGTGTGGCAAGTTCCACTGTGTGGATTTCAGCTGTTTCATTCTTACGCGACAGGAATGTGTATTCTGTTGCTGTGTAGGAAGCAGTTCCTAATTTGGAGAGATAGGCTGTGCCGTCATCGAGATTGCAGTAGCCTTGGAACTCCGCCTTTGTAACCTTTATGCCTGATGGTATGTTGATGGTATATGTACTGTTGCGTGAGAGCTTAATGCCAGTCATGCCACATGAATTTCCTTCAGCGTATTCCTTTGTAGTAGTTATGGTGAAGCCATTGTTGAACACCCATTCGGAAAGATGCGTAGAAGGGGAAATCTCGTACTCCTTGGCAGTCTCCTCAGACTTTACGATGTCGCCAGTCTGCACTCCGCCTGCATTCTGGGCCTCGGTGATGTCAGCCACGAGACTATTGATATAGACTTCAAGATTGGTATATCCATCGGCAGTATAGAAAGAGGCATCATAGGGATTCTGCGGATCAAGACCGTTTGCAAGCTCCCATGCATCATCAATTCCGTCATTGTCGGCATCTGTGACAGGTGTGGCAGCTATTAGGTTTGGCCATGCGCTCCAGTCGTCACCTGCATTGGCAGGCTTGTTGTCGTCCTGGCTGTTTACGAATCCTGAGCCAAGTCCATTGCCTGTGTATGATGCCACTCCATTGCGAGTGTCATTGACCATCATTTCGTCAAAAGAATCACGATGCAGGCTGGCACCTGCATAATCAAGTACCCTGTCGTATGCATCGGAAACAGAGTGCGTGGTGGTCAGGATATAGTTCATTGGAGACTCAAGACGAATGGTGTCTTTAGTGACATCTGTAAAAGTGCCGTCACAATTGTTTGCATCAACCTGTTTGATGACACCGTAAGTCCAGTTGTCGCTATTTACCGTGGAATACTTTGAGTTGAAATTGCCATCAACATAATACTTACCCCATATATGCAGGGCGGGAGCATAGTCGGGATATTTGGTGACATAATCGTTAGTCCTGATTCCGACACCTGCTATGCGGTAGCCTTTCTTGTCTGTAGGAGAACCCGGTCCGGGCTTATAATAGTTATTGACAATGTTGATAGTCATTGCCTCGCCTCCATAGCATCCGTTTGTGCCATAATTGTATATTACATTGTTCCTCATGTCCATACGCTCGTCGAGTTGCGTTGTAGGTCTCGGACCAAGTCGAGGAGTGCGGCTTGTATGATGCGCTATGAGATTGTGATGGAAAGAGGCTCCGCTTCCTCCCCAGTTGCCACCATAGCCATGTGAGCCTTTGGAATGTCCCGAGTTGACGAGGCTCTGTGCCACAAGACACCATTGCACGGTTGTATTCTTGTTTCCAAGTACAGAAAGGCACTCGTCGATAGACCAGCTTATCGAGCAATGGTCTATCATCCAGTCCTTATGGTCGAAGCCACCGAAGCCATCCCATCCGTCAGCTCCGTCAAGTTTTACATTCTTGTTGCCAAGGCGGAAGCGCATGTAACGCACAATCACATTGTCACCTTTTATATCTACAGGATAGTCAGCTATGCAGATGCCATCACCTGGGGCTGTCTGCCCTGCTATAGTGGTATTCTCCGGAATAGACAACTTAGAGGCAAGGTGTATGGTGCCTGATGTCCTGAATATGATAGTGCGCGGACCAGTCTGCGATAGAGCCCACCTCAGGGAGCCTTCACCACTGTCATTAAGATTCGTGACGAAATACACCTGTCCTCCCCTTCCACCTGTGGTATATCTTCCAAAACCTTCAGCTCCCGGGAAGGCGGGAGTCTTCTCCTGGGCATAGGATGACATTGCAGAAAGAGAGCATGTCAATGCAAATAAGGTTGAATATAAAAAACTAATCTTTCTCATTGTTGTACTAAAAAATGGAATTTTTTATCTCACCATAAATAAAAAGCGAGGGGATGACACATTATTATATATTATATGCCAGCCCCTCGGATGTTAATCAATCAATTATTCCTGGTTATACCAGCGTGGGTCACCAATCTTGTCGTATATCTTCAAAGTGAAGTCGTGGTTGTCCGGATCTTTGAAGACATCAGCAGAAGACTTGTCACCTGCCGGCAGAGACTTGATGTCATTAGAAGAGAATATACAGTCGGATGTACGGAGACAGTTGTCAGCCGTAAATGTTCCAGCTGTACGCACTCCCTTAGCTGTTTCAGAATACGTCTTGCCAAGTATGACATTGACTAGAGTGATGTTAGTTGCCATGCCATTGGCGTCAATGAAGTAGCGTCCTGTCTGTACTACGTTGTAGAATGTACAGTCACTGATGTGTATGCCATTCTTGAGCGGTGAAGCAGAAGACTCTACGAAACTGCGCTGTGCTGTGTCGAATGTGGAGTTTGTTATGTTCAGGCTTCCTATGTTCTGGTTGGCAGGTGTGTCAAGCTTGAACTGGAATACTGAATAGCCATTACCATTTGACATGTCAGTGCATACACAGTTGTCCATATTGATAGAACCAATAGTGATGACAGGAGAGCCTTGAGTACGGACGATAGAACGGTTGAAGCTTGTGAAGCGACAGTTGGAGAATGACAAGTCCTCTGAGATGGTAGCACTCTCACTCTGGTTGATGAAGTACTGGCATCCACCGTCTGTGAACGAGATGTTGTCGAAACGCAGATAGTTGCGACCGCCTTTGATATTGAAGCTCTTCACCATATTGAGAACAGGAGCCTCACCACCTGGTAGTCCGAAGAATGTCACGGACACTCCGTCTGGGATATAGAGTCCTGCAGGACCATCCACACCATCACCATAAGCGTCAATGCTCAAACCGGCAGGAATACCTATTGTAATACTGATGTTCGTAGCTCCTACTGCAGCCTGCGCCTCTGCTACCAACTGGTCTATTGTTACCTGGTCAAGACGCTCAAGCGTAGCAGGCAGCTGCACCTTATAGTCGCCTGAAGGCATGGCAGCCGTCGTCGTAGTTGAAATCGTACCACGTTTAGCCTCGCCATTGTATATGACGAAAGTATATGCCGTTGACGGGTTAAGACCATTAATGGTAAGTTCGCCAGCCGCCTTTGTGGCATCATCAAGGATAATGTTCTGAATCTCCTCGTCGTTGCAGAAGACAACGATGTTCGTAGCTTCCTTGGTATTGTCCCATGTAATGCGGATATGGTCTTCGAAGCGGTCAGCATCGGTTATCTCGAAGAATATCTGCTCTGCTTTTGTCTTGAAAGTCTGTCCTGACTTGAAGTAAGACCAGTTAGACGGAGACTTCTCGTCTGACATACACCTCATTCTCAGATAGTATTTTGTATCACCATTGAGTCCTGTCAATACGTATGGCGAGGATGTGATGTCCTTTGTGTCAGCTCCATAGACCTTGGCATTAGGACCTCCCATCTCAACCTCGTCGTAAAGAGAGTCTGTGCTTACCTCAATGACATAATACTGGGCATCTTTTCTCTTGTCGAATGTGACAGTGGCGGTGATGTCCTCAGGCTCAACGGAGATGCCTGACGATGAGATGCCGAATAGTCTGTCGAATGCTCCATCGACATCCCAGTCATTTCCGTCTGTGCATGATGTGGCAAACATGCCCAACGCTGCGATATATAATAAATTTCTAATCTTCATAATAATTCAATATTTGATAGTTTCTTTTTAGTCAGAATAACCGTATGAGTTGTGCAGTCTGCCGTTGGATGCTGAGATAGTTGTAGATGCTATTGGCATGATGTAGCGGTTAACGACCTTGACATCATCACCTACGAGACCCGAGCTTATAGATGGAAGGTTGACGTAAACCTGCTTGTCGGTAGTATCGTCAATCTTAGCTCCACCAAACGAGCTTGCACTTCCCTGATAGTCAGCCTCGCTCTTGCCTATTGGCAGTCCATGCCATGTAATACTTGAGTAGTCGATGGATGTCTTGGAGGCATCGGTATAGTTGAAATATACTTTCTCCTGATAAACGCCTTGTGCGAGTTGATTCAGATAGTCAGTCTTGAACTGCTTGATTTTCTCAGCAAGGATATTCCAGCGTATGAGGTCCCACTTGCGGAATCCCTCGCCAGCAAACTCCCATGCGTTCTCATCGACGATAGCGTTGAAGAAGCTGTTCTTGTCTGACGGAATGCCATCCACATAAGCCTGTGCACCTGCCTTGTTGTCACCGTCAAAGGCGCGTACGTGTACCAATGCCAAAGCCTGGCGAGCTGTCAGGCCAGCATCACCGCTATATGCTCCGTCAGGTCCTGCAAGTTCGTTCATCACCTCTGCATACCATAGAAGTACATTGGAGTAGCGCATCTTTATTGGGTTGATTCCCGTCACGTGCTTTGCCGTAGCCTTGAGGTTGTCGTTGAGCCAAGAGTCAGACATCTTTCTTGCGTCCCACTTTCCTACATAGATACCGAAAGGAGCGTTGCCAAGCAACTCTTCAATGGTAAGAGAGCCGTCCTGTTTAATCTGTAGGTATGAGCATGTCACGTCGCGGCGTGTGTCGTTGTCGTCGTATGAGTAAATGAGCGGAGCAGTGAGTTTCAGTTTACCAGCCGAGTTGCCATATCCATACTTTGAGGTCACGCCATTGAGACGCACACCTACGGTATATCCCAGCTCACCAGTGACGTTCTGTCCGAGCGGAATCTCGAAGATGTTCTCGTGGTAGCTCTGGTCGAGAATGAGCTGGTTGACAAGATACCATTCGTTCTCAAATGAAGGATTGAGGCTGTGCTTTCCACTCTTTATAATCTCAGAGAGATGCTTGAGAGCTTTCTCGTAAAGAGCCTTGCGCTCGGCTGCGCCTGGACGCTGTGTAGGATATGTGGCGTCAGAATAGGAAGCAGTCTCATATCCCTCCTTAGCCTGCTCGCGTATAGCATATCCTGCACGTGTAAGAGCCACCTGTGCGAGTAGTCCGTGTGCAAAGCCTTTCGTTACGTGCTCTGTTGTATAGCCACTCACATCGTCAGCCCATGGCAGATACTCTATAGCCTCCTCAAGGTTGTTCATTATAGAGTCCATTATCTCATCGCGGTCAGTCTTATTAAGGTAAGCGTTTGAGAGGTCAGCCTTTGAAGGTTCGAGTTTCAGAGGTATGTCACCAAAGATTCTGACAAGGTCGAAATAGATCATGGCGCGTAAGGTGAGACACTCACCAAGGTATCTCTGCATTGCCTTCTGTTCGCTGCCTCCTGCTGAGAGAAGCGAACTGGAGCGGATGCCTGCGATATTAAGATTGGCGTCCTCTACTATGCCATACATGGCATCCCATACGCCTGAGATTTTCGCCCATCCTGGCGACTGGTTGTAGTTCATGTTTCCACGCTCGCTGGAAGCGTTTGTAGCATCGTTGCCCAATCCGTCAACCAGCTCGATGTCACTGTTCAAGTTCCATACTATGGCAAGGTCCTGTGAATATGTCCTGTCCTGCCCAAGGCCGCCATATAGTTTGTTGACACGAGCCTCTGTATAGAAAGCTGACTCCCATACAGACTCATCGTTCTGCTCTGATGGCGACTCCTGGTCAAGGAAGTCGGAGCATGATGTCAGTCCACCGATGGCTGCTGAAAGAGCTATTATTGAAAATATCTTTTTCATATTATAATATGTGTGTTTACTGTTAATTATTAGAATGTAATGTTTATACCACCAACGAATGTGCGGCTCTTTGGATAGGCTGCATAGTCGATGCCTGGACACATAGGATTCTTCTTTGAGCTGGTATCAACCTCTGGGTCATATCCGTCATATCCTGTGAAAGTAAGCAGGTTGTAACCAGTGAAGTAAACTCTTACACTCTCAAGGAATACCGTTCTCGTCCATTTCTTTGGAAGGGTGTAACCGACTGTGACATTCTGCAGGCGCAGGAATGAAGCATCTTCCACTGCATAATCTATGATGTACATGTTTGACACAGCTGCAGGATTGTAGATATTGGCGCCGGCGTTAATCTCGTTGAGACGTTCTATGAGAGCCTCGGCACTACCGTATGCTGCTATTGTTCCTGTTGAAGGGCGACCGAGGTTAAGTCCTGTCTCTGGGTCTATCCATTTATAGCGGTTTTCAAGGCTGAAGTCGTCAACAAGGTTGTAGCCCTTTGACGAACCATGGTAGAAAGCGTTTGCAAGCTTTGTACCATTTACTATCTTGTTGCCAAGAGAATAGTTGAAGAACACATTGAAATCGAAGTTGCCAACGCGACCGTCGAAACCAAATCCTCCGGTAGTGGTTGGAACAGTGTTGCCGAGACGCTGCTTGAGAGGCTCACCATTCTCGTCGCACTGCAGTCGCAGTCCGCCTGGATAGTACTGTCCGCCTGTATATGCAGGACTGTTGTCAACGATACCCTCGCGGAGTACCCATGTGGTACCATTGAGTACGAGTTGTCCGTCTGGATTGTTCACTGGGTCATACGCTGTGAAGAAGCCATTTGTCTTATATCCCCAAAGCTCTCCGAGTCGTCCGCCTTCCTCAATCTTGAAGTCCTCATACTTAGATATGGTGCTACCGCTCCAGCTACTGCTCTGCCATGGGTTTTCCATGTTCAGCTCGTCAATCTTGTTTCTGTTGTAAGAGATGTTGAAGTTGAAGTTAAGTCCCCAGTCCTTCTTGTCAGCGATAACCGTGTTGACGGCAAGCTCGACTCCCCTGTTGGATGTCTTTCCGAAGTTCTGGAACTGATAGCTGTAACCAGTGTTGCTTGGTACGATAGACTGCATCAGCAGGTCTTTCGTAGTGTTCCAATATATATCGAACGTACCGCTTATCCTGCCACGTAGGAATCCGAAGTCGATACCGAAGTTACGGGTCACTGTCGTTTCCCATTTCAGGTCAGGGTTGTACAGATATTTTCCATGCTCAAGCATTGATGCACGTTCCTCGCCAAAGAAAGGTGCTTTTGACGAGTTGCTTGCCATTGAGTATGTTGTGGAGAGCAAACCAGAATTGATGCGGTTGTTACCGGCTGTACCGAAGCTCAGACGAGCCTTCAGGTTAGAGAGCCATGAGCTTGTTGACTTCATGAAAGCCTCGTCAGAGATACGCCATGCGAGGGCAAGAGAAGGGAACCATCCCCAGCGGTTGTCTTTGCCGAACTTGCTGGAACCATCGGCACGCAACGTGAATGTAGCGAGATACTTGTCATTAAGAGTGTAATTGATACGACCGAAGTATGAGAGGATATTCTCATCAGCGGCTATGTCAACCTCATTAGCCAATGGGATGCCGGCAGCTGTATTGGCAAGGACCTCATCAATGGTCATTGATGTGGGGAAGCCCACTGAAGTGTTGGTACGTGTAGTCTTCTCAGTGCTTGACCACTCCTGTCCGATGAGCACGTTGATATGGTCGCGTCCGCCAAAGAGCTTGTTGTTGTCGTAAGTAACGGTGTTGGCGTTGCGCCACTCCTTTTGGTTGATTCTTACGAACTGAGCCTGTGGCTGTCCGTTGTAACCATATTTTGAGTTAGTGGTGGCATCGCTGCCCCAAGCCTGGTCTGTGTCGTTCCTTCTCCATCCATATCCGAATTCCGTACGGAAGGTGAAGTGCTTTATAGGTTTCCAGTTGAGAGCTACGTTGTAGTTCTGCTGCAGACGCTCCTGATATTTATATGTGGAGTTGATACGCTGCAATGGAGTGCGTCGTTGTGAACCACTGTTTTCCTCGTCCTCATCACTGCTTGTCGATAGTCCATCCACTGGTCCGTAAGCCACGGTGTTGGCAACGATACTGTTTGCAGCATTGCTCTCGTTGGTGTCAGCGCCACCACTCAGTCCGTCAAGCTTGGTAAATCCGAGACGTGCCGTAAAGTCGAGTGACAGCCATTTGTTGAGCTTAGCATTCAGTTTGGCATTGACATTGTTCTTGGCATATCCTGAGCCGAGCATGATGCTCTCCTCGTCTGTGTGGGAGAAGCCAATGTTGAACTTTATGTCCTTGTTTCCACCGTTGACACTGACGTTATACTGCTTCTGGAGACCTGTGCGTCCGAAGAGTTCATCCTGATAGTCGTTGCCCTCTACAGACTTCCATATCTCAAGGTCGCTGAAGTCGCCATAGTCTGTAGAGCCAAGTTCATACTGATACATGGCATAGTCGTATGGAGACATTGTCTTCACGAGCTTGCTGACCTTCTTCCATCCAAGGAGTCCGTTGAAGCTAACCTGTGTCTTTCCTTCCTTACCTTCTTTGGTTGTGATGATGATGACACCATTGGCACCACGCGCACCATAGATAGCTGTTGAAGAAGCATCCTTGAGCACGTCGATGCTCTGGATTTCGCTTGGAGAGATGTCGCTGATACTTGCCACGGGGAAGCCATCGACGATGTAAAGAGGTGAGTTGTCCTGTGAAAGAGAACCACCACCACGCACACGAATCTTAACGTCAGCATCGGGAGATCCTTCTGTCGTCGTAATGTTCACACCAGCCATCTTTCCGGTCATGGCCTCACTGACATTGCTGACCGGAATGTTCTCCAGCTGCTTTTGGTTCATGGAAGTGACGGAACCCGTAAGGTCCTTTTTCTTTACGGTACCATAGCCGATTACCACGACATCATTGAGGGAAGTGGCGTCATCCTCAAGAACGATGTTCAATGATGTCTTACCAGAAGCATTGACTGTTTTAGTCTTCATTCCAACGTATGAAATGATTAGTTGCTTGGAAGCGGACAGATTCAATGTGAAATTACCGTCAAGGTCAGTCACTGCGCCGCCCTGTCCACCTTTTTCCTGAACAGTGGCTCCGATGATTGGCTCACCTGTCGTGTCCTTCACATTTCCACTTACTGTTTGCGCAGAAGCCATGCCTCCACCGATGATGGCAAAGAGAAGCATCAACGCAATTCGAAAAGTTTTCAAATTACCAGACATAGTAGTTTTAGTTTAATGAATTATATTAGTTTAAATTATAGTTTGCTATTGCTCAAGATGTCTGAATTACGTTCATAGTAACAGATTCAGGTTGTTCGAGTCAATGTAATCATTTGCAAAAATAGCAAATAAAATCTAATCTGCAAAATATTTTGCAATAGTTTTTTTGTGTAATCGTTTTCATGGAACATTGAATGGACTAATATAAGTTAACGGGTAAGGGCTGCGCCTGAAATGGCACAGCCCTTATCATCTATGTATTTTTATGATGTCCTATCCTCCAAAGTTGTCGTACATTATAGACTCTGGCTCCACTCCGAGCGAGTCGAGCATTCCTACGACTGCCTTCGACATGGGACCTGGTCCACACATGTAGTATTCAATGTCTTCCGGAGCTTCATGGTCTTTCAGATAGGTGTTGTACATGACCTGATGAACGAAGCCGGCTGTATATTTCACTCCTGCGGCATCGGCGGCAGGGTCTGGACGGTCGAGGGCGAGATGGAAATGGAAATAGGGATACTCCTTTTCCAGCCCAAGGAAGTCGTCAAGATAGAACACCTCGTTGAGGGCACGAGCACCATAGAAGTAGTGCATCTCACGGTCAGTGGTATGGAGAGTTTTTGTCATGTGCATTATCTGTGCTCTCAAAGGAGCCATGCCAGCACCTCCACCTACCCATATCATCTCTTTCTTGGAGTCGAAATGTGGATGGAAGTCACCATAAGGACCACTCATCACCACCTTGTCGCCCGGTTTCAGAGTGAATATGTATGAAGAAGCTATACCTGGGTTCACATCCATAAATCCTGAACGGTCAGCCTTGAACGGAGGTGTTGCTATACGCACGGTAAGCATGAAGACGTCGCCCTCAGCAGGATAGTTTGCCATGGAATAAGCTCTGATGGTCGGCTCGGTGTTGACACACTTCAGCGGGAAGAGTCCGAACTTCTGCCATGCCGGCAGATACTCGTCGCCAATGAGCGACTTGTCTATGTCCTTGTCGTAGTCGATGGTGAACGCAGGAATCTTTATCTGTGCGTATGAGCCTGGCAGGAAGTCCATGTGGGCACCCTTTGGCAACTGCACCTTGAACTCCTTGATGAATGTTGCCACATTCTTGTTGGAAATGACCGTACACTCATACTCCTTTACTCCGAGGACACTTTCCGGAACCCTTATCTTCAGGTCACCCTTCACCTTGCACTGGCATCCCAGTCGCCAGTGGTCCTTTATCTCCTTACGCGTGAAGTGCGGTTTCTCTGAATCGAGAATCTCTCCCCCACCCTCAAGCACCTGCACCTTGCATTGTCCGCACGATGATTTTCCTCCACATGCCGATGGCAGGAATATCCCGTTGTCTGTAAGAGTCGCCATAAGGCTTGCTCCCTGTGATACTGACAGTGTGCGGTCGCCATTAATCTCAATATTCACATTACCGCTTGGCGACAGGTATCGTTTCGCCACAAGCAATATGATGACAAGAAGCAATATTATAGTCAGGAAGACCCCGATGCTTGTCAATATGAATTGTACCATGATAATGTCTTTATGTGTTTAAATGTTTAGTCCCGAGAAGCACATCATCGCCATAGCCATGAGTCCCACCGTTATAAAAGTGATGCCGAGTCCCTGCAATGGTCTTGGCACATCGCTGAACGCCAGTTTCTCCCTGATAGCACCCATCGCCACAATGGCAAGCGTCCATCCAATGCCACTTCCTACAGCATAGACCACAGAGTCGAGGAGCGAAGTGATGGCTTGTGAGTTGGAGGGGTCAAGGAGTATGCGCTGCTGCATGAAGAGCGACGCACCCATTATGGCGCAGTTGACGGCAATGAGTGGCAGGAATATTCCGAGTGCGGAATAAAGGGACGGAGAGTAACGCTCCACTATCATCTCCACGAGTTGCACCATTCCCGCTATGACTGCTATGAAAAGTATGAAACTCAGGTATGAGAGGTCAACACCTTTTACAAGACAGTCGGGACCCAGTATCCTGGTCTGCAACAGATAATCGACGGGCACCGTCACCATGAGCACGAATGTCACGGCAAGTCCGAGCCCCAATGATGTCTTAACATTCTTTGAAACGGCGAGAAAGGAGCACATTCCAAGGAAGAATGCGAAAATCATGTTGTCCACGAATATGGATCTAAAAAACAGATTTATCATCGTATTTATTTTAAAATTTAATCTTTTCCCATATTAATTTACTTCTCTTTGAAGAACCACGCCCTATGCGCCCATATCACACAGCCGACGAGGATGAGCGCCATTGCCGGCATCGTCATCATTCCATTGTTCACATATCCTGCATCGTATGCTTCAGAAGGGATAATCTGGAATCCTAGCAAGCTTCCCCTCCCAAAGAACTCCCTGAAGGCACCTACCACCACGAGAATGAGGGCATAGCCCAGTCCGTTTCCTACACCATCGAGGAAAGAGGGCCATGGCTTGTTGTTCATGGCAAAAGCCTCAAGACGCCCCATCAGAATACAGTTGGTTATGATTAGTCCAACATACACCGACAGCTCTACACTGACATCATAGGCAAAAGCCTTGAGCACCTGACTGACTATCGTCACTAACGCCGCCACCACAACGAGCTGCACGATGATTCTTATCCTGTTAGGCACCGTCTTGCGTATGACAGAGATAATGACATTGGCAAAAGCCGTGATAACCGTCACTGCCAGTCCCATCACGATGGCTGGCTTCAACTGCGAGGTGACAGCAAGTGCCGAGCATATTCCCAGCACCTGCACGAGCACCGGATTGTCCTTACTTAGAGGGTTTATGAAAACCTCTCTATCCTGTTTTGAAAATACTCCCATATAAATATTATTTTAGGTGTCAGGTCTTAAGGTGTCAGGTCTTAAGGTTTTGAAAGTTGAAAGTTGAAAGTTCAATCTTCTTCAATCTTCAATCTTCAATCTTCAATCTTCAATCTTCAATCTTC
>CAMCLD010000007.1 GCA_945875635.1 uncultured Prevotella sp.
AACAATCCCGTTACTATTGCAGAGCCGTCAGTGAGTGACGGCGTAACATTGAGCAGATACTTAGAAATAGCCCACTCGAAAAACACACATGTCGCTACGCTGGACAGACAGATGACGAGGGAGCCAAGACCGAAGTAGTAGAAAGAAACGAGCAATGCGGGAAGCAATGCTATCACCACTCCATACATATTCTTCTCCACGGTGTCTGTACCATGGGCATGTGGTGAAAGAGATACTACTAATTTTCCCATTTTATTATAATGTATATAATTGTCTTTATTGTTTATTATTCTAGTTTTTTAGCAAGGAGCTTCAAGACTGATAAGGTTGTGGAGTCTTCAAAGATTGAAAATTAAAGATGGAAGATGGAAGATTGAATTTTCAGCTTTCAACTTTCAATTTTCAATTTTCAAAACCTTAAGACCTGAAACCTTACTTTCATTTCTTGGCATTCCTTGCTCTTATGATACCCATGACAGCTGCCTTTCCTTGAAGTATGTTGTCAAGTATGGGGCGATGGGACGGACAAGTGAACTGGCATGAGCCACACGATATGCAGGATACAATATCCTCTGCCTCAGCCCTTTCCCAATTCTGATATGCAGACAGGGTTGCAAGGAGATAGGGCTCAAGTCCCATTGGACATGCACTCACACACTTTGCACATCTGATGCATGGCTGTGGTTCCTTGCGTCTTGCCTCATCATCGGTAAGCACTGTTATGGAGTTTGTTCCCTTGCATACAGGCACATCGAGGGATGTTACAGCCTTTCCCATCATAGGTCCACCGGCAAGTACCTTGTTGTCGCCTTCCGGCAGTCCACCACAGGTTTCAATCATCTGCCCGAATGTTGTACCCATTCTGACGAGAAAGTTGCCAGGTTCCTTGATATACTTTCCTGTGACAGTGGTATATCTCTCGAAAAGAGGCTTATTCTTCATCACGGCTTCATATACCGCAAAAGCAGTACCAACGTTCTGGACTATTGCACCTACATTTACTGGTATGGCAGGAGGAGCCGGAACCTGTCTGCCTATTACAGCATCGACAAGTTGTTTCTCACCACCCTGTGGATACTTCTTTGCAAGAGGAACAATCTCGATTCTCGAATCTGACGCAGTCTTCTGCATGAAGAGTTCTATTGCAGCCGGCTTGTTGTCCTCTATTCCTATATATCCCTTTTCCACTTTAGCCGCTTTCATCAGAAGGTCAAGTCCTACGAGTATCTCGTCAGGATGCTCCATCATCAATCTATAGTCGGCTGTAATGTATGGCTCGCACTCAACGGCGTTTATAATGACACACTCTGCTTTTGCCGTCGGAGGGGGACATAGTTTGATGAATGTGGGAAAGCCTGCTCCACCCATTCCTGTGACTCCGGCGTTCTTCACTTTGTCTATTATCACCTCTGGGGTGAGTTCTGGATGCTCGGAAAGAAGCTCAAGCTTGTCTGACCTGTCTATACTCTCTTCCCACTCGTCACCCTCAACATTAATAATAATGACTGGCTTACGGTAGCCGGTAGCGTCAATAGAGGTATCAATCTTTGCCACCGTACCAGAAACAGAGCTATATATCGGAGCACTGACGAAACCATTTGCCTCTGCTATAAGGGTTCCTACTTTCACCTTGTCACCCTTGGCAACAACAGGCTTGGCTGGGGCTCCTATATGCTGTCCCAGTGGGAATATCGCTACTTTCGGGAGTTCAGCCTTTACTGTTACCTTCTCTGCTGACAGCTTATTCTCCTCCGGGTGTACTCCACCTATACTGAATGTCTTTAATCTCATGATTTAACCTCCTCGCTTTTAGGTGTTTCTGTTATTGTTCTGGATGCAGTCTCTGTTTTCTGTTCTGCACTCGCCGGCTTGGATGCGGCAGCCTCAGCCTTTGGCTTCCTTGCTGGGAAGTTCACGGCAACAATGGCATGGGTAGGACATTCGTCAACACATTTCCTGCACAGACGACACTTGTTGAAATCTATATATGAAACATTGTTTTCAACGGTTATGGCACCAAACTGACATGCCTTCTCGCATTTGCCACATCCTATGCATGCTGCCTTACATGACTTGCGGGCAACAGCACCCTTGTCCTTATTGACGCACTGAACATATACCTTGCGTCCTTTGACGCCTTTCTTGCGCAGCTCAATGATATTACGTGGACACGCTTTGACACATGCTCCACATGCCACACATATATCCTCGTCAACAGTTGGCAATCCTGTTGCTTCGTCAATGGCTATTGCGCCAAACTGACATGCTGACACACAGTCGCCACAGCCAAGACAGCCGAAACCACAGCCTGTCTCGCCTGCACCACAGGCATTCATGGCAGCACAGGTGCGAAGTCCGCTGTATTCAACAATACGGGGACGGTTCTCGCACGTACCGTTACATCTCACTACTGCCACCATTGGGTCGGTGTTGGCTACTGCCATTCCTAACAAATCTGCTATCTCGGACATGACATCAGCTCCACCCACAGGACATGACAGTCCATCTAACGAACCAGCGTCACATCCTTTGACAAGAGCCGCAGCCATACCAGAGCAACCTGGGAATCCACAGCCACCACAATTGGCTCCGGGAAGTGCTGCGAGCACCTTGCCGATTCTCGGGTCTTCCTTGACAGCAAATTTTCTGGAGCATACGTATAGCACCACAGACGCTACAAGCGCAATGGCTCCAAGCACGATTACTGCATAAATAAAAAAATCCATAGTTTTTTGTTTTTTATATTTGTTTTAGTATTCTAACATTTTGACGTCTCGCATGTTTGCAACAAACCATCTGATAACGGCATGACAACCTCATAAGCATTCTGAAAGTATATACGACAGAGGAATCTCTTCCCTACTCCACATAAAAGTGGAAATCCGTCCTGCATCGCAACAGATAAATGACTACATAAGATGGTATCAGAGATAGCACAGAAGCTATACATGCCCACAACTCATCCGACGACCGGCTGAGAGTAACAAGCAAAACAACCAACATCACCATTAAAGGGAAAGCAAAGGCAATAGCCACAGCCTTCATGCCCATACGGCTATCCATAGTGACAACAACAATATCCCCAACTCCATATTCTGATTGTGGACTGGCTATTGCGTCAACTATCTTCTCCTTGCTTTCCGATGCCGAGCAATGGGAAGCTATCTTGCAGGAAGCACAGGCGGAACTCTGGGTTATCATAACCCTCAATACCCCATTCTCATTGGATATCACCTTGCCGCTATGCCTAATTCTGGAAGTCTTTTTCATCTGGTTCTTTGCAATCTCTGCATTACAATTTGCAAAAATAGTAATAATTTTCAAATAAGACAACCAATTTACGATATTTTTAACTCTATACATGCCAATCAGCGGTTGTTCGTCCAGCCATAACTGCTGAAAGAAGGCTACGTCACCACCAAAATTGACATACAGAAATGACATTATCAATAACATCGAGTAAAAAAAACAAAATTATAACGCACAGTATGGCGGAATGTGGATTAAAATTAGTAATTTTGCCTTCAATATTAGCTAATACACATTTTATATATAATAAACACAGGAAAGTATTATGACTATCGATCAATTCAACTTTGCCGGCAAGAAGGCAATCGTTCGTGTGGACTTTAATGTGCCACTCGATGAGAATGGAAAAATCACAGATGACACTCGTATCCGTGGAGCACTCCCTACTCTGAAGAAAGTGCTGGCTGACGGTGGCGCACTTATCATCATGTCTCACATGGGTAAGCCAAAAGGCAAGGTAAACCCAAAACTGTCACTCGGACAGATTGTTGACGCTGTAAGCGACGCTCTCGGCACAAAGGTACAGTTTGCTCCTGACTGCGCTAAGGCAAAAGAGGCTGCCGATGCCCTGAAGCCAGGTGAGGTTCTTCTGCTTGAAAACCTTCGCTTCTATCCTGAGGAAGAAGGAAAACCTGTAGGCGTGGAAAAAGGCACACCAGAGTTTGACGAGGCAAAGAAGGTTCTTAAAGAAAGCCAGAAAGAGTTTGCAAAGACACTTGCGTCATATGCAGACTGCTACATCATGGACGCATTCGGTACAGCACACCGCAAACACGCATCTACAGCAGTAATAGACCAGTTCTTCGACAAGGACAGCCGTATGCTTGGCTATCTCATGGAGAAAGAGGTAAAGGCTGTTGACGCTGTACTCGGAGACATCAAGCGTCCTTTCATCGCTATCATGGGTGGCTCTAAAGTGTCTTCAAAAATCGGAATCATCGAAAACCTTCTTGGCAAGGTTGACAAGCTCATCCTCTGCGGTGGCATGACATATACTTTCTCCAAAGCCCATGGTGGTGAGGTTGGAAAGTCTATTTGCGAGCTTGACAAGCTGGATGTGGCTCTCGGCGTTGAGGAACTTGCCAAAAAGAACGGCGTAGAACTCGTAATGGCACCAGATGCTATCTGCGCTCCTGAATTCAGCAACGACGCTCCACAGAGTGTTTATCCATCTAACGCAATACCAGCCGACCTTGAAGGTCTTGATGCAGGTCCTGAAGCTCAGAAGATTTTTACAGAAGCCATCAAGGGTTGCAAGACTATTCTCTGGAATGGTCCGGCAGGAGTGTTCGAGTTTGACAACTTCTGCGACGGTTCACGTGCCATAGGAAACGCTATTGCCGAGGCTACAGCCGAAGGAGCTTTCTCACTCATTGGAGGTGGCGACTCTGTAGCTTGCGTCAACAAGTTTGGACTTGCCGACAAGGTAAGCTACATCTCAACAGGTGGTGGTGCACTTCTTGAAGCAATAGAAGGCAAAGTACTTCCTGGTATAGCTGCTATCAACGAGTAAGAAATAGCATTGATTTTTATATTCGCCACTGCGGAACGTACGTTCGGCAGTGGCGAATATAGATTTTATCCTTTATTAAATATAAGATATAGCCGTTACATATATTGTTCAACGTTTTATTCACTGCATATATACTGTTTTTCCTTGAAATGGCAAAGGGATAAACCCCAAAAACATTTTTACATTGCCCCTTTTTATATAACATCTCGGCATAATTGCCCAAGCAAGCTTGGCAAGTTCTGCTCTCGATTTGCATTTGCTTTCACGGCAAACAGTCTATATCGCATTGTGTATGATATGGATTCAAAACACCCCATCGGAGAAACAAAGCCAAGACCTGTCATCTTGTGTGATGAGTCAAAGAAAATGGGTGGCAACAGGCTTGCGGCTCTTGATATGAGATTAGACGGTCGAATGATGGATATACGCTCAATTACTGGTCATGGCTGGTATAGCTCTTCCGTGATTTCCAAGAACAAGCAGCTAAAGAAATACAACGCAAGACCTGATGTCACAGAACATGCAGATACCATGTGTTTCTATTTCCATGATCCGAAACTGTTTAATGAGAGAAAGATGAAAAAGTCCATCAATTATTTCAGGCATTTCAGGACTAATGATGGGCAGTTACTTGACAAGGACTTGAAGCATGTTGTCTGTGTCATAAAAGGACGGAAAGAACTGATAGAATATGAAATATAAAAAAGCCCCCCGAAGGAGGCAGTAAGCGAGGTCCATTGTTTTTCAAATGGCTAACCCCGTGATTTTGTCGCAAAGATACAAACTTTTTTTAATAAACAAACATAAATATGAAATAAATCATCATCTGCTTCAAAAACTGGCTCTTCAATGTCAGAAAGAAGAATTCCATCAAGCAGGCTCAGCAGCTCGCAAACGAGCAGCGCAAGAAGTTCTTGGTCCTCAACTTCAACGGAAAGCCCACCGTCATCTCCATGCGGGACATTCACAAGCTCATCCGAACGAAGCAGGTCAAGCGTCGCTACGATGCCGACTATTTCCGCGAAATGGCACTCTTCACCGCTATGCCTAAGTAATGCCAATGGATGCAAGAGACATAGAAAAACTGGTCAAGAAAGCCAAGGATGACATCATCAAGGAAGTCCACGACCGGCTTCCTCGCAAGGTGGGCATCACTGTCGTCAACCACTTCAAGCAGAACTTCCGTGATGATGGCTGGCTCGACAACGGGCTGCACCCTTGGAAACGGACACGCAGACAGGACTCCAACTCTCCTGATGCGAAATACGGTCCGCTGACCTCCAGACGTAACCACATGATGCGCTCCATTCAGGCATCAACCTCTCCGGGGCAAGTCACCATCGAAGACCCTGTCCCATACGCTGCCATACACAATTACGGGGGCGACATTTGCAGTTACAAAGAAAAAAGTTGGCAGTTAAGGAGTGAAATCCCTAACTGCCAAAAATATTGACTTTTTGCGAGAATTAAAATACCTTAGAAATGGTAGCCAAGTGTCAGCAGTAGCTGATGACGAGAATCCTTAACTTCCGTCTTTGTTGCGTAATTGTCGATTTGCTCAGTCTGCACGATTCCTGCATCATCAATATAATGATAGTCTGCCCAGCTATTCATGAATGGATAAAAATCGCCTTTCTGTGTAGTATATTGATATGCAAGGTCAATGGACACCTTGTCAACCGTATAACCCAGACCAAGTGTCAGGCGGTTTGTACCCTTCCAGTTCGTATAGTCGGTCATTGTGGCATAGTTGCTGCCATAAGAATCAATGGAGCCATCCTTAAATCCATTTTTATCATACATAGGCGACACGTAATTATATCCTATGCGCATGGCAAGAGTGGGTATTGGTTTGTACTCCGCACCAAGTTTCACTGTTGACACACCCTTGAGGGTCTCTTTTGTATGGCGGTTCATAGGACGGTCTGGCGTTGATTTGTCATACCAGTCATCATAATAATAATCATATACACCACCATCGTTAACACGAGTCTCAAGGTCTTGATAGTCTGAATACTCGTATGTTGCTCCGAGTGCAAGATAGTTGCCTACAGTATGTCCGAGACTGACTCCAAACTTCCATGGTGTGTAGAGCTTGAAATCGTATGCCTCTCCTGTAAACCAGCCTTTATTATATCCCTTTATATCTGTTCCATTGTCGATAGCTGTAATGTTCTCTGTCGTCAGGTCATACCAGGTCGGAGTATGAACGTAGGCACCAATGCGGAAAGGAGAATCTTCGATAGGTCTTATTATAACACCCGCTTTAATATCGAAACCAGTTCCACTGATGGCTCTCATGTCCATGACTGTAACATCACCAATTACGGAGTTGTCAATATTTACAAGCTGTTCAGAATATTCACTGTATGATTTATAATGCACATCCTTGATGCCGAATGTAATACCAAGGAATACTCTGTTGTTGATACTTCCACTAATATTGAAATCGTATGAACCAACATATCCTCTCTGTTCACGGTTCAGCAGATACCCATTTGCGAAGTTATAGCCAGGTACACCTTTGTCGTCAACTATGAAATTGTTGTAATAAAGGTTGTCAAGCTGACTGGTGTAATAGCTGGTTCCCATAAGTCCCCAATGTTCGTTATCCTCAATGTTGAAAGTGGTCTCACCTGCATCATTGTCGCCACCAAGAGCCTTGATGAAAGACAACGCATTCTGTGATGCCTGTCCTCCTAAATCTCCTGATGCAGACAGAAGGCTGTTGAAGTTCCTTGTCTTGTGATAGTTGAATGCCAGATTGAGATAGGAATTGTGCTTTGTCTTCATTGAATAGACAAAACCAATCTGGTCAAGGCTTGTACGTGCCTTGTTGTCGAATGAGCCAGAAGGCACATCTCCTTTCATTAGAAGGCTTCCTGTAATGTTAGCCTGCGAATGGCGGAACAATCCAACACCGGCAGGGTTGGTGCCTATTGTTGACAAGTCAGCTCCCAAAGCCTCCATAGCTCCACCCATACCGACATAGCGGGCAGTACCGTTTAAATCTTCTGTTACAAGATTAGCATTCTCGTATGTCTCCTGTGCTGCCACAGGCATTACCGCTGCAACCATCATTGCGGATAATATGTATTTTACTTTCATAATTCAGTATGCTTAAAAATTCAAATCAACTAAGAAACATTATCTTCTTCCACCGAAGGAACCACCACGGCTGCCTCCACCACCGAAGGAACCACCACGGCTGCCTCCTCCAAAGCCACCTGACCTGCTGCCTCCTCCGAAGGAACTACCTGAAGAACGCCTTGTACCGAATGACGAGTTTGTAGTACTGCGGGTCTGGAAGCCTGTGTTGTTAGTGTTGAAAGAATTAGTGGGACGACGTGTGCCAAATCCCTTGTTTACGTTAGAGCCTGAGGTTCCTCTGTGTGTCCATGACCCATGTCTTCCACCTCTGTCATAATATCCCAAGGTTCCTGTATGCCCTACGCGACCTATACTTCCTACATAATGGGGATACCATCCTCCCCACCAGCCATGATACCAGTCGTACCATCCATAATAGCCATAATGCCAATATGGGCTATACCAAGGGTCATACCATGGATAATACCATGACGAGGCATAGCTATACGGTCCCCACCATCCTGTACAGAAAGGATAGTTGTCATAGAAATAAGGGTCGAAACGGCTAAGACGGCGGCAATAGACAAAATCATCATCAAGATAGTAGGACGCAGAGCCTGGATAGACAGTGTCATTTTCTGCAACATAACCCTTGTCGCTGACGCGGAACTCAATGATGTCATTTCCAAGGGAGTCAACTCCCACTTTCTGATAGTAGCTGGAGAGTTTGCCACGCCTGTTGTATTCGTCAACGTCTCTGTTGGAGCCGACATAATAAGCAGGTGCATCTATCTCCTCCACCTTGCTTACAGGCTTTGTATCCTCTTTCGAGAAATACATGTCATCCTGTGCCATCATTGCTGGGACGACAGCGAAAAGCAACATTTGGATTGTAATCAGTTTTTTCATGTCTTATTCTCCTATTTATATTTGTTTTTTATTCTCACAATGCAAAAATAGCAAATCTAACAGTGCAAATTTACGGATTTTCCCTAATCTATGATAGGATTTTCCCTATTTTTTATAATTTTGCATTCAAATTAACAATGACATGAAATATATAGAGGTTTCTTTCACCATAAAACCAGCCACAGAAGAAGCATGCGATGTTGTGGCAGCATTGGCTGCGGAAGCTGGATTTGAGTCTTTCTGTGATTGGGAAGATGGCATAAAGGGATATGTCCTTGCTGACAGCTATGACAAAGAGAAGCTGGACGAGGCTCTTTCGTCATTCCAGTATCCGGGTGTCGTTGTCTCTTATTCAGCGACAGATGCAGAGGACAAGAACTGGAACGAGAAATGGGAAGAAGTGGGTTTTGAACCTATCATTCTTGGCGACAGATGCATAATATATGATGCCAAGAACGACAAGCCCACCCATAACTATGACATAGAGATTGGCATCGATGCATGCCAGGCTTTCGGTACAGGTACGCACGAAACAACGCAGCTGATGGTTGAGAGCATCCTTGCCAGTGACATCATGGGCAAAAGGGTTCTTGATTGCGGATGTGGCACAGGAATACTAAGCATAACTGCTGCAAAGTGCGGAGCCAGTGAGATTGTCGGGTATGACATAGACGAATGGAGTGTGGAGAATGCCATCCATAATGCCAAAATCAACAATGTTGACATAGAAATACTGGAAGGCGACAAGAAAGTTCTTTCCCACATAAACGGGATGTTTGATTTCGTGCTTGCCAACATTAACCGGAATATTCTCATTGAAGACATGCCTTCCTTTACAGAGCTGATGAGTTCCGACTGCATATTCATGATTAGCGGATTCTACGAGGAAGACTCTGACATACTTCAAAAAGAGGCGGAGAAACACGGAATGTCGATGGTAAGGAAGACCACCATGAACAACTGGTGCTGTATGTCTTTCAAGAAGGATTAACAATTCTCTTTCACCACGGACGGACAGAAATGTGAGAATGGACATTCCCCACACTTTGGCTTTCTACTAAGGCACACATACCTTCCGTGCAATATAAGCCAATGGTGTGCATTTGCCAAGTCCTCCTTCTCAAAATTAGCCACAAGATATTTCTCAACCTTAACAGGAGTGTCGGCATTGTCGGGCACCAGTCCCAGTCTGTGGCTCACTCTGAAAACATGTGTGTCAACAGCCATTGCCGGCAGTCCGAACCATACAGCCCGCATCACATTGGCTGTTTTTCTGCCTACACCAGGCAGGGAAGTAAGACTCTCCATGTCTGCCGGTACTTCCCCATGGAAATCCCTGACAAGTATTCTCGCCATTTCCACAAGATGTCTGGATTTTGAGTTAGGATACGATATGCTTGCTATATGTTCCAGCACATCATCCTGTGAGGCTTTTGCCATCTCATGGGCAGTAGGATAATGAAGGAACAGTGTTGGTGTAACCATGTTAACCCTTTTGTCAGTACACTGAGCACTAAGAATGGTAGCGCATAACAACTGGAATGCGCTACCAAACTCAAGTTCTGTTGTCACCTCAGGCATGACATGTCTGAAGTGCTCAGATATAAAATTATACCGTTCCTTTCTCCTCATGGAAAAAGCTTATTTCTTAGGCATACCCTTGTAAGCTTTGTTCAGTCCTTTCACTACCTCGTTGGTAATATCATATGCTTTATCTGCATATAGGACGTTGTCACCCTGCTTTGCAAGAATCATGGCATATTTCTTGTCCTTGTTATAAGCGTTCAGATAGTGGTGAATGCTGTCAGAAAGAGCCTTGTTGTAATTTGCAATCTCAGTCTGAAGCTCTGCTCCAAGCCTCTGCTGCAATGCGTCAGCGTCCTGAGCCTGCTTCTGGATGTTTGCCTGTATCTGCTGTGCTTGCTGCTGTGTGTATTTGTTAGACTGTATGCCCTGTTGGAAATTGGCGGCAGCCTGCTGGAGGCTCTGCTGTTTTCCTGCAAGTGTCTTCTGGATATTCTGCTCTTTCTGCTGCATAAGTTTGGTTACTTCCTTCCAATATGTATATTGGCTCATAATGGAATCAACCTCTACATACGCAATCTTAAATTCGCTCTTTGGCTGACTGTCAGCCTTTGCTGTGGTGTCGTTCTTGGCTGGCTGATTGTTGCATGACACAAAAGCCAGCACAGAAGCCACTACAGCCATTGATTTTATCATTCTCTTCATTTTAATAATATATAAATAAATAATTATAATACAATAAAGTCAAACAACTATCCTTGCCTTGCCGTCAGCATAAATGTAATTACCCACGGATACGTCTCGAAGTTTTCATTCTTGCCTGTCTGTCCTGTTCAAGCACACAGTCTATTCCTTTTTTCTTCAAATAAGGATTGTCATGGATATGCTGCGAAGAAAACCTTCCATTCTTCTTGAATATCACCTTAACGCTCAGCAATACTACTGCAATAGCAATTATTAACAGTGTCAATGCGATTGTTTCTATCATTTTTACTATTTTTGCAAATGATTTCAGTTTGCAAAGTTAGTGCAAATCGAGTGAAGAACAAAATAAAAGACAAAGAATTTATTTTTTTTATTCCAAGATGAAGCCTATCTTTCAAGAAAACAATAAGAACAAATACTAAGAAAAATGACAAAAACAGAATTGAAACCAGCATGCGTATTCGAGCATTTTGCCAAAGTGAACGCTATTCCCCGCCCATCAAAGCATGAGGAAAGAATGATTGAATATCTCGTAGAGTTTGGAAAGTCACATGGTTTGGAGACGAAAGTTGATGAGACTGGCAATGTACTCATAAAGAAACCAGCCACACCAGGTTATGAGAACCGTAAGACAGTAATCCTGCAAAGCCACATGGACATGGTGTGTGAAAAACTGACTGACAAAGAGTTCAATTTCAATACTGATGCGATACAGACTTATATTGACGGAGAATGGCTTACAGCAGATGGTACGACCCTTGGCGCTGACGATGGTATCGGCGTAGCAATAGAGCTTGCCATCCTTGAGGCAGATGACATAGAGCATGGTCCTATCGAGTGTGTGTTCACAAGAGACGAGGAGACAGGTCTGACAGGTGCCATTGGAATGAAGGCTGGATTTATGACTGGTGACATGTTGATAAATCTGGACTCTGAGGACGAAGGTCAGATTTTCGTATCATGCGCAGGTGGGCGTACCACTACCGCTACTTTTAGCTTCAGCAAGGAAAAAGCCCCAGAAGGACATTTTTTCATGAAGGCTTCCGTAAAGGGTCTTATTGGCGGTCATTCCGGTGATGACATCAATAAGAAGAGAGCTAACTCAGTTAAGATTATCTCTCGATTCCTATATCTCGCACTCACCAAATTCGGTGCACGCATAGCTGATGTCAACGCAGGCAAGCTACACAACGCAATACCTAGGGATGGCTATGCAGTATTCTCCGTTCCTGCAGACAAGAAAGAAGAGGTAAGGGTTTTGTGGAACGTATTTACCTCAGATGTTGAGGAGGAGTTCCATGTAACGGAACAAAACATGCAGTTCAACCTTGAAAGTACCGATGAGGCAGATGTATTGCCGGAAGCTGAAGCAGGAAGGATAATCAGAAGCCTTCAGGCTATTGACAACGGTGTGTTCGCCATGTGCCAGGACGAAGCTCTTGCGTGGATGGTTGAGACATCAAGCAATGTAGCCAGTGTGGAGACAACAGACAAAGAAGTCAAGATTGTGGCATCACAAAGGAGCAATGTGATGAGTGCCCTTGACAATCAGGCAAATACGGTGAAAGCTCTTTTCGAACTGGCAGGTGCAAGCGTAGAGCAAGGTGACGGTTATCCGGCATGGAAGATGAACGCCAACAGCCTTCTTACCAAGATTGCCAAAGAGACATACGTCAGTCTATTCGGAAAGGAGCCAAAGGTTCTTGGAATACATGCAGGACTGGAATGTGGTCTGTTCTCAGAGAAATATCCTAATTTGGACATGGTATCATTTGGTCCGACCCTGCGTGGTGTTCATTCTCCCGATGAGCGTCTTCTTATCCCAACGGTAGAGATGGTTTGGAACCACCTTCTTGCAATTCTAAAGAACATTCCGGAATAACAATCAAACGAGAGGAAATGAAAAAGAATGTTTTCACTTCAACATCAGCAGCTATAGTCCTTGCCATTACATTCTCATGTGGCAAGGACTACAAGGCAGGCTCAACAGTCAAATCTTTCGTAAGAGACAATTTTGACGAGCGTGTATTCACAGATACCGATTACAGGAGCCTGGACTCGACTGCTTGTGTCACGGACAGCATGATTGAAGTCATGCGTAAGAATGCCGGGAAGATGCGTGGAGTGAGTAAGTCTATCCATTATGCCAATCGCAAGGAGAAGGTTCTCTACTACATTCCTGTAAGAATGGAAACAGACGGCAAGGAAAAGGTCACTCATACTTTCTATATGAACAGAGACCTTAGTGAGATTGTGGCATTCAGATAGACGTTATGTTTTCTCCTATATATAGAGAGACAACGCCGTAAGAGACAGTGTGATAAGATTTTCCCATTTGAAGTCGGTTAGAATATAGTCAACGACTTGTCTGAATCGATGGTATTGAAATATCTTATCACATTGCTCATAAACGGAGTTATCTCTTTTTGTTTTCTTGAGTTATTATTATACGAAGTAAACAGGCTGTAGGCTATTATCAGGCGTTTCTTGCTCCTTGACAAGGCTACATAGAACTTACGAGCATCCTCCTCGTCACTCTTCTTGCTCTTATTATAATAGTTGGGATAACGTCCTGCCACAGCATCAAACACTATGACATTGTCAAACTCCAAGCCTTTTGCCTTATGCACCGTAGTTACGAAAAGTCTCTCGCCGAGACTTCCGCTATTGCAAAAGTCCGACTCCTTCATAGTGTTTAAAGTTACAGAATGTTGCGAGAGCTGCTCCATAAGTGATAGCCTGCGGTTTTCTTCGTCCATCATGTCACTTTCTATATAATTGATGAAAGCATGTATCTTAGGCTCTTCACCCAGGAGCTTGTTCTCCACCATATATATATATGATTGGCACAGGGTCTTGGCAAGCATGGACATGCCGTCTTTGTCAGCACTTCTTTGGTACAGCTGCGACTGGGTTTCGAGATAGAGTTCTGAATAGTTTGCCCTAAGTCGGTTTATTATTGGGACAACCATTCCGTGAGTTAGAAAATCCATCTGTTCCTCAATCTTGGACCTTGCCTTGGAAGCACAAAGACGCAGGAGGCTGAAAGTTGCGACAACGTCATCTATTGCCTTATGTGTATTCTCTCCTTCAAGCGAGAATGCAGACACTAAACTTTCAAGTTTATACGACTGCATACCAGGTTCAAGAAGCCTTGTCAGCTTTAGTGTATCTACAATCTTTGCATTAGACAGCTTTGTATCCATCCATTCCAATGTTTGAAGTTTTAAGCGACTTTCCACCCCGATGCGTCTCATGACATTGTTTTCCAGGATACGATAGTCAAAATTGACATTGTGACCAACAAGCGGAGAGTCACCACAAAATTCCATGAACGCTTCCACAGCTTCAGCCATTCCGACAAGCTCACCTGTCTGTTCCTTCTCTTTATAAATGCCGAACAGAGGGTTTTCTTTCTCTCCAAGCATTTCCGGTACTTGCCTGTCTGTCCTTATGTATATATCCAATGCTTCGCCGGTCATCTTTCCTTGACGCACTCTAATGGCAGACAGTTCTATGATGTCATCACTAAACACGTCCGTGCCTGTCGTTTCTGTATCAAACACCACCATGTCAACGGTATCGTAGAGCGAGAGGAAGTTGCCTGTATATGTGTTGTTTCCAAAGACAATAAAGTCTGAAGGTGTCATGGCAAGGTCCCTGAGCTTTTTTACAAACCGCCTGCCCATGCTTTCATCCTCCATCTTGCCCATAGTGGTCATTATCCTTGCCCAACTGATAAAGCTATTGTCATTTCTCATCACGTCAAGATGGGCAAGAAGGGTCTTCATAGTATTTGACGAGAACATGTCAGAACCTGACACCTTAAAATGCTTAATGCCATCCTTGACCATTCTGTCACTTATGGCATCTGCATCCTTGTTTGACAGTACGACGATGGCTGTTGTCTCTTTTTGACATGACTCCACGAGACGTTGGGCAAGCGACGTCGCCCTCGCTGTCTCTTCCTCTATGTCGAGACATGGAAGGATGAAGAGTCTATCCTTGCCTGTATCATTGTCCGAGAGGAAGGGCTCTGGAAGAAGCGAACGGTCAATATGCAACTGTCCTTCAGCATAGTCGTTAAAGACATTGAGAAGGTAAGCCGGAGACCTGTGGTTCTTGAGCAAGCGGTGAAGGTTGCCACCACATTTTTCCTTAATCCTCTCAAGTATGTCTAACTTTGCACCCATGAAAGAGAATATCGCCTGCTGTTCATCACCAAGATACACGACAGTAGAGTCTGCATCAGACACCAGCAGGTCGATGATTGCCACCTGCATGGCATTCAAGTCTTGAACCTCATCGACTTGAAGCCAACTATAATAGCGGCAACGGGAGTCGTGTCTCTTATACGTATCGTATGTATAAAGGAGCATATCCTCGAAGTCAATGAGATGGTTGTCGTTTTTGTATTTGTTGTATCTCATGGCGAGTTCGAGTTTCCTTACAAGACGCTTCACCTCTGCTGCACCAGATGTCTTCATGTCGTCAGCCATTTGTTGATAGAAGTCTATGTTGTTGCAAATATCTAGCAATGAAGCAGACGATGTGTCTATGCGGGCTGTATTGCATAGAAGCCGGAAGGCGGAGCGGTCTTCAATTGTCAAGCATTCGGGATGCAAAAAGAGCGACTTGTCATGACCATTCTCTACCTGATGGATAAAATGTGCCGTAAACATGACAATGTCATATTCGCGCTTCAAGCGAAAATCCTGAGCTCCTGAATTATCAGTACCAATGAAGGAGCGTATGATGCTGCGGGTGTCATCATCGTCAATGATAGAACTGTCTGATGGTACTACTGCATTCTCAAAGAGAAAACGAGAGCAATATCCATGAACATTTCCCACATACAGGTTGTCCGTTAATTTATCCGGCAACTTCCCCGATATGCGTTCTTTCATTCCCCTTGCAGCTCGGTTGGTGAATGTAAGACAGAGCATGTCTTCCGTGGCTACACCTTTACCCAAGGCGTAAGCCACGCGCTCAGCAAGGACATACGTCTTTCCACATCCAGGAGGTGCCAGTACAAGATGCCTTCCTCCCATAGCCTCAACTACTGGCTTCTGCGACTCGTCAACAACTTTCATGTTCTCTAAATAAAGTCTCTAACGATCCCTCATCAAAAGGACTATTCCTGTTTGAAGAGGAAAGGGGACCATTCAACCTTCAATCTTCAACCTTTCATCATGCAAATTTATAACTTATCAATCAAATTGGCAAGCTGTTCCGAATATTTTTTATAACTTCGCAAGGTCAATACTACAAAAATCAAATTCCATGAGAATAACAAGAGCAAGAAAAGAATGGGCAGAGGTGATAGCTTCTCTTATAATGAAGGCGATGAACCATGAATGCTGCAAATGGTTTGCCGGTCCCAATCATACACTTGACGATTTTCACAATCTTATGACGAGACTCGTAGGAATGGAAGACTCGCAATATAGCTACATGAACACTCTTGTCGCCGTAACCGACGACGAGAGTGTTGCAGGAATATGCACAAGTTATGATGGTTCAAGACTCCGAGAGCTGCGTAAGGCTTTCGTCAATGGGGCACTGGAAGCATTCGGCATAGATTACAGCAACATGGAAGATGAGACTCAGGGCGGTGAGTTGTACATCGACAGTCTGTGCGTCGCTGAGGAATACCGCAACAAGGGTATTGCGAAAATGCTGATTAATGCCACAATAGACAAGGCAAGGGACATGGAAATACCCCTTGTGGGACTGCTTGTTGACAAGAACAATCCAAAGGCAGAAAAGCTATATGCCTCCGTTGGGTTCCATTACGCCAACGACAGTGAATGGGGTGGTCACGAGATGAGACACCTGATATGTAGAAGCTATCCTACCCTCCCTTCGCAGGAGGGGTAGGAACGAGGCTGACTTTTATCCCAGCATTTCTTTCAACTCATCATAACTTACCTTGCAGAAGTCGGTGCAGGGGACATATGAATATGGAACATACTCATACAGACGCAGGAATACCTTGTCTGACTTCTTGTGGAAATATGCGCAGAGCAGTATTGACTGCGAGTTGCACTCGGAATGGATATTCCCGATATTCTCTATAGAACCATTTCTCATAGCTGCCAGTATATCCTCTTTCATGTCGTTGGGAAAGCAGAATGTCTTTTTTTTATAGCCTTTCTCTCCCATCTCATCTTTATAGGTCGTCTTAAGCAACAACAAAGACAGGAAACCAACTATCAAACACACGATTCCAATGGCTCCGGACATCTTGCCCAATGGGTAAAAGGTGAGTATTGTTCCAAGTGACACAAACGCCAATGACACTAATATGTCAAGTACCGAACGGGTACGAATGAATTCTTTTTCCATAATAATTATAATATTTAATTTAAGTTTTTTCGCAAAGCTCAAGGGAAATCCTTTTCCCTTCGGCCAGTGACCGTTGGTTAGCATGTCTCCGACATGCTGTCTGTTAACGAGTTGACAAGTCAACAAGTAGCTACCCTACTTGCTTGAATTTGTCAATGACAAAAAAAACTATTATGGAAAAATCAAATCTGCAATCGGCGAAGCCTATCAAAGGACTTCGCATTATCTGTGCATGCGAAAGGCGTTAAGCAAGCATTAATCATTCGCACGCATCGCAACATCTCACCTATGTATCGTCCTCCCTTCAATGATAGCAAGATATTGCATTTTGAACTTTGTCTGGCTGTAGTGAAAGAAAAACCACTATTCGAGCCAGACGACATTTCCGAAACAGGAGGCTGCTGCAATATGATGGTCGTACCAATATTGGCATCGCCACACTCGTTAAGAACGTAACCACCATCCAACACCTCTGTATCATGAGAATCGCAACGGCAAGTATCGGATGGGGAAAGAATCCCATCCTGCAACCGGACATTAAACAGCATCAATGCCGTAAGTACCAGAATGCACAATGTTGTCGTTACAACTACTTTTCTCATGTCATTAATTTAATCGCTTACTCAACTTTCGGAAGTAGTAAAAAGAAGGTAAAAGAAGATAAAAGGAGATAAATGACAAAACCATAAAGCTATTGTCCTTCGTCGATTCTTTAGCTGCACTCGGCATAGCTCAAACAAGCTTGGCTCTGCTCTCGTTTGCAAAAGAATTGTTTTTTATCTTCCATAGCTACCGCATGGAGCGATAACTTCTCATAACTCCTTGTAACTCCTAAAGTTGAGCACATGCGAAACTTAAAATCGCTTATTTATTGCAAAGTTAATAATATAATCTGAATTAATCTAATCATTTTATATTATTTTTATTTAAGTATCTCTAAAGACAAATTCTTTTAAGCGTTTGAAATCTATGTTCACCACTGCGAAACGTACATCCACCACTGCGAAACGTACGTCCACCACTGCGAAACGTACGTCCACCAGTGGTGGACGTAGATTTATATGCATAATTAAGGAAAGTGTAGTGCGTTGTCGTAAAGATATTTACTCAAGTTTACAAGTCACAAGTTGCTACTCTTCTTGTTTGACCTTGACAATAACCAGAAATACTAATAACGTCAACACGTCAACTTGTTAACTCTGAGCAAGTTTTAGCTTGCGAAACTTGAAATATATATTTAATGCATCAATTGGTTTTCACCTTACCAATTGTAAAAAGTCACGATTAATGACAATCTTTATAAAAATATTTCGTAACTTTGAAAAGAATTTCAGAAGAATCCGGCATGTATGCTACGTACGATACAACTCATTTGACTTCTAAAGGTGCGCACTGCCGGAACTTAAATTAATATAATTATGGGAAAAGCATATTGGTTTGTCTTCTGCAAATCTGACATCTTACTGAAAGACAATGGAGACGGTACATTTGACATACCGTATGGAGAAAAACCGCCCGTGGACATAAAGGAATGGAACCATATTCTCAACATATCCCCAATGAACGACGGAAGTCTTGTTAAAAGCGTGAGGATTGACAGCCCCGTGACGGAATCAGTAAAGTATGTCATGTGTGGATTGAGAGCCTCGTACTACAAACTGGAAAAAGAGTTTTATCTCAAGGCTGGGAAATGCCATGAATTGTTATACTGGGACGACAACACCAAATTCTGCGGTACATGTGGAACTCCAATGATAATGAATACAGACATATCAAAGAAATGTCCCTCATGCGGGAAGGAGATTTGGCCTTTGCTTGCCACCGCAATCATTGTGCTTGTTCATAAAGGAGACAAGGTGCTCCTTGTGCATGCAAAAAATTTCAAATCCGATTTCTATGGATTAGTGGCAGGATTCGTTGAGACAGGAGAGACCCTTGAGGAGGCTGTGCGTAGAGAAGTAAAAGAAGAGACTGGACTGGAAATAAAGAACATCAGATATTTTGGCTCACAACCATGGCCATATCCATGCGGACTCATGGTGGGATTCAATGCTGACTACAATGGAGGAGAATTACATCTTCAGTTCACAGAACTGGAGAAAGGTGGATGGTTCACCCGCAACAGTCTCCCTACCCTACCGGAAAAGCTATCCATAGCACGCATGATAATAGACGACTGGCTTGCAAACGGCTAAAACTGGAAATAGATGAATGGCTGTACATCGCTGCTCTTGACCTGAATAACCATATATGCCACAATAACGATGAGCAACGCAGAAGCCACTACACCACCTTTCTTCAGCAGCTCTATTCCCCTATCCTTCAACGAACATGGAAGCCAATGCGCCACGAATGCCAGCAGCATCATGGCAAACACCCATCTGTATGCAACTATGACTTGTGGCAGCACTTGGGGATTGAACTTCGTAAACAGCTGGCATATCATAGCCCAGGCAACCGTGAAGTCCTGATTGCGGAAGAATATCCAAGTCAGACACAGAAGGTGGAACGTAAGAACGACAGCCACTAACCTTCTCCAGCCATGGGGATGATAATGGCGGTCGTGACCCAACACAACCTGTGAAAAGAATTTATGGATACAGACAAGAGCACCATGAATGGCACCCCAAAGAACAAAGTTAAGACTTGCTCCATGCCACAATCCACACAGCGTCATGGCTATCATCTGGTTAACATACATCCTGACACGTCCCACCTTGCTTCCACCAAGGGATATGTAAACATAATCACGTATCCATGAAGACAGAGATATATGCCATCGCCTCCAAAAGTCTGACATGGAGTCTGCCTTAAAGGGAGCATTGAAGTTGACAGGAAACTTAAATCCAAGCAAGAGAGCTATGCCAATTGCCATGTCGCTATAGCCAGAGAAGTCACAATATATCTGTACGCTGTAACCATAGAGTCCAAGCAATATCTCTCCACCTGAGAAGAGTGTTGGGTTGTCAAATATCCTGTCAACAAAATTCAGACTTATATAGTCGCTCACGACAGCCTTCTTGAACAGTCCGGCTGCAATGAGATATACGCCTCGCGCAAACATGTCAGAAGTGACACATAGTGGTTTCCTTATCTGTGGAACAAAGTCGCTTGCCCTTACTATAGGGCCGGCTACAAGCTGTGGGAAGAAAGAGACATAGAAGGCATAATCCAAAAGCGAAGGCAAAGGCTTCATGGTTCCCCTATATATGTCAATGGTATAGCTCATGCTTTGGAATGTGAAGAAACTTATACCAACAGGAAGGAATATGTCCCACGGCTGGAAATTGTTGCCAATGAGCGAGCTTATCATAGCCCCGAAGAAATTGGTGTATTTGAAATATGCGAGCAATCCCAAATCCACCAACATGCTCAATGCTATAAGCATCTTCTGTCTTCCACGCTCACCCGCAAGCCTTGATATGGCACGGGCTATGTAGAAATCCGACACTGTAACAAGTGCGAGAAGAAGGAAATACAATCCACTGCTCTTATAGTAGAAATAATAAGAGAAAAGCGTAACAAACAGCAAGCGGGCTGTAAGCTTCTTGCGCAAAAGCATATAAAAAAGAGTGAAGCCCAGAAACAGCATCAGGAACAATCCTGAAGAGAATATCATTGGAGACTTCGGGTTATATTGCAGTTGACTTAATATCCTGTCTATAATTTCCATATCACATTCAGTTTATTTGGAGTCTTGACTTGCGGGTCCAGTTCTGCTGACCTGCCAGTATAGACTTGAACACACCATGAGCCACACCCTTACCAGCCTTGTGGGATATGTGCACGAAATCTTTCGAACACATGTTTTTCTCTGACAGCCTTCCCATGGCACCTTCTCCTCCCATTGACTGGAAAAGGTTGTAGAAGCCAACTCCACATTGTGAGGCAAGTTGCTCTTGATAACCAACAAGAAGTGGCAGGGTCCTCATCGTTCCGATAGTTCCATTTACTCTGGCACCTCTGTCTGGCGCACTTACTATCAGTATGCTCGTGCCAGGAAAGCATCTCTTGAACAAATCAACGACTTTCTTCATCTGACCCATATACATCTCCATTTCCTTTTCATTAGTCTTGGCTGTTATGGCATTAGTTCCAAACTGGAATATTATCAGGTCATAGGGTCTGATACGGGCAAAATCAGACAGCATACCAGCATTTAACGTGGATAGCGTGACGCCTGATGAACCTCTCATGCTGAAATTGTCAAGCACAATGCCATTGTCTGTCTCCAAAGCTGCTCCGTACAATGTATTGCCACTACCATTGACACTGTACGATATCGATGTTGAGGGCATGAGTGTTTCTACAAACTGAACATTACTTGAAGGAGACAATGAAAAGGATTTGACAATTGAATCATTAACCCTTGCCGTAACGCCACAACCGGATTTTGTCTTCAAATACAATCTTGACGCGCCCCATTTCATGGTGCGGGGACATTCCTTGTAGCCTCCTCTGAGTGACAGAGAAGCTACAGAAGATGCTGGATAATACCGCTCTGATATAGAAGCCTCATTAGGACTATAACCGTCTTTCTTCATCACCATGTATTCCTTCAGTCCCGAAAAGCTGCACACAACGGTTGGCTTGTAGCTGATAAGTTCATTGCCTGCGTCAATCCAGCCAACACCACCACCTCCGTATTTTGCCTGTAGCATATCCCTTAGATACTCTGTGAGGATATCTGACTCTATGAACGAGTCTCCGTAATAGGCTATTCTAACGGGTCTTCCCAATTGCCTCTTGCGAGACAGAGAATCGAGCATGGCATAAAAATGATTCATTCCATTAGCCTTGCCGGCAGAGAAATCAACAATACGCTCAACGCCCTTGGGCCATATTTCCTTGAAAGAGACTTTCTTGCCAGCAATGATTTTTGTTTGATCAGTGCGTGGTTCCACTGGTTTTGGAATGACATCTATCTGCTCTTTATCAAATGGAGAGTCAGAAATGTCGGACAGGACACTCACCCTTCTCAACTCAGTATCACCAATCTTTAACGGTGGAAGGAGATGCAGCGACAACAGCACGAGAACGACCAGTGCTGTCAAAAGGAAAGTTCTGTATATATTATCTTTCATCAAAATTCAACAATAAGAAAAAAACAAAATGCACCTGCAAAATTACATGTTTTTTACTTTTCAACCGCAAGCAAGCAACAAGCAATATAATTTCATGGCTATTTTCTTGAAATAGGACAAGTCACCGCCTCTATTAATTTATTTCCAACTGGATATATAACCGTCAATGACATCTATGCCTTTCTGGGTACTAATTCCTCTCAACAAAACAATGACAATCGTGTTGAATATATCCTTAATGCCTAACTGTGCACATTCACTTCTGCCCATAATGCCCTCCATTGCGTAGCTTCCTATCATCTGGACAATCTCGTAGTTAAGCCCTGGCACAAAATATCCCTCGCTTACGCCACGCTCGAAAAAAGCCAACGACTGTTTGATACGTATCTCGCGTGTGTCAAGAAGATATTTCTGACATTTAGGATATTTCTTCAAATCAAGGAAGAAAGAGGGATTGATAGTGTCCAGCTCGTCGATTTGCATCCTCAGATAGTTTATGAGAACATCCATTACATTGCTGCCTGGTGAGGTAAGCTTCTCAACCTTGTGGCCAGTATTGACAGCATGCCGAACTACAACCTCATATACAAGGTCTTCCTTGTTGTCATAAATCTCATATAGTGTGCGCTTGGATATTGTAAGAGAAGTGGCTATATCGTCCATCTTTACCATTTTGATTCCATGTTTGTGAAACATCTGGGTAGCCGCCTCTACTATCCTTGACCTTAGTTCTTGCCTGTATGGATTGCTCGCTTTCATAAGTGAATTTTAATTTTGTGCAAAATTACAAAAAACTTCGCAAACTATGAGAGTTTAAGTAGTATTTTTGCTATCTTTGCACAACCTTATAATAAAAATGATTGCACGCTAATAAATGTAACGACGTCTCTCAAATTATATTAAACTTCAATAAATATAAAAATTATACTACAAAGACAATGGTAAAGATAACTAAAGAAGCTGCCCTCGAATACCACCAGAATGGCAAACCGGGCAAGATTGAGGTGAAACCGACCAAGCCTTATCAGACACAGACAGACCTTTCACTGGCATATTCCCCTGGTGTTGCTTACCCATGCCTTGAGATACAGCAGAATCCAGACGATGTATATAAATATACTGCCAAAGGAAACCTTGTTGCCGTGATTAGCAACGGAACAGCTGTGCTCGGACTCGGAGACATCGGAGCTATGAGCGGAAAGCCGGTCATGGAAGGCAAAGGATTGCTGTTTAAGATTTATGGAGGAATTGATGTCTTTGACATAGAGGTTGACGAGAAAGACCCAGATAAATTCTGTGAGGCTGTGGAAAAGATAGCTCCTTCATTCGGCGGTATTAATCTCGAAGACATAAAAGCACCAGAATGCTTCCGCATTGAAGAACGGTTAAAGAAGACTCTTGACATACCGGTGATGCATGACGACCAGCATGGTACAGCCATAATATCAGCGGCAGGTCTTAAGAATGCGCTTGAAGTAGCAGGCAAGGACATTGAAAATGTCAGGATTGTTGTCAATGGAGCAGGAGCCGCAGCCATCAGCTGTACAAAATTATATGTAGCTCTGGGAGCAAAGAAAGAGAATATTGTTATGCTCGACTCCAAGGGCGTAATAACATCTGACAGGGCGAACCTCACACCTCAGAAAGCACTTTTCGCAACAGACAGAAGAGATGTACATACACTTGAGGAGGCCGTCAAGAATGCTGATGTATTTGTTGGACTGTCAAAGGGAAATGTATTGACACAGGACATGATACGTTCAATGGCAGACAACCCAATAGTATTTGCCCTTGCCAATCCAGTTCCAGAAATAAGCTATGAGGACGCAATGGCTGCTCGCCCTGATGTGTTGATGTCAACAGGACGAAGTGACTATCCAAACCAGATAAACAATGTAATTGGATTCCCATACATATTCCGTGGTGCACTTGACGTTCATGCCAAGGCTATAAACGAGGAAATGAAGATGGCAGCAGTACATGCCATAGCGAAACTTGCCAAGGAACCGGTGCCGGAAATAGTCAATCAGGTCTATCATGTCAACGACCTCACATTCGGACCATTGTACTTCATTCCTAAGCCTGTTGATCCCAGACTCATTACTGAGGTTAGTGCAGCAGTTGCAAAAGCAGCAATAGAAAGTGGTGTGGCAAGAGACAACATAACCGACTGGGACAAATACAAACAAAACCTCAGGCAGATGCTCGGACAAGAGACAAAGTTCACGAGATTCATCCATGCAACAGCAGCCGAGCACCCACAAAGAGTCGTATTTGCAGAAGGTGAGCACAACACAATGATGAAGGCTGCCGTGCAGGCAAAAACAGAGGGTATATGCCATCCTATCCTGTTAGGAAACCCAGACCGACTGAAACGTATGGCAAGCCGCTTGAAACTCGACCTTACTGGTATAGACCTTATTGACATGAGGGCTGACCAGGAACAAAGGAGAAGGGCAACATACGCCAAGCACCTTGCTGAGAAAAGAGCAAGGGACGGATATACGTTCCAAGAGGCATACGACAAGATGTATGAGCGTAACTACTTTGGAATGATGATGGTTGAGACGGGTGATGCCGATGCCTTCATAACAGGTCTTTACACAAAATACTCCAACACTATCAAGGTTGCCAAAGACGTGATAGGTATCAGGGAGGAGAACTCCACATTCGGAACCATGCACATCATAAACAGTCCGAAAGGAATACTGTATCTCGCAGATACTCTTGTAAATAGCGACCCAAACACCGACGACCTCGTTGACATTGCCAATCTTGCAGCCAGGACAGTGTCATTCTTCAATGAGACACCGAACATCGCAATGATTAGCTATTCAAATTTCGGTTCTGATACAGCTCCCGGCTCACTAAAGGTCAAGAATGCCGTCAAGACGCTTCATGAGAACAATCCCGATATATGCATTGACGGAGAAATGCAGATTGGCTACGCCCTGAACAAGGAACTGCGAGACCAGAAGTATCCATTCTCCAAACTTGCAGGCAAGGAAGTCAACACGCTTGTATTCCCTAACCTTACAAGTGCGAGGTCGGCTTTCAAACTGCTTCAGATGCTCTCAAACGACGTCGAGGTTATAGGTCCTATTCAGATGGGACTTAACAAGCCTATTCACTTTACTGACTCTGAATGCTCTGTCAGGGACGTTGTAAACATCACTGCCATTGCCGTCATTGATGCATACGTAGAGAAGATTAAACAGAGAGAGAAATAAGACTTCAGTTCATAAGACTACCCTGTCTTTCAGGTTGAAAGACAGGGTGTCATAATAGCCCAAATCGGTCATTAGACTGTTATGCTCAAACAAGCCTTCCTAAAAGACTGTTATCAGCATAACGCTAATGACCGATTTGGATTAATATAGGTGATGTCAGAAAGACATCTCTATTTTCTGAACCTCTTTATCACCAGGTTTGTAAAGATAGCCTGTACAGGTTTTGGAATCAACCCTGTATATTTTCTTCTCAACCTTGTCCCACTCAATCCTGTCAGTGCTCTGTGCCACCGGTGCATGGCATATAATACTACCATCCCTAACCAAAACAACACATGGAATCTTTCCAGCACTTATGGTTTGATAACCTCCTTCATATATTGTGCCAGTCTGATAGTCTATCCATTTGCCAGCTGGCAGATAAACAGTTCGGCTGTTGCCAGACTCAAGTAATGGAGCCACAAGAATCTGCGAACCGAACATATACTGGTCCTCACAAAGCCATGCTCCTGCATCTTCAGGAAATTCCACGAACAATGCCCTTACCATTGGTAAGCCTTGCTCTGTGCATAACTTAGCCTGCGCATATACGTACGGCATGAGTTTGTATTTCATCTCAGCACACTCCCTAAATGCATCGGTGAAAGATTCACTTATGAGCCATGGCTCTGTAGGAGGAGCTCCGTGAGCACGTGTGTGTGATGACAGGAAGCCGAATGGCAGCCAGCGTCTGTACAAATCATCAGGACTCTCTGTTACGAAGCCTCCCATGTCGTGGCTCCAGAACGAGAAGCCAGACAATCCAAAGGAAAGTCCTCCACGCAAGTCTCCCAACATTCCTGTGCTACCAACATTATTAGTTGATGCGTCTCCTCCCCAATGTAGAGGATATCTCTGAGAGCCTGCCCATGCACTCCTTGCCCATATTACACCCTCCTGATTCGGAGAACTGTTTCTGACAGCCTCCCATAGAGCCTTATTGTATCTCAAAGGATAAAGATTATGTTCATGGAATCCTGTCCTGCCATTTGCATATAGTCCGTTATAGGGAGCAGCCTCTCCAAAGTCACACTTAATGGCAGACACTCCCATCCTTATCAATTCCGATATCTTGTCTTGATACCACCTCACTGTATTTGGATTGCTGAAATCAAGAACAGCATCCTCATAGGGCATAGTGCCGTTGCTATTTGTAACAGCAAGTCCGCCATCCACAATATCATTGAAGAATCTGTTCTTTGGAGTGAAATACGGCAACTGCCATAGACATGTGTGGAAACCATCTTTGGCAAGACTCTTGAGCATGGCAGAAGGATTTGGGAAACGTTCGGATGAGAATTTGTAGTCACATTGCCAATCGACGCCAAACCATCCTGTATCAAAATGTATCACATCAGAAGGAATTTTCCTGTCACGAAGGTTTCGTGCAATGTCCAGCCCTTCTTTCTGCGAGAAATACGAAATACGACTCATCCATGTTCCGAATGTCCAAAGTGGGAGCATCGGACTTTTTCCCGTCACGTCAGTATATGCGTCTAGTATTTCCTTCGGACTTCCGAAGAATATAAAGAAGTCCATTGTCTCATCACCCATGAACAGTCTCTGAGCACCAATATACGAAGCTCCGAAATCGCACGTGGCTGGTGCGCTGGTGTGCATGAAGACACCATATCCTCTGTTGCTGAAAAAGAATGGCACAGGCTTGTACATACCATCAGTCTCTGGTCCCTGAGGGTCAGTTACATAGAGATGTACTTTCTGCCCAACTTTGTTTAGCTGTGTGAAAGACTCTCCACATCCATAAATACGCTCACCTGGCGACAGAAGGAAAACAGGGTTGATACTTCTTGAATTGTCACTTCCACGCTTTATAAAGTTGAATGGCAATAGTTTTACCTGTGTAGAGTCGTTGTCAACGATGTGTCTTGTCTGTGTAAGAATCTTTCCTTTATCGTCACGCAACACGATGCGGAAAGGGTATTTCTGAATTTCAAGTGTACCGCATGGGCTATTGTATGTTATAGCTTTCTCCCCTACCGTTGTGCTCCATCTGCCTCTTGCCATTCTGGCATTAGGGTTGATAGTCTCCTCTGCTATGAATTCCGGTGAGAACATCGGGTCGTTAGTCACATCCTCCTTTGGCAATACCGGAGAAGAATACAATGTGACACGCAAAGTGCGGTCATCGATTGTTCTCACTCTTATCTTGAGATTCGGGTCATTGTCATATTCTGTATCAGGGAAGTCAAGAGTTTTCATCCTCACTGGCCAGTAACCATTGAGATTGAAAGCCTGACGTGGTGACAGGCGGTAGCGTTTCCAATTGACAAGTCCCTCACCCTTTTCTATGTTGAAAGACTCAATGCTGTCTGCAAGGAAATACGTATTTGCAAGGTCACTGAAATCAGTTGACATATCCTTGGCAAGATTCTGCAGATACTCTACTCCGGCATTCGTCTGTATCTGTGCCAATACATGGCATACCATGAATGACGCTATAGTTATTGATATTAGTTTTCTCATCATCATAAAAATTTTACTTACGTTTCGCAAGTTCAGCACTTGCGGAACGTAAGTTACCATAATCAATTTCATTTAGTTTCCAATACTACCTTGGCATCTTTCAGGTCAACACCTTTGGCTGTGACTGTAATCTGACCAGCTTCCTTTGATGACCTTACGACAACCATACACTTTCCGAAAAATGCCTTACGATTGTCGGCTTTATAGCGTTCCATTGAGAACTGGCTTCCATTGTCAACACCTTCAATTCTTCCCTGTCCTTCCACATTGAAGAATATCTGGTTCTCAGCGTTTGGACAGAGATTTCCATCCTTGTCAAGAACCTCAACGGTTATGAAAGAAAGGCTCTTGCCGTCAGCATTGAGGACTGTCTTGTCGGGTGTCAGACGTATTTGGCATGGAGAACCAGCCGTATTGATGGTCTTTTCTCCTACGACTTTCCCATCTTTCCTTGCCACAACCTTTACCTGTCCTGGTTCATACTTCACTCTCCATGCTACATGGTATGGGGTAATGAGACTTCCTTTCTCTACAAGTCGTGTAGCATCACCAATCGGAGCATTGTCAACAGCCTTGGTCAATGTTCCCTGGCTCTTGCCGTTTATGAACAGCTCCACTTCGTCAGCATGGTTGTAATAACACCACATATCTATGTCCTGACCAGGTATCCAGTTCCAGTGAGGGAACAGATGCAGCACATCCTTGTCTGTCCATTCACTCTGATACATATAATATACATCTTTCGGGAAACCTGCAAGGTCAATAATTCCGAAATAGCTACTGTGTGCTGGGAATCCATAAGGAGTAGGTTCGCCAATATAGTCCCATCCCGTCCAAATGAACTGACCTCCGCAATATGGTGTGTTCTTCACTATATCCCATGTCTGCTCGTGTGTACTGCTCCATGGAGCATGCATGTTGTCGTAACTGCTGCACATGAACGTAGGATCTGTGAATGGAAGGTCCCATCTCTCTGGCGCAATATTAATCTTGTCGCTTGGCATTCCATAATAACCCCTTGTCTGGAGTGCAGAAACGCTCTCTGTCATGATAAACGGTTTTCCAGGAAAGTTCTTTGGAACATCCTTTATCCACTGTCTATGATAGTTGAAACCAATTAAGTCAATAGCTCCACTTTTAAAGAGATGGTTATTAGGGTCTGGCTCGTTGCATCCTGCTGTCACAGGTCTTGTCGTGTCATAATGCTTGATAATCTCTGCCAGATGTTGAGTAAGAAGAGAATTGACACTTAATTCACCGTCTTTGGCAAGTGTGGAAGCGTCATGCCCTGCATTAAGTATTAGGTTTGCCTGTTCAAGGGTAAGTGTGTCAGCGTCAGCTGACGACCACTGCTCAAGGACCTCATTACCAATACTCCACATAAGGATGCAGGGATGGTTGCGGTCGCGCACTACAAGGTCTGTCAGGTCACGCTCATGCCATTCGTCAAAGAATCGGGCATAGTCGTTCTGTGTCTTTTTGCGTCTCCACATATCAAAGGATTCGTCCATAACGATGAACCCCATTGAGTCACACATATTCAGAAGTTCTGGGGCAGGTGGATTGTGGGAGCTACGAATAGAATTGACTCCCATTTCTCTCAACAAAGTGAGTTTTCTGTGCAGGGCATCCTCATTAAAAGCAGAACCAAGGCAACCGAAATCATGATGTTCACACACACCGTTTATTTTCATAGACTTGCCATTAAGGCTAAAACCTTTTTCTGCATCAAAACAGAAAGTGCGGAATCCTGTAGTCGTCCACTCCTCGTCAACGACTTTTCCACTTGCAATAACCCTCGTTCGTAGTTTGTAAAGATATGGAGACTCAACCGACCATAGAGACGGTTTGTTTACTGTCAGTACGCAGTTCTCACCTACTCCCTTTGCCACCTGGCGACCAGAAGCATCATACAGCACATTCTCAACTTTTCCTTTTCCTTCTATGGCAACACTTACCTTAAGAGTACCTTTAGACTTTCTCACCGTGCTTTCTACCCCTACACCCCAATGAGCGATATGAGTAGAATGGCTACGTGTGAGCCACACATGACGATAGATGCCACAACCACTGTACCATCTCGAATTAGGTTGGTCACTATTGTCAACCTTCACAGCGACGACATTGTCACCACCTTTTATTATATATGGTGTAATATCGTATTCGAAACTACTGTAACCATATGGGCGAAAACCAACCTTATTGCCATTGACATATACAGTGGAGTTCATATATACTCCGTCAAACTCTATGAAGTATTTCTCATAGCCATCATTGCTGTCAATCGTAAAATGCTTTCGATACCAGCCAATACCTCCGGGCAGTGCGCCACCTCCTGCACCAGACTTATTGGATGAAGAGAAATCGCCTTCTGCAGCCCAGTCATGCGGAACATCAAGCTTACGCCATGACGAGTCGTCATATCCAACAGCAGACATTCTGTCCTCATTGCCAAGGACAAAGAGCCAATCACAATCGAAATTCTGTCTATTCCGAGCAAAAGATGTGGATGCTACACATAGAAACAGAAATAGAAATGCTAATTTATTCTTCATAATTCAAATTTAAAATAGTTTCACTTTCAACTCCTTACCATCATAATTGACCATCTTGCCAGAAGGATTGTCAAGGTTGAGAGCCTTAGGCTCTGACTTACCAACGAGCACGATGTTGAAACGGCGCGTCTTGAGCATACCATTGAAAGCACCCAGACGTTTGCCAAATACAACCTCCTTGGCAGAATCGTCATAAGTAATATCTATGGTTGAATACTTGCCCTTTTCATAATTATAGTTTGTTCCTTCGTCCTCATATATCTGGAACTTGCCATCTGCACCTTCATATATATAAAGATTGATGAGCTCAGCTGGCTTTTCATCGCACCACTCCATCTCCGGACCGAAAGGAATTATCGCACCTTCACGCACATATACCGGAATTCTCTCATATGGCGCATCAACAATAAGAGTCTGTCCACCATTAACATGTTCACCGGTGTAAAGGTCATACCAGCCCGTCTGTTTCGGGAAATATACCTGTCGGTTACGTGCCTTGTAAGTACCCACAGGACATGCCATAAACGCAGGACCAAACATCCACTGGTCCTTAATGTCTTTCACATTCTCATCTCCATTGAAGTCCATTATGAGTGCCCTCATTAAAGTATAGTCATTGAAATGTGCCCAGCCAGCCATCGAATACAGATAAGGCATCATGCGATAGCGAAGCTTGTCATAATAAACTATAGTCTGGTAGCATGGGTGATTGTCTGGTGCTATGTTCCATACTTCACGAAGAGGCCACTGTCCATGCGCCCTGTAAAGTGGTATAAAGCATCCGAATTGATTCCAGCGCGCCTGAAGCTCTCTCCATTCGTTCAGGTCTGCATTCTCAACACCAGAATTGTCAAACAACTGCTGTGCTGCAACATATCTGTTCTCTACACAGAATCCTCCCTGGTCCATACCCCAGAAAGGAAGACCACTTATACAATAGTTCAAGCCAGCAGTCATCTGTGCTCTCAGGTCCTCCCAACGTGTTGCTATGTCACCACTCCATGTAGCTGTGCTGTATCTCTGTTCTCCTGCAAATCCACTACGCGTTAGCAGGAACACCCTCTGATTTGGAGCCACGCTGCGCTGTCCGTTATATATGGCATCAGCATTGACGATGCTGTAAGCGTTGAAATATTCTGTTGATGAACCAAGAGCAGTAGGACCGCTAAGAGCCTTGCGATACCACATTGGCGTACAGTCACGGACATTAGGTTCCGAAGCATCCATCCACCATGCGTCTATGCCTCTGTTGTATTTTGTGAAGAGATTGTCATTCATCTGACGCCAGAACATTTTGCGTGCTCCTGCATCGTATGCGTCATAGAAAGAACCGCGATAGCCAAGCCAGTCATGTATGTCGTCAGTTATTGCCTGATGATAAATCCATCCCTTTGCATCCAGTTCCTTGTAATTGTCAACGGTATCATAGAACTTTGGCCATACGGAAATCATGAAACGTCCGTTCATGGCGTGTACGCTGTCAAGCATAGCCTGTGGATTGGGGTATCTTGAAGCCTCGAAAGTATGGTCTCCCCATGAGTCAAGCTTCCAGTAGTTCCAGTCCTGTACAATGTTATCAACAGGAATATGTCGTTTGCGGAACTCGGCAAGCGTCTCCTCTATCTCTGCGCTACTCTTATATCTTTCTCTGCTCTGCCAGAATCCAAGAACCCATTTTGGATAAACAGGAGCCTTGCCTGTAAGTGTGCGATAGCCCGATATTATCTGGTCGAAATTATTACCTGAAATGAAATAATAGTCCATGTCACGGCTCATCTCGCTCCAGATGTTAAGGTCTCCACGTTCCTTTGCGTTGCGAGGTTCAGCCACACGCAATCCGCAATATGACACATCGCCATCCGGCTGCCATTCTATGCGTATCTGTGTCTTGGTTCCCTTTACAAGAGGAGCTGTAAACTTCCATGAATTTGGGTTCCAGGCTGTGCGCCATCTCTCGCTAACGACTTCCTTTCCTCCGATATAGACTTTCACATATCCGGCATAATACAGAATAAACTGGTATGTCTCTGTAACCGGAGCCTCAATGAACCCTTCATAAACTACATTGGAACCATTGAGATTAAAACCTTTAGGAAGATTCTGTATGCCACCATTGTCTGTAGCGTTGCATACAGCCGATGTCTCAGGCATGGCATACTCAAAATACAAGGAGTCCTCTCCACGTACCAGTTTATTGCCGTTCTTGTCAATATACGTTCCTGTCAGACATCCCTTCTTTCCAGTCCTGTCATATAGAGTAAATGCCCTGTTGAGCTGGAGATAGTCATCAGGATTGCCAAAGCGGCAATAAGAATAACTGTCCCAAAGAATTCCATAATTCCTTGAACTAAGCACAAAAGGTACACTCACCTTGGTGTTGTATTGGAATAGGTCTTCATTCTTGCCTTTCATGTTGAGTTCCTCTGACTGATGCTGTCCCAGTCCGTAGAAAGCCTCATCAGAAGGACTGTCGAAAGAAGCATGCCAAGTCCATGCATTGCGTTCCTTGTCCGTAAGCGTTCCTATTCCTATCTCCCTTTCCGGCACGGTGAATGGTGTGAATGTCTTACCGCCCTTAACTTTCTCACTCAGCAGTGTCTTGCCATTTGCATCAAAGAACTGTACTCTTCCGGTTTCTGTATTGACGACAGCCCTAACAGAAGCAGTGCTGACTTCTACATTCCCATCCTTCTGTTCAACATTGAAGGCTGAATACTTCTTCTGAGGCACGATGATAAGACTCGTCTTCTCTGGGAACTGCGTCTCTGCTGTGGCCTGAACCCTTATAATGTTCTTACCAATAACCTGCAGTCTCACCATTTTAGAGCCATTGTCAGCTGGACTCTTCACCGGAATTGTTACATAATTGTCTTTAGTCGTGTAGTCGGCTGCGCTAACTACAGCAACAGCCATCGCAGCAATGGCAATGGCAATCGGTTTTAGGATTCTCATGATTATATAGTTTTATAGTTTATAGCCAAATTTCACAAACAGATTAGTCTCATAGATGTATAATAAATTTTGATTTTTCACTGGTGTTGCGATTCAAGTTTTTAGAATAACATTTACATAATCAGTACAATGGTATCAGCGAACACTTTTGCAAAGATAATGAAAGTCGAGTGCAGAAGCATCAAGCTTACTTGAATGTTATGCCGAACCGATGGAGCAGCGAGTGGAGAGCTGAGCTTGCTCAAGCTATCCCGAGTCGCAACAGAGGACGACGAAGTCAAATGCAGCTTATCCTATGCAAAGATAAGAAAAATAATGCGAATGCCATAACTTTTCCCAACAAAAAAGTATGGTTACTCAAGTTTCGCATGTCTTCGACATGCTGTCAGGAGTTTCCTTGAGCTTTGCGAAAAAACGAGTTGACAAGTCAACAAGTTGCTACTCTTCTTGTTTGAATTTGTCAATGACCAGAGCAACAAATAACTTGTTGACTTGTCAACTTGTTAACTCTGAGCAAGTTTTAACTTGCGAAACTTGAATATGGTTACATATCATATTTCCCCTTTTATCTTTTTGGAATACTCAGAAGGAGTGCACCCGTATTTTTCCTTGAAATATTTAGAGAAAGCCCTTGGTGTTCCAAATCCCACCTTATATGCAATGTCGCTTATTGGCATCTTACTGTCATGAAGATAAAGTTCCGCCCTTTGAAGGCGCATGTCACGAATGAACTCTGAAGGAGTGAAACCTGTCAGGGATAGCAGTTTCTTGTATAGCTGGACTCTTGAAATGTTAAGGGCAGAACTCATAAGTTCCACAGAGATATCTGCGTTACCCATATTCTCATTTACATATTTTGCAGCTGCATTGACGAACTGCTCATCAAGAGATACGATTTCAACATCTGGCAATACTGGCTTTATCTTTCCACCATCAGCGCCTTCTGACATGCCAAAATCCTTCCATTTCAGTAGCCTGTCAATCCTTAGGCACAAAAGGTCTATATCGAATGGTTTGGTTATATAGTCGTCGGCACCAGATTCCAAACTCTCCTTCTGATGTTCTGTTGCCACTCTTGCCGTAAGCAAAATAACTGGTATCTGTCGTGTACGGCTGTCTTCCTTAATCCTGCGACACAACTCATTGCCATCCATCAATGGCATCATAACGTCGCTGAGCACAATGTCAGGAAGCCTGTTAGATATAAAATCAAGTGCCTCCTTGCCATTGCGTGCAGTAAAGACATTATATTTCACGCTTAGAATGTCACTGGCAAAATCGAGGAAGTCGATACTGTCATCAACAAGAAGGATGGTACGTCTGTCTTCTGTTCCATCTTCCAAGCCTTTAACATTCACGGAAGAGTCTGTACTTTGTACATTGCCAACCACTATTTCCTCTTGCTTTGTATCTTCATTCCTTACAACAATAGCATTGTTGCCCATAGGCAAACTTATTGTAAACACTGTGCCACCATTCTTGTTGTCGGAAACGTTAATCTTTCCATGATGAGTATTTACGTATTCCTTGACGATAGAAAGTCCGAGTCCACTGCCACCTGAACCATTTCTCTTGCCTGATGCCTGATAATACTTGTCAAATACCCGTTGCTTTTCCTCTTCGCTAATACCTATTCCATTGTCTGCAATCTTTATTATAAAGAATTGGTCGTCATTTTCATCACATTCGACATCCAGAATCAAGTCCACTGTTCCTCCTTCGGGTGTAAACTTGAAAGCATTTCCCAACAGATTAGTCACAATTTTCCTAATCTGGTCTTCATCGAATGCCATGACAGCCCTGTCAATAGTAGAATTTATATTAAAACATAATTTTTTTCTTGTGTATAGAGTAAAGGCTGCAGCTACACTCTTTATAACTGCTACTATATCCGCCACTTGCATCTCTGTAACCATCTTGTTCTGGTCTATCTTACGGAAATCGAGCAACTGATTTACGAGATATGACAGGCGCATGGCATTTCTAAGCACAAGGTCAAGCATCTTGCGACGATGCATGTTAGGCTCCTCCTCTATGAGCGAGGCTATAGGCGAAGTGATAAGATTCAAAGGTGTGCGCAACTCATGACTCACATTAGTGAAGAAAGAAAGTCTTTCCTCATTTATAATCCTATTCCGCCTTGCTTCCTCCTGTATCCTTTCTACCTCAAGCTTTTGGTTTCGACGTCTCAGATAGATTCTTATCAAGAGGAAAGAGACAGCGACAAATCCTAACGCATAAAGAAGTATGGCATACCACGACAGATATGCAGGTTCGTCAATAATAATGTTCAATGTTGCTACATTATCGCTGATACTACCATCCCGCAATACAGTTCTCACCTCAAGCTTGTACTTTCCAGGTGTCAGATTGGTAAATGTAACGCTTGGCTGGTCATAAGGAGTCATGAGCCATTTGTCAGACAGGCCTAAAAGCCTATAATAGAAACGGCTTTTCGAGGGTATTACAATATTGCTCGTTGCCAACAATACGGTAAAGGCATTCTCGTCGTGTCTTAGCCGGATGTTACGGTCGTAATCTATTGTGTTTGATAGGACTACCCTTCCATTGTACTTCTCGCCTACTCTCAGCGGATTGTCAAAAAGCACAATACCAGAGAAAAGGACATGCTCGTCTGGCTGATAACGACCCACACTCAAAGGATTTATGATGTTGATACCATCCTGACCGCCTATTACAATATTTCCATGTGAGTCGCGCAATATGGAACGATAGTTGAACTGCCGCTCCTGCAATCCATCATATTGATTGAATATCATAGAACTGGATATCCACTTCCCTTCTTTCCTTGCTACCCGAAATCTGACAAGTGAATTGGCAGATACTACCCACATGTTTCTGTCACCATCCTCAATGACGGAGCTGCCAACCATGCCTGAGCCTCTGAGCTGTTTGTTGAGCACGTAGATTTTGTCTGCCTTACTATCATAAACATTGATGCCAGAGTTGCTTAAAATCCAACACAATGAACGGCTATCCTCATATACCTGATTGAGAAGAGGGTTAAGAAGGACATCACCACTTGCAGTGCTCTTGAAATTAGTGAAGCTGCCATCCTTAGGGTCAAATACGGAGAAGTTTGAATTATGCCCTACAAGCACCTTTCCAGACCTCATCATCGAGAGAGAGGAAATGGAATTGCCTGCAAGTTTGCTGTTAGAGGTATTATAAGTAATGAATGAGTCATCAGCAGGATTTAGCACTTGAAGCCCCGAGAGCAACGTTCCTATTACAATTCTTCCATCGGGCAATTCACACAATGTCCATACATTATCATCAGAAAGACCATTCCTTTTGCCTTCCTCATAACGATATACTTTGGACTTTCCATCCTTCAATCTCAGCAGTCCGCCATCATATGAACCGAACCACAAAGCTCCGTCAGAGGCAGCAAGCGATGAAACTATCACATCGCTGCCCAAGCCTGTCTCTGATTTGCGGTATGATGCAGTCTGCATTCCTGTCACCGGGTTATATTTGACTATTCCCTTATCATTGGTGCCACACCAATAATTGCCATCCCTGTCTTCTGCAATGGTACAGACATCTCCCAGCATTACAGTAGAGAACATCATCTCGAATGGAGAATAATAAGCAACTCCATTCTTATATGTTCCTATCCAGATGCCACCCTTGTCGTCAAGCTTCACACGCTGTATGGTGTTGTCAGAGAGAGCACCGCGAGTATTGTCTGCAACAAGATGCTTGTATTTTCGTTCCTTGTCATAAAGAACATAAATACCATCGTGCTCGGTGGCTATCCATAGACAACCATTCTTGTCGTTCTCAACGTCCTTTACGATGATGTGACTCTTCTTGTTGATATTATAACCGTAAACATTCAGAAAATCATTGACACTGTTGAACCATTTCCGAAACTCAGAACTATATACCCATGTCCTGCCTTTTGATGTCACCCATAAATTACTGAATTTGTCAACATATACATAATATGACAAGTTCTTTTCCTTATTCATGTTATGGACATAATAACTTGTCCACAACACTTTACGCTTATGGCTGTCAACTTTCTGCAGCACTCCATCATTATATGCTATTATGGCAGTTCCTGATGAAGTACAGCTAATATCTGTTATGGTGACTTTACGTATATCTCTGCCACAACGCAACAAGACAGGACGACACACACTTATGTCATAATAGTAAAGTCCCAATCCATCAACAGCAATCCACATATTGCCTACAGAATCGACCTGAAGTCTGGAAGGAGTTCCTTTCATGCCGACTCTTGCCATCCATTCTGACGCTTTGTGAAAAGACTCTGAACGCTTGTCAAACAAACACAATCCGGAATAAGTACGCACCCATATATTGCCAAACCTATCCTCATGCAACCTTACGACATTGTTGTCTGGAAGTGAAGTGGACACCCTCTCGTCATGATAGAAGTTACGGAAACGGAAACCATCGTATTTATTGAGACCTGACGAGGTGGCTATCCAAAGATAACCGCGAGAATCCCTTATAATATCATTTACCTGACTGAAAGACAATCCATCAGCTGTAGTGACATACTTGAACTCTATGTCGTCGTTGTATGCCAGCATCCACGATGTGCTGAATAACAAGGATGTCAACAGCACAATCCGTTGCAATATGGAGTCTATACGTAGGAAAGTCATTTCTTGATGCAACTCTCGCGTATTATAAGTTCCATAGGTACTACCTCATGGTATATTTTCTTGTCACCATTTATATTTCTCATAAGCAATTCACAAGCCTTACGTCCCTGTAGGTTGGCCTGGTCGGCTATTGTAGTCAGCCTTGGGGTTACGAAAGCCGCAGTGTCACCATCAGAGAAACCTATTATGGACACATCCTCAGGGATTTTCAGTCCTTTAGCCTTGATGGCATCGAAGGCTGCATAGGTTACGATGTCATTGAAGGCAAGAATTGCATCTGGCCTGTCTTCCCTTGACAACAGCCTGAGCGTAGCATCTCGTGCCACTTCAAAGTCAATTCTGTCACAGAAGACAAGATTTCTGTCAATAGGTATTCCTGCTTCTCTCAAGGCTTCAAGATAACCATGTTTCCTTCGCCTTACCATGTCAAGATGATTCGGACCGCCGATGAAGGCAATCCGTCTGTTGCCAGATGCTATGAGATGCCTTGTCGCATTGCGGGCCGCCACATCACCGTCAGCCACTACATGGGAGAAAAGTTCCGGCAGGCATGTCCTTGCAAAAAAGACAAGAGGGATTCCCATTGAGTGTATCTTCTGGAAATGTGAGTAATCGACAGTGTCCTGGGCAAGACATGCTATGATGCCCTCTACATGCATACTGACAAAGTTTTCTATGGCAAGTGCCTCGTCCTCGTGGTTCTCATGCGAATTGCTGGCAAAAACGGAATAGTCTTTCTCACGGGCGTAGCATTCGATGCCATCAAGCACTGAGGCATAATAGTGAGTCACAAGATTTGGCAACACAACACCGATTATTCGGGGTGCTTCCTTCCTAAGGCTCTGAGCAAAAGGATTGGGACGGTAATTAAGTTCTTTTGCAAGATTCTGTACCTTACGTCTCATATCCTCGCCTACCTCATGGCTGTTTCTCAGGGCTCTTGATACAGTTGCAATGCTGACACCAAGCATGGCAGCCATATCCTTTAGAGATACTCTTTGTTGCTTCATCTATATACATTAATAAAAATCATGTTTCACAAGTTACAAACTTTTTCAAAGGAGTTTCCTTGAGCTTTGCGAAAAAACAAGTTGACAAGTAAACGAGTTGCTACTCTTCTTGCTTAAGCTTGTCAATAGCCAGAAAAAAACAATAACTGGCAACTTGTCAATTGGCAGCACATCGGAGACATGCGAAAGTAAGTAATAATTCTTATGCAAAGATAATGCAAATCGAGAGCAGAAGCATCAAGCTTGCTTGGATGTTATGCCGAGATGTAGCTTATCTTATGCAAAGATAATAAAATTCCTCAACAATGTAAACGTTTACGTGATTTTTTTTTCAAGAAATCAATTGAGTATAATAATTATTTTGTAACTTTGCAAAGTATTAAATACTTCAGCATATTGGTCAAGAGACTCATTTACTGAAGATTTGCAATTGGACAGGCATAAATGAAAGAGTAATGAATAGTTGATAATAAGTTAGTTAGAAAAAATCAGAAGGCAATGTTGTTGTGAAACAACTTTGCCTTTTTTCATTCTCAGAAAAAAAACATAGTCAAGTCATTATCACAAAGCATTGCATTGGCACTTGCAAAGCATTGCGTTGGCACTTGCAAAGCATTGCGTTGGCACTTGCAAAGCATTGCGCTGGCTGTTGAATTTGTCATACAATAAAGAAAGACTTAATTGCTTCACATAGGAAACACTTAAGCCTTTGTTATGAAAAAGGAATATTGCTGTCTTTAAAATACTATTTTCAAGCAGAAAAACTAATAACTTGTTGACTTGTCAACTTGTTTCTTCGCAAAGCTCAATGAAACTCCTTTGAGCGAGTTTATACTTGCGTTACTTGAATGGTATTATTTTATTATACCTTGCTCAACGAAAATCTGCTTAAGGATATCAACACCTTTATCTACCTCTTCTTTCGTATGTGTCGCCATAAGGGCAAAGCGCACGAGAGTATCCTGTGGCGCACATGCCGGAGGTACTACTGAATTGATGAACACTCCTCTGTCAAATGCAAGTTTTGTAACAAGGAAAGTCTTGTCAATGTCCCTTACATACAGAGGGATGATGGGGCTTTCGGTATCACCTATCTCAAAACCCTCCTCACGGAATCTCTTGAGTGCATAATTGGTAACATCCCATAACCTTTCTATCCTTTCAGGTTCAGCTTTAATAATATGGAGAGCCTCCATGGCGGCCGCTGTTGCAGCAGGTGCATTTGATGCGCTGAAGATATACGAACGGCATGTATGACGCAGATAGTTTATAGTATCCTTGTCTCCTGCTATAAAACCACCTATTGAGGCAAGGCTCTTGGAGAAAGTACCCATTATAAGGTCCACCTCATCAGTAAGTCCGAAATGGTCGCATACTCCCCTGCCCTGTTTTCCGAAGACTCCAATACCGTGAGCCTCATCTACCATTACTGAGCAGTTGTATTTATGCTTAAGTTCGATAATCTCGGGTAGTTTAGCTAAATCACCTTCCATGGAGAAGACGCCATCTACGACAATGAGCTTGATAGAATCTTTGGGTAGTCCCTGAAGAATGCGCTCAAGATCTTCCATGTCATTGTGTTTATAATGGAGCTGGGTCGCAAAAGAAAGGCGTCTGCCATCGACGATACTTGCATGGTCACGGTCGTCGCATATAATATAGTCACCTCTACCGACAACTACAGCAAGAACGCCTTGGTTAACAGAGAATCCAGTGGAAAAGCACAAAGCCTCATCCTTACCTTCAAACTCAGCGAGTTCCTTCTCAAGTTGAACATGTATGTCAAGTGTTCCATTCAGGAAACGGCTTCCTGCACAGCCAGAGCCATATTTGTCCAAAGCAGCTTTAGCAGCATCAATGATACGCTGGTCTCCAGTAAGCCCCGTATAGGCGTTTGAGCCGAACATTATAACCTTATGACCTCCCATTTCAACTTCTGTGCCCTGTTTGCTGGTGATAGCACGGAAGTAAGGATAAACACCAGCTTCCATGAACTTCTGTGGTTCACGATAATTCTTGTATCTTTCTTGTAATTGTCCCATTTTTTAGGTTTCTGTAATTCTGGAAATTACTTCCTATTATTTTTTATAGGCTGCAAAGTTACAAAAAAAGAATTACATTAAGTATTTTTTTCCTATAAATCTTGTTTTTATGTTTTTTTCATTTAGCAAAAAACACCATTTCAGTTGAATTTTATTAATTTTGCAGTACGAAACATTCTTGAAAAACACTTTTCGAGAATGAGAACATGATATGATGAATAGCGTGAAGAGGAATATTGTCTTTATAACCAATCCAAAATCCGGAACCTCGACCAAAGGAGAGATTCCAGAATTAATCGAGAAGAGACTTGACACGAGCCGCTTCAACTATTCCATTGTCCAGACTGAAAGAGCCGGTCATGCCACTGAACTGGCAACAAATGCGGCAAAAGAAGGAGTTGACATAATTGTTGCCGTTGGTGGGGACGGCACCGTCAATGAGGTGGCAAAAGCCATCACCCACACATCATCGGCATTGGGGATAATCCCATGTGGGTCTGGTAATGGACTGGCAAGGCACCTGATGCTTCCTATGGAGCCAGGACGTGCAGTGGAGATAATTAACGAATGTGTAATACATCCTCTCGACTATGGAACGATAAACAACATGCCATTCTTCTGCACATGCGGAATGGGATTCGACGCTTTCATAAGCAAGAAATTCGCCGATGCAGGAAAGAGAGGACTCATAACATATGCTGAGAATGTTCTCATGGAAGGTCTGAAATACAAGCCTGAGACCTATGAGATAGAGGACGAGAATGGAGTCAGGACAATAGATGCATATCTTATTTCCGTTGCCAATGCTTCACAATATGGAAACAATGCCTATATAGCTCCACAGGCATCTATGAGCGACGGCATGCTTGATGTAATCATTATGGAACCTTTCGACATAATAGGAGCTCCACAAATCAGCATAGACATGTTCAACAAGACTTTAGACAAGAATTCCAAGATAAGAACATTCCGTACGAAAAGGATACATATTAAGAGGAGCAAGCCAGGACTCATTCATTACGACGGCGACCCCATAACAACAGGCGAGGATCTCGAAATAGCGATACAGGAAAAAGGTATCAACGTAATTGTCAATCCTTTTGCCGACAAGACACAACGTCAGCCAAACATGGTACAGACTGCGCTATCAACATTTTTCAACGAGTTGAATATTCTGCGCGACAATCTCTCGAAGCAGGGAATGAAAGTGCAGGAGCTTAACAAGATGATTATCAAAAGGCTAAACCTTCAATAATCATCTTGCGCTTTCTCTATTTCATCTCAATGTCTCTCCTGACATTATCCCTTATTTTAGTCAGATAAGCTTTCATCGCCATAGCGTCCCTGGCATCGATGATGTCAAGAAGTTCCTTCAGCTCTGTCCTAATCTGCGCTACCTGGTCAGAAGTATATGGATTGAACAGTATTTCCTGAAGCAGGTAATCATCTTCGTTGAGCACACCCTTGGCTATTCCCATATGACGTTTGAAAGTCGTTCCGGGAGCATCCTGATGCTTCATGACGGCAGCGAAGACAAAAGTGGAGACGAAGGGAATGCTAAGAGAATAAGCGACAGTCCTGTCATGCTCTTCAAAAGAATACTCATATATGTTAAGGCCTATGCGGCTATAAAGGTCTTTGAAGAAAATCCTTCCCATATAGTCACCTTCTGTGATGATAATGGCATTCTCCTCGCTGAGCTGGTTAAGGTTGGCAAATGTGGGACCAAACATAGGGTGTGTACTGACAAACGGATGTCCGCACGAGTCGTACCAATCCTTCAGTCCAGTCTTGACAGACGAGATATCGCTGAGAATGCAGTCAGCAGGAAGAAATGGCAAAATCTCCTCAAATGCTGAAATCGTGAACTTCACAGTCACTGCATTTATCACCAATTCAGGACAGAATTCCTTTATCTCATCATGGGTGGTGAATCTCTGGCAATTATACGTGAACCTCAGTCTTTTCGCATCTTTCTCAAACACAGCCACATCCTGGTCGAAACTTAGCAGGTCTGTGAAGAAGCTTCCCATCTTTCCTGCACCTAATATCAGTATTCTCATAACATAGAAAAATCTTGAAATGGATATTGTTTGGTTTCAAACGGGCATCATTTGTTAATAATCTCAAGTTGCTGGCGGACACTCTCCTCATGAATTTCCTCAAAGATACGAGCCACGCTGTCTGCCGACAATCCACACAGAGATCCCTGAGCTCCTCTCTTCTCAAGGATTTCATTGTATCTGCTTGCCTGAAGCACTGTCATGTTATGCTCTTTCTTATACTGCCCTATCTCCCTGCACACTCTCATTCTCTTGGCAAGAAGGTTCATCAGCTCGTTGTCAAACTCATCAATCTGCTTACGCAAAGCCTGTATTCCTTCTGTGGTGACAGTATCATCACGCACGACGAGGAGAGACAGAATATAATCAAGCACGTCAGGTGTAACCTGTTGCTTAGCATCGCTCCAGGCATCGTCAGGCTGGCAGTGGCTTTCCACTATCAATCCCTCAAAGCCAAGATCCATTGCCTGCTGGCACAGAGGAGCTATAAGTTCACGTCTTCCGCCAATGTGGCTTGGGTCGCAGATAATTGGCAGATTTGGAATCCTTCTGTGCAATTCAATTGGTATCTGCCACATTGGAAGATTGCGATATATCTTTTTGTCATAACTCGAGAATCCTCTGTGAATGGCTGCCATGCGCTTTACACCGGCCCTGTTTATTCTCTCCATTGCTCCTATCCATAGTTCAAGGTCTGGATTAACAGGATTTTTCACGAAGACAGGAACGTCAACACCTACAAGTGAGTCTGCAAGTTCCTGCATTGCAAAAGGATTAGCACTTGTCCTTGCTCCGACCCAAAGAATATCGACATCGTATTTCAATGCCAGTTCAACATGTTTTGGAGTGGCAACCTCAGTTGCTACGAGCATACCTGTTTCGTCCTTAACCCTTTTCATCCAAGGCAGCGCTTTCTCTCCATTACCCTCGAATCCTCCGGGCTTTGTCCTTGGTTTCCACACTCCGGCTCTGAACATGTGACAGCCTTTCTGTGAAAGTTGTGTAGCTGTTGTCATAACCTGTTCTTCCGTTTCTGCCGAACATGGTCCGGCAATGACTATAGGACGTTCATTATCGCTTGGCAAATTAAGTTTTTCTAATTCTAATTCCATATTATTTATTTGTTTAATTCATTATAATCAAATTGAGCAACAAGGAGAAGTCATACGCCTCTAACCATATTTCATGCCACTATATTCCCGCTGCCTTAATTCTCTCAAGGGCGGCAGCTATTTTCTCATCCTTCGCACAGAGTGATATTCTTATATATCTGTCACCATTGGAACCGAAAATCATTCCGGGCGTGATGAAGACTCTTGCCTGATGGAGGACTTTCTCAGTCAGTTCCTCACAGTTTGAATACCTTTCCGGAATCTTGCCCCATAGGAACATGCCAACCTGTGCTTTGTCGTAGCTACAGTCAAGAGCATCCATTATCTTCTCGGCAATATCACGACGCCTTCTATATGTCTCAACATTGGAAACCCTGTGCCACTCTTCTGAATTATTCATGAGAGCATGGGCTGCTGCAAGCTGGACAGCACGGAAGGTACCACTGTCAATATTCGATTTTATCTTGAGTATCCATGATATGAATGTTGGGTTGGATACACACATACCCACTCTCCATCCAGGCATGTTATGGCTCTTTGACATGGAGTTGAATTCTATACAACAATCCTTGGCTCCATCCACCTGCATTAGCGACATTGGGGTATCATTGAGTATGAATGAGTAAGGATTGTCATTGACCACAACAATATTATGTCTCTGTGCAAACTCAACAAGCTTCTTATATGTAGCCATCTGCGCATTCCCACCTGTCGGCATGTTGGGATAGTTTGTCCACATTAGTCTTACGTTGTCGAGATTCATTCTTTCCAACTCATCGAAGTCAGGCTGCCATCCGTTATCCTCTCTAAGATTATAGTTAACGACCTCAGCACCAAGTATCATGCTTAGCGATGTATATGTCGGATAGCCTGGATTCGGTACCAACACTTTCTCGCCAGGATTCACGAATGCCAGAGTGACATGCAGTATTCCTTCCTTGGAGCCTATCAGCGGCTGTATTTCCTTTTCTGAATCAAGTTCCACGCCATACCATTTCTTATAGAAGAATGCCATGGCTGTTCTCAACTCTTTCGTACCCATGGTTGGTTGATAACCATGTGATTCCGGATTTCTTGCAATCTGGCAGAGTTTATCCACCGTATGTGTAGATGGAGGCATGTCTGGACTTCCTATTGCAAGGCTTATGACGTCCTTTCCTTCTGCGTTCATCTTTGCCACTTCCTTCAGTTTTCTCGAGAAGTAGTACTCCTGCACCTGCCTTACTCTTTCGGCAGGAACAATATTCGATGGTTCCATATCAATCATTATTATTAAACATCAAATTAATTTTCCTTGTATTCACCCAGTATCTTAAGTTCTTTTGTAAGCGGCATGATGGCATCTATAGCCTGTCTGTAACGGGTGAGGTTGTCGTAAGTGACATCTACGTAGAACATATACTCCCATTCATGCCCGATTATTGGGAGTGATTGTATCTTGGTGAGGTTGATACTATAAAAAGAAAGTATTGTAAGCACTTTGCTAAGGCTACCCTCATCGTGTGGCAATGAGAACACAAGACTTGACTTGCAGGTATGCTCTAATGGGCGTAGGAAGTCAGCCTTGTGTGGCGATGAGACTACGAGAAACCTCGTAAAGTTATGCTTGTTGTCTTCTATGCTGTCCTGCAGCACTTTCAGCCCATAATGTCTTGCAGCCTCAGCATGACAAATAGCTGCCCATCCCTTGCAGCCGTGCTCTGCTATGTACTGAGCCGAGCCGGCTGTGTCCTCAGCCTCTACTGCCTTTATGCCAGGATGGTTGGCTAGGAAATCCCTGCATTGCATCAAGGCAACCGGATGGGAGTGCACCTCCTGTACCGTTTCCCATCCATCATCTGGCAAACAGCAAATGCTATGCTGTATGTGTAGTTTATGTTCCCCCACCACTGTTGTGCCAGACATTCTAAGGAGGTCATAGTTATGGAGCAGACTCCCTGCAATGGTATTCTCTATGGCAAGCATTCCTATTACTGTAGGATCTCTTTTTATATTTTCGAACACCTGCTCAAAGGTGGCACAGCATATAATCTGTATCTGCTCTCCTTCGAAGTATTGATGGGCAGCTATGTCGTGGAAAGAACCAATTTCTCCCTGTATCGCTATTCTTTTCATATTTCAAACATTGATGTCGCAAACAAAAAACCCGCCTCATTATCGTGAAGCGGGGATTCTGACGCAACCTATCTGGTTTCTATCATAACTTAAGTTGAACTCTATACGCAACTTCCCGCTTCACAGTGCCCTGCAAAGTAAAAATAAAAGTATGACGTATATAGCTTGTTCATTTTTGTCACTTTAATTGGTTTTCGTATGCAAAAGTATAACTTTAATTTCACTCTTGCAAACATTTTGCTGTTTTTTTTACATATTTCTTTTATGTTTCTTCTTTCCGACAAAAATATCATGACTATCCCATGCACAGCGGATTGCATCCATAGGCATCCTTTGTCATGCGTTCTATGCCTTCGGCAGAATACTCTCCATTAATATCCGCTGCCATCTCCGGACATATTTCCATTGACTTCTGCATGTCGGCAGCGGCAGCCTTGGTGTCACCTTTCCTCATGAACACTGCCCCTCTTTCCTTATATGCCTGTGAGGAGAAAGGATTCATGTCAATAACCTTCCCATAAGCATCAATAGCATTGTCGTCATTTCCGCATGCATGTTCATATCTTGCCTTGAGCATCATGACATCCTCATTGCACGAATCGTGCTCCATCAGCCATTCCACATCACTGGAAGCAGCCTGAGTATCACCTGCCTTCAGGAGCATCTCGCCTCTGAGGAGATAGGCTTCCTCATATGAGTCATCAAGGCTTAATGCCTTTGTAAGCATGGCAATAGCCTTGACGACATCACCTTTACCTCTTGATGCTTGCGCCAACTGGAACATTGCCATAGGCTCCTTTCCATCTATTTGCAAAGAAGTTGTTGCAACTTCCTCCATGTTCTCATAGTCTTCAAGCATATAATATATGGATGCCATTCGCAAAAACACCTTCACGTTGTCCGGCTGTACTTCTGCTATCATTCTTAACTGTGATACCGCTTCCTCCAAATCACCAAGACTGACAAGCACTAACGACAGATAGTCTCTTATCTCAAAGTCGTTGTTTATGTTGAGAGCTCCTTCAAAACACTTTCTTGCCTGTTCCATGGCACCGGTGCGCATTGCCCTTACACCATCATATTTCAGTATTTCGAAATCTCTCTCCTTACTGTCTGCTTTCTTCGTGTCTTTTATCTCACCACTTCCAAACAGTGCTTTTAAAATATTCATTGTTTAATTGTATTAGTTAAGTTTCGCACTTAATGGAACTACTTCATTCTCTTGAGCAGTTTCTTGTAATCTTTGGTAGGTATTACATCCGTGCGTTCCCATAGCGGCCATTTTTCGGATATAATCTCCAACTGATGTCCAACCTGCCTGTATGTCTGGAATACGAAACGAGCGTTTATATATCCCTCCTCGCCGTCTTTCGCAATGACATGGCAAAGCATGGTCTGAATATATCCAACAACAGAGCCATCTTTCTTGACCTCCTCGCTAATCCAGTCCTGCTGTGGGATGACGCATGTCTGTATCAATGCTTGAGGATATCTGTTATTGAACATCTGTCTGCATGTGTCCCTTATGGTTACAGCATCCTTGCAGTTATAAAGGTTGGTATCATAGAGCGGCATATAGTAGGTGCCGTTAACCTTGAGTTCTCCTCCACGGAATGAGAACTCGTCTCCTATGGCGGTACCTGTTTTCTTCACAAACCGTTTTGTGTTGTCCCATATTCTTGAGACTTCCTCGCCAAATGTGGCATTTAGTTTCTTGTTCTCGGCATTCTCCTGTGCCATGGCAATCATTGGAAGCACAGTCATGGCTATTACGAAACATGTTTTCCTCATTGTCATAATTATATTAAATAAAACGCTATTATATATTAATATGGTGTATTGGCAACTTCTACCTGTTCTCATATAGATGCATCATATATAATAATCGGCAGTATCTACGAGTCCAGACTTGATAGCATACTTTGTAGCCTCATGCACATTGTTCACCTCAATTTTTCTAAATATGTTTTTCCTGTGTGTATTCACTGTATGGAAGCTTGAGAATCGTTTCTCGGCAATCTCCTTTGTAGTCATGCCCAATGCAATGTCTCTCAGTATCTCCGTCTCTGTTTTTGTCAGAGGCACCTTGCTTTCAAGCGTGTTGGCAGGAACGAGCATCATCTCCAGCATTCTCTGGCAGATATACCTTTTGTGAGCAAGGGCCTGCTTGAGACAGTCTGTTATCTCACTCATGGGAGATTCCTTGAGCAACACGCTGACAGAAAGTGATGTCCCCACCATTCTTCTGACGAAGTCCAAGCTGAGTTCCTCTGAGAAGAGCACGAGAAAAGCATTCTTGAAACGTTCTCCAAGAATAAGTAGCTCACTGTCTCCACTAAAGTCGAAGAGTGTATAGTCAAGAATAACTACAGAACACGGATTATCCCTAAGCTTGTCAAGGAGGGCAGCCTTATCTGTAGCAGTAACTACATTCTCCACCCCTATCTGTTCAAACACATAGAGAAGTCCCGCTCTTGTTATATCCTGGTTGTCTGCCAATATGATATTCATCAGAACAGCATCTCCTCTCCTTCAAGTGTACACTCTCCAAATCCCATTGCAGCAGCTTTGTCTTTTGTAAAAGTGAAGTAAGTAGCCACGCCCTTGGTACACACTACTCCTGCAGCGTTAGTTATCTCAAGGTCTATGGTCACTATATTTCTCTGCTGCTGTCTTATTCTCCCCCTTATGGTTATCTGTGTCTCTGTGGTCATTATGGGTTTCAGATATCTGATTTCAAGTTTTGAAGTGACACCTGTTGTCTGCATCTTACGTGTCACCACCCATGCCGCAGTCTCATCGATGAGAGTGCTCTGTATGCCTCCATGCAGGGTATCAATCCATCCTTGGTATCTTTCCATTGGTTTCCAGAAGCACACCACATCGTCACCGTCCTCGTAGAACTGCATCTTGAGACCGACCTCGTTGTCCGGACTACATCCGAAACATCTGTAACCTTCTTTTCCTGTCCAGGGATTCTTTATCTTTCTCATCACAATAATAGTTTTATATATTCCATATATAATTAGAACACAATATTGAATCCGAACCTTATGCCATTTACGTCAACACCGGGATAGGCAGTATAAGTGAGGCGGCGCACATAATCCACCTCAAGGCATTTGAAAATATTGTGTACTCCAACCACGAGTTCCATATAAGGTTCGCTGTTCATCACATGGCTTGCCTCCGGAAGTTGGAAGAGTTCACTGTCAGCAGCATTCCGTGCTATGGTCGGGTCATTCTTGCTTGTCAGGTGTCCCCACATACCCTTTATTGCAAGATATTCACGCCATTTCAGTTTCCTGACAAGAGGAATACGATTTAATATCTTGCCATTTAAGTCCCATGCCAAATTGAATTGTGCAAACCTGTCATTAAGGAACTCAAGGTCTTCCATCATGTTGAACGAGCCCTGATGTTCGAAGAAAGAGGTATTGACAGGAGGCATGATAAGCAACGGGAACGGCACCTTGTTCCACTGTGCTCCGGCCTTGAGCCTTGTATCTATATGTCCCCAGCTTCCCATCCAGAACCTTTTGTATGCAGACACCTCTGTATAGTTATAGTTATACTGTCCCCCCATGAGGTGGTTAATTCCGAAGGTATGTTTAATTGTGAACTGCGGAGCATCAAGATTGACTTCCAGTCTCTGCTGTTTTGTGTTGATATACGACTGTCCTGGCCTATAGTCAAATCCCAATGTCACCTCTGTCATTCGTATTTTCTGCACTATATCACCAGTGTCAAGTTTCCTAAAGACATACTTTCCTCCTGTAGGTTGGTTGCTCTCCCTCTTTATCTCTATATCCGTGGAAAGTCCATAGTCGGTCTCCCACTTGTATTTCAGCGACTGTCTGTTGAAGAAATACATATTCTCCACCTTATTTGGCTTTATCGCCATAAAGACATTGTCCTTGTTGTGCACCAGGAACTTGTCTGACGGTGACATCACGTCATATGTCGATTCGAAAGACACAGACCTGATAGGAAATTCCAGCGGCTGATATTCCGGCTTGTTAAACGAGTATGTCACCTTCGTACCATAATAATGTTTTTTTGAGTCGGTGCCGTACGCATAGTAGCCTTCCCAGAACCAGTGTGGGTTGAACTTCGCTGTTGTTCTTCCGCTAAGTCTCATCCTTATGCCGTCAACGAAGTTCTTAGAGACCACAGTGTTCAGAGGACCTATATCGAACTTGCTTGGTTTATTCTTCGAGCCAGTCTCAAGGAAGTTCTCTGCAAACACCCTGATGGCAAGCATAATCCATTTGAAATGCTTTGTCTGCGACATATTCTCTACGAAGTCGTCAATTCCCGCCTCACTTTTAGTGAGCGAAGTCATTCTGTGCTCGTTCCAGAAATCATCGTCCCTTATCTTGGCATTGGCATCGAATTTTCGTTCAGCCCTGCCCTTGAAATCCGTTGCCGGTATTTTGTTGAACGAATAGTTTGACATTCTGGTTGTCCTTATTACGATAGCTCTCTGGAACAAGTCAGTCAGCTCAAGTTCAGCCACCATGTTGTCAGTAGTCAACACCCACTCCCCATTGTCAAGTCTGGTGTACGCCTGTTCTATCTTCATGGCATCGACAAAGTTCACGCCCGTATTTGCAGGCAGCTGCATGTCACACCTTTTCACGTGCAAGGTGCTGTCGTCAACGACATAGAGCTCACCTCTGAATCCGAAATCCTGCAGATTGGCTGGCATGAACTGCATTCTTATACATCTGTCACCGTCAACGTTCAGGGTGTCGTCAATGTAGAAATGGTAGAATGAGATGGCAGCATCTCCAATTGGACTTGGAAACCTCGATTGCAGAATTTCTATCTGGTCATCATAAAGGTCAATGTCCTTGAAGAGGTCCTTCGTCACGGTGTTTAATATTTCTCCGGTCTGTATGAGCTTAGTCACTCCCTTTGACGTTTGCCCCTGCACTATTTCCTTCTTGTCCTTAGGGTCTTTTCTGTAGATATGCCTTGTAAGGGTCTCGTCAACAGAGAAAGGAAGTATAAGTTTGTTGTTATACTGGCACGTTTCCACCTGGTCTCTCATCCATGGATTGTTCCTGAAGAGTTTGCCCTCCATCTCCTCTGGCGTGATGTTGTTCACGCCCATGGTAACCTTCTGATATTTGTCAAAGCTGTAATAGTCATGGTTCTGAAGGTCTGTTTTGCTCTTTGCGGCAATTACCTTTCTCATGAGTTCCACAGCCGGATTGTTTTTCCTTGTGTATTTACGTTTCCTCTTTGCTTTGACCACCACTTCCTCCATGCGTTTGGAGTCAGCAATGAGCCTCACTTTTACTACGGAGTCAGTCTTTGTGGTAATCTTCACGCTGCGCTGCTTGTAGCCCACTGCGCTTACGCTGATAGTCATCCCATCTTTCCTTACAATCTCTACCATGCCGAACTCGTTTCCGGCAGAAGCTACCTGTGTACCTTTATATTTCGCACTTGCGTATGGTATGCTGTCACCTGTCATCTGGTCAACAACATACAAGCGCACGCTTTGGGCACCCGCCTGCAATGCAGCGAATGTCCAAAGCGCAATTGTCATTATGTAAGTCTTAGTCAATTTCCTCATCGGCGTCATATCCTCCCATCTCCCTGATGGCATTCTTCAGCATTGTATATTGCTGGAAAAGGTTGTTTACTGGTTCCTCGCCCTTGGTGAAGTCATGCATAGGACTCTTCAGGAAGAAGCTCAGGAACCTCTGTATGCCATACCTGCCAGCCCTTGCAGCAAGGTCAGAGAGGAGACACAGGTCGAGCAGCAGAGGAGCTGCGAGTATGGAGTCTCTGCACAAGAAGTTGATTTTTATCTGCATTGGATACCCCATCCATCCGAAAATATCTATATTGTCCCATCCCTCTTTGTTGTCATTACGTGGCGGGTAGTAGTTTATTCTCACCTTATGGTAATATTGCGTGTCCTCATCGTTGCCATGTCCATAAAGGTCAGGCTGAGCCTCTGGCTTGAGTATTGTCTCAAGCGTCGATAGTTTGCTCACTTCCTTAGTGTGGAAGTTGGCAGGCTCGTCGAGAACCAGACCGTCTCTGTTTCCAAGGATGTTTGTAGAGAACCATCCGTTCAGTCCCAGGCATCGTGTGCCTATGATGGGCGCAAATCCGCTCTTCACGAGTGTCTGTCCGGTCTTGAAGTCCTTGCCAGCTATAGGCATTTTTGTCTTCTCTGCCAGTTCCCACATAGCTGGTATATCTACCGTCGTGTTTGGTGCTCCCATGATGAATGGAGCACCTTCGGCAAGTGCTGCATAGGCATAGCACATGGAGGGAGCCACATGCTCCCTATCGTCAGCTTTCATTGCTGCTTCGAGCTGTTGGAGAGTTCCGTGCACGCTTTCGCAGTAAGGTACATAGATTTCCGTGGAAGCAGCCCATGCCACAACGATACGGCTACATCCCGACTTAGCCTTGAACTGCCTTATGTCCTCTCTGATAGCCTCTGTCATCTCCCACCGTGTCTTGCAATCCTTTACGTTGTCTCCGTCAAGACGCTTGGCATAGTTCTTGTCAAAAGCTGCCTTCATAGGCACTATCTTCTCCAGTTCCTCCCTTACTGGTTCAATGTCCTTTTCCTTTAGCACCTCAGCATAAACGGCTGCCTGATATGCGTTCTGGGGATAAACATCCCATGTAGCGAACTCAATGTCTTGCAGTCTGGCAAGTGGCACGATGTCCTGATATCTCAGGTATTTTTTATCGTCACCCTTGCCTACCCTGATTTTGTCATATTGGGTCATAGACCCTACAGGCTTAGCCAAGCCCTTGCGTGCCATGAGCACGCCTGTGATAAATGTTGTTGATACGGCTCCACACCCAACAACCATCACTCCTAATTTGCCATCAGCAGGCAGCACATTAGTATTTTTCATATTTATTATATGTTTGAAATGATAGATTATTCTTCTGACAGTTCTCCGAGACTGGTTATTATCCTGTCTGGTAAGGTCTCATCTACCTGCTTGCTGTCCCACGGCTCACCTTTGAGCCATATGGTATGGCATCCAATGCTTTTTGCCGGTGCTATATCCTTGTCAAGGCTATCACCCACGACTGTTACGTCTTCAGGTTTCAACCCCAGAGCGTTGACACCAAGTTCGAATATCTTGCTGTCTGGTTTCCTCACGCCCACTACAGCAGATTCCAGCACTGCATCAAACAGGTTTTCAAGTCCAAACTCTCTCAGCACAACGCTCATATTCCCATAGAAATTGCTGACAAGTGCTACTTTGGCTGACTTCCGCACCCTATAAATCACGTCCCGGCTCCTTGCCGTTGTCTCTCTGACTCTTTCATATATATCGTCAAGAATAGCCGTCTGACTGTTTGCTATCGGGAAGTTACCGCTCACCAACCCACTCCACTCAAGCCAGTCAAACTCTATGCGTAGCTTTGCAGCAAGGGTCTGCCGGAATGTATAGTCGCTCTGTATGATGGGATTCTTGCCGAGCATCTTTTCCGCATAGACGTAAGCCTTGCGGAACTGTTCCTCTCCTACTGGTATGTTATGTCGCTGGTACGCATGCCACAGCACCTTACCCCAATGGCAGCCTTCGGTGTCTAAGGTGCCACCAAAATCAAAAATATATCCTTTACTCATTTTTTCCTATCCTTTCCACAATGTGGGCACATAGTCTCTCATGTCTGCGCCACATGTATGCATACATAATGTTGAACACTGTTATCTCGACAAGGAAATACGCCCATGGTATATTGGCGAGGCATGCCAAATACAAGCATATTGCCCTGGTATTGAATGTCAGTATGTTGGTAAGGGGCATGAGGGGAAGGCTTCCTTTCCGGAACTCGTCCCTTAAGTGCTGTGGTAACTTGTCTGCACCACCATATATATCTTTAACGACTGCCATGAGCCTTTGGAACTGTGGTGTTCGTTTTTCCTGACTGTGACAATAGTTCTGGTAGTTGAAATAGAATGCCCTGTCCCAGAAAGCACCTTTACGTGGCAGCGATGTGTAGATAGCATGCTGAGACTCATAAGTATCAAATTCCGCACCTGCCTTGCCTTTTAGGAAGAAGAGGTGTATCTGCCTGTAATAGTCTGAAAGGGAGCTTTGTGGAGAGTGGCTCATTATTCCGGCGAGGAAACCCAGTATCCATATCCACGGTCCCCACTCAATGCCAATAAGTGGCATCTGCTGCGGCATTACCCTCATGCAAATGGCAAAATACACAGAGAAGAACCATGCGTCACCGGCAAAGCCATCAAGCATCCTGCCCTTGATGGTCTTCTTTCCCGTAAGTCTCGCCAACTGACCGTCTGCAGAATCAAGAAAGTTTGCAGTCATAAGTAGGAGAACACCGCACAGGTTACTCACGACATCCGTGCTGTAGAAGAAGAAGGCAGATGCCACACCTATCACTATGGAAATTATCGTGACCGTATTTGGGTGCATGTCTATCTTGTCGGCTCCAATGGCGAGCACAAGTCCCACGGGGCGTGTGAAATGCACGTCAATCCACTCCTCGGTATCTTCCGACTTGAATGATGCTTGTAGTTTTTCCTTAAAAGACATAATTGTATATCGCTTTTGCCGCAGTCTCCCTGCATGGAGAGAAACTGGGCCAGTCATTAAAGTCAATGATGGCATAGCTGCCATCAGCTCTTACTATTGCGTCTCCGCCATATATCTCCACGCCTATGAGCGCTGCTGCCCTTGCCATGTCTGAAGCCAGCTTGCCATGGTCGAAGGCATGATGAAGCGGTACACTGTTTGTGAATGGATTGCCAAATTTGTCCGTGGATGCCAGCTCCTGTGGTCTGACCACATGGAAGAAGGAATCTGCCACACCATAGAATTTCAGGAGGTCGCCCTCAACGTGTGGTTCTATTATATATGGTATGTTCCTCTTCTCGAAACGCTGAATTGCCAAACGCAGCCGTTCTGTGTCGTGACAGTACTGCACGTCATGAACTTCGCACGCTGCACCGTCACATCTCTTTATCCACCATCCATTGCTGCCGTCACCATCAGGCAACGGGAGTCTGCCCTGCCTCATTATCATAGTTGACGTGTCACGTCTGCAACGTGCCACTCCTACCGTTGTGTTCACCACTCTCCTGCCTTTCCTCTCCATGTCGTTGAGAAGTCTCAACGTAGATTGTTTCCTCGCCATGCTTAGGTATATGTCTGCTTCAGGCAGACGTCCGTCAAGCTCATCCTCACTCACGAGAATACCCCCAGCTGTACCTACTACTGCCTCAAGGATGGCACGGTCTTTCTCTACTGAACCAGGCGAAAACACCTTTGCCCTCATCACGCCGACGGTTCTCATGCCAACATTCCCTCCGCCTTGATTATGTCTTCTGCATGGTCAACGTCCATCACGTCTCCCATGTCGAATGCTTTGAGTCTCAAGCCCTCCGCTATAAGGGCACGCTGGAAATTCCTCATACGGCTCTCTCCTCTTTCTATACACTGTGACAATATGGTGAATGATTTCGGCGACAGTCCGTATATTCCTGCCGAAACATAAGTGCAGTTGTCCTTCTTGTCATGGAATCCTGTTATTTCTCCACGGCTGTCAACATTCACATACAGAGGCTTCTCGTCGTCAATGAGCGTTGTCACTCCCATCATTCCGTCAAATCCATCGGCAAGGGACTTTTCCATTGCATGGAGCATGGCACGAAACCTTTCTTCCCTGAATATGGTATCTACAGTCGTGAGCAAAAAAGGCTCACTCTTGTCCATTATTGCAGACAATTCGTACAAGCTGTGCATGGAACTGGGTGTTGTTTTCTCTGTAACTCTCAGGCTGAAGGGAAAACTGCCTGCATGGCTGTCGAGCCACGAAGCCACCTCTGGCATGTCGCTGTTGCATATTACGTTGACCGTTCTGGCTCCACATTCGCCGAATATCCTCAGTAGTCTGCCTATCATAGGCTCACCCCCTATCGTCACAAGGGGTTTTGCAGTAGCCACTCCCTCCTGCGCAAGACGCGAACCATTGCCCGCAGCTATTATAGCATAGTTCATTATTGTATTCTTGTTAACTAAAATAGCAACTTGTTGACTTGTCAACTTGTTTTTTCGCAAAGCTCAAGGAAACTCCTTTGAGCAAGTTTTTACCTTGCGAAACTTGAATAATATCATATTTTGTGCAAAGTTAACTATTATTGTTTACAACACAAAACTTGCAACATTATTTTTAGTTTTTTAAATATAAGGGAACTTTCCCCATCCTGTTTCTTTCAGATTTTTGCTTATGATTTCATCGTACCACCAGTTGTAGTGTTCTTTTGTAATTATGTGTAAGTCATAAGCTTGATGTACAAGAGCCGAGACTGACACCCCATATGTTGAGCGCAATCGTGACATCTCCTCTATGCCAATCCTGTCTCTCTTCTCTCCGAGTTCACTAATAAGTGTCTGACGTGGCATGAGGAAACATCCAGCAAACTGGTTACAGACTCTCTCTCTGTCAACATAGTCGGGGATGGTGAGCAACAACATCGCAAGCTCGTGGGCGGCAGTGAACCTCTTCCGTTCAGTGGTCACAACCTTTGACAGGGATGTCATTATGACCAACGGCAGCCTGCCGCCTGCCCATGTTGAGATGCCGAGAACATCCTCAGGGAGTTTGGTCTCCACGACCCCTATGCCCTTGTTTTCCATAAGCTGATAGATGCTCTTTATTGCTCCAAAGCCAATGTTCCATGTTTCCCTTAGCATAGAGGCAGCTTTCTCTGCCTCATCCCTGTCTGCCACAATGACATCCCTCAGAGGATTGTCAAAGGGTCTTGCATGACTATCTGTCTTCTTGCGCAGATAGTTCATAGCGAGCTTATCTACAGTCCTTTCAATCTCCACCAGCTCTTCTGGGAGTAGGAGTCTCCTTGATGCTCTTCTCATTTTTGCGCCACAGTGTGCGCCTCCATGTGTCATGTCTTCTGTTGCCATAACGCAAAATTACTAAAAAATAATCAACAAGGAAACAAATCAGGATATTTTTGTCTATTCAAACAAATACCTTTTCTGGTTTCAGGTTTTAAGGTTTTTGAAAGTTGAATATTGAAAGTTCAATCTTCACTTTTCAATCTTCCATTTTCAATCTCTGAAGGCCTCACAACCTTACATAACATTTTCAGGTTTCAGGTGAAATTCTCTCTTACAATTCCCATAAACAAGGATTGCATCACAAACGACATATACATATACGACCGGGAGAAGGCAATAGCCAACAATGAAAAGACTATTGATATGACAGGCGACTGCTTTGTGGTTCCGCGTTCATTCATGCCAGTATCTGCTACGACTCCGTCATACGGTACAGGAGAGTACAGTATCAAAGTGACCATGAGCCAGAAAGGCAGATACAATCCTCAGGGTGAAAGAGCCAGAAACTGGCATAAAGACTACAAGCAACTGCTGCGCATGAGCAAAGGTAACGATGTGAAAAATGAATATTTGCAGAATATTCTCACAACTTTCCGTGACAATGGAAGCTCTATCCTAAAAGCCACATACACACCGTTACTTTCTTCCGGAATAACAATGCTTGGACTTACTTCTTCCAAGTCTGGAGCAATGGTTCCTGGAGGAGGACAACAACAAGCAGGAGGTGGGAAACCGCAATAAATCTCATTAGTTTCGCATGTTCAGACATGCGAAACTAAATTATATTTCATTAAGCAAATCATTGATTATTCCATCTGCCAGTCCAAGGTTTGGAACCATGATGTTCTCTGCCCCTACACTTTTGGCAACTGTAATGAAAATGGTGGCGGCAGGCACTATGACATCTGCCCTGTCGGGCTTTAACCCATATTCCTCCATCCTTTTCTCTACAGATATGCATGAAAGTCGCCTGTGCCATTCCTCTAAATCAGATAAAGGTAAAATAGCATCAAGTTTTTTCTCCTTGGCAGCGAGCCTATACAATTTGTTTATGTTTCCGCCACTGCCTATTATGGATATCCTGTCATGAGATGAGAAGACTTGAGACAGTTCATCGGACATGTCCTCCATGGTGCCGTCTGCAACCTTGCCACTAAGCATGCGGATTGTGCCAATATTGTAAGAATGGCTGAATACTTTCTTGCCATTGCATACAAGAGTTATCTCTGTGCTGCCGCCCCCGACATCTACATAAAGGAAATTGCCTGGTCCGGACATCAGTCGGTAATGGTTGTCATATACTATCTGCGACTCCTCGTCACCTGAGATTGTTTCAATGTTCAGTCCGGTATTCTTCACAGCCCTGGATATTATGTCCTTTCCGTTAGCTGCATCGCGCATAGCTGATGTAGCACATGCCCTGTACTTCCTTACATGATATACTTTCATAAGCTGTTTGAATGCCTTCATTGTGCGGACAAACTCCTCTTCCCTAACATCTGAGATGCGTCCAATATCAAAGACATCCATTCCAAGTCGCAAGGGAATACGGAGAAAAAGGCATTTCCTTAGATTCTGTATTTCATTGCCCGACATCTCTACATTCTTAATCAAAAGTCTTGCGGCATTAGAGCCAATGTCTATTGCCGCAAGCCTGAATTCATCTTTAATTACCTTATTCGACATTACAATATAATAATTAACTTAAGTTGACAAGTTGAAGATTGAATGTTGAATCTTCAATATTCAAACCATTTTCAAACCCTTCAAACCCTTATCTCAACTCTGCATTTGCAGCATCTCCTGAGAACGGAAAGGGCTATCCCCTATTTCTGGTTGCTGTATGACATCCTCACCATCACCGCTAACAAGCCGTCCGTTCGACGTGTCCTTCAATCCGTAGTCAATCGTGCGGAGCAAATCACGACGCATGTCCTCGTCATATACTGGTGCAAGGACTTCTATCCTGTTCACCAGATTGCGTGGCATCCAGTCTGCAGAGCCAATGTAGTATTTGTTATTTCCACCATTACAGAAAACAAGTATTCGGGAATGTTCCAAATATCTATCTATAATGCCAACACAACGTATGTTCTCACTGACACCTTCAACTCCAGGAACAATACTACAGTTACCTCGAATCACAATGTCTATCTTCACTCCTGCCATTGAGGCCTCGTAGAGCTTGGCAACCATGTCTCTGTCTGTTATGTGGTTTATCTTAACTTTTATCCATGCCTCATTACCAGACGATGCGTTCTTAATCTCATTGTCTATCATACGCAAAAGACGCGACTTCATGGCATTTGGCGACACTAAAAGTTCTGTGAAACGGGGATTCATGAAAGGACGATCAATGAAATCAAACACCTTTGACACCTCGTTGACAATCCTTGTGCGTGAGGTCATCATGAGATAATCGGTATAGACCTTGGCATTTCCTTCATGGAAATTGCCAGTTCCCACACATGCTATGTTTCCTTTGGACGACTCAATGAGAAGCAATTTGGAATGGACCTTCAGTCCCTCAACTCCAAAAATAACATTCACTCCTTCCTGTTGCATGCGCTTGCTCCATTTTATGTTGCTTTCTTCGTCAAAACGAGCAAGCAACTCAACGACAGCAGTGACCTTCTTTCCATTGCGTGCTGCCGTAATCAGAGCCTTTACCACCTTGGAGTCCTTGGCGAGTCGATAGAGTGTGGTCTTTATTGACTTCACTTCTGGTTTTATAGCTGCCTCACGCAGAAGCCTTATATACCCGTCAAACGACTGGTATGGAACGTGTATAAACTGGTCTTTTTCTCTTATTGCTTCCAACAAACTCCTGCTGGAAAGGAACACTTCCTTCATTTCATGTTTCCATGCCGGATATTTCAGCTCCTGATGCCCACAATCCGGAAACTTCATCAAGTCTTTGTGATTTTGATAACGACCGCCACAAAGCGACGTGTCAAGTCCTCCCATGTCAAGCCTGTCAAGAATGCGTTTCCTCATGTGCTTTGGCATCTCTTTGTCAAATATAACCCTCACAGCATCTCCACGCTTCCTGCTGTCAACACCAGCTGCGATGCGCTCGAGTGTACTGTAATCCTGGTCATTGTCCATCTCCATCTCAGCATCTTTGGTAAACTTGAATGAGTATGCCCTGTATGTACTGTCCTTAAGTCCAAGGAAAATCAATGGGAGGCAGAAACGCACCACGTCATCGAGATACATGATGTTTGACCGTCCCTCTGACGAAGGCAGTATTACCCATCTTCCAAACTGTCTGTCAGGAACTTTCACTATGGCATAACGGGTCTTGCCCCTGGCATCATTATCTATTTTCTCCACCATCAGATAAATTCTGTTATCCTCAAGCGTGGTTATGTCGTTGATATTGGAAAGCCATATAGGATTAACTGAGCCATTTAGCTTGTCATAGAAGAAATGCGTAAGGAAATCCTGCTGTTCCTCGTCGAGGCTCTCATTGTCCAGTATGTATATGCCGTGTGTCTCTAAACAGGCTCTCACCTCTCTTACTGCCTCTGTATATTCTTTACTGTATTTCTCGTTTAGCTTGTTAATCGTCTTGAGGCTCTTCTTAAGGTTGTGATGTGATATCTTGTCAAGAGACGGTTCTTCCAATATTCTGCTTAAAGAAGCCACTCTTACACGGAAGAACTCATCAAGATTGTTGGAATATATACCAAGGAAGGATAGTCTGTCCAAAAGTGGTACAGACTCCTTTCTTGCCTCCTGCAATATACGATGGTTGAAAAACATCCAACTAACATCTCTCTCTATATAATACTTATCAAGAATACCTTTTTGCAGGGTGTTCTTGCCTGAGATATTCTAAAGTCTCATTGCCGCCGTCAGTCGTCTCGTTATTTTCTTCTACCTTTTCAGCAACACTAATTGATGGCATATCTTGCCTTGTCTGGTTCTCGCCGGTTTCTTCAGTCTCCTGAATGAGGAAGTTCTCGTCTCCGTTAAGGTTCAGGAATTTTATAAATTTCTTATATGTTCCTTTGGGAACATAAATCTTCTGCAGGTTGTCACTGTCGGAGAACGCATGCTTAGCAAGCTGCGCAGGAAGGGATGTAAATGTGATATTGCGCAATGAGTCACATTCGGCAAATGCATATCCCTTTACTGATGTCACACTATACGGCAATACTACATTGTCAAGGTCGTCACAGTCATAAAAGGCATCTTTCTCTATACGCTTGAGGGTGGTAGGGAGCATGACTTTCTTAAGTTTCTTCTTGCTCCTAAATGCCATTTCACCTATTACTTCCACACCTTCTGGAACTATGAATTGCGGTTTGTTGGCGACACAATACACCATCCTTTTCCCATCGGTGGTATAGACAGCATCTCCATCAAAATCAAAACTGTCACTGTCAAGTTTCTGTAACACCATGTTCAGTACCAGAGCCTCAAGTTTTGACCCTTTCCTAACATCTTTCAAAGCATCGAGAATAGCCTTTTTGCTCTTTTTCATATACGAATCTCCTTTATATAATTATTTTAGTTTCGCATGTCTCCGACATGCTGTCAGTACACAAGTTGAGGAGTTGACAAGTTAGTAGAATTTCTGGTTATTGTCAAAACTCAGCTATAAGAGTAGCAACTTGTTGACTTGTTAACTTTGAGCAAGTTCGTAACTTGCGAAACTTGATATATATTTGCGGCAAAATTATGTATTCTCTATTGCAAAAACGTTAAGACAGTATTACATTTGTATTATAATTTGGTTTTCGAATAAGTATTATCTGTTTAGTTTACAAGTACCCCCTGTCTCTCGGTGAGGTAATTAGAACGTCCATTTTGCAGCGACAGTAGGAATTGCGTAAAATTTGTTATTCTTGCCATCATCATTCCATATAAAATTATTGCTAATCTCAACCTCTGAGCCAAGGCTCAGATTAACGTCATTCATTCCTTTAATCGCATTGAGATTAAACCAGAACTGTGGCTCTGACTGTATGATGTAGTTTCCATCCACGGTCTTGTCATACCAGACATCACAATATCCTGAAAAAGTACATAGTCCCTTGGCGAATTCAATACCCCAGACCTCTGTAAGCTGGACACTGCTGAACGGCTTGTTCCAAGGATTTTGTCCTTTGAAATAATACTTATACAACAATTGAACGGAGAAAGTGCGACTAAAATCTGCATTTGCCCAATTCCACGCTCCTCCCGCAAGAACCGCATGCTGGAAACGTGTAGTGTAATCAGTATGCTTGTCTGAAGTCATACCGCCATTATACTCAACATGGGCAGCCCATTGCTTGTTCTTGCAGACATTGAACTCCCTTGCAATTTCCCAATATGCTCCCGCCACACCATCGTGTCCGTAGTCAAGGTCTGTAAAGAGGAACGTACTACCCCATTTGTCTGGTTTGAACATCTCAATGGTTGTGGTAACCTGAGGACGATTGCTGACATCGTCATAAAGAGCACGACCCATGTCATAATGAAACTGCACGTTCTGTGCCATTGCCATTCCCGTGAATACAAAACTCATAGAAATGACTGATAATAATTTTTTACTGTTCATTTTTAATTTTCAGTTAAATTTGAAACTGCAAAGATATAATATGTCCACGACATTTCAAAGATTCCCCATGTATTTTTGTCTTTTGTAAACGTTTACACAAAAATAAATAAATAATCTTAGACTTTATGCGCAAAATAATTGCTAACTTTGCAACTGGAAATAGAAATCTAACGGACGTTGGATAAGATAAAACTAAAAATCTAATAAACAAATTCAATAATGTCAACTTTATCAATTGCTATCGTTATCGCTTTCATCATCGGCTATCTGTTCATTGCCATCGAGAGTGTGACAAAAATCAACAAGGCAGCTATTGCGCTGCTCATGTTCGTAGTGTGCTGGACCCTGTTTATGATTGACCCTGCCGGACTGGTTACAAGCCTTGCAGGCACCGACCATGCGGAGATTGCCGGCAAGGTTAGTAAGATAATCGAGGAACACCTCGGAGAAACGGGAACCACTCTCTTCTTCCTAATGGGAGCCATGACCATAGTGGAACTTGTCGATCAGAACGGGGGCTTCAATTTCGTCAAGGACACATTAAAGACCAAAAGCAAAAGGTCGCTCCTATGGCGAATAGCCTTCATGACGTTCATTCTCTCAGCTATCCTCGACAATCTGACGACATCCATTGTTATGATAATGATTCTCCGAAAACTCGTAAAGGAGAAGAAAGACAGAATAATTTATGCCTCACTCGTTGTCATTGCCGCCAATTCCGGAGGAGCGTTCTCGCCTATAGGTGACGTAACAACCATCATGCTTTGGAACAAGGGTGTCATTACTGCCGCAGGCGTAATAATGGAAATCTTCATTCCTTCGCTCATATCTATGGTCATACCAGCCTACATTCTCTCTTTGTCTCTTAAAGGCGAACTCGTCATACCGGAAAGCAAGAATGCAGCAAAAGGTGCGGAAGATTATCTTACAGCTTCACAGCGCAAGACCATTTTCTATCTCGGTGTAGGAGGACTGATTTTCGTTCCTATATTCAAGACACTCACACATCTCCCACCGTTTGTTGGTATTCTGCTCGTACTTGGAATTCTCTGGACAGTCACAGAGACCATGTACCGTCACCTTGAACATGACGACCATGACGGCATGCAGAAGCGAGTAAGCCGTATGCTGACGAGAATTGACATGTCAACTATCCTTTTCTTCCTTGGAATCCTCATGGCTGTAGGATGCTTGCAGACAATAGGAGTTCTTGCACTTCTTGGTGAGGGACTAAATGTTTGGTTCGATGGCAACCACTATCTTGTAACTGGAATAATCGGAGTGTTGTCAAGTATTGTTGACAATGTTCCACTCGTAGCTGGATGCATGGGAATGTATCCCGTACAGCCTTCAGGGGACATGGCTGTTGACGGCATTTTCTGGCAGTTGCTTGCATACTGTGCGGGAGTCGGAGGTTCAATGCTCATTATCGGAAGCGCAGCAGGTGTGGTTGTAATGGGACTTGAGAAAATAACTTTCGGCTGGTACATGAAGAAAATAACATGGGTAGCTTTTGTAGGCTATCTGGCAGGTATAGTATCCTATTGGATTATACGCTCATTCATTTTCGTATAACTCAGGAAAAGCCTTTATGGCATTCCGCAACCCCATAGGGACTGACAAAGAAGAAGGACTCTTTCTCCACTGAGTCCTTCTTTTTTTGTAACATTAACGTGAGTTCGATGAGTTATGCCTGTTCATGACTTGTGATGTACGTAGCAAGTACGCCATGAACCAAAGGTCGCTGGCTGAGAGGAAAAGCAAAGGGCAGTCAGCGCTTAGCCCAGGGCAGAGCCCCACCTAATTTCCGCTGAGCCCTAATTTCCACTGAGTCTGTCAGCTTTCTCCTTCTAACTTCCTTTAACTCCTTATAACTCCTAAAGTTGAGCAAGTAAAGGAAGGCAAGAAAGAAGTTATGATTGGGAGTTATGATGAGGAGTTATGATAAGCCAATACCCGTCAATAATCAATAATCAGCAATCAACAATCAGTAATCAAATACCCTTTCAGGGGTGAAACATTTGGCTCCTTTTAACTTCCTAAGCGACCAAAGGGAGCGATAACTTCATTTAACTCCTTATATACGAAATTATGAAACAAAAAAATAGAGGGAAAGCCATTCTGGCTAACCCTCAATTATTATTAGATGCTTTACAGTGCTGAAAAATAATCAATACATGTTATTTACCCTAAACGACAATTGTATGTCTATGAGACTGTATATGGATTATGCTTCTTCAGCAATCTCCTCTGGAGTTTCTACAGCAGGTACTTCCTCTACAGGTGTCTCTTCAACTTTAGCATCCTCAGAAACAACCTTTACAGGAACTGCAACTTCTACCTCCTTGTGGAAATGAACGACAGCCTCATAATCACCAAGTGTCTTGATATCCTTCATGGTGATAATCTTACGGTCGATTTCAAGGCCCTTCTTCTGGAGCTCCTCAGCTACTGTTGCAGCAGTTACAGAACCATAGAGGACACCTGTGGCTGAAACCTTTGCAGGTATAACCAATTCCACACCGTTGAGAGCATTACCGCGCTCTTCTGCCTTAGCCTTAAGAGCAGCAAGCTTGCCAGCCTGCTGACGCAGATTCTCAGCGAGTACTTTTCTGGCAGACTCGGAAGCAATGACAGCCTTGCCGGTTGGGATAAGGTAGTTGCGACCATAGCCTGACTTTACATTAACTATATCGTTCTTGTAACCAAGACCGATTATATCTTCTTTAAGTATTAATTCCATATTCTTATAAGTTTTTGAGTTTTTTGAGTTTTCTGGCACTGCTTCCGTTCGCAATAGACAATGTAATGCTCATGAAGCATGGCTGTTAGAACCCATTAACTTATTTGTTTATTTCATCAAGTCGGTTACGTATGGAAGCAATGCAAGCTGACGTGCACGCTTTACAGCCTGAGCAACTTTCCTCTGGTATTTAAGAGATGTTCCTGTGATACGGCGTGGAAGAATCTTACCCTGCTCGTTAAGGAATTTCTTAAGGAACTCAGGATCCTTGTAATCGATATACTTAATACCACTCTTCTTAAAACGGCAATACTTCTTCTTTCTTGTGTCGATAGAAGGAGCGTTAAGATAGCGTATTTCTGATACTTTCTGCTCTGCCATGATTAAGCCTCCTCTTTTTTGCCAAGCTTAGCGCGGCGTTTCTCTGCATAGAGTGCTGCGTACTTGTCGAGTTTAACAGTAATAAAACGGATTACTTTCTCATCGCGACGGAAACCTGTCTCGAGAGAGTTGATAACTGATGGCTCTGCATTGAACTCAAGAAGGCAATAGAAGCCTGTTGATTTCTTGTCGATAGCATAAGCCATTTTCTTGAGTCCCCAGGTCTCCTCATTCACAATCTCAGCACCCTTGTCAGTGAGCAGTTTCTTGAATTTGGCGACCGTTTCCTTCATCTGTTCATCAGACAAAACGGGAGTTAAAATGAAAACGGTTTCGTACTTGTTCATACTACTTTTAATATGTGATTATAATGTTAAAAAAACACGCATTTCGTCAAATGCGGTGCAAAATTACCATTTTTTTTTCATCCTGCAAAATATTTTTTGTAATTTCGCATTAAAAATGAGCAGATTATGATGCGCAGATTGTTTGGAAACGGTTTTTATCTGGTATATACGGGTGTGGCTCTTCTCACAGCCGGTTTCTTTTTGGGATGGCTGAACAACAATGTTGTCAGCCTTGTTGCCATTATCTGCATCGTAACGGGAATTGTTATATATACAAAAGGATAGCCTTTCTCATGGCATACGACAAAGAGGCTGGAACAATATTCCAACCTTATTTTTTGAAACGTCGTTGACTGTTCTCAGTCGAGGGTATGCTCGTCTATTATCTTCTGGAGTTGTTCCTTGTACGTGTCAGAGATGGGAATGAACTTGTCTCCGACGACAAAGCGCGACCTGTCAATTGTCTTCATATTATCGATATTGACAATAAACGACCTGTGCACTCTGAGGAACTGTGGAGATGGCAGGAAATCAATGAGATTGCGCAGACATGCAAGACTCTTTATTGAACTGCCATCCTTGAGGTAAATCTTCACATAATCCTTAACGCCTTCTGCATAGAGTATGTCCTTGAAATTGATACGCACAAGCTTGTAGTCGCTTTTCACGAATATATACCCATTAGCTTCCTTTCCCGATGCCACATTCTTCTCAGACAAACATTTAAGAGCCTTGTCTGCCACTCTCATGAATTCCTCGAAAGAGATTGGTTTCAGCAGATAGTCGAAAGCATTGATTCTATATCCATCCACTGCATACTGGCTGAAAGCTGTAGTGAAGACAATCTTTGTGGGTTCATTTATAATCTTGGCATACTCCATGCCACTCAATTCAGGCATCTGTATGTCAAGGAAAAGCAAATCAACGGTTTTCTCCCTGATAGTCTTAATGCTGGCAGCAGCGCTGTTGAATGTTCCCACAAGATTGAGGAAAGGAATCTTACGGGCATAGCTTGCCAATAGTTCTACAGCAAGAGGTTCATCGTCAACAATTACACAATTTAGTATCATAAATCACAAGTTTTGAATAATATACATTATTATCTTTGTCGATTCCCTTATCCCATTCGTAAGCTCCATGGTACATTAGTTCAAGACGTTTCTCCACTTGCACCAATCCTACGCCATGACCACTTCTGTCGGAATCGTTCTTGGGATTGTTGCTGTTTCTAATTTCACAGCATATTTTTCTTTCGTCTGCAGATATGTCGATGGATATGAAACTATCATCCACCTGACTGACACCATGTTTGAAAGCATTCTCTATCAAGGAGATAAACAGCATCGGTGCAACCTGCACATCAACATTGTCAGGGACATGGTACATAGCATCAAGCCTTACATGTCCTGGAAGCCTTAGTCGCATCAGTTCTATGTAGTTTTTGAGGAATGCCACTTCTTCGGACAGGCGGACAAAAGGTCTCTGATTATCATAAAGCACATGCCTGAACATCTTTGACAGTTCCAGTATGGCTTTCTGAGCCTTGCCAGTGTCGAATGCAGTGAGAGCATAGATGTTATTGAGCGTGTTGAGAAGGAAATGTGGATTTATCTGCGACCTCAGATTGCTTATCTCTGCATCTCGCCTGGCTTTCTCAGCTTCATTCAGTCTTCTTGTCGTTATGACTGACGATGCGACTATGATTGCAGCAACAAGATTGAAAGAGTCACGGAACATCATCATTGCCCTGTCATGAAGGTGATTTTCCTAAAATCCGCAACTATCATCCAATACACGATTAAGGGTAGATTTATGA
>CAMCLD010000008.1 GCA_945875635.1 uncultured Prevotella sp.
TCACACCCTTTTCCGCATCGGTGCCACAGCGGTTGATGTAGCCCTTAACCTTTGTCGGAGTGAATGTCAGACCGGCTGCAGGACGTACAAACCAATTGAGGGCAGTTGTCGTACCTGCAGGTTTGAACTTGATGGCTGTTATGCCAGTATTAGTACCATCGGTCATCGTGATGGTTGTAGTGCCTGTGAGTGTGCAGTCGCCGGAATCAAACGCCACAGTGCTGAAGCCGTCTGCAGGTGTTGCAGTGTAGTCGCCGGGAGTTGTGGTGTTGTTCATTGCGAAGACAACGGATGCAGCCTCGTCGGTGTAGGTCTTGCCGCCGCTTGTCTGCTCGGAAGCATTGAAAGCACTCTCTGGCAATGTCGGCAATACAGCCGTATCTGTGCCAGCAGCCCACGCTCCACTGCTGCCCGTCACTATCGTGATAAGCAGCGCAAAGAGTCTCAATAAAAACTTTTTCATTGTGCTTTGATTAATAGATTTGAATTATGTTAATTATAAAAAAGATATACCCGTAACGTGGTTTGGTGGTTTGTTTTGCCTTGTCCTGACTTAAAAAGTCGGTTTTTAGTAGTTTCCTCTGCAAAGTTACGATGTTTTATTTTAATAACCAAATTTTTTTAATTATGATTCCTCAATATTTTTCATACACATAGAAATGCTTTCCTTCCTGACCTCGTTGAAGGTTGAAGGTTGAGGCTCACCCCCAGCCCCTCCCTGAGGAGGGGAGATTGAATAATGAAGGTTGAAGATTGAATATTGAAGGAAGTAACAAGCCATCCATATTATTAAAGACTTAAGTTTCGCATTTGCTCAACTTCTGTAGTTAAAAGGAGTTATAAGAAGTTATCGCTCCCTTTATCTCCTCTTTACTACTTGCGAAAGTTGAATTAAAGAGTCTCAGCAACCCTTTTGGCAGCAAGGTATTTGTTGATGGAAAATCCCTCTTTAGACACGCTGTCCAATAGTGCCAGTTTTGTCTTCAGGCATGATTTCAGGTCGGAAAGGGCGTTGCTGTATCTTTTCTTCTTGTCCTTAGCCTTCACATCGGCATTCTTGGTCTTTCTCAGTAGGTCGTGGAGAATGGTGTGTAGGGTATTGCTGAAATAATCTGTTCCACGGATTATCCTGTCTTCTACCTCCTTGGACTCTATGTCCTGTCTTGACATGCGCTTTATCAGTTCTGCCCATTTCACCGCAACATTCACCACGTCGGCATGCAGTTTGGCAGAAGCTTCCTTGTGGGCTGTTGCAAGCAATGGTATGCTGGTGGAATGGCATTCAATGACCATTCTTGTCATGTTCTCTTCCAATGACATTATCTCTGAGAAATCGAAAAGCTCCAGCAACAGTTCTTTCATGTATTCGTCTTTTATGGTTGGCAAGGCACTGACACTTGCCTGTGTCTTACTCTCCTGTTCGCTGACGAAGACTTCCACTTCCTTGTCGGTCATTATAGCCTCATGGGGGATGGGGGACGACAGCACCAAACCTTCAAGTGTGCGACATCTGCTGAGAGCAACATACACCTGTCCTGATGCAAACGCAAGTCGTGCGTCAATTATAGCATGGTTGAATGTTAATCCCTGACTCTTGTGGATTGTTATCGCCCATGCAAGTCGCAGTGGCAACTGGGTGAAGACACCCAGTATCTCGGTTTCTATTTCCTTTGTCTTTTCGTTGAGCGTGTATTTAGCATTTTCCCATTCCTGAGGAGTGACATCAATGGGTTCTTCTTCACCGGGACATGCCACCCTGACACCCTCATCGCCAAGGCTGACAATTCTTCCCACCTTGCCATTATAAAACCTATGCTCCTGTGAAGTGTCGTTGCGCAGGAACATAACCTGTGCCCCTACTTTAAGAGAAAGGGTCTTAGGTGCCGGGAAGGAATAATCTGGGAATGTGCCTTCAACACTCGCCACATATTCCTTCTCTTTACTATCAATTTTGGAGAGCTCGCTCTCGTTAAGTCTTGTGGCTATCGAGTTGTGTGTGGTCAGATGGATATATCCATCCTCCTCTCTTGGCTTGAAGTCCGGTTGGTATCGTGTATTCAATGTGTAGAGAGTCGAAGCTGATGCGTTTCCTTTCCTTATCTCGTTGAGAATCTTTATGAATCCCTCATCCTGTTGACGATATACTGTCGTTAGCTCAATGGTGACATATCTTACAAGGCGCAGAGCATGACTCCCGAAAAAATACGGGGTATCATAATATGGTGACAACATTCTTTCATCCTCTGGTGTCACTATGGGAGTCAGCTGCTGCAAGTCTCCAATCATAAGTAGCTGTGCTCCTCCGAATGGTTTGTTGTGAATGCGGAACCTTCTCATCACAGAGTCTATGGCATCCAGCAGGTCACTCCTCACCATACTAATCTCGTCAATGATTAGAATCTCTATATTTCTAATCAGTCTTTTCTTCTGTTTCGTGAAATTGTGTTTCTCTTTAGTAACGGTGTCTGGCACGTAGGGTGAGAGTGGCAGTTGGAAAAAAGAATGTATGGTGACACCGCCAGCATTGATGGCAGCAACTCCCGTAGGAGCTACAACGAGCACATTCTTCATGCTCTTTTCCACCACAGTCTTAAGGAATGTAGTCTTGCCTGTTCCTGCCTTTCCGGTAAGGAAAACGCTTCTGTTGGTGTATTCAATGAAATCCCATGCCTGTCTTAGTTCTCTGTTTTTCACCGTCCTGTTAATGCGTTTAATTGTTCTGTTCATGTTTCGCAAGCTAAAACTTGCTCAAAGTTAACTTGTTAACTTGTCAACTCATTAACTTGTCAACTTAATTAATTATTTGTCAGGCAAAGGTAATAATTCTTTTTTACATTTGCTTATTGCTGTGTGATAAAAAGAAAATAAAACCAATAATCTCTTCGCTTAATAGAATTTTATTATTATTTTTGCAATCTGTTTGGTGTCCTTCATGGATAAGGAATGCCATATCTACGTTTTTTTGTTGACTTTTTTGAAACTTTATGTGTTAGTTATGGACATGAGAGATATATTTCAGTCTGTAAAGGCTGCGAGCAGAAAGCTTGCCATAGTTGCTGATGCTACAAGAAATGCAGTGCTTGAGACCCTTGCTGACAAGATAGAGGCAAAAGGTGATGTTCTGCTTGATGCTAATAGCAGAGATTTGGCAAGGATGGACAGGAAGAGTGCCTTGTATGACAGGTTACAGCTCAATAAGGGACGCCTCATGGACATTGCCCGCAGTATTAGGGAAGTGGCGAGTCTTTCTTCTCCTCTTGGAAGGATACTGATGGAGAGGACACTTGCCAACGGACTCGTGTTGAGAAAGGTATCTGTACCATTTGGCGTGATTGGTGTTGTATATGAAGCCAGACCCAATGTTACATTTGATGTCTTCTCCTTGTGTCTGAAGAGTGGAAATGCCTGCGTATTGAAAGGCGGTAGTGATGCAGAAGAAAGCAACAAGGCAGCCATGAGCCTTATCCATGAGGCATTGAAGGAAAACGGTGTTGATGCAACAGTTGCCGAGATGCTTCCATCCACTCACGAGGCAACCTCGATGATGCTAAATGCTGTAGGATTTGTTGATGTTTGCATACCAAGGGGCGGCAGAAAGCTTATAGATTTCGTCAGAGAAACAGCCCAAGTGCCAGTGATAGAGACAGGAGCTGGAGTCGTGAGTACATATTTTGACAGTAAAGGAGATGTGGAGAAAGGCAGGCGCATTGTCGAGAATGCAAAGACAAGAAGAGTCAGTGTTTGCAATGCCCTTGACTGTCTGATTGTTGACAGTAATCGTCTTGCAGATGTGCCTTCTCTGTGCAGTCCTCTTGCAGGGCATAATGTAAGGATATATGCCGATGACAAGGCATTTGCAATCCTTGAAAACAACTATCCCACAGAACTCCTGTGTCATGCCACTGTCGATAGCTATGGCACTGAATTTATGGATTATGCCATGGCATTGAAAATCGTTGATGGTGTTGATGAAGCCATTGAGCACATTGCGGAGTATGGTTCCTGCCATAGTGAGAGTATAGTGACTGAAGACAAAGATACGGCAAGATATTTCCAGCAGAGGGTCGATGCCGCATGTGTCTATTGGAATGCACCTACAAGCTTCACTGATGGTGGGCAGTTTGGGTTGGGGGCTGAGATTGGTATCAGTACACAGAAACTCGGACCGCGAGGACCAATGGGACTTGAGGAAATGACAACATATAAATGGCTTGTCGATGGTAACGGACAAGTGAGACCTTAAGACCTAAAAAGGTTATTAGGTCTTCAAAGATTGAAGATTGATGATTGATTATTGATGGCTGATTATTGATGATTGATTATGGAAGATTGAATTTTAAACTTGTCAACTTGTAAACTTAAATTATATACTCAACTTTAGCAAGTAGTAAAGAGGAGATAAAGGGAGATAAAGGGAGCGATAACTTCTCATAACTCCTTGTAACTCCTAAAGTTGAGCAATGCGAAACTTAAATTATATATATATGAGAACTTTTTTCAACGTAGAGGATATTGGGAATGTGGACGAGGCTGTATGCGAGGCCTTAGAAGTTAAAAGCAATCGTTACGCCTATCAACATCTTGGAAAGAACAAGACCCTGTTGATGATATTCTTCAATAACTCGCTGAGGACGCGACTCAGCACGCAGAAGGCTGCTATGAACTTGGGCATGAATGTCATAGTGCTTGATGTCAATGCAGGAGCTTGGAAACTTGAAACAGAACGTGGAGTCGTAATGGATGGCGACAAGAGTGAACACCTGCTGGAGGCTATACCTGTCATGGCATCTTATTGCGATATCATTGCAGTAAGATCGTTCGCAGGACTTGAAGACAGGGATTTCGACTATGCAGAGACAATAGTTAACCAATTCGTCAAATACTCCAACAAGCCAGTTGTTGCCATGGAGACAGCAACAGTTCATCCCTTGCAGGCTTTTGCAGACCTTATAACCATAAGGGAAAATGAGGCAAGAAGAGAGTCGTGTGGTGAGAAGGTAAGACAACGTCCAAAAGTTGTGCTGACATGGGCTCCTCATTGCAAAGCACTGCCACAAGCTGTTCCAAACTCCTTTGCCCAGTGGATGAATGCAGCTGATGTTGAGCTTGTAATAACACATCCCGAAGGCTATGAACTTGATTCAAGGTATGTGGGAGAGGCTAAGGTAGAATACAATCAGAGAAAAGCCCTTGAGGGTGCCGACTATGTATATGCCAAAAACTGGAGTTGCCCTGGCGTAACCAACGCAGCAGACTATGGAAAGATACTGTGCAAGGATATGACGTGGACAATAGACAGTGAACACATGAACTGGACGGACAATGGCTTTTTCATGCACTGCCTGCCAGTACGCAGAGGACTTATTGTTTCTGACGATGTTATAGAGAGTGACCATAGCCTTGTTATACCAGAAGCGGCAAATAGAGAGATTTCCGCCCAGGTGGTATTGAAAAGAATTCTTGAAAGCATCTGATGGAGAACTACATAATATTAAGACCAAAGCAGACTGGTGCGTTCAGTGACAGGATAGAGGAACTGTTTACGCAGGTCACAGACTATCTGTCGAGAGAAGTTCAGGCAGGTCGTACCTTGCAGTTGGCAAAGGTGTTTCTCAGTGATGCCCAGAACCAGTATCAGCAGTTTGTTGAGTCGGAACTGTATCAGAATGTGTTGTCGAAAGTCGCCTCAAGCATAATTGAACAGACACCGTTAGATGGTTCCAAGGTGTCCGTACTTCTAGTGACATCCGACAGAGCGGCAGAATACATATATAATAGTTTGAGGCTTTGCGCAGAAGAGACCAAAGGCTCCAACTCTTATCTACAGACTGTGCTCCTTTTTGAAAAATACATCAAAAGCATAGAGGCACTGGGACTTGACATTGCCACACATCTTGTGAGGACATGGATATATGTTGCCGACATAGACGTGAACTACGAAGGAGTGGTGAAAGCCAGAAACGACATATTCAAGAGATATGGACTTACGGCAGACACACATTTCATAGCAAGTACGGGTATTGGAGGAAACTCCGAGACACGTACTGCCTGTGTTGCAATAGATTTCCTTACTTATCCGAGCGTCTGCGAGGAGAACAAGACATATCTAAAAGCTCTTGACCATCTGAATCCTACACATGAGTATGGCGTAGCGTTCGAGAGAGGCACCATGCTGGAAACTGACCACGAGAGGAAATATTTCATTTCGGGGACAGCAAGCATCGACAGGCATGGACATGTGATATACCTTGGGAATGTCATAAGACAGACAGAGAGACTTCTTGAGAATATAGATGCTTTGCTGAGAAATGGAGGAGCCACTCTCTGTGATGTAAACTATTTTATAATATATCTCCGTGATTTGTCGGACTATCAGGCTGTTGACAGATATATGGAGCAGCATTATCCCGATAAACCAAGAATTCTGGTACATGCAAAAGTATGCAGACCAGAATGGCTCGTTGAGATGGAATGTACGGCAGGAGGAACATTATGATAGGTGGAGTGGTCAAGGGAAATGTGTCATTGAAGGTCATGATACTCATGACATGGGCAATAGTCTGCTGGTGTTTTTATCAGTTTTGTTATCCGTATCATTTCTACTGGCAGGAGGAAACACAGTTGTTCCTCATGTCTGCTGAGTATTTGAAAGGGTATTTTTCTAAACCGGCATGGGTGGCTTGCATGGGTGGCGACTTCCTTACACAATTCTATTATTACACGTATGCGGGAGCATCTATAATTACGCTCTTGTTGTTGGTGACAGGAGATGTTTCACGCAGGGCATTGGAACATGCAGGGCAAGTCAGGCTGGCTTTCCCTCTTGCCATGGCAGTAATGGTAATCCTTGCTTTGACAAGTCTAAAATATACGTTCCGCCTTTCCTCCCTATTGGCATGGACTGGTGGAATAGGAATGTATTACGCATGGTCACTGCTAAGGTCTTGTAAGCGCATCCCTGTTCCTGTTTATATGGTAATGAACGCAATCATTGCAGTCTTGACATTCTGGATGTGGGGAGTTGGAGTGTGGGCTTTCGTATCACTTAGTGTGATGGATAGTCTCACTAATGCCAGAAAGTTGCATGCTGCTTTGAAAGTTGGAATGTTCTCATTGCTTGTGGCTCTTCTTCCTTTGTTAAGAAACTACTATTTTCTTGATACGGACGCTATGCTGACATATCCTCAGAAAGGTGGATTCTGCCTACCAGAATGGAGCTTAGAGAAGAGCCTTGCATACCAGACGGAATATAGAATAGGTAATTACCAACGTGTTATAAACATGTTCAATGCCGATGATGACAAATCGGAACTTGCCAAGTATTTCCATAATCTCGTAGCAGCGCAGAGAGGAACCCTTGCGGATATTCTTTTGAACACTCCCGGCAACAACCTTGGGACATTCTATCATATAGGTCCCAAGACTCCTAAACTGACAATACAGAATATGCACGAGCTGTATTGGGCAATAGGTGATATGGCTTTTGCTGAGAGAGCTGCCATCATGGCTAAGACATTCTCCCCAGACAACAGAAATGTAAGGATGATAAAACGTCTTGCTGAGATTAATATTGTAAGAAACGATACAGCTGCTGCCATGAAATATCTAAGAATTCTTGACAAGACGTTGGTATATGGTTCTTTTGCCAGAAAGATATTGAATGGAGACAAGCATGCCATGCAACCTTATGTTGAGAAACGGAAGATGCAGAACACAACAAGTGACATACGCTATTCTGACAATGCCCACCAGATACTCGTGGAATTGATGAGGTCCAACGGCAAAAATATAGTTGCTCTTGACTATCTGCTTTGTAGCGACCTGCTTCTTAAGGATATCGCTACTTTCAGGAAAGACTATGACAACTTCGCGGCAGGCAACCCACAGGTGGCACGTAGGAGACTTTATCAGGAAGCCATGTGCATATCCCTTGCAGCTGCCAAGGAGGAACCAGACGTCTTTGGAAAGTATGTCGATTATGATGTCTTTACAAAATTTGTGGAATACAATAATAAGAGAGGTGATAGAAGTTTCAAAGGTACATACTGGTATTTCTTTGACAGAGAGAATGCCGCAAAGCTTGAGACTCTTTCCTTCTTCCATCTTCCTTCTTCTTCCATCTTCCCTTTTCAATCTCTGACTTCGTCGTTTTTAGGCTTCACCTCGGGATAGCTAAAGCAAGCTCGGCTCTCCTCTCGGTTTGCACGAAAATCAAATCTTCAAACTTAAATTTTAAATTTTCAATCTTCAATCTTTGAAGACCTCACAACCTCACAACCTCATGACCTCACAACCTCACAACCTCATAAAATTATGTCTTTCAGTATTGGCAGTTGTAACAATAGTGCATTCTTGCGCTCCAACTCCAGAGAATGTCAGGGAAGTCAAATCCTTGCCGACAATATATCCCGACTATACAGACATCACCATACCAGCCAACATCGCTCCTCTCAACTTCAAAATAAGGGGAAAGGCTGATGCAGTGTGTCTTACTGCCACATGTGGCGAAAGCACACTGGAAGTGAGTGAGACAGGTGACAAAGTGATGTTCGGAATAGATGAATGGAAAACGTTCCTTGAAAATGCGGCAGGCAAGAAAGTTGATGTCTCGCTTACGGTAAGAGAAAACGGAGAGTGGAAACACTACAAGGATTTCGTGTGGACGGTGAGCAATGACAGCATTGACCCTATACTCACATACAGGCTCATTGAACCAGATTACGAGGTCTTCAACAATCTGAGAATAGTGGAGCGAAATATCACAAATTTCAAGGAAAGGAGTATCAGTGACTACAACATAGTGGGTAACAGGTGTATGAACTGCCACAAGTTCTCTTCAAACAATCCAAATCTGTCAATGATGTATGTCAGAGGTGATGGTGGAGGTGCCATTCTTAATGACAACGGAAGATTAAGGAAGCTTGATATAAAGACAGACGGCATGATAGGAGGAAGTGTGTATTTCAGTTTCAGTCCAAACGGTCGGTATGTAGCATTCTCTACCAATATAATAATACCTGCTTTCCATAGCGATGCGTCAAAACGGCTTGAGGTCTTTGACACTAAGTCGGACATATATGTTGCTGACATAAAAGAGAACAAAATAATCAGGTCGGAACTCCTATGTGACACTACCCGCCTTGAGACATTCCCTACTTTCGCACCAGATGGCAAGAGCATATATTTCTGTGTAGCTGAAGCAAGCAGGGATAGTTTCAATGTGCAGACGACCATATACAATCTGGCAAGGATAGACTTTGATATGAATAAAGGATTGATAGGAGACAGTATTCATATCATGGAGGTGGCTCCGGCTGACAGTACTGCAACGAGAGGTACATCTGTATGCCATCCTGTGGTTAGTCCTGACGGCAGGTTCCTCTTATATACAGTGGCATACTATGGCACGTTCCCTATTTGGCATCCAGAGTGTGACTTGCAGATGATGGATTTGCAGATAGGGAAACTACATACTCTCGACATCGTAAACTCAGACAAGAGTGATTCTTATCATAGTTGGTCAGGAAACAGCAGATGGTTTGTGTTTGCAAGTAAACGGGACGATGGACTTTATGGAAAACCTTACTTCTGTCATGTCGATAATGACGGTAATACGACAAAGCCATTCCTCCTGCCACAAGAGGATCCAGATACTTATGACAATACCTTGAAGTCCTTCAACATTCCGGAACTCGGCAGAGGAAGCCTTCCGTTCACAGCAGTGGATGTTCAGCGTGTCATGGAGAAAGAAGCTGAAAAATTCCAGTGGAGATGAAAGATTCAATTTTCAACTTTCAATCTTCATCATTCAATATCGCTTATCTGAGGCTTTCCAATCTCAGTAGTAGCTGAACTTCCTTGCTCATTCTTTTCTGGTGAGGAAGTCTGTTCAACCGTTTCCTGTTTCATGTTTTCTGGAAGAGCTGCACTCTCATCAGGTGCATCGTCGTATGAATCCTTTGCAGAGGATGCTGTTTGCTTACTGTCACTCTTTTCTTCATCCTTGTCTGGAGTATCCGTGTCAACAATCTCGTCAGACAATCTCATTCCGCGTATGGCATAGTCGCCAACAACATCGAATGTGTCCTTTACAACATTGTCACGCATCTCCTCTTCTTCTTCCATCATACTCCTTGGACTGTCGTTTGAACCTACTATCAGGTTATAGCAAACAAGGATAAGCAAAAGAAAAACAATAACGAGAAACAGTCTTGTCACAATTCTTACAGTATTTTTCCCTCCACCGTGTCTGTTGTCACTCTTTTCGTTGTTCGTTCTGAATATTCCCATATATGTGTTTATATCCTTTTGATTGCGAAGGTAATGCAAAAGAGTGAAATGGCAAAATAAAATCGATTTTTTTTCGTTTTTATATTGATAGTTCAAGTTTCGCAAGTTAAAAACTTGCTCAAAGTTGACGAGTTCACAAGTCAACCAGTTGCTACTGTGAAGTTAACGAGTTAAATAGTTAACAAGTTGTTAGCATTTCTGGTTGTTGTCAAGTTCAAACAAGAATAGTAGCAACAGTGATATGGATATAACACACGTGATAAACAACCTCAGAAAACTCAGCGGACTTTCTGAAACACTTGGAATGGAGTTTCTTTCAACCCCTGAACCAGACACATGTATGGCTCGTATGCATGTTGATGAGCGCAATCGGCAGCCATTCGGCTTCCTGAGCGGAGGTGCATCACTTGCACTTGCCGAGAACCTTGCGGGGGTCGGTTCTCTTGCGCTATGCCCAGACAAAAGGAGCGTTGGCATTAATGTCAGCGGCAATCATGTGCAGGCTGTAAGGGAGGGAAACACGGTAAAGGCTATTGCAAGACTTAAGTTCAAGGGAAGGAAGCTTCATGTCTGGAGTATAGATATTTTCAATGAGGACAATGGTGACCTGATTTCCACAGTCCAGGTAACTAATTATGTATTAGACACAATAAGTAAATGACGGGATTCGCTATATTCAGGATGCCGGAGAAGAAGAGGGCATCTATGGTGATACAAACCCAGGGAAAGACTTTCGCTGCCACCACATGGGAGGAAATTGACGACAAGAGGGGTTATGTCATTGCTCCATTCAACATCTCAGAGCGCACTCCGTTGCTTATACTTCAGCCAACAGTAGAAATGGATGTTGACTGCGACAACTCTGATGCCGTGAAAAGACTTATGCGTGTTGCTATCTCTTCTGTAACCGATGTGGCTTCATGGCAAAGTGAGGAACAGTGCGAGACCGAGCGTATGGCTTATAATCGATTGTTCCATAGATATTCCAAAGCACTTGAAAGTGGAGACTTCAGAAAGCTTGTGCTTGCCAGAGTGCATCATGTCCCTTATCCTGAGACACCAAAGGATATGGGAGAATATCTGTCGTCTCTTTTTATGAAAGCATGTGCTTTGTACCCCAAACTATACATCAGTCTCTTCTCTACACCTGAGAGTGGCACATGGCTTGTGGCTACACCAGAGACATTGCTATCCTGCGACCAGATAGGCAGATGCTATACAATGGCTCTCGCTGGTACGATGAAGGCAGGAGAAACAGAGAAAGAATGGAGCCTGAAAAACCAGATGGAGCAGAACATTGTCACACAATATATCAGAGAGAATCTTGAGGACATAGTATGTAGCCTGAGGGTAGAACCAGCCCATACGGTAATGGCAGCATCGCTCCTGCATCTGAGAAGTGATTTCCATTTCTCATTGCTTGGCACACATACAGTGGGTGAGATAGCGAGGAAACTCCATCCAACACCTGCCGTGTGCGGCATTCCAAAGCACAAAGCATGGGAACTTATTGTTAAAGAGGAAGGGGACAGACGTCGTTACTATAGTGGATTCACGGGCATGATTACGAAGAGAGAGACAAATCTTTTTGTGACATTGAGATGCATGAGAGCCACAATCACAGGCTTCGACCTCTATGCGGGTGGTGGCATAGTCAAGGATAGTGTGTTGGATGACGAATGGGCGGAGACAGTGATGAAAATGGAAACAATGGAGAGACTCATCTGAAGATTGAAGATTGGACATTATGTTTGCAAATAAGGAAAACGTAAATATACTGACATCGCTGATAAAAAAGAGCGAGATAAGGAATGCTGTCGTATGTCCTGGCAGCAGGAATGCTCCTATTGTCAATAATCTGTACAATTTGGATGATATAGACTGCCATCCTGTAACAGACGAGAGAAGTGCTGGCTTTTATGCACTTGGATTGGCTATTGCCACCGGACAGCCCGTTGTGGTATGTGTTACTTCCGGCTCTGCATTGCTTAATGTGTTGCCTGCAGTTGCAGAAGCTTATTACCAAAAAGTTCCTATGCTTGTTGTCTCGGCTGACCGCCCAGTGGAGTGGATTGGGCAGAACGATGGTCAGACTCTGCCTCAGGCTGATGCCCTGCATCCTTTTGTGGTGAAAAGTGTATCGTTGCCAGAACCTGAGGACAGTATTAAGCGTTGGCATTGCAATCGCCTCGTCAATGAGGCATTGATAGCTATGCGGGCTGATAATCGTCCAGTACATATAAATGTTCCAATCAGTGAACCTCTTTTCGATTTCTCTGTGGAGACTCTGCCAGACGAGAGGTTGATAACCTTGTATCCTTCTTCTACGGATATTCCAAGGCTTAGACAAATGGCTATGGATGTTTTCTTTAGTTCTGCAAAGCCACTTGTAGTGATAGGGCAGATGGAAGAAAATATAGCTCGTTCCCTGCCTGTTGACAGGCTGGCTGAGTATGCTGTGGTAGTTTCAGAGCCTTTGTCTTCATGTCATGGGATAACCAATGCCGATGAAATTCTTTCGGATTGTTGTACAAAAGAAGAAGACCTTGCTCCTGATTTTATTTTGTATATAGGAGGTGAAATAGTTAGCAAGAGACTCAAGCGTTTTCTTAGGAAAACTAAGGGCGCAAAGACATGGAGAGTGACAGATGTGTTGGAGGTGACAGACACTTTCATGAATCTTGATGGTATTGTTCAAGGAAGGGCGGAAGATGTCTGCTCATGTTTGGCAGATGGTATTTGCCATCATGAAACAGCTCAAACCGAGATGTTCAGGATTGCTTGGAGACAGGCTTCGCAGAGATGGGCACACAGGAATGAAATATATGTTCCAGATTACTCCCAGATGGCTGCCGTAAGGGAGTTTGAGAGAATTCTCAGTACATTAGACAACCATACCTTTTACTCATTCTATTCCAACAGTATGCCTGTGCGACTTGCATGCTTGTATGCCTGCCACCATATTGGATGCAACCGCGGAGTGAATGGTATTGAGGGATGTCTCTCAACTGCAGCGGGAGTCTCGCTGAACTCATCAAATACTTATTGTGTCATAGGCGATTTGAGCTTCTTCTATGACCAGAATGCTCTTTGGCACAGAAATCTGAATGGGAATCTGAGAATCCTGCTTTTGAACAATGGAGGAGGTGGTATTTTTGGAAGGCTGGAAGGACTCATGAAGAGTGATGCCTACAGTCTTGTGGCAGCAAAACACGAGTGCAGTGCCCGCGGCGTGTGTATGGCAAATGGAGTAGCTTACCACAGTGCGCATGACATGGAAACGATGCTTAGTGGTATAGAATGGCTTGTGAAGGAGCAAAGTGACGTTCCCATGCTTCTTGAGGTGATGACAGATGCAGATGAGGACAATAGGGTTCTGGACCTTTATTGGAAAGTTGAAAATTGAGGCCCATCCCCAGCCCCTCCCTGGGGAGGGGAGATTGAAGATTGAATATTGAAAAATGAATGTTGTCAATTCTATGAATCGTCAATTTAAGAGTATCAACTTGTCAACCCGTCAACTTGTTAACTGACAGCATGTCGGAGACATGCGAAACTTAAATTATATATAATATGGAGTACATAAATACAGTTGATGCCGATTTTTCCAAACAGAATGGAGGACGGCAATGGAGAAAGATAGAGGGTTTCGATTTCAGTGATATCCTCTTCGATGAGTATAACCATATAGCGAGGATTACAATAAACAGAGAAAGGTATCGCAACGCTTTCACACCACGAACAGTGAGTGAGATTTCGCAAGCGTTCAGCTACTGCCGCGAGTCCGCAGACATAAGGGTGGTGATACTGACAGGTGCCGGAGACAAGGCTTTCTGTTCAGGGGGTGACATGCATGTAAAAGGAAAAGGAGGCTATGTGGGCAGCGATGGTGTACCGCGGTTGAATGTCCTGGATGTTCAGATGCAGATAAGGAGACTGCCAAAACCTGTCATAGCCATGGTAAATGGTTTTGCGATAGGAGGCGGACATGTGCTTCACCTGATGTGTGACCTTACAATAGCGTCAGACAATGCCATTTTTGGACAGACAGGTCCTAAGGTTGGTAGTTTCGATGCAGGATTTGGAGCTTCGTATCTTGCACGCATAGTGGGACAGAAGAAAGCGAGAGAGATATGGTTCCTCTGTCGCCAGTATTCTGCTGACGAGGCAGAGCGTATGGGACTCGTCAATAAGGTAGTGCCGTTCGAAAGATTGGAAGATGAGTGTGTGGAATGGGCTGAGACAATGATGGAAAGGTCACCGTTGGCTCTTAGAATGATTAAAGCAGGACTCAATGCAGAGCTTGATGGTCAGGCAGGCATTCAGGAACTTGCAGGTGATGCTACAATGCTCTATTACACAATGGATGAGGCAAGAGAAGGCGGACAAGCGTTCCTTGAGAAACGCAAGCCCGACTTCGGAAAATATCCCATTCTTCCTTGAGCTAATTACTTCTTCATGTCAAAGCCAATGCGCAAGCCGTCATAGTTTTTCGACAATTCTCCGATACCCTGCAAGGTGCTGTTGCCGCTTATGGCAGCCATGGTCTGCATAAGCGACAGCAGTTTTGTAGCCTCGAACAATATGCTTATGCCGTTGGTGTTGCGTTTGGCATAGCCGTTTATAGTGAGTAATGTGCCCTTTAAAGTCAGAAGGCTCGCATCTTCGTCAAATGTCCATTTGCCACTGAATGATTTGCCGTTAATCTTTGACGAGAATGTCCCGTCACTGTTGAGGGTGATATATGTGTTGGATGATGCCAGACCCAGTTTGTCGTAATATGTTTTCAGGTTGTCCTCAATCTTGGTGGCAGCTATTTCACCTCCTGCTTTGGCAAGTGCGTTGTCAGACGTGAAGGCACATCCTGGTCCGTCGTATTTCCATGTACCGGTTATGGTTGATGTGGTGAGCTTGTCCATGCCTATTACACTTGTCAGGATATTGCCAATTGTCTCACCGTTTCCCATGGAAGACAGTATGCCACCAAGTACGCTTCCGTTGTTACCGCTGCTTGCATTACCCGTCTGGGTAGTGCCCATCGTTCCACATGAGACAAGCATGATGCTCATTGCGGATGCTATTACGAAATTCTTTCTCATTGTTTTTATATAATTATATTCAAGATTATATTCAAGTTTACTTTTCCCTTCGGCCAGTGACCGTTGGTTCGCATGTCTCCGACATGCTGACAGTTAATAAGTTGACAAGTCAACAAGTTTATACCCTTATTGTTTAAGTTTGTCAATATCCAAAATAACTAATAACAAGTTGACAGGTCAACCATTTATTTGCCTTTCTGGATAATGACAATCTTTTCCTTGCCTAATTTCGAAGATTGTTTTTATTAAACGCCTGCAAAGTTAGCCTTTTTGTCAGAATTGGCAAAGGCGTATGGGTTTTGAAAAATACATTATGATGGATTTAATATGCCATAGAGCAGTTATTATATCTTGTTTTCAATGTTTTTAGTTTTTTTATTGTTTTACCGAATCGTCTTCCAGCAACATTTGAGGTAAACAACCCCTTTTATCAAGGACTGCCATATCTACATACAATGCCTCAGTCATCCCTTTGGGTTACGCATTGATATTGATTGAAATGCTGATAAGATTATTAACCTTACAGCTGAAAGGTTAATAATCTATCGGCTGAAAGGTTAATAACCTTATCACCAATGAAACCTATTGCATGAGGCAAAACAATAATTAAACCTAAATGAAATAATACCTTAACCCCGATAAAACAATTCGAGTGTTCTTGCGTTATAGTATTGTGAGGTTGTGAGGTTGTGAGGTTGTGAGGTTGTGAGGTTATGAGGTTATAAGGTTATGAGGTTGTGAGGTTATAAGGTTGTGAGGTTATAAGGTTGTGAGGTTATAAGGTTGTGAGGTTATGAGGTTATAAGGTTATGAGGTTATAAGGTTGTGAGGTTATGAGGTTATAAGGTTATGAGGTTATTGATGATTGAACATTCAACTTTCAACCTCTCCTCCCCAGGGAGGGGCTGGGGGTGGGCCTCAATTTCCAAACCCTTAAGACCTGACACCTTTAGTAATTCGATATAATTATGGAATACGAGATAAAAACGACGAAACGTACTTTGCATTTCAAACAGCCGGCAGGTACATCACGAGGCATATACACAACTCGCCAGTCATGGTTTATAGAGATGAAGCGTGCTGACATGCCTGACAAGGTAGGAATAGGGGAGTGTGCACCTTTGCCAAATCTTAGTTGTGATGATATTCCGGAATATGAAGCAGTTCTTGAAGAACAATGTCGGATAGTTGTGGAGACAGGAAGAATTGATTTATCCCATCTTCAACATTATCCCTCAATGCTATTCGGGTTGGAGACAGCCTTCCGTGATTTAGTGACTGACCACCATGCCCTGTTTGACACACCATTTGCCAGTGGAGATGAGGGCATTCCCATCAATGGTCTTGTGTGGATGGGCAGCAAGGAAGAGATGAGTCGCAGAATAGAGGATAAGTTGTCTGACGGTTTCACTTGTGTCAAGCTCAAGATTGGTGCGATAGACTTTTCCGAAGAGATAGGTCTTTTAAAGGGTATCAGGGAAAGATTCGGAAAGGATTATGTTGAATTGAGAGTTGATGCAAACGGAGCTTTCCTTCCCTCTGACGCTATGCGTAAGCTTGATGCTTTGGCGGCATTGGACATCCATTCCATTGAACAGCCTATAAAGAACGGACAATGGGAGGAGATGTCTTTGCTGTGCAGAGAATCGCCAGTGTCAATAGCACTTGACGAGGAACTGATTGGTATTTTTGGAGAGGAACGGAAAAAAGAAATGCTTGACAAGATATGTCCGGACTACATAATACTTAAGCCCTCTCTGCATGGCGGGATGGCTGGTTGTGAGGAATGGGTGAGATTGGCAAGGGAGAGAAATATTGGAAGTTGGATGACAAGTGCTCTCGAAAGTAATGTCGGGCTTAATGCTGTTGCTCATCTTGCCGCACATATTTACGGTCCTGATATACGAATGCCTCAGGGACTTGGTACAGGACAGCTCTTTACCGACAATATTGACATGCCTGTCAGACTTCAAGGAAGCTGGATGTGGTTTGACAAATGCTGTTGATAAGGGCTCTTGCTGGCTTTCCCGTGCCAGTGGTTGGTATATGTTTAGTTGCGACATATTCTTTGGGACGTAGGATGCTTGGGAGAATTCTTGTGCAGATGTCTCGCAGCTCCTGTTCATGATTACCTTCTGTCACCAATACCATTGCCTCTCCAAGCTTCGGGTCTTTTCTCTTGCCAATGGCGAATATTATGTTGGTATAAGCGGCTATTCTCTGCTCTATGTCCTCGATGTGAATCTTCATGCCTCCAGAGCATATTACATTGTCCCTCCTGCCTAATATCTTGAATCGCCTGCCGTCGGGAGCAATCTCTGCCATGTCGTTTGTGATGACGCTCTCTGGGCAAACGGCTGGAGCGTTTATGATGAGACATCCATCTGTCGATAGCTTCACACTGACATTATCAAAAGGTGTGTACCACTGGCTCGCCTCCTTTCCGTTTATCCTTCTTAGAGCTATATGCGACAATGTTTCTGTCATTCCGTAAGAACTCCAGGTGGAATTGGTGAGCATTGCGATTTTTTTCTCCAACATGGGATGAATGGCTCCTCCTCCAATTATGAGATGCCTGATATTGTTCAACTTCTCTTCTCCATGCGACGAAGACAATATGTTGAATACCTGCATGGGCACCATGGCTGCTAAGTCATAATGTCCGTCGTCGTTGGCAAGGGGATTCCCTGTCGGTTCCATAATGGTTAGGCTTAGCCTTCTCACCAAGCTCCTTACAATCATCATCTTGCCTGCGATATAGTCTGGCGAAAGACAGAGTAATGCAGAGTCACCCTCTTTGACGCTCAGGTAATTGCATGTCATGAGCGCACTTGCAACCATTCTCTTTTTCTCTACCCGTATGGGTTTCGGCGTGCCAGTGCTTCCACTTGTTTGGACGGTTATATGCGTGTCGGGCGAGTTCCAGTCTTCTATGAATTGACTTGCATCCATTCTGTCCTTATCCCTCCCTTAGGAAGTCAATGGCTTCCTTTATGATGTCCAATGTGGCATGTTGGTCAAGACGTATGTCTCCAACTTCTGCAAGCAATGTGAAGTTTATGCTTTCGCCACGGTTTTTCTTGTCATGGTGCATGAGGTCTATCAATTCATGATAGTCATCGCATGTCACAGGTGGTATGCCATAGTGGTTTCTTATATAGTCAACCGTCTGCCGCATGGTGTCAATGGGAAAACCAGTTATGACATGGCTCAGGTAAAGCTCGCAAACAAGTCCCCATGCCACGGCATATCCGTGAAGTACCGGTGTGCGCTTCAGTGACCATGACTCGAATGCATGCCCGAATGTGTGTCCAAGATTGAGTGCTTTCCTGATGCCGTTTTCCTTAGGGTCTTGCTCAACTATATTCTTTTTCACCTCCACAGAGTCTGATATCATTCTGCTGAGCTGCAAGCGTTGTTCTTTGTCCTGAATATGGCACACATCGAAATTCAGAAGTCCTGCGAGCATGTCTATGTTGCTGATAAGTCCATGTTTCAGCATCTCGGCATATCCGCTCAACAAGTTTGCTGAGTCAAGAGTAGTTAGGAAGTCTGTGCACAATAGTACGAAGTTGGCATTGCAGAATGTTCCAATTTCATTCTTCAGGCCATTGAAATTGATTCCTGTCTTTCCACCCACAGACGCATCAACCATGGAGAGCAGTGTCGTAGGTATGTTTATGAAGTTTATACCTCGCTTGAATGTTGAGGCAGCAAATCCACCGAGGTCAGTCACCATACCTCCGCCAAGGTTGACAAGGCATGAGTGGCGTGTGCCGCCGTTGTTGCCCAGTTCCTTCCAGACATGAGATATTGACTCTAGTGTCTTGTTGCTGTCTGATGGTTTTATGGTTATGACATGTGCGTTCTTTAGTGAATAGAAAACCTTTATCTTGTTCCAGCATTTCTCCTTGGTGCATTCATCCACGAGAACAAACAGTCTGTCGTGGTCGCTTTCCGAAAGAGCTATAGCCAATTCACTCTTGATGTTTTCTGTGATAATCACTCTCTGATTCATAACATAGTTCTTTTGTGTTCATTTGTCGGTTGTTTGTCAACCGTGAGTCTTAGACCATTTACAAAATTAGTTAAAATATTCAGTTTATGTCGCTGGCAAAGTAATACTTTAGAGTTTTTTTGCATAATATTCTTGTAAATTGCGCACTCACATTGGATAGTGTGCAATAAATCTTATGAGGTTGTAAGGTTGTGAGGTTGTGAAGTTGTAAGGTTGTAAGGTTGTAAGTTTATGAGGTTGTAGGTTATAGAGGTTATTTCACATGAAACCTAAAATCGAGAGGTAATAACTTGTGACTTGTCAAATCGTCAACCCTGAGCAAGTTTTCAACTTGCAAAACTTGAATAAATAATATAATAGTTTTTCGTTTTCTCGTTTTTTTGAATTAACTTTGCAATATAAATAATTGTTTTGACATGAGGTACATGATATTGTCGGATATTCACGGCTCGGTAACTACATTGGAGCAGGCATTGAATATATATAGGAAAAAAGAGTGCGACATGTTGCTTTTGTTGGGTGACATCCTCAACTATGGACCGCGTAACGGGTTGCCTGTAGGTCTTGATGCTCCAAAGGTTGCTGCGATGCTGAACTCTATGGCAGGAGACATAGTAGCAGTGAGAGGTAATTGTGACTCTGAGGTTGACCAGATGCTTCTCGATTTCCACATTATGGATACAACGTCTCTTGTGGTGGATAATGGAAGACGCTTGCTTCTCACACATGGACATATATATAATATGGAGTGCTTGCCCAAGGGACGTTATGATGCGGTGTTTTATGGCCACACTCACCTGTGGCTTCTTGAAAAGAAAGATGGTACAGTGTTCTGCAATACTGGTTCTGTCACCTTTCCCAAAGGAGGAAATCCTCAAACTCTTGCCATATACGATAATGGTGCTGTGAGGATGTTTGACATAGAAGGTAGAGAACTGGGGGCTATTAAATTATGATTCTCCAAGTGCAAGGATTAATGATGTGCGGATTTTTTTTGAAAAAATACCTGCTTTCAGGTATGTATAGCATATTTTTTTATTATCTTTGCACTCTGAGTATTGCCTATTCATCATTATAGGTGGTTATGACAGGTAAAAATTAAGCTTTTATAATAAAACAGAAAGAAAGGAAAAACTATGAAAAAGAAATTCGTTTGTACAATTTGCGGTTACATCTACGAAGGAGAAGAGGCACCTGAGGCATGCCCATTGTGCAAGGCTCCAGCTAGTAAGTTCAATGAGATTAAGGATGAGGAACTCACATTTGTATGTGAGCACGAGATTGGTGTTGCAAAGGGATGCCCAGAGGAAATAATGGCAGGGCTGAAGGCTAACTTCGAAGGCGAGTGCACAGAGGTTGGTATGTATCTTGCAATGTCTCGTCAGGCACATCGTGAGGGTTATCCAGAAATTGGTGAGGCTTTCCGTCGCTATGCCCTTGAGGAGGCAGAGCATGCAGCCAAGTTCTGTGAACTCATTGGAGATATGGTTTGGGATACAAAGACCAACCTTCAGAAGCGTGCAGAGGCTGAGTGTGGCGCAACAGCAGGAAAGCTTGACATTGCAAAGGCTGCAAAAGCTGCCAACCTTGACGCAATCCATGATACTGTACATGAGATGGCAAAGGACGAGGCTCGTCACGGCAAAGGCTTCTTGGGCCTTCTAAAGCGTTACTTCGGTGAGTGATAAATACTTCTTTAGTTAAACTAAATCGCGACTGGTTGCAAAATTTTGCATTACCTGTCGCGATTTTTATTGTTGAAGATGTTTATAAGAGTTTAAGGGTTTAAAGGGTTAATCATTTCTTCATCAAACTTGTGGTCCCTCACCGGGGGAGGGCAGGGGAGAGGCCTTAACTCCCTGTTTTAACTCCTTTTACTCCTAAAAATGAAATCTTAATGGACTTATCTTTTGCGCTTTCATCTAAAATTCGTAACTTTGCAGTTGGTTAAATGGCAGTATGCCATAGCCTTTAAGATATTTAAAATCATTGACAGCAACATAAATGTCGGTACAGAACAACAATACAGAGGCGGAATTCAAGGCGGTAATGGCAGAGTGCCGTTCTCTCTTCGGAAAGAAATTGCATGACTACGGAGCTTCATGGCGCATACTCCGTCCTTCGTCCCTTACGGATCAGTTATATATTAAGGCGAAGAGAATCAGGTCGCTTGAAACAAAAGGTGAGGCACTGGTAGAGGAAGGAATAAGACCAGAGTTCATCGCTCTCATCAATTATGGCATAGTAGGACTTATACAGCTTGCACACGGTTATGTTGACGAGGTGGACATGACGACAGATGATGCCATGGCTCTTTATGACAAGTTCTCAGACGAAGCGTTGGGGCTTATGCTGCGCAAGAACCATGACTATGACGAGGCTTGGAGATGTATGAGGGTGAGTAGCTATACCGACTTTATCCTGACCAAAATTCAGAGGGTGAAGGAAATGGAGGACTCAGAAGGTGATGTCCTCGTTTCGGAAGGTATAGACTCCAATTACATGGATATTATTAATTATGCGGTATTTGGAGCGATAAAGCTGTCTGGTAAATAAATTAAGTAGAAACACTTATATAATTTTGAAGAAGGAGAGGATTATCAGGTATATAGCCTTGTTGTGCAGGCTTTTGGTAGGTCTGACATTTTCCGTGTCAGGATATGTCAAGGCAATAGATCCGCTTGGTACTCAGTATAAGATAACTGATTATCTTGGAGCCTTGTCTTTGGAGTCGTTAGTGCCGCAATGGATGACACTCATGGCTTCGCTTACAGTGTCCACTCTTGAGTTTTGTCTCGGAATCCTTCTGCTTGTAGGAATACGCAGAGACATAGTGACAAGACTTTCTGCCGTTTTCATGTGTTTCATGACATTAGTGACATTGTGGATTTTTCTCTTCAATCCTGTAAGTGACTGCGGTTGCTTTGGAGATGCCATTAGGCTCACAAACGGACAGACTTTGGCTAAGAATATCTTGCTGCTTGCATCAACAGTATTCTTGTGGAGAAGGAGAGACCTTGTCACGCCGCTGCTACCGCATAGATATAATTGGATAGTCACAAATGCTGTGGCTGTTGTCGTGCTTGGCACTTCTGCATGGAGCCTGTACGACCTGCCTATTGTGGATTTCCGCCCCTATAAGGTTGGAGTAAATATTCGGAAATCAATGGAGATACCTCCTGGCTCCCCACAGCCGAAGCTTGAGACCTACTTTATTCTTGAGAAGGAAGGAAAGAGACAGGAGTTCACACTTGAAAACTATCCAGATTCCACGTGGACATTCATAGACAGCAGAACTGTGGAGCTATCTTCTGGTTATGCGCCTCCAATATCAGATTTTGCAGTGACTGACAGAGAAACGGGCGAGGATGTGACAGATGGTATTTTAGGTTACAAGGGATATACATATTTGCTTGTATGCCCGAGGCTTGAGGACGCAGACGATTCGGCATTTGGCGAGATTGATGCAATATACGAAAATGCCATGGACAAAGGATGGCGCTTCTATTGCCTTACATCAAGTGGGGAAAAAGGTATAGAGAACTGGCGAGATATCACAGGAGCAAGATATGACTTCCTTTCGGCAGACGCTACTGTGCTAAAGACAATGATAAGAAGTAACCCGGGACTTATACTCCTGAAGGATGGCACTATTCTTGGTAAATGGAGCCATAACAGACTTGAAAAAGTTTTGTGTAACTAATTATATATTAAAAGAAAATGAGAAAGAAAATTGTGGCAGGCAACTGGAAAATGAACCTTAACCTGCAGGAGGGCGTAGCTCTCGCAAAAGAGTTGAATGATTCGTTGGCAGCAGAAAAACCAAATTGCGATGTTATCATCTGTACTCCATTCATACATCTGGCAACAGTTTCTGCTAATATCAATCATGATGTGATAGCACTCGGAGCTGAAAACTGTGCAGACAAGGAAAAAGGTGCATACACAGGAGAAGTGAGCGCAGAGATGGTAAAGAGCACAGGTGCTGAGTATGTTATCCTCGGACATTCAGAGCGTCGCGGATATTATGGTGAGACACCAGAGATATTAAAGGAGAAAGTCCTTCTCGCTCTAAAGAACGGACTGAAGGTCATATTCTGTATAGGTGAGTCACTTGAGGAGCGTGAGGCAGGCAGGCAGAACGAAGTTGTAAAGGTTGAACTTGAAGGTTCTGTCTTCAATCTGACGGCTGAGGAATTTGCAAATGTTGTCATAGCTTATGAGCCAATATGGGCAATAGGAACAGGCAAGACTGCTACTGCTGAGCAGGCTGAGGAAATCCATTCTTATATCCGCAGTATAGTGGCAGAAAAGTATGGAAGTGAAGTTGCAGAGAATACGTCAATTCTATACGGTGGCAGTTGCAAGGCAAGTAATGCTCCTGAACTGTTTGCTAAACCAGACATCGATGGTGGTCTAATAGGTGGCGCATCGTTGAAGGCTCCTGACTTCAAGGGTATCATAGATGCCTGGAAATAGAATGTTCAACAAAAAGAATGATTATAGACATTGAAAGATTGAAGTGCAGGGCAGAGATGTTGATGTCCCTGTCCTACCTCCAGTCTTTCAACATTGAATCTTTTACTTTTTCAACCTTTCAATCCTAATATATGAAATCTTTCCTTAAATGGGCAGCCATGACAATCGGATATATGAAATGCTTTCTAATAGCAATTGCTGTATTCTTTATGGCAAGTGAGGCGGCAGCACAGTCGTTTACTGACAATCTGCAAAAGAAACGCCAGAATGAAGGGAACGTGTCCGTACGCCAAAGTAAGGAGATAGACCAGTTGGTAAACGGCAAAAAAAACACTCCAAAAACAAAGGCAGAGATAAAGGCAGAAAAGAAAGCTGCAAAGGAGGCGGAAAAAAGAAGAAAGGAAGAAGAAAAACGGAAAAAGAATTCCATGGCACAGCAGCCTGTACAAAAGCCTGTAAAACCTGTTGTAACAGCACCTGCCATGCCAGAAATGAAATTCGTGCCAAAGATAGAGCCTTCCATAAAGCACATCACACGAACTGAGACCAAAGTAATAAGGAAGCCTCGCCTTGATGAAAATGGACGACCGGTCACAAGAAAAGTCATGAAGACGGTCGTGTATAGCGGCATGAAAAAGGTTAACGGTTACAGGGTGCAGGTCTATTCCGGTGGTAATACGCGTGAAGACAGGCAGGAGGCGGAACGTGCCATGCACAAGATAAAATCGGCATTCCCAGACCAGCCCGTATATGTACATTTCTATACACCGAGATGGGCATGTAGAGTAGGGAATTTTGAGAAACGTGAGGATGCTCAGGAATTGCTTAAGGAAATAAAGAAACTTGGATTCAATAAGGCATCCGTAATAGAAAGTAAAGTGGCGGTAAGGAATTACCATGTAATAGACTGAGATTATACGGATGTTGAATATTGATAATTGTTGAAGGATTGAAAGTATTAATGATTTTATGATTCAGGAACCAGAATATAGAGAGGGACTTGCAGACCTCGCCTTGCATTACAGGAAAATATTGGAACTGTTGGGAGAGGACCCAGAGAGAGATGGCTTGCTTAAGACTCCGATGAGAGTGGCAAAAGCCATGCAGGTCTTGACAAGAGGTTACGAACAAGACCCTCACAAGGTGCTTACGGATGCCCTCTTTGAAGAGAAGTACAACCAGATGGTGATAGTCAAGGATATTGATTTCTTCTCTATGTGTGAACATCACATGCTTCCTTTTTATGGCAAGGCGCATGTGGCGTATATTCCCAATGGCTATATAACAGGTCTTAGTAAGATTGCAAGGGTAGTAGATATATATAGCCATAGACTGCAGGTTCAGGAAAGAATGACACAACAGATAAAAGACTGCATTCAGGAAACACTTCATCCGCTTGGAGTGATGGTTGTCGTAGAGGCAAGACATATGTGCATGCAGATGCGTGGTGTTGAGAAGCAGAACAGTATTACCACAACAAGCGATTTTAGCGGAGCATTCAATCAGGCAAAGACAAGAGAGGAGTTCATGAATTTGATAAAGAATAGATACTGACACCATAATATATATATAACCAAGCTGTCTATAAGACGTGACTTTCTTGTAAAAATAAGTTAAATTCATGATTGGTTGTGCAATGTTTGGCTATTATGGTCATTTATATAGGTGTTCTGTAAACGGTAATATAGAATGGAACACATAGGTGTGCCTGTCAGAATAATTAACAACAATATCTATAAATTACAACAATGAAAAAAATTAAATTCTATTTGATTACAGCCATCTGTATGGTGGCAACAGTATCAGTTACATCATGTCTTGATGATAATGACGGAGATGACTACGAGTACGTGCCACTGACAAAGATGGAGCAACTAAGCCAACTCATAGCTATGGAAGGAAACTATAGTGGCAAGTCGTATATCTTCAGCCTTTCAGGAGGAAAGGCAAAAGACTCTATAGATGTAGCATGGACAGTAGTTGACTCTACACTGACAATCAAGAATTTCCCTATTAAGTTGCTTGCATCTGTTGTGGCAAGTCAGGATTATAAGGATGCGTTTGAGAACAGCGACCAGACTCAGGAGCTTAAATGCACAATACGTCCATACCGTCCGTATGGTTATGACGCCAACCAGAATGCCACTACATATTGGTACACAACAGAAGTGGGTGATGAGAACCAGATAGATTTCAACATTATGCACGAAGGAGAGAACGTGAAGGCAAGAATGGCTTTCGTTGCCTCCGTAACGACATCTGGTGGACTTATCTCGTCATATGGTGGCTACAGCACCGCTCAGAAAAGGATGGAACTATACCTTCTGCCAACATCCCTTGCCGTGGGTGATGCAAAATGGAATATCAACTCAGTATATTTCTTCGGAGGTAACAAATGATGAGATTTGTCTCTTGGAATGTCAATGGCCTGCGCGCATGCACAGGCAAGGGATTCTGTGAATCATTCAACAAACTCGATGCCGATTTCTTCTGTCTGCAGGAAACAAAAATGCAGCAGGGGCAACTCGACATCGAGTTTGCCGGTTATGACTCATATTGGAACTATGCGGAAAAGAAAGGATATAGTGGCACTGCTGTTTTCGCAAAGCACAAGCCTTTGAATGTGACTTATGGCATAGGTGTAGAGGAACATGACAGAGAAGGAAGGGTGATAACACTCGAGATGGACAACTTCTTCCTCGTAACAGTATATACGCCAAATTCGCAGGATGGATTGAAACGCCTTGAGTATCGTATGAGATGGGAAGATGATTTCAGAACCTACCTTAAGAACCTTGATGCCGTTAAGCCAGTTGTCGTTTGTGGAGACCTTAATGTTGCCCATGAGGAAATCGACCTCAAGAATCCACGTACTAACAGAAAGAATGCAGGCTTCACGGACGAGGAAAGGGAGAAGTTCTCAGTACTCCTTGCAGACGGTTTCATAGATACATTCAGATGGCTTCATCCACAGCAGGTGACATATTCATGGTGGTCGTATCGTTTCAAGGCAAGAGAGAAAAATGCAGGGTGGCGCATTGACTATTTCCTGACATCGCAGAGGTTAAGAGACAATATCGGTGTGGCGGAAATACATACAGACATCATGGGAAGCGACCATTGTCCTGTGGAGTTGATACTTGATTTATGACATTACACTTGCTGTATTTCCACTTTTTTTATTATCTTTGCAGACTTTCCGGCAACAATGAATAAGCAGTTGTTGACGGACTATATATGTAAAAATGTACAGAAATGAGAATATACAGCAATGCCGAGCTGGCGCAGATACTCAATAAGAAAATTTTCCATCTTATATCTCAGGCTGCTGACAGTCTGGGACTTGAATGCTATGTCGTTGGCGGATATGTAAGGGATATCTTCTTGGAAAGACCTTCAAAGGACATTGATGTGGTGGTAGTAGGAAGTGGGATAGCAGTGGCTACAGAACTGAAACGCTTACTAGGCAAGTATGCCCACATGTCTGTATTTAAGAGATATGGAACCGCACAGGTTAGATATGGTAACACGGAGGTGGAATTCGTCGGTGCAAGAAGAGAGAGCTATTCATCAGACTCCCGTAATCCTCATGTGGAGGATGGAACCCTTGAAGATGACCAGAACAGGCGTGACTTCACCATCAATGCCCTCGCAATCTGTCTGAATAAAGACAGGTTTGGTGAACTTGTTGACCCCTTTGGTGGATTGTATGATTTGGAAGATGGTATAATACGCACACCTCTCGACCCTGATATTACATTCTCAGACGACCCTCTTAGGATGATGAGGTGTGTAAGGTTTGCTACTCAGCTTAACTTCTATATCGAAGAAGAGACGTTCGAGGCGTTGCAACGCAATGCTGACAGAATAAAGATAGTGAGTGCAGAGCGTATAGCTGATGAACTTCACAAGATTATAATGACCAAGTACCCAAGCAAGGGATTTGTCGAACTGCAACGGGCAGGATTGTTGCAACTTATATTGCCAGAACTCCAGATTCTTGATGCCGTTGAGACTCGAAACGGCAAAGGACATAAGAATAATTTCTATCATACATTGGAGGTGCTTGACAATGTGGCAAAAGCACAGAGAAAAAGAAATGTCAGCACTGAACAATGCGGTACTTCCGACAATAAGGATTTAAATACAGACTTATGGCTGAGATGGGCAGCTCTGTTTCATGATATAGGCAAGCCAAAATGCAAAAGATGGAATCCTGTCGCTGGATGGACATTCCACAACCACAATTACATAGGGGCAAAAATGATACCCCAGATATTCAGAAGGATGAAATTCCCCATGGATGCCAAGATGAAATATGTGCAGAAGCTCGTCGATTTACACATGCGCCCTATAGTCATAGCCGACGAAGAAGTGACAGATAGTGCTGTGAGAAGGCTGTTAAGTGATGCAGGTGATGACATAGAAGACCTAATGACACTGTGTGAGGCAGACATAACAAGCAAGAACCAAGAGAGAAAAGCTCACTTCCTTGATAATTTCCGTATCGTCAGGGAGAAACTTACTGTCCTCAAAGAAAAAGACTACAAGCGACTGCTTCAGCCATGTATAGATGGCAACGAGATAATGGAAATATTTGGTCTGCCACCATGTAAGGAAGTAGGAGAGTTGAAGCAGTTTCTTAAGGATGCGGTACTTGACAATAAGGTCGAGAATAAAAGGGAACCACTGATGGATTTATTGTTCCAAAAAGGAAAAGAAATGGGACTAAAACAGAAATAAAATCCTTAAAAGTGCAATAATAGTTGTTAAAACAATTACTATTATTGCACTATTTAATTATATAATGAGTAAATTTGCATTCAGAAAACTAAGGTTGTGTTGTGTAGTTTTCAGAAATAGCGTATGCTAATAAAGGACAATTATAGATAAGTATTATTTTTAAGTATGAAAAGAAAAACATTTTATTTGTTTGCCGCTATGGTAGCAATATTGGCTTCCAGTTGCGGTAATTCAGGAAAGCCAGCTTTTGGAGACAATGAATTTCCGGTTATGACAATCGGTACTCAGGGAACGGAGCTAACGTCAACTTATCCTGCTTCCTTGAAAGGTGTACAGGATGTGGAAATTCGCCCGAAAGTATCAGGCTTTATTACAAAGGTTGCAGTTCAGGAAGGACAGCATGTAAGTAGGGGACAGGTACTGTTTACGTTGGACAGCGAGACATACGTGGCAGCAGTGCGTTCTGCTCAGGCAGCTGTTAGACAGGCTGAAGCTTCAGTGTCGTCAGCACAGGCACAACTCGCTACAGCCCGCCTTACATACACTAACAGCCAAAGCCTTTACAAGAACAATGTAATAGGAAGTTATGAGTTGCAGACAGCCAAGAATTCGTTGAACACATCTGAAGCTGCCGTAGCACAGGCACAGGCAGCCGTTGCATCAGCCAAGGCTTCTTTGGCAAATGCCAAGGAACAACTCAGCTATTGCTATGTTACAGCCCCTACGTCAGGTGTTGTGGGAAGCATTCCATTCAAGCAGGGCGCACTTGTTAGTCCTTCAATCACCCAGCCTCTTACCACCATTTCAAATTCAAGTACGGTAGAGGTTTACTTCTCCATGACAGAGAAAGATATCCTTGCAATGACGAAAACATCTGGCAATGTGGCAAATGCCATTAAGGCTTTACCAGCCGTGAAACTTAAGCTTGCAGATGGTACAATTTACTCACATGATGGCACGGTGACAAAGATGAGTGGAGTGATAGATGCTACTACAGGTTCTGTTTCGATGATAGCGACATTTGCCAATCCTGACATGATTCTCAGAAGCGGTGGTTCAGGACAGATAATTATACCTACTGTCAAATCCAATGCAATACTCATACCACAGTCATCAACCACACAGGTACAGGACAAGGTCTTTGTTTATAAACTCGCAGCAAACAACAAAGTTGTATATACAGAGATAACCGTTAATCCGCAGAATGATGGTAAAAACTATATTGTGACAAGTGGTCTTAAACCAGGTGAAAAGATTGTTACAAATGGTATAACAAAACTCACTGACGGAATGGAGATAAAGCCAATAACCGAAGAACAGTATAAGAAAAAAATTGAAGAAGCCGCAAAGCTCGGTGAGAATCAGGGCAGTGCATCTGGTTTCGCAGACGCTATGGGTGGAAAGAAAAAATAATAAAGGATAAATCATGACATTTACTAATTTCATAAAACGCCCGGTATTATCGACGGTTATATCGATATTTTTCGTGTTGCTGGGTATCATCGGAATTATTTCGCTCCCAATAGAGCAATATCCCGATGTGGCACCGCCTACCATCTCGGTACAGACAACATATACCGGTGCGGATGCACAGACTGTGCTTAATTCTGTTGTCACTCCTCTTGAAGAGAGTATCAACGGTGTTGAGAACATGACATACATGACATCATCCGCAACCAATGATGGTATGTGTATGATTACCGTATATTTCAAGCAGGGTTCCGACCCTGACATGGCAGCTGTCAATGTTCAGAACCGTGTCAGTCAGGCGCAGGCTCTCCTTCCTGCTGAAGTTACCAAGGTGGGTGTAACGGTGGAGAAGCGTCAGACATCCAATGTCATAATGTACGCTTTGACGACAGAAGATGGACGCTACGATGACGAGTTCCTTACAAACTACAACAACATCAATGTCATTCCTGCTTTGAAACGTATCAATGGTGTAGGTGGTGTACAGACTCCTGGTATGAAGACTTATTCCATGCGTATTTGGCTTAAGCCAGACAAGATGAAGGAATATGGGCTTATACCATCTGACGTGTCTGATGCACTCGCAGAGCAGAATATTGAGGCTGCACCAGGAAAGTTCGGCGAACAGAGCGACATGGCATATGAGTATGTCATGAGGTACAAGGGACGCCTGAAGACGGCAGAGGAATATGGCGACATCATAATTAGGAGTGATCAGTCAGGACAGACTCTGCATCTGAAGGATGTAGCAAATGTAGAACTTGGAGGATTGCAGTATAATGTTGCAATGCGCGATAACAACCAGCCTTCAGTTATGGGTATGGTTCAGCAGATTGCAGGTTCCAATGCAAACCAGATAGCAAATGATGTGAAAGCTGAGCTTGAGAAACAGGCTAAGTCTTTCCCTCCAGGACTTGAGTATAAGATAAACATGGATATCACGGAGTTCCTTTATGCTTCAATAGAGGAGGTTATATTCACTCTTGTGATAACACTTCTGCTCGTTTTTCTGGTGGTATATGTCTTCCTTCAGGATTTGCGTTCCACCCTCATTCCTATGATTGCAGTGCCAGTGGCACTTATTGGAACATTCCTCTTCCTTTGGATATTCGGATTCTCTATAAATCTACTTGTACTATCTGCGTTACTTCTCGCTATTGCCATTGTAGTTGACGATGCCATAGTGGTGGTAGAGGCTGTACATGCCAAGTTGGACCAAGGCTACAAGAGTGCGCTCACAGCATCTATTGATGCCATGAACGAGATTTCCGGAGCTATTATTTCCATAACACTTGTGATGTCTGCTGTGTTCGTGCCAGTATCATTCATGGGTGGTACAAGTGGTGCGTTTTATCGAGAGTTTGGTGTCACGATGGCAGTGTCTATCCTTATCTCCGCCCTGAATGCCCTAACTCTTTCTCCTGCTCTTTGTGCAATTTTCCTGAAACCGCATGAGGAGGACGCAGAGCATAAGATGTCAATGGTTGATAGGTTCCATCATGCTTTCAACACACAGTACGACCGCATCCTAAACAAGTATAGGAAAGGAGTAGAGAAGGTTATACACCACAAAATTGCGACTGGAATAGCTGTCGTAGTGGGAATAGTGGCTCTTGTTGTTACAATGGCTACAACAAAGACTGGTCTTGTGCCTGATGAGGATACTGGTGTGTTATTCTGTACAGTCTCCATGGCTCCCGGTACAAGCCAAGCGCGTACCCAGGAAGTCATCAACTATATTGACAAGATGTTGGAATCGAATCCAGCTGTCAAGACACGTGAGCAGATTGTAGGTTATAACTTCATAGCAGGACAAGGTTCTGACCAGGCAACCTTCATTGTCAAGCTTAAACCATTTGAAGAGCGTCCGGCAGGATTCTTCTATGCCCTTTCTGGAATATGGGAAGGTGACGGTATAATGCGATTCTTTGTCAATCAGCAGGCTGCAAATTCAGTGCTTGGTATGATTTACAAGCAGACGGCAGAGATAAAGGATGCTCAGATTCTTGCTTTTGCACCGCCTATGATTAATGGTTTTGGTGCCACTAACGGTATAACATTCACAATGCAGGACAAGACGGGTGGTGACCTCAATAAATTCTTTAGTATTACAAAAGAGTACCTTGCAGAGTTGAATAAACGGCCGGAAATTTCAAACGCCATGACATCATACAACCCTAATTACCCTCAGTATATGGTTGATGTTGATGTGGCTAAATGTAAACAGAGTGGTACCACACCGCAGAAGGTACTATCCACGTTGCAGGGATATTATGGAGGTCTTTATGCTTCCAACTTCAATGCCTACGGTAAACTGTACAGGGTCATGATACAGGGCGATGTAGATAGTAGAATGCGTCCTGAAGGAATGAGTAACATATATGTACGCACGTCAAACGGTATGTCTCCAGTAAGCGAGTTCTGTTCGTTGCGTCGAGTATATGGACCATCAAACGTTAACCGTTTCAACCTCTTTACGAGTATCAACATAAATGCTTCTGCTGCTGACGGCTATTCTTCCGGACAGGCTTTGAAGGCAGTGGAGGAAGTTGCAGCACAGGTACTCCCAGACGGATATGGTCTTGACTATTCGGGACTAACCCGTTCAGAGCAAGAGTCGAGTAACTCCACGGGCATTATCTTCGCATTGTGTCTCGTGTTTGTTTATCTTATCCTTTCTGCACAGTATGAGAGCTACATCCTGCCATTGGCAGTTATCCTGTCTATACCATTTGGACTTGCCGGAGCGTTTATTTTTACAAACATCTTCGGACATTCCAATGACATATACATGCAGATTGCGCTCATCATGCTTATCGGACTTCTTGCAAAGAATGCCATCCTTATCGTGCAGTTTGCCCTTGAGCGTCGTATGACAGGTATGGCGATAAGATACTCTGCCATCCTTGGTGCAGGAGCGCGACTTCGTCCTATTCTTATGACATCTCTCGCTATGGTTATCGGTTTGCTCCCTCTGATGTTTGCATCAGGCGTAGGAAAGAATGGTAACCAGACACTTGGAGCAGCGGCTGTCGGTGGTATGCTTATCGGTACTCTTTGCCAGCTGTTTATCGTTCCTGCTCTATTCGCTGTATTCCAGTGGCTTCAGGAGAAGTTGCGCCCGTTGACATTCGACGACGAGGAGAATCTTGAGGTAGCTCGTGAATTGGAACAGTATGCCCAGACATCTTATAAAAACATAGAGGAGAAATAATGAAAATGAATAAATCTGTTTTATATATAACTCTTGCAACCATTCTCATGAGTGGTTGCAAGGCTTACCATTCTCTATATGATGACTATCAGCGTCCTGATGTGAAGAGTGAAAATGTGGTGCGCAATCCAGTCGATGACAATGCGTATCTGTCAACAGCCGATTCCACTGGTTTCGGAAATCTTCCATGGAGAACGGTATTCACAGACGCAAATCTTCAGACAATCATAGAGAAGGCACTTGCCAACAATCCAGACTTGCTCAATGCGGCACTTAATATAGACATGGCAGAAGCGCAGTTGAAGGCAGCAAAGTTGGCTTTCCTGCCATCTGTGGCATTCGCTCCACAGGGTACAATATCCCATTTCGGTACACACTCGGAGGCAACAAAAGCCTATACGTTGCCTATTTCTGCAAGTTGGAATGTTGACTTGTTCGGAAATCTCAGAAGCCAGAAGAAAGCCGCACAGGTTGCATTGTTGCAGACGAAAGACTACGAACTTGCGGTAAAGACAAGCCTCATTGCCAATGCCGCAAACTTGTACTATACACTTCTTATGCTTGACAAGCAGATGGAGATAGTTACAGAGATGCAGAAGCTGACTAAAGACACCTGGAACATGATGAAGATGCAGATGGATTTGGGACGCACACGTTCAACAAGTGTTCAGAGTGCAGAAGCAGCCTACTATTCTGTGCTTACTCAGACAGCCTCTCTCAAAGGACAGATAAGAGAGGTTGAGAATTCCCTGTCACTGCTTATGGGTGAGCCGGCACATTCTATTTCGCGCAGTACACTTGACTCACAGAGTCTTCCAGAGCAGTATGCAAAGGGAATAGGTCTCAACATGCTGTCTAACCGACCAGATGTACATGCCAACGAGATGGCACTCGCACAATGTTTCTATGGAGTTGAGACAGCCAGAAGCCGTTTCTATCCCAGCATAACCATATCACCTACTGGAGCATATACCAACAGCAATGGTTTGGTCAATCCTGGCAAGATATTGTTAAGTGTAGTAGGGCAGCTTACACAGCCTATATTCGCCAATGGACAGTTAAAGGCTGGCTTACGTGTTGCAGAAGCACAGTACAAACAGGCATACAATACATGGCAGAACTCCATTCTGTCTGCAGGAAGTGAGGTAAGCAATGCGCTCGTACAGTACAACTCCTCCGACGAGAAAAGCAAACTTGAAAAGCAACAGGTTGATGTGCTCAAGAAGAATGTGGAGCATACTGAGTTGTTGTTCCGCCAATCGTCAAGCAGTTATCTTGAAGTCATCACTGCACAGCAGAACCTGCTGAATGCCCAGATTTCAAAGGTACAGGATGATTTCAGCAAGATGCAGGCTGTCGTCAATTTGTATTATGCACTGGGAGGAGGAAGGTAATATTGAATAAATAATATATTATTGATTAACATGAGCAACATTAGTGACAAGGCCTTCGTAAGTCCTAAGGCAAGAATAGGCAATAATTGTAAGATATATCCTTTTGTATATATAGAGGATGATGTTGTCATTGGTGACAATTGTGTGCTGTATCCTTTTGTGAGTGTATTGAATGGTACACGGATGGGCAATGACAATACGGTATATCAGGGAGCTGTTTTGGCAGCCCTTCCCCAGGATTTCAATTTCCGTGGTGAGGAAAGCTGTTTAGTTATTGGAAACCATAACGTCTTTCGTGAGAATGTTGTCATCAACCGAGCTACCCATTCTGATGGCAAGACTGTCATAGGTGACAGGAATTTCCTTATGGAGGGTTCGCATATCTCACATGATACAAAGGTGGGCAACGACTGCGTGTTTGGTTATGGCACCAAGATAGCTGGCGACTGTGAGATTCTTGACAGTGTCATCTTCAGTAGTGGTGTCATAGAAAATGCAGGAACAAGAGTGGGGCAGTGTGCCATGATACAAGCGGGAACGTCTTTCTCGAAGGATGTACCGCCATATATCATCGCTGGTGGTGCTAAGGTATCTTATGGTGGCGTGAATACAACAGTCTGCCGCTTCCGTGGAATAGACGAGAAGGTTATAAAACATATAGCCAATGCTTACCGTCTTGTCTTCCATGGTCAGACAAGTCTTTTTGATGCATGCAACCAGATTGATGCCCAAGTGCCTGACGGACCGGAAATACGGTCTATCGTGGAGTTCCTGCGTTCAACAAAGCAGGGAGTAATAACTAAAATGTAAACAAGGTAATAAAAGAGAGGGATATGATGGACTTATTTCCATTTTCCCTCTTTTGAAGGATATAAATGTCAACGAATTTGCATCCCTCGCCAGTATTCGGACCTGTACATAGCAGGCGTCTTGGAATATCACTGGGCATTAACCTCATGCCTAATGACGGAAAGATATGCACATTTGACTGTCTCTATTGTGAATGCGGCTTCAATAAGGACAGGGTACCTGCCAGTCCTCGTCCTTCTCGTGAGTTTGTGACTGCCACTCTCGAGTCTAAGCTAAAAGGAATGGAAGCCACAGGTATCCTTCCAGATTCAATTACTTTTTCTGGAAACGGAGAACCGACAGCCCATCCTCTATTTCCCGAGATTATAGATGACGTGTTGCATCTGCGTGACAGATACTGTCCGGATGCCAAGGTGTCTGTTCTTAGCAACTCAACATTTATACATAAGGAGCGTGTAAGGGAGGCACTGATGCGAGTTGACAATAACATACTTAAGCTTGACACCGTCAACCCTGTTTATATTAGCAAGCTTGACAGACCTCTCCAGCGTGGTTATGATGTCTGCAAGATAGTGGAGTACATGAAATCATTCAACGGGCATGTCGTCGTACAGTCAATATTCCTGAAAGGCGTGTCAGAAGGTTTTGATTTCAACAATACCACAGATGACTATGTGTTGCCATGGCTGAAAGCTGTCTGTGACATCTCCCCACGTAAGGTAATGGTATATACAATTGACAGGGATACCCCTGACGGCAATCTTTGCAAAGCCTCACATGAGGAGATTGACAGGATTTGCCACCTTGTCAAGGAATTGGGCGTGGAGTGCGAGGCTGGATATTAAAACTCAAGAATCGGAAGTAGTAATAAGAAGATAAAGGAAGAAAAAATGGAGTTAAAAGACAAAACCTAAGAGTGCAGTCTTTTAACTTCCAGAGCGACCTCAGAGAGCGATAAATCCTTCTAACTCCCTTTAACGTCTTATGTTGAGCACTGCCGAAACTTAAATTATAATAAGTTAGGCTTCATCTCAACAATAAAAATAAAAACTTGTTTTTTTATTTTGTATTGTCTTCGATTTACACTAACTTTGGATAAGTTAGGCTTCATCTCAACAATAAAAATAAAAACTTGATTTTTTATTTTGTATTGTCTTCGATTTGCACTAACTTTGCACTCTGATTAGTGTAATATTACATTCTTTATGGCAAAAAAACGCAAGAAGACCCGCAGCCGCTATGGCTTGCAGGTCGTAACTTTATGTATAAGCACGGCGATGGTGCTTATACTATTGGGTATGGTTGTTCTTACCATATGCACTGGTAGGAACCTGTCTTCATACGTCAAGGAAAACCTGACGGTGACGGTTATTCTCAGTCCCAATGTCTCCGACCAGGAGGCACAGGCATTGTGCAAGAAGGTGAAATCCCTGAGCCATATAAGTGATATCAATTTCGTAAGCCGTGAACAGGCTCTAAAAGAAGGGACGAAAGAGTTAGGGGCAGACCCGAGCGAATTTGCCGGCGAGAATCCTTTCACGGCCTCCATAGAGTTAAGGCTGCATGCTGACTATGCCAACAACGATTCCATCAAGCATATCGCCGAGCAACTGAAACGCTTCCATGGAGTTGCCGACATTGATTATAGGCAGGACTTGATAGATAGTGTCAACAACACGCTCCGAAAGATTGGTCTCGTACTTCTTGTTCTTGCGGCATTGTTGACGATTGTCTCCTTCTCCTTGATAAACAATACTATCAGGCTGAGTATATACTCAAGGCGTTTCTCCATCCACACCATGAAATTAGTGGGTGCGAGCTGGGGCTTCATACGGTTTCCGTTTATCAAGGGTGCGATAGGGCAGGGACTGCTTTCTGCCTTTATTGCTTTGATGGTGCTTGGTAGTGGAATGTATGGACTGTATTGCTATGAGCCGGACATGACCATAGTAATCGACTGGCAGGTTCTTGCCATTACGTCCGCCTCTGTTTTGCTTTCAGGCGTGCTCATAACAACATTCTGTGCATGGCTGTCCGTCAACAAGTTCCTTCGTATGAAAGCTGGAGATTTGTATAAGATATAAACGATTTCAATTTAAAATATAACTATATGGATAAAAACAACTTGGCATTCGGAAAGATGAATTTCATTCTCCTTGCTGTTAGTCTGCTGCTTATAGTGACAGGCTTTGTGCTTATGAGCGGTGGAGGCTCCACAGAGAAGTATTTCAACCCTGATGTATATGGCGTACTGCATGTGAGGGTAGCACCTGTGGTGACCTTTATAGGTTTCGTTTCCGTCATAGTTGCCATAGTCTATAAACCAAAAGACAATGATAAGGAGGAAGGTAAATAATGGATTGGCTTGAAGCTCTAATACTCGGTGCGTTGCAGGGGTTGACGGAATATCTGCCTGTTAGCAGCAGCGGGCACCTTGCCATAGGTTCATGGCTTTTTGAAATTAATCCGGAAGAGAACCTCACCTTCACCATAGCTGTTCATGTTGCAACGGTTTTAAGTACACTTGTAGTGCTTTGGAAAGAAGTGTCCTGGATATTCAAAGGCTTGTTCAGATGTTCGGCAGCTGATAGGTCAGCATGTGGCCTGAACGAAGAGACACGTTACGTCCTGAACATTATAGTGTCAATGATACCAGTAGGAATTGTTGGCGTGTTTTTCAAGGACTATGTAGAGAGCATCTTTGGTTCGGGACTTGTCGTAGTAGGCAGTATGCTGCTTGTGACAGCTTGCCTGCTTACATTCTCCTATTTTGCACGTCCCCGTCAGAAAGAAAGAATATCCATGGTTGATGCCTTTATAATCGGGCTTGCACAGGCCGTTGCAGTAATGCCCGGTCTCTCACGGTCTGGCAGCACAATAGCCACCGGCCTTTTGTTGGGTAACAAAAAGGAATCGTTGGCACAGTTCTCATTCCTCATGGTTATACCTCCTATTCTCGGTGAGGCTTTGCTCGATACATATAAGGCAATAGCCCATGGTGCTGAGGCTGCAATTGGCGATATCTCTATCCTTGCACTTTTGTTAGGTTTCCTGTCATCCTTTGTCTTTGGCTGTCTTGCATGCAAGTGGATGATAGGTATTGTCAAGAAAGGCAAGTTGATATATTTCGCAGTCTATTGCGCCGTTGTTGGAGCTGCTACGCTTGTGTTCTCTTTATTGTAATGGAAGATGGATTTCAAAGAAGGTACGATAATAGCTATAGACAAACCGTATGGAATGTCTAGTTTCGGAGCATTGGCACGAGTACGTACCATGTGTAGCAGAAAGGCATGCCATAAAGTTAAGATTGGGCATGCAGGAACCCTTGACCCACTTGCTACAGGCGTGCTGGTTCTCTGTACAGGAAAGATGACCAAGCGGATAGAGGAGATGCAGAGCCACGACAAGGAATACGAGGCTACGTTGCAGTTGGGCGCTTCCACTCCGAGCCACGACATGGAGCATGACGTTGACAAGACATACCCCACAGAACATCTCTCTCTCCCACTTATTGAAGAGACCCTTGGGCTTTTCGTAGGTGACATACAGCAGGTTCCACCTTCATATTCTGCATGTAAGATTAACGGACAACGTGCATACGACCTGAAGAGGAAAGGCAGAGACGTAGAGTTGAGTCCCAAAGACATACATATTGAGAGTATTGACATACTCCGATACGATGATGCATCCAAGCAACTCACCATCAAGGTCAACTGTGGCAAGGGGACATATATAAGAGCACTCGCAAGAGATTTGGGAAAGGCTCTCGGAAGTGGTGCATACCTTACAGCCTTGAGGCGAACACGCGTGGGCGACATAAAGGTTAGTGACTGTATCGCTCTTGATGCATTTGAATCATGGTTAGACAAACAAGAATATAATATATGAAACTCTCACAATTCAAGTTTAAACTTCCAGCGGAACAGGTAGCTCTTTATCCGCATCAGTCAGTTCATACAATAAACCGACCTGATGGTACGTCTGACACTTTCAAGGTGACAAGAAGTGACGAGTGCCGTCTTATGGTGCTCCATCGCAAGTCGGGAACTATCGATTTGTACAAGAAAGACAGTGATGGCAATCCTATAGAGGGCGAATATCTTGATTTTAGGAATGTAGTCGATTACTTTGGCGAGGGTGACACTTTCGTGTTCAATGACACCAAGGTTTTCCCGGCAAGACTTTATGGTACAAAGGAAAAGACAGATGCCAAGATTGAGGTGTTCCTGTTGAGGGAACTCAACGAGGAGATGCGCCTTTGGGATGTCCTTGTAGAGCCTGCGCGAAAGATTAGAATAGGCAACAAGCTCTTTTTTGATGAGAGTGGGAATATGGTGGCCGAGGTTATTGACAACACAACAAGCAGAGGAAGGACATTGCGTTTCCTTTACGACTGTCCGCATGACGAGTTCAAGCGCGATCTTTATGCACTTGGTGAGGCTCCCCTTCCACGTTATGTCATTGACAACAGGGTAACTGAAGAGAAACCTGCACATGCCACTGCAGAGGATATGGCAGACTTCCAGACTGTCTTCGCTTCCAAGGAAGGTGCAGTCACGGCACCTGCCACAGGTCTGCATTTCAGCAGGGAGATGTTAAAGAAAATGGAGATACTCGGTATCCGTTCTGCTTTCATTACACTTCATTGTGGACTTGGTAATTTCCATAATATAGAGGTAGAGGACCTCACGAAACACAAGATGGATTCCGAGCAGATGGAAATCACGGCAGAGGCATGTGAGCTTGTCAACAGTGCCAAAAGGGCTGGACACCATATCTGCGCTGTTGGCACAAGTGTGCTGAAAGCTACGGAGACAGCAGTAGGCACAGACGGTATGCTGAAGGAGTATGAGGGATGGACAAACAAGTTCATATTTCCACCATATGATTTTGGTTTTGCTGATGCCATGATAGCCAATTTCTACCATCCACTTTCCACACTGCTGATGTCAACATCCGCATTTGGCGGTTACGACCTTGTCATGGAGGCTTACGACCTTGCATTGAAACATGACTTTAAGTTTGGTTGCTTCGGTGATGCATTGCTCATTCTTGACGACTGATGGCAACAGACTTCCATATGGTATATCTTGCGCTTGGCTCCAATATCGGAGACAGGCGCAATGCTTTATCAGAAGCCATACGCCTTATCGATGAGAGGGTGGGGCGTGTGGACAAGGTGTCCTCTTTCATGGAGACGGAACCATGGGGCTTCAAGTCTGAATTCAAATTCCTAAATGCTGTCTTGTCTGTCCAGTCAATGCTCTCGCCTATTGAAATCCTTCATATAACACAGAACATTGAGAAAGAAATGGGGCGAGAGAAAAAATCGTTAGGCGGGATATATCATGACAGGATTATAGACATAGACCTATTGATGTACGACTCGCTCCAACTCGACACCCCGGAACTTACACTCCCACATCCACACATGAAGGAGCGTGAGTTTGTGATGATTCCCCTCATGGAGATTCTTTCATAGATATTTTATCGATGAAAATCCTTATTTCCTCCATCGTTGTGAGCATATAATTCTTCATGTCTTCTACGTTGGAAATACCGAAAATGCCGTAAACGTTTACGTTGTTGCTTTCTCAATTATGTTTGTCATGTCAGAAAAAAGAGATAAATTTGCAACGTAAACCAAATTTTATTCTATTAGCTTTTTCCGCCACAACATTCAAAATACAGACTATATAAAAACTTAAGACAATGAAAAAAACATTATTACTATGCACTGTCCTGGCATTGTTGTCAGTAGGCAAGGTCTATGCGGATATTACGCAGACAGTGACCGTGAATGGTTCTGTTGTCGGGAAGGATGTCAAGCAGATTTCCTTCAGCGGTGACAACGTAACATTGGTTTTTGATGATGATACGTCAACAACCGAGGATATGTCCCTTGTTGAGATATCATTCTCTTACACACCTGCATCAATCCATGGCGTGGAAAACACTTCAGACAGCTTCGACTCCACAATATATAATGTGGCAGGACAGAATGTCGGAAATAGTGCCAACAATCTACAGAAAGGCGTTTACATCATTAACAAGAAGCAAATCCTAAAGAAATAAAGAGCCATGAAAAAGATTTATTCTAGCATTTTCGCTTATTCAATGCTATGCCTTCTGTCGCTCATAGGTATGAGGGCTAACGCACAGACATGGAACTTCAGTGACGAGGGCGTAAGTGAATCTGATGCCGCAAACTTGAATGCCGATACTGAGAACTGGACATACGATTCCACCAATAACCGCTGGTGCAATGCCTCCACATTTACAGATTCTCCATTGACAGCTAATGGTGCGGAGCTGTTTTTCACCAAAGGCTTGCTATTCACTACACCTGTTGCTGATGGCATAAGGCTTGATGACAAGAAACTTTGTCTGACCCTCAATAAGGCAACCACAATCGTGACAATAAAGAATGCCGTAAAAGGTTATAAGCTTACAGTACGCTGCAAGTCAAGTTCAAGTACTGCGGATAGGGGCATTAATGTAACTAATGTCACACCTGAGTCCGGATATTTCAACCAGACAACACTTGAGAGCCAGACAAACGTAGGTACGGTTACTGAGGATGGAGACATAACACTACAGTCAACGGGTGGCATGTATGTATATGAAATTTCACTTGTTGACCCAACTGTGGCTCCTCCTGTTGAGCAGACATACAATTCCGTCCCTCTAAACGCTCTCAAGAACCAGATGCGTCTCACATTAACCAGCTCCGAGATAAAGTATTACAATACCGATGAGGTTAAGGTGGATATTGACAAGACTACCAACAAAGTGACAGTTACTCCTCTTAATGGCACATGGACTGATGTCTATGCAGGAACAGTAAAGAATCTGACATTCTCCAAGGCAGAGGCTACAGGAAGCGAGGGTGACTTCTCCAATCCAGACGGACAGGTTGAGATTACCGAGGCAAAGGGATGGCAGGAATCTGCGTATATAAAATGGCTTCCTTTCTCAGGTGCAGACAACTATAATGTATATGTCATGGGTGGACAGTACAGCTCATGGACAAAGATTGACGAACAGCTTGTGCGTGACTATGGCACATATTGCCGTGCCGATGTCGTTGGACTGAGAGCATCGTCCGACTACAGTCTGAAAGTAGTGCCATGCGCTTCAGGAACAGAAATGACATCAGCTGCCAATGAGGCAACGTCACTTAACGTAATAAATTATGTGCGTGAGGACTTTGCACACAAGGGCAGGACAACAGGAATCGGTGCCTATAATCTTGACGGAACATTAAAGGAAGGCGCACATGTAATATATGTAACGGCGAATACAGCCAAGACCGTTTCTGTTGACCTCGTAGGCGGAACGTTCACGGGACTTCAGAACATCATAACAGGTTATCAGAAAGGCAATGCCGAGAAACCTCTTGCAGTGCGTATCATTGGCAAGGTGGAAGCTGGAAACATGGACTCATTCGGCAGTTCTGCAGAGGGATTGCAGGTTAAGGGCAAGAATTCATACTCAGACCTTAACATAACCATAGAGGGTATTGGAGATGATGCCACAATTAGCGGCTTCGGTATTCTCTGCCGCAACGCAAGCAGTGTGGAATTCAGAAATTTTGCCATAATGCTTTGCATGGACGACTGTCTGTCTCTTGATACAGACAACAGCAATATATGGATTCACAACATGGACCTGTTCTATGGAAGTACAGGTGGTGCAGCTGACCAGGCCAAAGGTGATGGAACAATAGACATAAAAGGTGACTCGAAGTACATCTCTGTGGCTTACAACAGATTCTGGGACAGCGGCAAGTCTTCTCTATGCGGAATGACAAGCGAGACAGGACCTAACTGGATTACATACCATCACAACTGGTTTGACCATTCTGACTCACGCCATCCACGTATTCGCACTATGAGTGTGCATGTATGGAACAACTATTATGACGGAGTTGCAAAATATGGCGTGGGAGCTGCAAAGCAGAGCAACGCCTTTGTAGAGGCAAACTATTTCCGTGGAACGAAATATCCAATGCTCACATCTCAGCAGGGTTCTGACATTGCTTCTGATCCAAAGGGTACATTCTCTGGTGAAGATGGTGGCGTGATAAAGTCATTCGGAAACTTATTTGCAGAAAAGCCTTCTTCATTCAAGTATGTAACCTACCAGCAGAATGATACACAGTATGATGCCTATGAGGCAGAGACTCGCAACGAGCAGGTTCCGTCAAGCGTGGCTGCTCTCAAGGGTGGCAAGACATACTCCAACTTCGATACTGACAACTCCATAATGTATTCATACAATCCTGATGCCGCTGCTGATGTTCCTGCAAAGGTAACTGGCTATTATGGAGCAGGACGTCTCAACCATGGTGACTTCACATGGAGCTTCGAAGGAATGGATTCAGACTACAATGTCGATTCTGCACTAAAGTCGGCTCTTGGTAACTACAAGTCTTCTCTTGTCAAGATTTTCGGTGATGAGAATGCTTCAAGTGGCGAGACTGGCGGTGGCGAGACTGGCGGTGGCGAGTCTGGCGGCGGTGATGTTGCAGAAGGAACTGTTCTCTGCGACTTCAACAGCGGAGCTCCATCAAGTTCAGTATTCAAAGTAAAAGGCAACTACAAGACAGAGGATACGTTGATAGACGGTGTAACCTATACAAAGAGTCTCAAGATGGAGTCTTCTACAAATGTGTCATTCACTACATCTGCCGCTATGAAGATGACAGTATATTTCGGCAAAAGTAGCACTAATTATACTTTGAAGTATGATGATGTAAAGCAGACAGGTGACAGCACTACTAAGTCTCTTACATTAGACGTTGAGGCTGGTTCTCACACCTTGACCAAGGCAGACCAATGTACCATAGCCCTCATAAAGCTTGAACCTGTTACAGAATGAAATGACAGCTATTATGACAAGGCTGCTGTATCATGTTTTGCAGACATCGTGTCATAAGCAAGCTAAACCAAAGACATAACTCTATCCACGGCTTCCGTCAAAAGAAGTCGTGGATATTTCATTTTCCATTTTCCATCATCCATTTTCAATTCTAATAATACGATATGAAAAACAAACAGGAATTGAATGCAGAAGGTATTGGCGTTAATGGAAACATTGATGGAATATCAACAAGTTTTTTATCCAGACAGGCTGATAATTCGAGATTTTTGTATAAATTTGCACCCCAGAATAATTATTCAACTGTTTTATCAATATGCCAGAAATTTCAGTAAGAGGACTTGAGATGCCCGAGTCTCCAATCAGGAAACTCGCACCTTTGGCACAGGCTGCCAAACAGAGAGGCATCAAGGTCTATCATTTGAATATCGGTCAGCCCGACCTTCCAACCCCACAGTGCGGACTTGATGCCCTCAAGGATATTGACCGCACTGTGCTGGAATATTCTCCGTCACAAGGCTACCAGAGTTACAGGGAGAAGCTCGTGGGCTATTATGCGAAGTTTGGCATTGATGTCACGGCAGATGACATCATCATTACTTCCGGTGGGTCTGAGGCTGTACTGTTCGCTTTCATGAGTTGTCTTAATCCTGGCGACGAGATAATAGTGCCAGAACCTGCTTATGCCAACTATATGGCATTTGCCATATCCGCAGGTGCTAAGATACGTACTATAGCCACTACTATCGACGAAGGCTTCTCTCTTCCAAAGGTGGAAAAATTCGAGGAACTTATTAATGAGCGCACAAGGGCAATCATGATATGCAATCCCAACAACCCGACGGGATATCTTTACACAAGGCGCGAGATGAACCAGATTAGAGACTTGGTGAAGAAGTATGACCTTTACCTATTCTCTGACGAGGTTTACAGAGAGTATATATATACAGGCTCACCATATATTTCTGCATGCCACCTTGAGGGTATCGAACAGAATGTCGTGCTTATCGACTCTGTGTCAAAACGCTATTCAGAATGTGGAATACGCATCGGCGCACTGATAACGAAAAATGCCGAGATAAGGAAGGCAGTGATGAAGTTTTGTCAGGCTCGTCTTTCCCCTCCGCTTATCGGTCAGATAGTGGCAGAGGCATCGCTCGATGCACCAGAGGAATATTACAGGGAAGTTTACGACGAGTATGTAGAAAGGCGTAAATGCCTTATCGATGGACTCAACAGAATACCCGGTGTCTATTCCCCGATACCGATGGGAGCGTTCTATACCGTGGCACAGTTGCCCGTTGACAACTCCGAAAACTTCTGTAGATGGTGTCTTGAGAAATTCAACTATGAAGGAGAGACAGTGATGATGGCTCCTGCATCGGGGTTCTATACGACACCTGGAGCTGGTGCTAATCAGGTCAGGATAGCCTATGTCTTGCGCAAACACGATTTGGAAAGAGCATTGCTCATATTGCGTAAAGCTCTTGAGGCATATCCTGGCAGAGTTGAAAATGAAGGCTGATGATGATTCGTTTTCCTTTATTCATAAGTAGAAAGATTTCCGGAAAGGACCAGGCAAGGCGCAGTGCGTCAACGCCGGCTATAACCATTGCCACCATAGGCGTGTCAGTGGGACTTGCCGTCATGATTGTGTCTGTCAGTGTGGTGCTTGGTTTCAAGCATAGCATAAGGGACAGGATAATCGGTTTCGGAAGCCATATAACAGTAGCCGACTATATGACCCTTCAGACTTCGGAGCAATATCCAATACAGATAGGCGACTCCATGATGAAGGTGCTGCGTGGGATGAATAATGTCAAGCATGTACAGCGATATGCGCTCAGGCAGGGAATATTGAAAACGGACAGTGACTTCCTCGGTATAATGTTCAAAGGCGTGGGACCTGAGTATGACACCACATTCATTCATGACAATCTGAAGAAAGGAAAACTGCCACGCTTTTCTGACAAGAGTGGAGGAAAGGACATCGTAATTTCCCAGAACATAGCTGATAAACTGAAGCTGCAATGTGGCGACAGGCTTTTCGCATATTTCGTAAACGATCAGGGGATAAAGGCAAGACGCTTCACCATAGCAGCCATATATGAGACAAACCTGAAACGCTACGACGAGAGCATATGCTTTACGGACATTTACACGGTAAATAAGCTGAACGGGTGGGAGCACGACCAGTACAGCGGTGCAGAGGTCACTCTTTCCGACTATTCAAAGCTTGACACTGTGGCACAGACAATGATAGAAAAAGTCAACAGGACACTCGACAAGTATGGCGGCACCTATTCAACAGCCACTCTCACAGATATGAACCCGGAAATATTCTCTTGGATAGGACTTCTCGACCTTAATATATGGATAATAATTGCACTGATGACTGCCGTTGCGGCTGTTACAATGGTTTCTGGACTGCTCATAATAATACTTGAGCGTACACAGATGATAGGATTGCTCAAGGCTCTCGGGGCTCGCAATGCACAGATAAGACAGATATTCCTCTGGTTTGCCACATTTATTATAATAAAAGCACTACTATGGGGCAATATCATAGGACTCGGAATAGTTGCGCTGCAGAAACTGACTGGTGTCGTGACACTCGACCCACAGACCTATTATGTAAGTGTAGTGCCGGTAGAGATAAACATACCGATATTCCTGCTCCTTAATATTGCAACACTCGTTATTTGTGTCTTCGTACTCGTGGCACCAAGCTATCTAATCTCTCATATTCATCCATCAAAATCCATGAGATACGAGTAGTTGAATACCATCTCTCAAGTCTCTTCCAGCGACATCTGTCCTTTTAAATCCTCTTCTTCTTGTCATGGCTTGCCATGTCTCTTTGACGTATTTACCATCTTGCACACATATATACAAGGTACTTTTGATTCTTAATAAATAGATTTTGGAATATGCTGACAAAAGATAATTGGAACAACAATATTCCCCTTTTGACCAATGTCTGAGAAAGAAATACAAGAAAATGCAGTAAGAAAACAAAATATTGCACAAAAGTTTTGGCTTTGTGCAGATAAGATATTAACTTTGCACAAAAATTTATACTTTGTGCAATGAATCTGATGGATAGTTTCAATTCTTACATAGAAAAAAGTATCAAAGCCAACTGGGACAATAATGCCCTTACAGACTATAAAGGGGCAACATTGAGATATTGTGACGTTGCCCGGAAAATAGAGAAACTTCATATCCTTTTCGAGAACAGTGGAGTAGAGAAAGGGGACAAAATAGCATTGTGTGGAAGAAACAGCTCGAACTGGGCGGTTGCTTTCCTTGCAACCATTACATACGGTGCTGTTGTGGTTCCGGTGCAGAACGAATTTACTCCCGAGCAGATACATAATATTGTAAATCATTCAGAATCCAAGTTGCTGTTTGTCGGTGACGTCGTATCTACTACAATAGATGCGGAGCAGATGCCTTCACTTGAGGGTATTGTATATATTCCCGACTATTCTCTCGTGATGTCGCGCTCTGAATCGTTGACGTATGCGCGTGAGCATCTTAATGAGATGTTTGGAAAACGGTATCCGAAATATTTCCACAAAGAGCATGTCTCTTATTTCAAAGACAGTGCAGAGGATTTGGCACTTATAAACTATACCAGTGGTACGACAGGATTCTCAAAGGGTGTCATGTTGCCATATAGGTCACTGTCAAGCAATCTTGTCTTTGTTAAGGATGTAATAGGTTCCAAGATACCTGTCGGCAGCAGAATGACGGCGATATTGCCAATGGCACACATGTATGGTCTGATGGTAGAATTCCTGTTCGGAATTAACCATGGCTGCCATCTCTTCTTCCTTACAAGGCTGCCAAGTCCAACCCTGATACAGCAGGCATTTGCAGACATCAAGCCAGCTGTCATAATAGCCGTGCCGCTTATAGTAGAGAAAATCATCAGGAAGAAGATATTCCCTCTCATAGAGAGAAAGCCTGTTCATCTGCTCATGAACATGCCAATGATAAACAAAAGAGTCAAGCAGAGAATTCTTGAAGCTGTGAGAAATGTCTTTGGCGGTAATATGTATGAGATTGTAGTGGGAGGCGCAGCTCTCAACAAGGAGGTGGAATCATTCCTCAGGGAAATTAATTTCCCAATAACTATGGGATATGGAACAACGGAGACAGCACCACTCATTACATTCAGCGACCATAATGACTTCGTGTCAGGCTCCTGTGGCACACCAGTATATAATATGGAGGTGAAGATAGCCAGTCCAGACCCAGAGAATATACCGGGAGAGATAATAACCAAGGGCATGAATGTAATGCAGGGCTATTATAAGAATACCGAGGCAACAAAAGCCGTTATCGATGAGGATGGTTGGTTCCATACAGGTGACCTTGCCACAATGTCATCCGATGGTCATGTCTTTATCAGAGGACGTATAAAGAACATGCTGCTTGGTGCCAATGGTCAGAACGTATATCCGGAGGAAATAGAGGATAAGCTCAATTCGTTGCCTTTCGTCAACGAAAGTATAATATTACAGAAAGGAGAGAAGCTCATAGGTCTCGTTCATCCAGACATGGAGGAAATAAAGGCTTTGGGATTCACGACAGAAGAGTTGCAGGGCATAATGGAAGAGAACAGGCAGCAACTGAATTCCATGATGCCCCCATTCTGCAAACTGTCAGGCATAAAGATTCTGTATGAAGAATTTGCAAAGACTCCCAAGAAAAGCATCAAGAGATACCTTTATCAGGATGCTGTATAAAAAGAAATCTATACCTTAAATAATATTATGATTACCATGGAGGGAAAGAATGGTTTTAACGAACTGATAGAACGGGCTATTGTCGATAATTGGGACAATGATGCCCTGACAGACTATAAAGGAAGGACATTCCAGTATCGTGATGTCGCCAGGAAGATAGAGAAGCTGCATATCCTTTTCGAGAACAGCGGTGTAAACAAGGGTGACAAGATAGCACTATGTGGAAGAAACAGTGCAAACTGGGCAGTTGCTTTTCTTGCTACATTGACATACGGTGCGGTTGCAGTGCCAATCCTGCATGAGTTTACTGCCGACCAGATTCACAACATAGTGAATCATTCTGAGGCAAAGCTCCTGTTTGTTGGTGACGTTGTGGCAACAGTCATAGATGGTACGAAAATGGAGGGACTTGAGGGCATCGTTTATATCCCCGACTATTCGCTGTTGCTTTCACGAACAGACAAGCTGACCTTTGCCCGTGAACATCTTAATGAGATGTTTGGACGCAAATACCCAAAATACTTCCGTCCTCAGCATGTTGAATACTATCATGAGGCAACATCCGAGGATGTGGCATTGATTAATTATACCAGTGGCACTACTGGATTCTCAAAGGGAGTAATGATACCTTACAGGGCTATGCTTAACAACTTTGCTTTTGCTAAGCACGTTCTTGGAGACAAAGTCTCGCCATGTGACAAAATCATAAGTATATTGCCTATGGCCCACATGTACGGAATGGCATTTGAATTTATTTTTGAGTTCCTTACAGGATGCCATGTCTTCTACCTTACAAGGGTTCCATCTCCGGCTATCATTGCTCAGGCTTTTGCCGATGTGAAACCAAGGATTGTCATTGCGGTACCTCTTGTCATTGAGAAGATTTTAAGGAAGAAGGTCTTCCCTGTAGTACAGACAAGCAAGATGCAGTTACTGCTGAAGATGCCTGTCATAAGCAAGAAAGTGCTTGAGAGAATCAGGGAGAATGTCTATCAGGCGTTTGGAGGTAAGGCTTACGAGATAATCATAGGTGGAGCTGCGCTTAATCAGGAGGTGGAGACTTTCCTCAAGCGTATCGGATTCCCATATACAGTAGGTTATGGAGCAACAGAGTGCGCTCCTATTATATGCTACAGAGACTGGAAAACATTCGTACAAGGTTCGTGTGGTCAGGCTGCTTATGGGCAAGAAGTGAGAATAGACAGTACAGACCCGACAAATGTGCCTGGTGAGATTCTGACAAAGGGGCCTAACGTGATGCTTGGGTATTTCAAGGACAAAGAATCAACGGACAAAGTTATAGACAAGGAAGGATGGTATCATACCGGTGACCTTGGACTTATGGACGATGATGGCAACGTGTTCATAAAAGGGCGTTCAAAGAACATGCTTCTTGGAAGCAATGGGCAGAATATCTATCCAGAGGAGATAGAGGACAAGATAAACTCACTCGCAATGGTTAACGAGAGTCTCGTCATTCAAAGAGGCGACAAGCTGGTTGCCCTTGTACACCCGGATTATGATGTCGTTCAGTCTATGGGGTTTGGAGAGGAAGATTTGAAGAGTATTATGGAGCAAAACAGAAGTATCTTGAACTCCACTCTTCCTGCCTACAGCAAACTAACGGAGTTGATAATACAAGAAGAGGAGTTTGAGAAAACGCCCAAGAAGAGCATAAAGAGATATCTCTACAAGTAAAATCAAAATATCTTATATCCTCTTGCCAACGATATTCTCCGCCATTCTCTCTGTTGGATATTGACAGAGTGAATGGCGGTTTTATATGTAGTGTCCGTATAGTAAGACAGAAAAGAGGCTTGCTTACTTGTCATCCATAAGAGAGGCTGCCCTTACCCTGCTAAGGGTCTCCGGTGTCATCTGCAGGTAGCTTGCAATATGCACCAATGGAGCTCTTAGCACAACCTGCGGGCATCTCTTGCACATTTTCTTGTATCTTGACTGAGCAGACTCAAATCTGACGAGGTCTGCATGTACCTGTGAAAGTATAAGGCTCTCTTCCAAAATCTTCCTGTAAAGGATTTGTATGTTTACATTATGCAGTGCAACCTGTTCAAGCCTGTGTTTAGGCATGGCATAGACAAGTGTTGGCTCCAATGCCTCTACTTGGAGTTTTGTCGGTTCCTCGCGGAACAGGCTCTCTATGCACATGAATATTGTGTGCTCCTCACCGAGATGTTCGGTAATGAACTTGCCGTTTTTTTCATAGAATTGCCTTGTCAGTCCCCTCTCAATATAATAAATATGCTCGCAAATCTCTCCTTCTCGCAATATCATCTCTCCTTTTGAGAATCTCATGGGAACTAATATACTCTCAAGAATGTCAAGTTCATCGTGGGTCATGGTGCTGTATTTTCGCGCCAGTTCTCTTGCTACGTCCCTTGTGCTAATTGCCGGTTCTTTCATCTTTTTTTCCTTCCTTTCTTGTCTTAATGTTTGTGGTCTTTATGTTAATTATAGTGTTGGTGTAGTTTGTTTCTCTATTAGGTTCTGTCAGTCTAACTTCAGGACAGCGAGGAATGCCTTTTGTGGCACTTCCACATTTCCTATCTGTTTCATACGTTTCTTTCCCTTCTTCTGTTTCTCAAGGAGTTTGCGCTTGCGGCTGACGTCACCGCCATAGCATTTCGCGGTTACATCCTTGCGGACACATTTGATTGTTTCTCTTGCTACGATTTTTGCTCCTATGGCAGCCTGAATAGCTATGTCAAACTGCTGTCGGGGAATTAAGTCCTTGAGCTTCTCGCACATCCTCCTGCCAAGAGTAACGGCATTATCCTGATGTGTAAGAGCAGACAGGGCATCAACAGGTTCTCCGTTCAGCAGTATGTCAAGCTTGGCTAATTTTGACGGACGGAAGCAGTCGATGTGATAATCGAACGATGCATATCCTTTCGATATACTTTTCAGCTTGTCGTAAAAGTCAATGACAATCTCGCCCAGAGGAATCATGAAAACCAGTTCCACGCGATTCCCTGAAACATATTCCTGCTTTACAAGCTCGCCTCTTTTGTCAAGACACAATTTCATGATTGGTCCTATATAATCGGCTGCTGTAATGATGGATGCCTTGATGTATGGTTCTTCGATATGCTCAATCATGGTGGCATCAGGCAGTCCGGATGGATTGTGAACCTCCTTCTTGCCCCCCTGCTTGTCATAAACGAAATACGAAACGTTAGGAACAGTCGTTATGACATCCATGTTGAATTCTCTGTCAAGGCGTTCCTGTATAATCTCCATGTGCAACAATCCAAGGAAGCCACATCTGAAGCCAAAGCCGAGAGCAACGGAGCTTTCAGGCATGAAGGTCAGGGATGCATCGTTTAGCTGTAGCTTTTCAAGTGATGCCCTTAAATTCTCGTATTCGCTGGGGTCTATGGGATATACTCCGGCAAAGACCATAGGCTTTACCTCCTGGAATCCCTCGATGGCTTTGTCGCAAGGACACATGGTGTGCGTTATGGTGTCACCAACCTTTACTTCCTTGGCATCTTTTATTCCGCTTATAATATAGCCCACCTCCCCGGTTGACAGCTCATTCTTGGGAATCATGTCCATCTTTAGCACACCTACCTCGTCAGCAACATATTCCATGCCCGTATTGAAGAATTTAACCTTGTCACCTTTGTGGATGGTTCCATTCTCAATCTTGAAATATGCTATTATGCCACGGAAAGAGTTGAACACACTGTCGAATATGAGAGCCTGAAGCGGTTTGTCCTTCTTGCCCTCAGGATGTGGAATTCTTTCCACAACTGCTGATAGGATATCTTCTACACCTTCTCCAGTCTTTCCCGATGCCCTTATTATGTCATCCTTGTCACATCCTATGAGTTCCACTATTTCGTCTTCCACCTCCTCAGGCATGGCATTAGGCATGTCTATTTTGTTTATGACAGGAATAATCTCAAGGTCATGGTCTATTGCCATGTAAAGATTTGAGATTGTCTGCGCCTGTACCCCCTGAGTAGCGTCAACGACCAACAATGCACCCTCACATGCGGCAATGCTCCTTGATACTTCGTACGAGAAATCTACATGTCCTGGTGTGTCTATGAGATTGAGAATATATGTCTCGCCTTCGTGTTTGTATTCCATCTGGATGGCATGGCTCTTTATGGTTATACCCCTTTCTCGTTCCAGATCCATGTTGTCAAGCATCTGACCTTCGGTTATCTGAATAGTGTTGGTATATTCAAGAAGCCTGTCGGCAAGGGTTGACTTGCCGTGGTCTATATGTGCTATTATGCAGAAGTTTCTTATATGGTCCATTCTCTATTCACGTCATTTAAAATGCAAATATACGCATTTTTCATCATTTTACGGCATTGTTTACTCACAATTTAGAAAAACTTATTATTTTTGCAGTTGAAAATTGAGCTTACATGATGATGGCGGGATTTTTTCCTGCTGTTTTTGGTTGTTTGAACTTAGCTTCTTGTGGCTATTGGCATGCAAGATGCGTATAATGATATATACCGTATGAGATATTTTTTAGTGTTGGTCATAATGTTTTTGGCGACATTGTCCTTTTCTTCATGTCATGAAAGTTTGGAGCAGAGGGCAGCAAGGGAGGCTGATGAATTCACGAGAAAGAACTGTCCCACTCCGGTAAAGGATGACACTCGCACCGACAGTCTGGTATTCAATGAGGACAGCAGGACACTCGTCTATTACTATACATTGAGTGGCAAGGCAGACAATCCTGCGGTTATAGAAGCCAATAAGGCAAAGTTGAAGGAGATACTCAGGACGACCGTGGCTAATGCCACCCAACTTAGGATTTATAAGGAAGCAGGATTCTCGTTCCGATATGTATATCATTCAGCTGCACATCCTGATTCAGTCCTTCTTGACCTTACGTTTAAATCAGCCGACCTATAACCAGAACTGCATACCATCTCACGACTGCAAACTAATATTATATATACGATATCAATGAAAGAAGTACAGATAAAAGACTCTACGCTGCGCATGGCGGCATCCAATGGAATGGACTCCTTCGTGTCCGTCTTTGTTGACGCTATCAACGAAACCATCAATGGCGAGCTTACGGCAGAGACCATGGCAGAGCTTAATTCCGACCAGATAACATTGTTGGCATGGGACATCCTGCATGAGGAAGTCATGGAAGGAGGCTTTCTCCAGCTAATCTATAATGGATATGGAGCCTTTATCTTCCGCAATCCTTTTGCCAAAGCTGTAAAAGAGTGGGGGATGACGGAACTTTCACGACTGATAAGGAAGGCACATCAGTATTATAGTAAATATCATGAGGAGATAGAGCAGGAACTGACAGATGATGAGTTCATGGCTCTGTATGAGCAAATGCCAGAATTTGACGAGTATGACGACACTTTTGTAGAGCACGAGGAGGCGTGGACTGAGGATGTGGCAAGGTACATAGACGACCATATTGACAGGTTCGCCCAAGTAGTGAATGACTAATTAACAGGAAAACAACAAGCATGAACAAGGCAGAACAGGAGCTTAGGAAGAAGAGTCCTATACAGATAAAGAACAAAAAAGCCTCTTTCGAGTATTTCTTTGTAGATACATATACCGCAGGACTTGTACTTACAGGAACGGAAATTAAGTCTATCCGTATGGGCAAGGCATCTCTTGTGGACACTTTTTGCTTTATCAACAATGGTGAGATATGGGTAAAAGGTATGAATATCTCACGCTATTTCTATGGTTCATATTCCAACCATGAACCTAAAAGAGACAGAAAACTGTTGCTGAACAAGAGGGAAATCCGGAAATTGCAGGAAGCGACGAAGGCTGTTGGCTATACCATAGTGCCCATTTTGGTCTTCATCGACGACAAAGGAAGGGCAAAGATGGATATAGTATTGGCAAAAGGAAAAAGGGAATATGACAAGCGACAGACACTGAAGGAAAAAGAGGACAGAAGGGAAATGGACAGGATGTTCAAGAGATACTGATGTCAATTCAAGTTTTTAGCAAAACCCAATGAGACTCCTGACAGCATGTCGGAGACATGCGAAACCTATGTGATGTTAATATTGGAAGATTGAAATACGATAACGAACAGATGAATATAAAACTGGAACACGAAATCAGGAACAGAATATTGCTTCTGGATGGAGCTATGGGAACGATGGTTCAGACGTATGGCCTGGACGAGAATGATTTTCGTGGAGATTTGTTTGCCGGACACAATGTCCAGCTTAAAGGCAACAACGACGTCCTATGCTTGACGAGACCTGATGTGATTCTTGATATCCATAGAAAATACCTTGAGGCTGGAGCTGACATTATTGAGACGAACACCTTCTCGGCACAGAGAATATCGCAGGCAGACTATAGAATAGAAGACTATAGCAGGGACATTGCGCTCGCAGGAGCACGTCTTGCCAGACAAGCTGCCGATGAATACTCCACCCAAGGGAGACAGCGGTTTGTTGCCGGAAGTGTCGGGCCGACAAACAAGACATGCTCCATGTCACCTGACGTGTCCAATCCCGCAGCGAGGGATATAACTTATAATGAGCTTTACGAAGCTTATTGTGAACAGATAGGGGCACTCATAGAAGGGGGCGTGGATGCGATACTTATAGAGACGGTCTTCGATACTCTCAATGCTAAGGCAGCTATTGATGCCTCCCTTGCCGAGATGGATAAAGTGGGAAAGAAACTGCCTGTAATGATTAGCATGACAGTGAGCGACATGGCTGGACGAACCCTTAGCGGACAGACTATAGAAGCCTTCGTAGCCACAATCTCGGCTTATCCTGTGTTTTCTGTGGGCCTAAACTGCTCTTTCGGACCAGACAAGATGAAACCCTTCCTGCGTGAGATGGCAAGATGTTCGCATCTATATGTCAGTGCCTATCCAAATGCGGGACTTCCTAACAGCATGGGGCAGTATGATGTAGGTCCGGAAGAACTGGCTTCCCAAATGCTTGATATTGTCAAGGAGGGACTTGTAAATATTGTTGGAGGATGTTGTGGAACGACCGACCGTCACATCAGAAAGTTGGCAGAGATTGTCAAGGATGCAAGTCCGCATGTTCCTTCCCCGAAATCGGGAAACATGAGGCTTGCCGGGCTTGAGCAACTGGAGATAACGCCAGAAATCAGATTCGTCAATGTTGGTGAGAGATGCAATGTGGCAGGTAGCAGGAAATTCCTCAGACTTATTAAAGAAAAGAACTATGAAGAGGCAGTATCCATTGCACGCAAACAAGTGGATGACGGAGCTCTTGTCATAGATATCAACATGGATGATGGACTCTTGGATGCAAGCAGTGAAATGGTGCATTTCCTTAATATGATAGCATCGGAGCCAGACATAGCAAGGGTGCCGGTAATGATTGACTCTTCCGACTGGAACGTTATTCTCTCGGCATTGCGTTGCGTTCAGGGAAAATGTATTGTGAACTCCATTTCACTAAAAGCAGGAGAGGAGTCTTTCCTAAATCATGCACGTGAGATAAGGCGTTTCGGAGCTGCTGTCGTGGTGATGTGTTTTGACGAAAAAGGGCAGGCTACATCATTTGAAAGACGTATAGAGATAGCAGAAAGAGCATATAAGATCCTTGTTGACAAAGTGGGTTTCAATCCTGATGACATAATTTTTGATCCAAACATACTTGCTATAGCCACAGGCATCAGGGAACATGACAATTATGCCGTGGATTTTATCAAGGCTACAAAGTGGATAAGAGATAATCTTCAAGGTTCACATGTCAGCGGAGGAGTCAGCAATCTCTCTTTCTCTTTCCGTGGAAACAATTATATACGTGAGGCTATGCATGCCGTTTTCCTTTATCATGCAATGGAGGCGGGCATGGATTTCGGAATCGTCAACCCCTCTGCGAAAATCACTTATGCCGACATTCCCAAGAATCAGTTGAAAGTCATTGAGGATGTAATCTTCAACAAGAGTATAGATGCAGCTGATAATCTTATAAGTCTTGCTGACAATATACTCAATGGCAGTGAGGTGAAAGGAGAAATCCAGGGCATGCAAGGACAGACAGAAACCTGGAGGGAAATGCCGCTCGACAAGCGTATTTCCTATGAATTGAGGAAAGGAATACCAGACTATCTTGACGTGGACATGCATGAGGCTCTGAGTGTTTATCCGCATGCCGTAGATATCATTTCAGGACCGTTGATGAGTGGAATGAACGAGGTTGGTGAACTATTTGGAGCAGGCAAGATGTTCCTGCCTCAAGTTGTCAAGACTGCCAGAGTCATGAAAAAGGCAGTGGAGATTCTTAAGCCATTCGTTGAGAAAGAACACTCAGGCAGTGGGAGCAAGAAAGGTAAGATATTGATTGCTACTGTGAAGGGCGATGTCCATGACATAGGCAAGAACATAGTTGGGGTTATCATGGCATGCAACAATTATGAGGTGATAGACCTTGGCGTGATGGTGGCTGCTGAAGACATAGTAAGAACGGCAATAGAAGAAAAAGTGGACATCGTTGGTTTGAGTGGACTGATAACGCCAAGTCTCGCTGAAATGGTCAATGTAGTAGCTGAGATGGGGAAAGCCAACTTGAATATACCTGTCATGATTGGAGGTGCCACAACAAGTATGCAGCATGTCGCATTGAAGATAGCACCAGCTTACGATGGTCCTGTAGTATGGATGAAGGATGCAAGTCAGAATCCTATTGCAGCAGCCCGTTTGTTGTCTTCAACAGAAAAGGATGTTTATATTTCGGAAATCAATACCGAGTATGAAAGATTGAGAAATGAATATAACAGTTCGGAGCCTGACGTTGATGATATCAGCCATGCACGCAAGAACAAGCTTAATCTGTTCGGATGAAAGAAGAAGAGTGTCAACCTGTTCTTTTCGTAGATTCAAGGTGTTTCCTTGACAAATTGTTGACAAGCAGCATGTCAGAGATATGTGAAATTTAAGTTAGAAACATACAATGATAAAGAATCTGATTTTTGATTTTGGTGGAGTCGTCATAACGATAGACCAGCCCCAAGCGGTAAGACGCTTCAAGGAAATAGGACTCCTGAATGCGGAACAGCAACTGGACCCATACACCCAGTCGGGTATATTCGGAGATTTGGAAAGGGGCGTGATATCAGCTGAAGAATTCAGGATAAGGCTTGGCGAGATAGTAGGCAGAGAACTGAAACATGAAGAATGCGGATATGCATGGCGTGGCTACTGTGGAGGCTTGCCAGAAAGAAACCTCAAGACTTTACTTCGATTGAGAACTGAAGGCTATAGGTTGATTTTGCTCTCAAACACCAATCCATACATGATGGAATGGGCAGACAGTGACAGTTTCGATGGCAATGGACATCCTGTTGGCTATTATTTCGATGCTATGTATAGAAGCTTCGAACTTGGTTTCATGAAGCCTGAGGAGATATTCTTCCGCCATATAATCAAGGAAGAGAACATTATGCCTTGTGAATCCCTGTTCGTTGACGATGGTCTGAATAACGTTAAGGCAGCAGGCAAACTGGGATTTCATACCTATTGTCCGGAAAATGGGACTGACTGGACAGAAACGATTTACGAATATCTGAAGAGGTAGCTTCACGCTAATGTGTTTCCTTAGGGGTAGATGAGAGATTCTTAAAAACTTTATAACTTGATAATCAAAATCGAATTACTCATGTATAACGATATCAGCATAATGCATCTTGTTCAGCAGATAGTGGAGATATTGGGGACTTTTGCATTTGCTATCTCTGGCATTCGCCATGCCGCAGCCAAGAGTTTCGACTGGTTCGGAGGTTATATGTGTGGCTTTGCCGTGGCAATAGGTGGCGGCACCATACGTGACGTAATGCTTGGCACTCGTCCTTTCTGGATGGCAGATCCATTATATGTGCTGTGTACCGCTGCTGCGCTACTTACGGTGGTACTGTTCGGGCGTTTCATGAGACGGCTTCAGAATACATGGTTCGTCTTCGATACTTTTGGACTTGCTCTTTTCACTATTGCCGGAACACAGAAGAGTCTTGATTTTGGATGCTCCTATTGGGTGGCTGTCATTATGGGATGCATAACAGGAGCAGCAGGTGGAGTCATACGTGACGTCTTGCTGAACAATGTGCCAGTCATCTTCCATAAGGAGATTTATGCCATGGCAAGTGTGGCTGGCGGTGTGGCATATTGTGGATTGCTGCTTGCAGGCATTGATGCCATCCTTTCCGTGATAGTGGCGTTTGTGACGGTGTGCGCCATCCGGTTCCTTGCAGTGAGATACCACATATCCCTTCCTATCCTTCGTCCGCAGGAATGACATGACAAGCTAAGAGGCTGCGACAAAATAGATTTCTATGACACAGCCTCAATGAAATGTATCGGTCGTAAATAACGTGAGTTCGACGAATCTAATTCATCGAACTCACGTTATCTTAGTATAAGCTTTGCCTAAATGTCTATGAATATATGTTGCTTTTCATGCAAAGCTTTGCGTTGCCACTTGCAAAGCTTTGCGTTGCCACTTGCAAAGCTTTGCGTTGCCTCTTGCAAAGCATTGCATTGCCACTTGCAAAGCATTGCAATAACCATTGTCTTGAATTCATCGAACTCATGTTAAATAATGACGTTCTCGTTAAGCCAAATGAGCAGAGGCCTAGCTTGCTTTGACTATGCTGAGTCGTGACGGAAGAAGACAAAGTCAAAAGGTGCATTAATGTGAATTACTTGCCTACTGGATGGTAGCTATCACGTTCGTCCATGAGATATGCTACACCATTTTCCAGCAGGAATACCTGTAGCTCACCGAAATATCCTGTCTCGCTTCTCAGGTCTGCCAATGCCTCAGCAGCTTCCTCCCTTGTGGGATATTTCTTTGCTTCCTCAATGGTATGGCAGAACTTTAATATCTTAGCAGCTTTCTCGAACGCTGCTACCCATTCGTTGCGAATACGCTCGCCCACAATAAATTGCTCTTTCATATATATTATCGTTAAGGTTTAAGTATATCGCAAAAGTACAAAAACTTTCTGTAACACCTGTCAATAAATTAGCAAAAAAACGTATTAGTAACAATTTTTATAATATGTACTAAAGTTTTTTCTCAAACCTCAAGGAAACGACTTGTCAACTTCTCAACGAATTATTTGCCAAATGGAATGTTTATACCAACACTTACATTTCCTCTTCCAGACAGCGGCAGACCCTGTTTCGCCAGCTTTCCAAGGGTGTGGTCCATGCCCAGGAACATGCTGAAGCCTGATGTGTGCAAGTCAAGAAGCCATCCAAAACTTGCTCCGTAAGTGCCAAGTGCCATGTTTGCAGTAGCTGACAAAACCTTGCAAGGTGATACGTTGGCAGAAAGCCGGAAGTCAGTCCAAGAATATTTTCCTGCCATGCGCGTGCTGTTCATAAGTCCGAATGACAGCTTGTCATAGAAGTCAGGAGTATATTCCACGCCAAGGTTCATCGTCGCTGCAAGAGCTTTGGAGCGGCTTCCCTGATTGCCGTTGTCCTGTAGCTCATATAGGGTAGAAAGACCTTCTGTAAGGCGGTCCATTTCATTATCGAAAGAGTTTGAGGCATCATCATCTACATTGAAGTTGTACTCCGTAGTGTTGATTGTCCTGTCTCCGTTTGTTGATGCCACATAGTTCTTGCTGTAGCCAATGAAACCAAGGTCGAGGAGAGCAGCAGAGAATGTCCAGTTCTTGTCTAACTTGTACTCGGCACCAAGGTCGAAAGCAAGACCAAAGCCGCATACTCCCCACTTGTCATCCTTTATGCCACTGACATATTGGTGGACGGAAGTCTCTCCCTCCGGTCCTCTTTCCTTTTCCTCTATCTCATACGCCATGCTCTTGATGCTGGTGTTTATCTGGGCATTGGTGACGCCTGTCCATTCGTTTTCTGAAAGGGTTAGTTGTGCCCTGTTTATTTTTGCATCGATATTGGCTATGCCAAAGAGCAACTTCAGTTTTGCACCTATGCGCAGCTTCTTGTTTATCTGTCTGCTGTGTCCGAGTGCCAATTCTGCATAAGCGTTGGCATTGGCGTCAAAGCCTTCAATGTCGTATGTCTTGTTTTCAAGTCCTTCCTTTACCATCCGCAGCAATGTGCCTGGTACATTCGCATCAATACTTTGGCGTGCATTCAATTCTACTGTGTTATATCCTCCAAAAGCCTTGAATCCTGCTCCAAGAATCTGCACTTTCAGGTCTTCTGTAATCTTGTTCTTGTCGTTTACTCCAGACAGGAATTCTTCTGTGCTCACATTGGGGTTGAGGAATAGGGCTGTCCGTCCATTGACGTTGTACAGGATGTCGTCCACTGCAATGTTGCTGTTCATGCCCACATTGATGTTGCCCAATCCCGGTATCGCCACATAGTTCTTTTCATTGGCAAACGCAGGGTTGAGGTCGTGGCGGTACTGGTAGCCATCGTTGAAATAGCCGGAGTTAAGGTTTTGTGCTGTTGCTGTTGCTGTAATGCCAATGAGCATGACAGACATAATTGATTTTATATTTTTCATACTAATAGTCATTTTTTTGTTGGGGAAATGTGATATGGGAGGCTGTATGTCAGAATTCATCCTCATAGTATCCTGTTACCGTTGCCTTGAGATTCTCGACGAACATCTTCATTTCTGGTGCGAGGGCAGTGTTGCTTCCAACATTCTTTAGTCTTACGTCGAGACGGATGCCGTCAAGGTGCTGTATGGTACCATCGATGGTCACTTCTACCAGCTGTCCTTGCGCATTGCTGTCAAGGTTAACGGTATTTGAGGTGACTCCCTGTATTACATCTCCGCTCTTATCGACAGGCAGTACCTTAAGCTCTCCTTCAAAAGGCACCTCCGTCGTGGCTTCGAATCTTACAAACAGTTTGTTTATAGTCATCTTGTCCACGTCCTCGTCGTTCCATCCATCTATGATGTCTGAATATTTTATTGTGGAAGCATCGTTTAGTTGCAGAGGCGCATAGAAAGTATATTTTCCCTCTACGGGACTAAGGTCGCTTCCAAGCTGTAGCTTCTCTATGTCCGTTTCTCTTATTACAGGGTCTATGACGTCAACGTCAATCTTTGTAGGAATGCCATGTCCGTTGACATCAAGCACATTGCCCAGAGTCGCGAACTCTACCCATTGTGGGTTGTCATATCCCTCTACATAATGACTTGGCTGTTTTGGGGAAAGAACATACTGATTGTTTGTGTTGTCCTTGTTGGTCGTAAGTTTGTCAAGTATGTATTTTGCATTTTCGTTGTTGCGTATTGATGTGAGTTCAATTCTTGACTCCAAGTCCATAACCTCACCGGCTGGCATGTAGCTTCTCAAAGGATTGTTGAGAGAGAGGAATAGCTGTGGATTGGCAATGGTGATAGATGTTCCTTCCTGGCTGAGCAGGTCAGGCAGACTCTTTATTTCTATAGGATTGATGTTGACATTATCTACTTCATGCTCTATTTTTCCGGAGAACTGCTCCACTTTTATGGCGTCGATGGATGGTGCCAGGTGGAATTTGATGCGTGCAGGCAGTGTGCGGTCCGCATAGATGTTCACCCTTCCTTCCAAGACCCTTATCTCGTCCTCGTAAACAAAATGATGTGTATTGCTGTTGAACATGATGTTTTTCTGTGTTGCGTCAATGCCGGTAACGTTGAGGGTGACAGACATTTCTCCTTTTGTGTTAGGTTTGAGCGTCTCACCATTTGAGAATGTCAGTAATCCTGTTGTAGAATCATATTTTCCTGCGCTTGATGTGCCTTTGAGTCCTTTTGGGAACTGTATTACAAGCCCTTCAACGAGTGTGTGTTCCAATGTTGATGCGTCAAGACCTGATATCGTAATTTTGTTGGTAAATACAGTTTTTACCCCAAGTTCTTTAATTGCTACGATAGACTTGTCAACATTTGTCGCTTCGGATTTGAAATGTGTCGGTTCGCAGGATATGTCATAATAAGCTGTCAATCCCCCTGTGACGGCAGCCGCATTCCTTAGATCTTGTAAGTCCAGTGTGCTGACTATGGGATTGATAGTTGGTTTTGAAGATGTGAAAGAGGCAATGTTGACAGGGTCGGACTTGAAATCTCCTTCTTTCCTCACGGCATATATTACAGAACCGTCTGGTTGGACAACTTCCTCTATTTCGCTGTCATCGTCCAGGTCAAGGACCTGACTTAATGTTATGTCATCGATGTTGATGGGAACAATAAGGTCTTTGACTTGCAGCCTTGATGTGGTGTCGATGTTGCTTAGGTCATAGTCGTTGTCAATACATGAAGCCAGACATAATGAAATGGCTGAAAGCCCGGCAAGCAAATAATGTTTTTTTCTCATATTAGATATAGACTTTAGTAGGTTGTCAAAAGGTGTAGGCTACTTCGTGGTATGCATTACCAGACGAAAAGCCAAATAGTTGTATCTGCCAGATAGTTCAATCGTATTAGTGCCAGAAGGCAATAATCTGTTAAGTCATAGCTGACATTGCAAAATTAATAAAAATTTTTTAATAAGCAATGTTTTTTTTGCATTTATTGTCCTATAATACTACTTTTCTGTTTTATTATGTCAGAACGATAGCTTTGACAATCTTTCCCTAAGTTCATGGGCAAGGCTCTTTCTGATGGAAAGTGTTATGGTGCATGTGTTGTCAAAGTCTTGCGATACAATGCGTGGAGACATTTCCTTTACCACACGCATGACACTGTTCATCATGGGATAGGAGAAAGAATAAGTTACGGTTTCCTCTACCTGCCTTGTCTCTATTTCGGCTGACGCTATGGCTTCGGCTGCAGCTGTCTTGTATGCAACGATGAGACCTCCTGTACCCAAGTTCACTCCACCGTAATATCGTATCACCACGATTAGTATGTCAGTTAGTTCATTGCTGTTTATCTGTCCAAGGATAGGCTTGCCTGCCGTACTGCTTGGCTCTCCGTCGTCGTTGGCACGGAATTCAAGTCTCTCTGCTCCCAGCATGTATGCGTAGCAAACGTGGCGAGCGTCATAGTATTTCTTTCTGTATGCGTCAACTATTTCCTTTACCTCGTCTGAATTGGTGACATGATGTGCGAAAGCGAGGAACTTACTCCTTTTCTCGGTGTAATATCCCTCGCTGACTTTATTTGTTATGGTCTTGTATTCATCCATCGCCATCCATTAGTCCAACTTGTGAATGACAAGGCCTGAACGCAGTTTAGGCTCAAACCATGTTGCCTTTGGTGGCATTATCTTTCCACTGTCAGCAATCTGCATAATCTGTCTCATGGTGACTGGATAAAGCGCAAGTGCTACCCTCATCTCGCCACTGTCAACGCGTCGTTTCAGTTCGCCAAGTCCTCTGAGACCGCCCACGAAGTCAATCCTCTTGTCGCTTCTCAGGTCTTTTATTCCAAATATCCTGTCAAGGATAAGCCTTGAGGAGATGTCAACGTCAAGTACGCCGATAGGGTCGTTGTCGTCATACGTCCCTTCCTTGGCGGTCAGACTGTACCAATGTGAATCGAGATATAGCGAGAACTCATGCAGTTGAGCTGGCTTGTAGATGTCGGTACCCTTGTCGCAAACGATGAAATTCTCTTCAAGAGCCTTGAGGAATTCTTCCGAGGACAAGCCGTTGAGGTCTTTCACAACCCTGTTGTAGTCGAGGATGGTAAGCTGTGAAGCCTGGAAGCATACTGCCATGAAATAATTGTATTCCTCGTCTCCCCTGTGGGAAGGGTTCTGTTTCTGCTTCTCTGCTCCAACCAATGCTGCCGCAGCACTACGGTGATGCCCGTCGGCTATGTACAGTGCAGGCATCTTTGCAAACTCCTGGGTTATAGTTTCAATATCCTTGTCGTCGCTCACGACCCAAAGCTGATGCCTGAAACCATCGACAGGAGCTATGAAGTCGTACTCGGGGCGTGTGGCAGCATATTTCATGATTAAGGTGTCAAGACACTCATTGTCCGGATATGCGAAGAACACAGGTTCTATGTTTGCATTGTTTATCCTGACATGCTTCATTCTGTCTTCCTCCTTGTCACGACGTGTCAGCTCATGTTTCTTGATGACTCCGTTGAGATAGTCGTCCACGTAAGCTCCAACTACAAGGCCATATTGTGTCTTGTCTCCCATTGTCTGGGCATAGATGTAGTATTGTTCCTTGTCGTCTTGCACGAGCCATCCTTTTTCCTGAAACTTCTGGAAATTCTCCGCAGCCTTGTCATATACTTTCGGGTCATACTCGCTTGTGCCAACGGGGAAGTCTATCTCGGGTTTAATAATATGATAAAGGCTCATCTCATTGTCACCAGCCTCCTGACGCGCTTCCTCTGAGTCAAGCACGTCGTATGGACGACTCTCTACTTTCTCTACGAGTTCTCTGGGCGGACGTATGCCCTTGAATGGTTTTACTGTTGCCATAATGATGTTGTCGTTTGTTTCTTTTTTATAGTAGTGATATTATTCTATGCTCCCGTGTTCACAACTGGTTGTGCTGAGTCGTCACTGCATAAGACAACCATGAGGTTGCTCACCATTGCCGCCTTGTGCTCGTCGTCGAGTGCCACCACCTTGTCGGTTGACAGCTTGTCAAGGGCAAGCTTGACCATGGATACGGCACCTTCCACTATTTTCTCCCTTGCGGCTATGATGGCTGTAGCCTGCTGGCGGCGCAGCATCACGGCGGCTATCTCTGGAGAATATGCCAGATAGTTTATCCTTGCCTCTACAATCTCTATGCCTGCCATGCCGAGACGTTCGTCAAGTTTTGCCTCAAGCTCACTGTTAATCTCGTCGCCTCCTCCCCTGAGAGTTATCTCGTCAGCATTGTCGTCACTGTTGTCGTAGGCATACTGACCTGCTACCTGGCGGAGTGCAGCGTCACTCTGTATCTTGACGAAATTCTCAAATGCCGACATAACGCTTGCCACAGTCTGCCCGATAACGACTTCGTTCTTGTTGGCTCCGCTCTGCGCCATAGTCTGTGAGTCAATGTCGAACATAGCCTTGTAAGTGTCCTTTACCTTCCATACAAGCATCACGCCTATCATGATGGGGTTGCCTTCCTTGTCATTAACCTTGATTGGCTCGACGTCAAGGTTCCTTGCGCGCAGTGACACTTTCTTGACATCGATGAACGGATTCACCCAATAGTAGCCGGTCTGGGTGAAAGTACCGCGGTACTTGCCGAAAAACATCATCACACGAGCCTCATTAGGTTCCAGCCTTACAAAACCTCCCCATACGAAGAGGGCAGCAACGGCAAGTATGATAAATATCGTCATTAGGCAATACATCTCTTCTATTCCGTAAAATACAGCGAGCACTATAGAACCTAATTGGAGGATGATGTTCATTATAAGCATCATGATGCCGTTTAGGGTCAATCCTTTAAACTCGTATTCTTTTGATTCCATAGTCGTATTAATGTATTTAAAAGGTTAGCGAATATTATTTTGCAAATATACCATAATTTTAGCAAATGTACAAAAACTATATATGTTTTTTTTTATCTCACGTTGTTCTCCTCGTTGATATTGTGGATGCGATCCGGAATTATCAAGCTAAAATATCATTTTTGTAAAATAATGGTCGAAATGTTTGGCAGTTTAATCAAAATATATTACCTTTGCACTCGCTTAAAGAAAAGGCGCCCTTAGCTCAGCTGGTAGAGCAACTGACTCTTAATCAGTGGGTCTAGGGTTCGAGTCCCTAAGGGCGCACTTTTTCAAGGCTATTTACTAATGAACATTGCGCCCTTAGCTCAGCTGGTAGAGCAACTGACTCTTAATCAGTGGGTCTAGGGTTCGAGTCCCTAAGGGCGCACGTCAAGAGGATGCAGTCTTGTATCCTCTTTTTCTTTTTAGCAGCTTGTCTGACAATGCCGACTTTTTTATTGTTCTTTCCATTTTCCATATCATCTCCCTTTTTCTGGCTGCAAAGTTAACATGTCCCTTCTCATCACCTATGCCCTGTGAT
>CAMCLD010000009.1 GCA_945875635.1 uncultured Prevotella sp.
CGGTACGGACGGAGAGATAAAGAAAGGCCGCTACCGCAAGCTCATGGAGGACTGACAACTTGCATGTATAGATATCAGTGCTCATCAAATTTGCACATATATCAAAATGCTGTTAATTGATGCGCAAAAAACTCTCTATTTATTTGGAAGTTTCGGAAAAACTCTTTAATTTTGCCCATAATATTAGGAAAAACGTAAATACATTCATATATTTAATAAAACATTTCTATGGCAAGGATAAAGACAATAGGTGTGCTTACCTCTGGAGGAGATGCCCCAGGAATGAATGCAGCCATTCGCGCGGTAACAAGGGCAGGTATATACAATGGATTCAATATCAAGGCAATCTATCGTGGTTATGATGGACTTGTAACAGGAGAGATTAAAACCTTTACGACCGAGAATGTCAGTGGAATAATTGGTCTTGGCGGTACGATTCTCAAGACTGCAAGGTCTAAGGAATTCATGACCGAAGAAGGACGAAAGAAAGCTTATGAGAACCTAAAGAAGGAGGAGATAGACGCACTCGTTGTCATAGGTGGTAATGGTTCGTTGACAGGAGCCCGTCTCTTTGCCCAGGAACACGACGTTTGTTGCATTGGATTGCCTGGAACGATTGACAATGACCTTTACGGCACTGACAATACAATAGGCTATGACACTACCATGAATACCATTGTGGAGTGTGTTGACAGAATAAGGGATACGGCACAGAGCCATGAGCGTATTTTCTTCATTGAGGTGATGGGACGAGACGCAGGATTCCTTGCACAGAATAGTGCCATTGCATCTGGTGCAGAAGCAGCAATTATCCCTGAGGACTCTACAGATGTTGACCAGTTGGCAAGGTTCATGGAAAGAGGAATACGAAAATCAAAGAAAAGTTGTATTGTTATCGTCTCTGAGAGTCCTAAATGTGGTGCGTTATATTATGCCGACCGTGTTAAGAACGAATTCCCAGACTATGACGTAAGGGTGTCCATACTTGGACATTTGCAGAGAGGTGGTCGCCCTACGGCACGCGATAGAATTCTGGCAAGTCGCACAGGTGTTGGTGCCATAGAGGCTATTATACAAGGACAGAGAAACATCATGGTTGGCGTGAGAAACAACGAGGTTGTATATGTACCGTTGAGTGAGGCTGTTCGAAGTGACAAGCCGTTTGACAGGAAACTAATCAAGGTACTTGATGAACTAAGCATTTAATTAAACAATATATTTCTATAAATCAAAATCTTATGTCACAAATAACAGGACACATATCCCAGATAATCGGTCCGGTCATTGATGTATATTTCGATACCAAGGGACAGGACGCTGAGAAGGTGTTGCCAAAAATCTACGAAGCGTTGCATGTAAAACGCCCTGATGGCTCTGACCTTATCATTGAGGTACAGCAGCATATTGGAGAGGATACGGTACGTTGCGTGGCTATGGACAACACTGATGGTTTACAGAGAGGTCTTGAGGCTGTGCCTGCAGGAACTCCAATCATGATGCCTGCCGGCGACCAGATAAAAGGACGCATGCTCAACGTAATTGGACAGCCTATTGACGGCATGGCTAAACTTGACATGAAAGGTGCATACCCTATCCACAGAGAGGCTCCGAAGTTTGAGGAACTATCTACTAAAAAAGAAATGCTTGCCACTGGAATCAAGGTGATAGACCTTCTTGAGCCTTATATGAAAGGTGGAAAGATTGGACTCTTCGGTGGAGCTGGAGTAGGAAAGACGGTGCTCATTATGGAGCTTATCAACAATATTGCGAAAGGACACAACGGCTATTCAGTATTTGCTGGAGTGGGCGAGCGTACACGTGAAGGAAATGACCTGATTCGTGAGATGATAGAGAGCGGTGTCGTCAGGTATGGTGATAAGTTTAAAGAGGCAATGGCTGAAGGTAAATGGGACCTCTCACTTGTTGACCCTGAAGAGATGAAAAAGTCTCAGGCAACACTTGTCTATGGACAGATGAATGAGCCACCTGGAGCACGTGCTTCAGTAGCACTGTCAGGACTAACCGTTGCTGAGGAGTTCCGTGATAATGGAGGAAAAGACGGAGAGGCAGCAGATATACTATTCTTCATAGACAACATTTTCCGTTTCACACAAGCTGGCTCAGAGGTTTCGGCGTTGTTAGGACGTATGCCATCAGCCGTTGGATATCAGCCAACACTGGCATCTGAAATGGGTGCTATGCAGGAACGAATTACATCTACAAAGAAAGGTTCCATCACTTCTGTACAGGCAGTATATGTGCCGGCTGATGACCTTACCGACCCTGCTCCTGCAACTACGTTTACCCATCTTGACGCAACGACAGAACTCTCTCGTAAGATTACTGAGTTGGGCATTTATCCTGCTGTTGACCCACTCGGCTCTACATCTCGAATTCTTGACCCTCTCATCGTTGGCAAGGCTCATTATGAGTGCGCCCAAAGAGTGAAAGAGATACTTCAGAGATACAAGGAATTGCAGGATATTATAGCCATACTTGGTATGGACGAGCTGTCAGATGAAGACAAACTAACCGTTAATAGGGCACGTCGTGTTCAGCGTTTCCTATCTCAGCCATTTACTGTGGCAGAACAGTTTACAGGTCTGCCTGGTGTGATGGTGCCGATTGAGGAGACTATAAGAGGCTTTAATGCCATACTTGATGGAGAGGTAGATGACCTTCCAGAACAGGCTTTCCTCAATGTCGGAACGATAGACGATGCCATAGCTAAAGGTAAGAAACTCATTGAGGCAGCCAAGGGTTAAACACTAATGATAATTACTCAGCTTTAGCAAGTAGCAAAACGGAGATGAATGAAGATAAAATGAGATAAATGGTTAAGGAGTTAGAAGTAAGTTATGATAGGGAGTTAAAAGGAGCCAAATGTTCCACCCCCTGAAAAGGTAATGACTTATCATAACTCCTCATAATAACTTCCTATAACTTCTTATAACTCCATAAGTTGAGTATATGCGAAACTTAAATAATTATTGCAGATATGAGTCTTACGCTGAGGATTATATCCCCCGAAAGAATTGTCTTTGTGGGAGAAGTTGAAAGTGTTACAGTACCAGGTACCATGGGAGAATTTCAGGTTCTTCCAAACCACGCTCCTCTAATCTCGTCGCTCGACCCAGGAAAGGTCGTGTACGACACAAATGAGGGTCGCATGGAGATAGGTATCTCTGGTGGTTTCGCTGAGGTACAGAATAATAATGTAAGTCTTTGCGTTGAGTTGTGATTATGGAAGATTATAGAAATCCAGAAATGACATTCAGGCGATACCTAATCACTGCCATTCCTTCTATATTGTTATTCACTGCCATTGCTATGTTAGTGGATATTGATTTGACGAAGCCAACATTAGTAGGAACTGGCATGGCAATATTGCTGGTGTTGACAGAAGCCTTTGTGTGGCGATGGGTGGCAAAGAAATCACCTGAAAGCCTACCAACTTTCTATTCTTCCATGTCATTGTACCGGATGATAATTGCAGCGTTCGTAGCATTGGTATCATACCTGATAGTAGATAAGGAAGACTTCCGGACGTACATCCTTCTGATACTGCTTTTCTATCTCGTGACATTGGTCCATCATTCTCTCTTCTTCCTCTTACTTTTAAAGAAAAGTGCTGAGATTGATGCCAATGACAACAAGAGCAATAATAATAACTTGGACAATGACAATAACATTGACGAAAATGAGCAAGATAAGTAATATTATAACTGCTGTTCTCCTGACGCTGATGACTATCATACCGGGAAAGTTGATGGCAACCAACAATGGAGATTCAAGCGAACTGGACATACCAGAGATTGTGCTTGAGCACCTTGCTGACTCCTACGAATGGCATATTGCAAGCTATGAGGGAAAACATCTAAGCATTCCACTGCCTGTCATCGTACGCAGTTCTCAGACGGGCGAATGGTTTGTGGGTACTGCACACAGTCTTCCAGAGCCTTTCTTCTTTGATGCTGCCCACCATGGCAAGATATATGAGAAAATGGCTGATGGAACAATTGCCAGACCTCTTGATTTGAGTATTACCAAGGCTGTGACACAGATATGGATAGTTGTCATTGTAATGATAACGATATTCCTGTCTTGTGCTCGTTGGTACAGGAAAAGAGATGAGAGAAGCGAAGCTCCTGGTGGCTTTGTGGGTTTCATGGAAATGCTTGTGGTTACAATCCACGATGACCTTATACGACCATCAGTTGGTGAGGGACAATACAAGAAGTATGCACCATACCTTCTTACTGTATTCTTCTTCATTCTTACTACAAACATGATAGGTCTTATACCTATATTTCCAGGTGGTGCCAATGTGACAGGTAACATCAACATTACATTGTTCCTTGCCGTTTGCACCATGCTTGCCATCAATCTATTTGGCAACAAAGAGTACTGGAAGGAAATATTCTGGCCGGAAGTACCACTTTTCCTAAAGGCTTATCCCGTGCCAGTAATGCCTGTGATAGAGCTGTTTGGCGTGTTCACAAAACCGTTTGCCTTGATGATTCGTCTTTTTGCCAACATGATGGCAGGACATGCCGTGATACTTAGTTTCACTTGCGTTATATTCCTTGGATGGTCAATGGGTGTGGGCTATGGTCTTGGTCTCAATGCCTTCAGCATTCTGATGCTGCTGTTCATGAATTGTCTTGAGGTGTTAGTAGCTTTTGTACAGGCTTATGTCTTTACAATGTTGAGTGCAGTATTTATAGGGCTGGCTCACAAGGAACATCATTAGATGACTCGACAATTAAAAGAAAGAGATTATTTACAATTTAAATATTAACAATTTAACATTATAGAATTATGATTATTTCAACAATTTTAGCCGAGGGTCTGGCACAGCTGGGCTGCGGTTTGGGAGCAGGTATTGCAACTATTGGTGCTGGTTTGGGTATTGGTAAGATTGGCGGTAGCGCTATGGATGCTATTGCACGCCAGCCAGAGGCAACAGGTAAGATACAGACAAACATGATTCTTACGTCAGCTTTCGTTGAAGGTTGCGCACTCTTCGCCATAGCAGCTTGTGCATTCCTTATTAAATAGAGTTAGAGTTGACAAGTTGACGAGTTGATGTTTTTGTTGACGAGTTGACGAGTGAATAGTAATATGTTGGCGTAATTGAATTGACCGTGGATAGTGACAAGTGAACGAACATATCCTTGTCCACTCGTCAGCTGAATTACCTGTCAACTAAATGAATTCATACAAATGGAGAATCTGCCATCAATACTAACGCCTGATTTAGGACTTTTGTTCTGGATGCTCTTAGCGTTTGTTGTGGTGTTCCTTGTTCTTGCGAAATATGGCTTCCCTGCAATTCTCAACATGGTTGACAGCAGGAACCGTTTCATTAATGATAACCTTCGCAAGGCTAAGGAAGCTGCTGAGAGGCTTGAGCATATAAAGGATGAAGGTGAATCCATACTTCAGGAGGCACGCGAGAAACAAGCTGCCATCATCAAGGAGGCTACTGCCACGCGCGATGCCATCATCGAGAAGGCACAGGAAAAGGCACGTGTCGAGGGTGCAAGGCTTATAGAAGACGCCAAGGCTGAGATTGAGTCTCAGAAACAGGCTGCTATTAGCGATATCCGTAGGCAGGTGGCTGAGCTGAGCATCGAGATATCCGAGAGAATCCTCAAGGATAAACTTGGAGATGACAAGGCGCAAATGGAATATATTGACCGAATACTTGATGAGGTTACTTCAAAATAAACATTCAATGATATGGATTTAGGATTAATATCGGTAAGATACGCAAGGGCTTTGCTGAAGGCTTCTGTTGAAGAGGAACTTTCTGACAGGGTGTATGCAGATATGCAGACACTTTCGGAAAGCTATATCAAGGTGCCTGAGCTCAGGTTTACCATAGATAATCCCATGCTTTCCAAAGACAGCAAGCAGGAACTGCTATGTGCGGCAACGGGTGGGGAACCTTCCCCACTGACGCTGCGATTCCTGGAACTGATGCTCCAGGAAGGCAGGGAGAGTATCATACAACTTGTATCAAACTCATATCTGACGCTGTATAGGAAGCGGAATAACCTGATTGAGGCAAAACTTCTAACAGCCTCTCCTCTTGCTGTGGAGACGGAGAAAAGGCTTAGGCAACTTGTGGAAAGCAAGACAAACGGCAAGGTGGTATTTGAGTCGAAAGTGGAACCAGATATCATTGGTGGTTTCATCTTGGAGTATGACACCTATAGAATGGATATGAGTGTCAAGTCCCGACTTGCTGCCGTCGCTCATAGCTTGAGCAAGTGATAATCTGTTGACAAAGGGCGAGTCTGATGAACTTGCCATACTTGAATATTAATAAAAACTATTATGTCAGATAAAATTAAACCAAGCGAGGTGTCTTCTGTGCTCTTAAAGAAACTGAGAGGTATCAGCGACAATGCTGGGTTCGACGAGGTTGGTACAGTGTTGCAAGTTAGTGACGGCGTAGTCAGAATATACGGATTGCGCAACGCTGAGGCCAACGAACTTTTGGAGTTCGAGGATGGCACCATGGCTATCGTGATGAACCTCGAGGAAGACAACGTCGGATGCGTGTTACTTGGTTCCACATCAGGAGTCAAGGAAGGTATGACAGTTAAACGTACAAAGCGCATTGCAAGCATTCGTGTCAACGACAACATGCTGGGACGTGTCATCAATCCGCTGGGACAGGCTATCGATGGAAAAGGTGAAATCGACCTGTCCGACTCTTTTGAGATGCCTCTCGACAGAAAAGCTCCGGGTGTAATCTACAGACAGCCGGTGAAAGAACCTCTACAGACAGGTCTGAAAGCAGTCGATTCCATGATTCCTATTGGAAGAGGCCAGCGTGAACTTATAATTGGCGACCGTCAGACAGGAAAGACTGCCATAGCTGTCGATACCATTATCAATCAGAAGAGTTTCTACGAGGCTGGAAAACCTGTCTATTGTATTTATGTAGCTATAGGACAGAAGGCATCAACAGTTGCCGCTCTTGTGGCAAACCTGAAGGAACATGGAGCATTGCCATATACAATCATTGTGGCTGCTACAGCTGCTGACCCTGCTGCCATGCAGTACTATGCACCTTTTGCCGGAGCAGCCATAGGTGAGTATTTCCGCGACAGAGGACATTCTGCACTCGTAGTGTATGACGACTTGTCAAAACAGGCTGTGGCTTACCGTGAGGTGTCGCTTATATTGAAGCGTCCTTCAGGACGTGAGGCTTATCCCGGTGATGTCTTCTATCTCCACTCAAGACTTCTTGAAAGGGCTGCGAGAATAAACGACCAGCAGGAAGTGGCTGAACAGATGAATGACTTGCCACAGTGCATGAAAGGACATGTCAAGGGTGGTGGTTCTCTTACTGCTCTGCCTATTATTGAAACACAGGCAGGAGACGTATCAGCTTATATCCCTACAAACGTTATTTCCATAACCGATGGACAGATATATCTTGAGTCAGATTTGTTCAATCAGGGTTTCCGTCCTGCCATTAATGTTGGTATTTCCGTATCCCGTGTGGGTGGTTCAGCACAGATAAAGAGTATGAAGAAGGTGGCTGGAACACTGAAGATAGACCAGGCGCAGTATAGGGAACTTGAGGCATTCTCGAAATTCTCAAGTGACATGGATGCCGTAACGGCTATGACTCTTGATAGAGGTAGAAAGAACAACCAGCTTCTTATCCAACCTCAATACAGTCCTATGCCTGTTGGCGAGCAGATTGCTATTCTCTACTGTGGAGTACACGGACTTATGCATAGCGTGCCAGTAGAGAGTATAAGGGAGTGCCAGGACACATTCCTCGAAAAAATGCGCACCTCGCATGCCGATGTCATTGCCCTGTTAGGCAGTGGTAAGATTGATGATACGGCTACGAAGACCATTGAGGATGTTATGGCTGATATAGCGGGACAGTATAAATAACAATTACCGATATGCCGTCACTAAAGGAAATTAAAGGGCGTATAGCCAGTGTCAACAGTACGCGCAAGATAACAAGTGCAATGAAGATGGTGGCGTCTTCTAAACTTCATCACGCACAGGTGGAGATTGAGAACATGCTGCCTTATGAGAATATGCTGGAGCATATACTCAAGACATTCTTGGCATCTGAGGCTGATGCGCGCAATGTCTTCTCAAAGGAACGGGAGGTGAAGCGTGTCGCACTCATTGTGTTTAGCTCTAACAGCAGTCTGTGTGGTGGCTTCAACACCAACGTCATTAAGATGATGATGCAGGTGATACAGGAGTATGCCCATCTGGGTAAGGAGAATATTGTTGTCTATCCAATAGGAAGGAAAGTGGCAGAGAAGGTTGCACGCTTGGGATATAAGTCTGCAGGCGACTTCAATACTCTTGCAGACAAGCCTAACGTTGGAGGATGCATAGATTTGGCACGAGAGATAGGCAAGGAGTTCCTCGATGGCAACCTTGACAGGGTGGAGATGATTTATCATCATTTCAAGAGTGCGGGAAGTCAGATCCTTACTCGTAAGACATTCCTGCCTATTGACATTCAGTCGGAGCTTGAGAAAGACAATGAGAGAGACCTAACCACTAACATCGTGACGAAAAAGGCTCAGGAGTACCTGAAAAGGAACAAGAAAGAGCGGGAGACCGTGAAAGAAGATGTCAAGCCTCTTAATGACAACTTCATTGTAGAGCCTGACATGAACACAGTTCTCTCAAAACTGATTCCTAAACTTGCGCACCTGATGCTTTACACAGCTCTCCTTGACAGTAACGCATCGGAGCACGCTGCCCGCATGGTGGCTATGCAAACAGCTACAGACAATGCTGACGAGTTGCTCAGGGAACTGAACCTTCAGTACAACAAGTCAAGACAGCAGGCTATTACAAACGAGTTGCTTGACATAGTAGGTGGCTCGGTAAACAACTGACAGCATGTAAGAGACATGCAGCACTTGAATTATATGAATTATGCAAATCCCCTTTTGGAAACACATTCCAAAGGGGATTTGCATTTTTTATCTCCTTAAACCTAACGAATCTATTAGTGGGTAAGATGAAACTTTGAGGCCGTTGAATTTACATGGTTGTTCAGCACAGGAAGTATATCTTCATAAAGCAAAGCATTGCGATGTTACTTGCAAAGCTTATCTCTGTCACTTGCAAAGCTTATCTCTGTCACTTGCAAAGCTTATCTCTGCCACTTGCAAAGCTTATCTCTGTCACTTGCAAAGCTTATCTCTGCACATCACGGTAGTTATGATTATTTTTGACTATTACCGTTTCCTGACCATTCCATATATATGCGACAATCCCACACCTCTTGCGAGTTGTGGGATTGCGTGTTTGTTTGGAATAAGTTTTATTTTTTTTATTTCTATGTTAAGCCTCAGGTATGACGTTGACAACACTCTTGTCGCGACGTCCTTTGTGGAATTCTACAGTACCGTCAACCAAAGCATAGAGAGTATCATCTTTACCGATACCCACATTCTTGCCTGGGTTGTGCTTTGTACCACGCTGACGTACGATAATGTTTCCTGCGATACATTTCTGACCGCCCCAGATCTTAACACCTAATCTTTGCGAAGCTGACTCGCGTCCGTTCTTGGAACTACCTACACCTTTTTTATGTGCCATTTCCTGTCCTCCTGATTTAAGCGATTATTGATTTGATTTCAAGCTGAGTGTACTGAGAACGGTGTCCGTTCTTCTTACGGTAGTCCTTGCGACGTTTCATCTTGAATACGATAACCTTGTCGCCTTTGACTAATGGGTTAATCACTTCAGCTACTACTTTTGCTCCCTCTACTGTTGGAGCACCTACTGCGATTGCTCCCTCATTGTCCAAGAGGAGCACTTTGTCAAATTCAACAGTTTGTCCGGCCTCTGCCGACTCCAGGCGATTTACATAGATTTTATTGCCTTCCTGGACTTTGAACTGCTGACCGTTGATTTCTACAATTGCGTACATTTTATTATTGTATAACGGTTTTCTCTGCGGGGCGGCAAACATCGTGCCTGCACTTGTATGAGCCCCAAACAGACTAATCGGGCGCAAAATTACAAAAAATTATTCAATCAATAGTATTGTGACCTTATTTTTAATCCCGTGTCTTAACCAACTTTAACATAGACAACCATCCCGGCAGATCCCAGAAGCAAATGCAAAGTTAATCTTAATACAGATTCTGTTGCTTGATGAGTTGTGAGATATCACGACTTGTCAAGCAACTTGTTGTAAAGGGCTTCGTATTTCTTGGCAACCTTTATGTGGTCGTGGTGTTTCTTGATGTATTCAATGCCATCCTTTTTGAGGGAAGGAATAAGTTCTGGGTGCAACACAATGTATTCAAGCTGTTTGCATACACTTTCGTAAGTAGGCTGAACGTTTATGATAGGACGCAACTCTTTCTCGTTTAAGATTTCGTAGTTTTCTTCCTCTCCTCCTCCCATGCATATTAGTCCTTGTGACATTGCTTGCAAGGCATTCATTGCGGGAGTATAGCTGTATAGTTGGTCCATTATGATGTCAGAACTGTTCATCAGCATGACATATTCATTGAAGGGAACACCCTCAACCACGTATAGCTCCATCCTTTCCGGATGCTTTTCCTTGATATGCTTGGCAGCTCTCAGCATTATGTCGGTCCCCTTGTATTCGCTTCTGTTTTTGCTTATGCCAATGAAGACTTTGACCGTAGCGTCTTGCATGTCGCAATTAATTTCCTTCTCTGATGTGACTATTGGGAAAGGAATGAATGATGTCTTGTCTGGAAACGCAGGCTTGTAACAAACCCAGTATTCATAGAGTCCTGTAACAATGGCATCGCAGTCGGTAGCTATCATTCTGTTCAACTTTTCCTTGTCCGTTCCAATCCAGTCTTTAATTTCCTTTATGGCATCTTTGTTGTTCCTTTCGTGTTCTCCTATGTTGAAATCACTGTATCTTAACGGCTTGTCGTTCAAACATGTGCTAACCCAGTAGTAATCCATTCCGAATCCCCCCATAACCATTTTCCTGTTATGCTTCCTGATATAATTATATATATGGAACAATCGTTTTGCCGAGAGGTCTATGAACAAGGGATTGATGAGCTGAACCACGTCATATCCCCTCATACGTGGCAGGTATTTCAGGATTTTGGCATAAAGAGCCATTCCTCCGACTCGTCCACAACGCCGAGCCAAGTCTATGTCTCTTGGATAGTTTTTCCAGTAGTCACCGTTTGAAGCGACGGTTACATGGTGTCCCAATGCCCTCAATCCTTTTGCAAGTGTGTTGTGCACATTGCTGTATTCCCCTAAAAGCAGTATTTTCATTAGATGTTGAAAGTTGAATGTTGAAAGTTGAAGCTTCACCCATGGCATCTCAATAAGGTTTGAAGGGTTTGAAAGGTTATTTCCCCCGACACCTCAATACCTGAAACCTAAAGGTAATAACTTGTCAACTTGTCAACTTTGAGCAAATTTTTAACTTGCGAAACTTTAGTGAAATTGTTTTTTTCGCTTGTGTAGCAAGCATATTGTGAAGAGCAGAGACAGTCCTCTCTTGCTTGCCGACAGTTTGCTGAACAGTTCGTATTTCTTAGTATAATTTTTTATAGGTAGTGGATATAATCCTATCTTTTCCAAGTGTGCTATTTCCTTTTCAAGGTGAGTCCTGCTTTGTGTCAGTGTCATTATATTGTAAAGATAGTCCATGGTGAGTTGCGCTACTCTTCTCTGCAGGGCAGCCTTCTCCTCAGCTGGCAAAGAGTCGCATAGAGTGTGCAGTTTTTGTATAATCCACTTGAAATCGTTGAGTCGTTTTATCAGTGTCTTCCTATTTCTGCTATTCATTATAGACTGCTCACGCTGCCTGTAGTAGTATGCCTTTACATCTGTCATAATCACTTTCTCGCATCTAAGCAACAGCAGGGGAGTGAACTCTTCGTCCTCGTGGTATATGCCGTGCGTGAAAGAGAGTTCTCCTGCCACCTCTTTCCTGAATATATATGTGCAGGCGGAAGCCTTAATGTTATGGTGTCTCATTAAATAGGCTCCGTTTACTGTGTCATATTGCCTGTAAGTGGCATGTGTCATGTCGTTGTTGATAAAGTCAAAGACAACCATGTCTGGTGCCTTGAACCTAATCAAGTCGAGGCAGTGGTTGTATGGAGAGGTCAGCAGCCTGTCGTCACCATCAACAAACTGTATGTACTTGCCCTTAGCAAGTCTCATGCCTGTGTTTCTTGCCTCGCTTAGTCCTCCGTTTGGCTGTCTTAGGTAGATGATTCTGTCGTCAATCTGTCTTACCGTTTCCAATGCGCTTTCTGTTGAACCGTCATCCACTACGATAATCTCTTTCTCCTTGTTGTTTAATGTTAGTGCGAGGATGCTTTCCAGACACTCTTTAAGCATCTGTTTCGGCAAATTATAATATGGAATTATAAAGCTTATGAGCGGGTGCCCATCACTTTGTGTAAATATTTGTTTGTTTTGCATAAAAGTCTGATTCCAAGTAAGTTCAATATAATAGCCTTTATGGATAATTTAATGTTGAGATTCTTGAAATCCCATATCCTTCTTGTCTTTAACTTTGGAGGCTTCCCTGTCATTTCGAATACATCCATCTGTATGTTGACAACATGCATGTAAAACTCATCGTTTCCATTTGCCCATGGCTTGTCCATTGTTGTGAGGTGTGCATCGAGCAACATCTCCAAATCTGCACCTGACGCTTTTGCTGTTATGCCTTTTGGATTGTCGGTGTATAGATATAAACCTTTTTCGCAAGTAGCAACTACACTGCATTTCTCGAGAATTCTCGGAATGGTCCATGCGTCTTCAAAAACAAATCCTTTTGGAAAGCGTATTTCATCGAACGACTCTCTCTTGTAGAATTTGTTACATGCGTATGTGTGGGAGAATCCCTTTGTCTTGTTCCAATATTCCTTTATGTCGGTAAATTCGTTTTCTCCGAAAGAACATATCTGCTGATGATTTGTGCCGTAATGTCTGCAGACGGGATATTCCAGCATGTCGTAGTCAGGATGGCGGTCAATAATGTCCATAAGGGTCACGATGGTGTCTTTCCCCATCATGTCATCAGAGTCGATGAACGTAACGTATTCCCCTCTTGCCTTGTCAAGACCAGCATTGCGTGCATCGCTTAGTCCGCCATTCTTTTTGTGAATAACGCTCACCTGTGCCCATGTGCTGGCTATGATGTCGCATAGTCTGCCACTGTCATCTGTAGAGCCATCGTCAACAAGTATCACCTCCATGTCGCTATATCCCTGCATTCTTACACTATCGACACATTCCCTTAGGGTTTTGCAGACATTATGAACGGGTATTATGACAGAAAGCCTCATTATTATATTACTTTAGTTGACAAGTAAACAAGCTGACAAGTAAACAAGTTATTACCTTTAGGTTTCGGTCTTGAGGTATAGGGTTAAATAACCCTTCAAACCCTTCAAACCTTATTGAGATGCCATGGGTGAGGCTTCAACTTGTTAACTTGAGCAAGTTTTTAACTTGCGAAACTTGAATTTGTTGTTTTTATCGTTTGCAAAAGTAATAAAAACTTTTAAATTACGTTTGAATAATAATGAAAAAAACGAAAGGTTCAGACAGCTATTCGCATGTCATTAAATATACAGGATTGTTCGGTGGCATACAAGGACTGAACATACTTGTAAGCATTGTGCGCAACAAACTCGTAGCCCTGCTTTTGGGACCGGATGGAATGGGACTTATTTCATTGTTCAATTCTACGGTGAAACTCGTGAGCGATTCCACCAATCTTGGGATATCGATGAGTGCGGTCAAGAACATCTCAGAGGCATACGACTCGGATGACAGTTCAAGGTTGAATCATACAATTTGTATTGTAAGATTCTGGAGTTTGATAGTAGCAGTGTTGGGTATGTTGCTGATGCTGATGCTAAGTCCATTGTTAAGTAAGCTGACATTCTCTTATGGGGGACTGACAATACATTACGTATGTCTGTCGCCCGTAGTGGCATTTATTGCTGTTACCGGTGGCGAGTCTGCAATACTCAAAGGTACGCGGCATCTCTCGGGACTGGCTTTCGCCTCCGTACTTAATGTCATGGGAGCCTTTCTTGTCAGTGTCCCACTGTATTATCTGTTTGGTATGTCTGCGATAGTACCCACGCTTCTGCTACTTGCCCTTGTACAGATGGTTATAACGCTTTATTATTCCTTACGCTTTTATCCACTGAGTTTCTCTTATGACAGGATTCTATTGAAAGAGGGTGCTGGAATGGTGCGTCTTGGAGTGGCATTCGTCATGGCTGGCATTCTTGGGTCTGGTGCTGAATTCGTGATAAGGACATTCCTAAACATTGTCGGTTCAACATCCGACGTTGGACTGTACAATGCAGGTTACATGATGACAATGACTTATGCAGGACTTGTCTTTTCTGCAATGGAGTCAGACTATTTTCCAAGGCTGTCAGCTGTTGGCGACAGTGTTTTAAAGCTAAATGAGACTGTCAACAGGCAGGTTGAGGTTACATTGCTCCTTATTTCCCCTATGCTTGTAGCCTTCATGATATCATTGCCAATATTGCTCCCACTTTTATACAGTGGTATGTTTATGCCGGCACTTGGCATGATACAAGTAATGACACTTGCGCTATATGCGCGTGCGCTTACTTTGCCTATAGAGTACGTCACTCTTGCAAAGGGCGATTCTCGCTCTTACCTATTTCTCGAAGCCATTTATGACATAATGCTTGTTATCATGGCATACCTCGGATTCTCTCAGTGGAAGCTGTTTGGCATGGGAGTAGCAGTGACTGTCACCTCCATTCTGAACGTTATTCTGGTATATGCCTACTCGTATTTCAAATATGGATATAGAATGTCGTCAAATGTCCTGATGTATATGATGATACACATTCCCGTAGGCTGTCTTGCCTATGCAGTGACAATCTTCAATTCCCCTCTTATATATTGGGGTGTTGGCACAATGCTGTTTATTGTAAGCCTATCGTCTTCTCTCAGTATTCTAAGAAGTAAAACTTCACTTTGGAACAAGCTTAAAGAGCGTTACGCTTCTAAATTCTTAAGGAAATGAGTAAAGTAAGCATATTGATAGCCGTTTACAATGCCTCGGAGTTCCTTTCCGAATGCCTTGACTCTGTTCTTAAGCAGACATATCGCAACATTCAGGTGATATGCATTGATGATGGCTCAACGGACAATTCTCTTGACATACTACGTGAGTATGCCTCAAAAGATAACAGGGTGACAGTAATAAGCCTGCCTGTCAACATGGGGCAGGCACATGCACGCAATGAAGGATTGAAGGTTGCAGATGGTGACCTGATTTGCATGTTGGATGCAGATGATTGGTTCGCTCCAGACAGCATTGCCCTGGCTGTGGAGGAATTCTCCAAAGGAGAGGAAACAGACTGTGTTCTCTTTGAGGTCGTTATGTCATATCCAGGACATGAGACAGTTTATCCGTTACCATCTTTCGAAAGAATGGAGGGACGTGAGGCATTTCGGTTGAGTCTTACATGGAAACTGCATGGACTATATATGGTGAGGACTTCAATACACAGAGACTATCCGTACGATGAGACATGCCGGCTTTACAGTGATGACAATACTACAAGAATACATTATCTTGCATCACGCTATGTAAGGTGCTGTAAAGGCAAGTATTATTACAGACAACATGCACTATCCTCAACTCGCAAAGTTAGTGTAAGGAGATTTGATTACTTAAAGGCTAACGAGAGCATGAAAAGGCAGATGATATGCATGGGTATTGACAAGCATTTGCTCGCAGAATACGAGGAGGTGAGATGGCTTAACTTGATAGATGTGTATATGTTCTATCATTGCTGTGGAAAAAATCTGACGGATGTAGAGCGCACTTTCGGCATGTCAGAACTTAAAAGAGTATGGGATAATATTGACATGAGTGTTCTGCCTGCAAAATATAGTTGGAAATTTGGATATATTCACATGTCGTCATGGAGATTGTTCAGAATTCAGGAATGGCTTTATTTCACTTTACGTTCCTTGCTCGGGCGTAATAATATATGGTGAACATCAGTTTCGCATGTCTCTGACATGCTGTCTGTTAACAAGTTGACGAGTTGACAAGTTATTAGTTTTTCTAATTGTTGTCAAACTCAAGCTATAAGAGTAGCAACTTGTTGACTTGTCAACTTAGAGCAAGTTTTAACTTGGCGAAACTTGTATGATGAAAATCAATTCTTGTAGAGAATATTTGTATTTGTCAAATTAAAGTCTTACCTTTGCAGAGAAATTATTAACACAGACCGTATCGGTTAGACTGGGATACTCATCAATTTAAATAAGAAAACCGAGTACTTTTCCGTTTCCAATGGCGGGCCATATAAATCCCAAGTGGACTAAGCTGCAAAGCCGGTGGATTACAAAGGGACGGAAATCTCAAATCATATATATACGGAGTTTTCATCACATCACCGGTGCGGTCTTTTTTCTTTGCATATAATTAAAAAATCAAGTTTTCGCAAGTTAAAACTTGCTCTAAGTTGACAAGTCAACAAGTTATTAGTTGTTCTGGTCATTTACAAATTCAAGCAAGAAGAGTAGCAACTTGTTTTTTCGCAAGCTTAAGGGAACTCCTTGTCAACTCGTCAACTGACATCATGTCGAAGACATGCGAAACTTGATTTAAAAAGAGGTATTTTAGAATTTTAACGATATAGACTATGTTTTCGGGAATAGTAGAAGAGATGGCAACTCTTGTCGGCATCACAAAAGATAAGGAAAATATTGATTTCAGATTCAAATGCTCGTTCGTTGACGAACTGTCCATAGACCAGAGCGTAGCCCATAATGGAGTTTGTCTGACAGTCGTGGACATAAGCGATGGGGCATACACGGTAACTGCAATGAAGGAAACCCTCGACAGGTCTAATTTAGGACTGTTGAAACTTGGTGACCGTGTTAATGTGGAGCGTTCGATGATTATGAACGGCAGACTTGATGGGCATATTGTTCAGGGACACGTTGACACCACAGCAGTATGCACGGGCATGGAAGATGCGGACGGTTCCACTTATTTCACATTTAAATATGATTATGATGCCAAAATGGCAACAAGGGGATATTTCACCGTTGACAAAGGCTCTGTGACCGTCAATGGTGTCTCGCTTACAGTGTGCGAGCCTGAAAAAGATTCCTTCAGAGTTGCCATTATCCCATATACGAGAGAAAACACAAACTTTGCCGACATAAATGTTGGCACTGTCGTTAATTTAGAGTTCGATATTCTTGGGAAATATATAGCAAGACTAAAGTCGTTGGAGGAGTAGAAAACTCGACAACCCATTGTGCGTATGCAGTTTTATATTGCAGGACTTAAATGAATTGCTGAACTTTAGGAAGTCGAAAACCAATATTTGGGCACTGCCGGATAATAAAAAATCAAGTTTCGCAAGTTGAAAACTTGCTAAAAGTTAACAAGTTGACAAGTCAACAAGTTGTTTCTTTAGTTGACAAGTCAACAAGTTATTACCTCTTATGGTTACTACCTCACCTCTCTTTTGGGGATGGGACGGGGGAGAGGCTTCAACTTGTAAACTTACAGCATGTCGTTGACATGCGAGACTTAAGTAAAGATAATAATTATATAAGTATAAAGATGATAACAGTAACAAACCTTGCCATTCAATTTGGAAAACGTGTGTTGTATAAGGATGTGAACATCAAGTTTACGCCCGGTAATATATATGGTATAATTGGAGCAAACGGAGCAGGTAAATCTACATTGCTCAAAGCTATCAGTGGAGAACTTGAAGCCAATAAGGGATATGTAGAACTTGGACCGGGCGAGCGTCTTTCTGTACTTGATCAGGATCACTTCAAGTTTGACGAGTATAGTGTGTTGGACACCGTACTCATGGGTCACGAGCCATTATGGAAGAATATGAAAGAACGTGAGGCTCTTTATTCCAAGGAGGAGATGACGGAAGAGGATGGCAACAGAGCTGCTGACCTTGAGCTTAAGTTTGCTGAGATGAACGGATGGGAGGCTGAAAGCGAGGCAGCACAGCTTCTCCAGAATCTTGGAGTGTCTGAGAGTAATCATTATAAGTTGATGAGCGAGCTCTCCAACAACGAGAAAGTCCGTGTCATGCTTGCCAAGGCATTGTTTGGACACCCAGACAATCTGCTGCTTGATGAGCCTACCAATGACCTTGACCTCGATACCGTACAATGGCTTGAGGAATATTTGAGCAATGTTGAGCAGACCGTGCTTGTTGTTTCTCACGACCGCCACTTCCTTGATGCAGTAAGTACGCAGACTGTTGATATTGACTTTGGCAAGGTTACGGTATTTTCGGGCAATTATTCTTTCTGGTATGAGAGTTCGCAATTGGCATTGCGTCAGGCACAGAACCAGAAGCTTAAAGCAGAGGAAAAACGTAAACAGTTGGAGGAATTCATACGCAGATTCTCTGCCAATGTTGCAAAAAGCAAACAGACTACAAGCCGAAAGAAAATGCTTGAGAAACTCAATGTCGAAGAGATTCGTCCATCAAGTCGCAAGTACCCAGGTATCATATTCCAAATGGAGCGTGAGCCAGGCAATCAGATTCTTGAGGTAGAAGGACTCAAGGCAGTGGATGCTGACGGAACAGTACTCTTCGACAATGTTAGTTTCAATATAGAGAAAGGTCAGAAAACAGTGTTCCTCAGCCATAACCCAAAGGCTATGACAGCACTCTTTGAAATTATAAACGGCAATCGTGAGGCAGATGCAGGCACATATAAATGGGGCGTTACCATTACAACAGCATATCTTCCACTTGACAATACTGATTTCTTCAAGTCAGACATGAATCTTGTTGACTGGCTATCACAGTATGGTCCAGGCAATGAGGTGGTAATGAAAGGTTATCTTGGGCGTATGCTTTTCAAACAAGAAGAAGTTGAGAAGAAAGTCAATGTACTGTCTGGAGGAGAAAAGATGCGCTGTATGATAGCGAGAATGCAACTTAAGAATGCCAACTGCCTTATACTTGACACACCAACCAACCACCTTGACTTGGAAAGCATTCAGGCTTTCAACAACAATCTTGTAGGTTTCAAAGGTAATATTCTATTTGCAAGTCATGACCACGAATTCATACAGACAGTTGCCGACCGTATCATAGAGCTTACACCAAATGGTACCATTGACAAACTGATGTCATACGATGACTATATTTACGATGAGCAGATAAAAGAACAGAAAGCTGGAATGTATGGAAATCAGCATTGATGCCATGCTTGAAACGTGGTGTTTTCTACATGATTTGTTCAATTTGTCCCATAAAGAAGCAATAGAATGAAAATCAATAGTTCTGAATACATAATTAGTTCATCTACAGTCAGCCAGTGTCCAACAGGTGACAGACCAGAGTTTGCCTTTATAGGTAGGTCAAATGTTGGGAAGTCAAGCCTTATCAATATGTTGTGCAACAATAAAGGTCTTGCCAAGACATCTGCCATACCGGGAAAGACACTTCTGATAAACCATTTCTTAATCAACAGAGAATGGTTTATCGTTGACCTGCCAGGATATGGGTATGCAAAAAGGAGTAAGTCCGTGCAGAAGAAACTGGAACAAATGATATCGCAGTATATCCTTATGCGACCACAACTTGTCAATGTCTTTGTACTTATTGACATAAGACACGAGCAGATGAAGATAGACAGAGAGTTCATAGACTGGCTTGGTGAGAGTGGGATTCCGTTCTCTGTGGTATTTACAAAAGCAGACAAGTTGTCGAAGTCAAAGGCAAAACAAAATGCAGATAAATGGATGCATTCAATGCTTGATACATGGGAGCAGCTTCCACCATATTTCATTACTAGTTCCGCAGATGCCATTGGTAGGGACGATGTCTTGGATTATATAGAAACAATCATTTCAGAAGAGTAAATTATATTATGCCACAACCCTGTCTTGATGTACAGAACCTTACAAAGTCATTCGGTGCTACAGTGCTGTTTGAAAATATATCCTTTTCTGTGGCTGAAGGTCAGAAAATAGGATTGATAGCCAAGAACGGAACAGGGAAAACCACACTCCTTTCCATACTCGTTGGAAAGGAGTCGTATGACAGCGGAAACATTATTTACAGAAATGGTCTCAGGATTGGTTACCTTGAGCAGTCACCGGCATTCAATCCCAAAGATACAGTCCTTGATGCATGTTTCAATCATGAGGGTAATCCGGATAAAGTCTTGAAAGCTAAGCAGATTCTTACGAGACTGAAAATAACGGACCTCAATCAGCCTATGAGCGAACTTAGCGGAGGACAGCAGAAACGAGTTGCACTTGCCAATGTGCTTATTACTAGTCCTGATTTCATAATACTTGATGAGCCAACAAACCATCTTGACATAGAGATGACCGAATGGCTTGAAGGATATCTTGCAAGAGGCAACAAGACAATCCTTATGGTAACACATGACAGGTTCTTCCTCGACAGGGTGTGCAGTGTTATACTTGAACTTGAAGACCAAAATGTTTACCAGTATAAGGGCAACTATGAATATTTTCTTGAGAAGCGTTCTCATCGCATAGATGTAATGAAAGCTAATGTTGCAAAAGCCAATAACCTTTATCGTACCGAGTTGGAATGGATGAGGAGAATGCCTCAGGCAAGAGGACACAAGGCAAGATACAGGGAGGAGGCATTCTATGAATTGGAAAAGGTTGCTCGTCAGCGTATTGAAGACAGGCAGATAAAACTGAAATCAAAAAATGTCTATATTGGGTCCAAGATATTCGAAAGCCAGTATGTCAGCAAGAGATGGGGTGATAAGGTTATTTTGAAGGATTTCTATTACAATTTCTCTCGTTATGAGAAAATGGGAGTAGTAGGAAACAATGGTACAGGCAAATCCACTTTCGTTAAACTACTGTTGGGCAATGTTGAACCAGATGAAGGGCGTTTTGACATCGGAGACACTGTAAAGTTTGGTTATTTCTCACAGGAAGGACTCGTATTTAGAGATGACCAGAAAGTAATAGACATTATTACTGACATAGCCGATTATATTGATTTCGGAGGAGGAAAGCACATAACAGCATCACAGTTGTTGCAACATTTCCTGTTTACTCCTGAGCAGCAGCATAATCTCGTCAGAAAACTTAGTGGAGGGGAGAAAAGGAAGCTCTACCTATGCACTGTCTTGATGAGAAATCCTAATTTTCTGGTTCTTGACGAACCTACCAACGACCTTGACATACAGACGCTACAGATTTTAGAGCAGTATCTCGAGGCTTTTCCCGGATGCGTCATTGTTGTATCACATGACAGGTATTTTATGGACAAGGTCGTTGACCATCTTCTCGTCTTCAAAGGAGAAGGTGTGGTGAAGGACTTTCCTGGCAACTACACACAGTACAGGGAATGGATGACACTCAAAGAAAGAGAGGAAAGAAAGGAACAGACAATCAATCAAGAGAAACAAACGGCAGACCGAAATAGTTATAGAAATGAAACAAAGAAAAAACTATCGTATAAGGAAAAAAGGGAGTTTGAGCTGCTGACAAATGAGATAGAAAGTCTTGAACTTGAGAAAAAAAACATTGAGGAAAAACTCTGTTCTGGCACTCTGTCTGTTGAAGAAATAACAAGAATGAGCGTAAGACTGCCGAAACTTACAGACGAAATAGATGAGAAAAGTATGAGATGGCTCGAATTGTCAGAGTACGATAGTTAATGGAAGTTAACAAAAACCTTTTTATTCATTGATTTAATCATTATTTCATTTTTTATTTCTATCTTTGCACATCAATAATAATGGCGTTTATTTCCTTAAACGCTACCATCATAATTAAATTCATTTACAATTCCTATATACATATTCCATTATGTTTAATAAAGACGAATTATTATCTAAAGATGTCGCTGAATTGCTCGATATCGCTGCCAATATAGGTGCTGACGTCAAGTCAGGCGACGATAAGGAATCAGTGATATACTCGATTCTTGACAGACAAGCTGTTGCGGAAAGCCTCAACGCTCCAGTAGTCAAACGCAAGAGAACAAGGATAGCAAAAAAGGATACCGACCATGTCTATTCTGTCAACGGCAAGGAAGGAGAGAATTTTGATGTCAAGAAAAACAAGATAAGCGCAGAGCCATCACCGTCATTATTCAAGGACGAAATATCGGCACAACCGTCACAGAATGAAATTGCAGAAGATACACCTGCAGAAGCACAACCTGTTGCGCCTAAACGTAGAGGAAGAAAGCCAAAAGCTGTCAAAGAAGCAGAAGAAGCAGAGAAGGCAAGACTTAAGGCTGAGGCTGAATTGCAGGATGTACAACTCAATGTTGAGGCAGATGAAGATAAAGATATTTCTGTATTGCCAGACGACATTTCAGAAGACGTTCCAGAACAAATTTTTGAATCTCAGGACAATTCCGCTCCAAATGAAGAACAAGAGTCGCTCATAGCACAGTTGCAGGCAAAGGTAAATGCTCACAACGAAACAGCGAACGAAGAACGTAATGCAATGACGGATGGTGTATGGGCTGGTGACCCAGGTGACGGAACAGATTTTATCATCACTCTCGACTTGCCAATAGAAGATCAGGGAGCAGTTCCTAATTATGATATGTTTGACAGGCCAATCAATCCTGTTGTAGATATGCCTTCCAATTCTCCTTTATATAAGGAGCAGAAAATAGAAATGGTAGGATATGATTTCACGGACATTATAACTGCTAATGGAGTGCTTGAGGTAATGCCAGACGGATATGGATTCCTTCGTTCAAGCGATTACAACTACCTTTCTTCGCCAGATGATGTATATGTAGCAAGCATGCAGATTAAGAAGTTCGGACTGAAGACAGGTGACGTTGTCGAATGCCATGTACGTCCACCAAGAGAGGGTGAGAAGTATTTTCCATTAACAAGTATTGACAAGATTAATGGCAAGTCTCCATCTGAGGTTAGGGACAGAATACCGTTCGAGCATCTTACACCTCTATTTCCTGATGAGAAATTCGAGCTTTGCAAGGACAAAAAGACAACCAATTTGTCAACAAGACTCGTAGATTTGTTCTCTCCTATAGGAAAAGGACAGCGAGCACTTATTGTGGCACAGCCAAAAACGGGTAAGACCATTCTTATGAAAGATATTGCAAATGCCATTGCTGCCAATCATCCAGAGGCTTACCTTATGATGTTGCTCATTGATGAACGTCCAGAGGAGGTTACGGACATGGCGAGAACCGTTAATGCAGAAGTTGTAGCCTCTACTTTTGACGAACCGGCAGAGAGACACGTGAAGATAGCTGGCATTGTTCTTGAGAAAGCTAAGAGAATGGTTGAATGTGGACATGATGTCGTCATTTTCCTTGATTCAATAACAAGACTCGCCCGTGCATACAATACTGTGTCGCCGGCATCTGGAAAGGTGCTTACCGGTGGAGTTGATGCCAATGCGTTACAGAAACCAAAGCGTTTCTTTGGAGCTGCTCGCAATATAGAAGGAGGAGGCTCCCTCACTATCATTGCCACAGCACTTATCGACACAGGTTCAAAGATGGATGAGGTGATATTCGAGGAGTTCAAGGGAACAGGAAACATGGAACTACAGCTTGACCGTTCACTATCCAACAAGCGTATATTCCCAGCTATTAATCTTGTTACATCCAGCACAAGACGTGATGACCTGCTACAGGATGAGTTCACGCTTGGAAAGATGTGGATTCTTCGCAAGTATATTGCAGACATGAACTCAAAGGAAGCAATGGAGTCTATCAGTTCAAGGATGGAGAAAACCATTGACAATGATGAGTTCCTAATGGCAATGAACGAGTAGAATGGTTTATGATTATCAGATAAGGGTAACTCCCCAGCAGGCTTACTGTGAACAGACCATTGCGGAATTTATCGCAAAGGAGAAAGGACTTGATGCACGCACCTTAAAAGGGGTGCGTGTGTTGAGAAAGTCCATTGATGCCAGACAGAGAGTCATTTATATCAACCTTAGTGTCAGGGTTTATGTAAATGAGATGCCACCAGAAGATATGTACTCTCCCATAGAATACCATGATGTAAGCGAAAAGAAGACGGTTGTTGTGGTGGGGGCTGGTCCTGCAGGTCTGTTTGCGTCGTTGAGACTTATAGAGCAAGGACTGCGACCAGTGGTAGTAGAAAGAGGAAAGGATGTACATGAAAGGAAGAAAGACATCGCACTCATAAGCAGGACGCATAAGGTTGATGCAGAAAGCAACTATTGTTTTGGTGAAGGTGGAGCTGGTGCCTATTCTGATGGCAAACTATATACAAGAAGTAAGAAGCGTGGGAATATAGGCAAGATTCTAACTGTTTTTTGTCAGCATGGAGCCTCGCAGTCAATATTGTCAGATGTCCATCCGCATATTGGTACAGACAGACTACCAAAAGTAATTGAAAATATCAGACATACAATACTGAGAAGTGGGGGAGAGGTGCATTTCAATACTAAGATGACTTCTCTTCAGATAGTTGGTGACATGGTGACAGGAATAAAGGCTGTCAATACAATTACAGGTAAGGAAACAGAATACAGTGGACCGGTGATACTTGCTACAGGACATTCAGCGCGTGACGTCTATCGCTATCTCCATGGCTCTTCAATAGAAATTCAACAGAAAGGTATTGCTGTTGGTGTCAGGCTTGAGCATCCTTCTGAACTGATAGACAGAATACAGTATCATAATAAGAATGGAAGGGGAAGATACCTTCCTGCTGCAGAATACTCATTTGTTACGCAAGTAGGCGGAAGAGGTGTGTATTCATTCTGTATGTGTCCTGGAGGATTCGTCATACCTGCTACTACCGGACCAAGGCAGATTGTTGTCAATGGTATGTCGCCAAGCAATCGTGGCACAAAGTGGAGCAACAGTGGAATGGTAGTAGAGGTACGTCCGGAGGATATTTCACATTTCGGATTGTCATATGAGAAGGATTCTCCACTCAGTATGATGGAACTTCAAGAACATCTTGAAAGTACATGCTGGCAACAGGGAAATATGAGACAGACTGCTCCTGCACAGAGAATGGCAGATTTTGTCAATAACAGATTGTCATACGATTTGCCGGATAGTAGTTACTCTCCTGGATTGATTAGCAGTCCGCTACATTTCTGGATGCCATCTTTCGTATCAGACCGCTTGAAGGAAGGGTTCAAGGCTTTTGGAAAAAAGAGCCATGGTTTTCTTACCAATGATGCTGTACTCATAGCTATTGAGACAAGGACGTCCTCACCGGTTAGGATAACAAGAGACGTAGAGACCCTTCAACATGTACGTCTGAAAGGACTATTTCCATGTGGAGAGGGAGCTGGCTATGCTGGAGGAATCGTATCTGCAGCCGTTGATGGTGAGAGATGTGCGGAAATGTGCTCAGCCTATCTCTCGTAGTCAACGAATGAATAGCAGTAGGCATGTCTGTCGTCTGCAGGATGGTCTTCCCTTCTGACTTCTTCCCATCCTTCATATTCTGGGAAAAAGGTGTCGGCTTCAGAAGGCGTGTCATGCACTTCAGTAAGATACAGTCTGTCTGCAATACTTATAGCCTGATTATAGACGCTTGCCCCACCAATAATAAATACTTCCTCGTTTTCATTGCATGATGAAACGGCATCATCAAGCGAGGTGTAAGTGTCACATCCCTCAAATGAACTGCATGAGCGGCTAAGCACAATGTTCCTTCTGTTTGGCAATGCACCCTTTGGAAGGGAGAGGAATGTGTTACGACCCATGATTATGGTGTTGCCAGTAGTAAGGTTCTTGAACCTTTTAAGGTCATTTGGCAGCCAATAGATGAGTTTGTTGCCAAGACCTATCGCACGGTTTTCTGCCACTGCAGCTATTATGTTTATTCTCATATAATTAATGTTTGTCATACAGACACCTCTGCCTTTATGTGAGGCAGGGGGTCGTACCCTTCAAGTGTGAAATCCTCGTATCTGAAACCAAATATGTCCTTTACATCGGGATTAAGTAGCATCCTTGGAAGTGGTCGTGGAGTACGTGTCAGTTGAATCTTTGCCTGCTCTATATGGTTAAGGTATAGGTGAGTGTCGCCTGTAGTATGTACGAAATCACCAGCCTCCAATCCTGTAACTTGTGCTATCATCATTAGTAGAAGAGCATAAGAGGCAATATTGAATGGAACGCCGAGGAATGTGTCAGCAGAACGCTGATAGAGTTGCAGGCTGAGCTTACCTTCAGCCACATAGAACTGGAACATAGTATGACATGGTGGGAGAGCCATCTTGTCCACCTCTGCAACATTCCATGCACTAACTATCATTCGGCGTGAGTCGGGCGTGTGACGTATCTGGTTTACCACGTTGCTTATCTGGTCAATGACTCCACCAGAATAGTCTGGCCATGCACGCCACTGATGACCATAAACGGGACCAAGCTCACCATTCTCATCAGCCCATTCGTTCCATATCCTTACACCGTTTTCCTGTAGGTATTTCACATTGGTGTCTCCTTTTAGGAACCATAGTAGTTCATGGATGATGGATTTAAGGTGCAACTTTTTTGTAGTAAGAAGCGGAAAGCCGTCCTTCATGTTGAATCTCATCTGGTTGCCGAAGATACTTAGGGTTCCAGTTCCTGTTCTGTCCTCTTTCCTTACGCCCTCATTTAGAATCCTGTCAAGCAGGTCAAGATATTGTTTCATACACTATTCTATTTCTTGATGCTTTTCTTTTCAACTGCAAAGTTACTTGTTTTTTTTTTATGACTGATGGTTTTAAAGCCTTTTCTTGATATAAAGGGCAAAATATTCATATCTTGTCAAATATATCTATTTGCTATCATGACAAATATTTCCTTCTGTTTCGGCAGTACTCTTCTTAAGAAATCAAAGGGAGGTATAAGGAGTTATCGCTCCCTGTAGTCGCTAAGGAAGATAAATGTCGATAGTACCTCCTTGTATCTTCTTTACCTCCTTTTTTAATACGTCCGAAACTTGGATAATTGTTTAATAGTGGATAAAGAGTATGTGTTTCCTGAAATTTCGTTTAACGTTTTTTCAATACATGTATAGTATTAATAAAATAAAAAATAGTAATTTTGTACGAGTTTAGAGAAATTTGCCAATAAAGTGCATAAAGCGAATCAGAAAAAAGAGGTCAGTGATATTCTGACACAATATCTTGTGGCCAATTCCCTGCGTAAAACGCCGGAAAGGTTTGCTATTCTCGATGCCATATATGACATGCATGGTCCTTTCACATTGGAGATGCTTGGAGAGAAGCTTGAGAAATCTAATTTCAGGGTTTCCCGTGCAACCCTTTACAATACCGTCAAGCTGTTTATCAAGATACGGTTGGTTGTGCGACACCGGTTCATTGGTCAGACTAAATATGAAGCATGCTATAAAAAAGGAAGTCATGTCCAACAAGTATGCACAGTGTGTGGCTGTGTTACAGAGCTTGACAGCTCGCCAGTAGAGCATGCTGTTGAGAACCTTAAGTTCAAAAGGTTTAGGAAGGAAGGTTACTCCTTATATATATATGGTGTATGCTCCAAATGCCAGTCAAAGATTACTCGTAGGATTAACAAGTCGAGGAATGGAAAGGTTTAAAGTCCCATATTGCTGATGTGAAGACAATGCCATGTGTGGGTAATGTAGATAGATAAATAAAATATTTATATTTATTGTAATAATGAATACAGCTAAAGTTGATGTCTTGCTGGGATTGCAGTGGGGCGACGAAGGTAAAGGAAAGGTAGTTGACGTGCTTACACCATGTTATGATGTAGTAGCGCGTTTCCAGGGTGGTCCCAATGCTGGTCACACCCTTGAGTTCGAAGGTCAGAAGTATGTTCTCAGGAGTATTCCTTCTGGAATATTTCAGGGTGGCAAGACAAACATCATAGGCAATGGTGTGGTGTTGGCACCAGACCTCTTTATGGATGAGGCAAAGGGTCTTGAAAAGAGTGGACACAAATTGACGGAGCGTCTGCATATCTCAAAGAAAGCTCACCTTATCATGCCTACACATAGACTTTTGGATAAGGCTCTCGAGATTGCAAAGGGAAAGAACAAAGTTGGCACTACAGGAAAAGGAATAGGTCCGACATATACAGACAAAATTAGCCGTAACGGTCTCCGTGTAGGAGATATACTCGATGATTTCGAGGCTAAATATGCAGCCCACAAGGAAAGGCACATGAAAATGCTTGCTTCACTCGACTTCAATGACTTTGAAGGTTTCGTGGAAGTTGAGAAGAAATGGATGGAAGGAGTTGAATATATGAGGACGTACCACCTTGTTGATAGCGAGCACGAGATTAACTGTTTGCTGAAAGAAGGTAAAAGTGTACTGTGTGAGGGTGCGCAGGGTACGATGCTGGATGTCGATTTTGGCAGTTATCCTTTCGTAACATCGTCAAACACCATATGTGCCGGTGCATGTTCTGGACTGGGCATTGGCCCTAACAAGATAGGAAAGGTATATGGCATCATGAAGGCATACTGCACAAGAGTAGGAGCTGGTCCTTTCCCAACCGAACTGTTTGATGAGACAGGACAGAGAATGAGAGATATCGGTCACGAATATGGAGCTGTAACAGGACGTGAGCGTAGATGTGGATGGATAGACCTTGTTGCATTGAAATATTCAATCATGGTAAATGGAGTTACTGAGCTTATCATGATGAAGAGTGATGTTCTTGACACATTCCCTACTATCAAGGCTTGTGTAGCATATAAACAGAACGGAAAGCAGATAGACTATTTCCCTTACAGTATAGACAGAGACATAGAGCCTGTTTATGCCGAACTGCCAGGTTGGAATACAGATATGACGAAGTTCACGTCTGAGGAACAATTCCCGAAAGAGTTCAGCGACTATATTGCATTCTTGGAGAAAGAGCTTGAAACACCAATAAGAATAATTTCCATTGGTCCAGACAGAGAACAGACTATAGTAAGGAAGTGAACAATGCATCCTACTATATTATGAATTACTCAACTTTCGCAAGTTAAAAACTTGCTCAAGGTTAACAAGTTGACAAGTCAATAAGTTGCTACTCTTATAGCATGAGCTTGACAATAACCAGAAATACAAATAACTTGTCAACCCGTCAACTTGTTAACTGACAGCATGTCGGAGATATGCGAAACTTAAATTAATTATTCAAGTTTTTCACTGTTTCTTGTTTGCTTACATCAATGAGACAAGTGGGAAGAAAACTAAGAATCATATATAAGAAATGAACAAGCCATCAATCCCAAAGGGAACGCGAGACTTCTCACCTGTTGAGATGTCAAAGAGAAACTATATATTCAACACTATTAAGGAAGTATATGCACTGTATGGATTCCAGCAGATTGAAACTCCTGCCATGGAGACACTCAAAACTCTGATGGGAAAATACGGAGAGGAAGGTGACAAACTTCTTTTCAAGGTGCTTAACTCTGGTGACTTCATGAGCAAGGTCCAGGATGAGGACATTAAGGACAATCCGCAGCGATTAGCCGCCAGAATATGCGAGAAAGGACTTCGGTATGACCTGACAGTGCCTTTCGCAAGGTATGTGGTAATGCATAGAGATGAGTTGCAGTTGCCTTTCAAACGATATCAGATACAGCCTGTATGGAGGGCTGACAGACCGCAGAAGGGAAGATACAGGGAGTTCTTCCAGTGCGATGCTGATATTGTTGGCTCTGACTCGTTGCTTAACGAGGTTGAGCTTATGCAGATTGTAGATACCGTTTTCACACGGTTTGGCATCAGGGTAAAGATTAAGATTAACAATCGTAAAATACTTACCGGAATTGCAGAGGTTATAGGCTCAGCTGACAAGATAGTTGATATAACAGTTGCTATTGACAAACTTGACAAAATAGGCATAGACAATGTCAATGCTGAACTTAAAGCCAGCGGACTGACAGAAGAGCAGATAGCAAGGCTACAGCCAATCATACTACTTCAGGGCAATAACGAGGAAAAGCTAAATACCATGGCAGAGGTCCTCTCAGACTCTGCCACTGGACTAAAAGGCGTTGAAGAGACTCGTTATATTCTCAATAAACTGAATGAGGCTGGGACAGAGAATGAGGTTGAGATTGACTTAACCCTCGCACGAGGACTCAATTATTATACTGGTGCCATATTTGAAGTAAAGGCTCTTGACACACCTATGGGTAGTATTACGGGTGGTGGACGCTATGACAACCTTACAGGAATATTCGGAATGCCTGGAATAAGCGGTGTCGGAATCTCCTTTGGTGCAGACAGAATATACGATGTGCTGAATACACTCGACTTGTATCCGAAAGAAACGATGGCAGCTACAGAAGTAATGTTTATAAATTTCGGTGAAAAAGAGACTGAATATTGTTTGCCTATTGCTAACAGGTTGAGGAATGACGGTATAAGGACAGAAATCTTTCCCGACTCCGTCAAGATGAAGAAACAGATGGCATACGCCAATGCCAAGAACATCAGGTTCGTTGTACTTGCAGGAGAAGACGAGATGAGTAAAGGACTTGTCAATGTGAAGAACATGGAAACAGGTGAGCAACAGGAGGTAAAACCAGAAATGATAAAAGATATCGTACTTGGATGATATGTTGAAGGGTTGGCTTTGTGCCAACCCTTCGATAAACTTGGACTAAATAACTAAAACAAATTTATGAAACTGACAAACAAATATCTGTGCATGGCTTTAATTGCCATTCTTGCCCTTACAAGTGCAAACGTACCTAAAACGACAACCGTGTTCATAATTGGCGACTCAACTGCTGCCAACAAGAAAATTGATGGAGGCAAGCAGGAAAGAGGATGGGGAATGGTATTGCAAGGTTTCTTCTCAGAAGAGATATATGTGGAAAACCATGCTGTTAACGGCAGGTCAACGAAAAGCTTTATTGACGAAGGAAGGTGGGACGTAGTACTGAGCAGGATAAAACCAGGTGACTACGTGATTATTCAGTTTGGTCACAATGACGAGAAACCACAACCTGAAAGACATACAGATGCCGGCACTACATTTGATGCTAATCTTACAAAGTTTGTTGAGGAAACAAGGGAAAAGGGTGGCATTCCAATTCTAATGAGTCCTGTTGTCAGAAGGAACTTCCACATAAAGGCTGAAGAACAAGCAGACGATGAGGCACTGCGCGACTCCAAGTTCCATTTCGAAGAGGAAAACAGTGATACGCTCGTTGATACTCATGGAGCTTACAGGTTTTCTGCCCGTAATGTTGCAGCTGAGACCCAATGTGTCTATGTTGATGCCAATAAAATAACACACGATATAGAACAGAGTTTCGGAGTGGAAGGTTCAAGAAAGTTGCACATGTGGTTTAAACCTGGTGAGCATCCGAGTATGCCGGAGGGCAGGCAGGATAACACACATTACAGTGTCTTTGGGGCTCATGTCGTGGCATCAGCACTCTCCAAGGCTCTTGCAGAAAAGATTCCACAACTTGCCAAATCACTTCGTGACTACGATTACATCGTTGCCTCAAACGGTACAGGCAATTATATGACAGTTGAAGATGCCCTTCAGGATATTCCATCAGGAATCATGACTAAAATACTCGTCCTTGAAGGTTCTTTTAAGAAACCAGTTGTTCCTTCAGACAAGAAAGTCGAATTTGTATTTCCAGAGGGAAAAGGTTTTGTTAATTAGATTAAAATCAATTATTATTGACTTTTTATGAAAATAGAGGCATGAATAGTTGCATAATAGTTTTTTTTTGCTAACTTTGCAGCAATTATTCAAAATTTATGGAAAAGACTAAGATGCATCCCGACTATATCTTCGAGTCAAGCTGGGAAGTCTGTAACAAAGTAGGTGGTATATATACCGTACTTTCCACAAGGGCTAAGACTCTGCAAGATAGGATGGAAGACAGGATAATTTTCATTGGTCCAGACTGCTGGCACGATAAACAGTGCCCTTATTTTATGGAAGACAGAACTCTGTTTGCAGAATGGGTAGAAAAGGCATCCAATGAAAACCTGATTGTTAAGGTAGGAAGATGGACCATTCCAGGCAACCCCATAGCGATTCTTGTTGATTTCACACAGTATTATGAACAAAAGAATGAAATCTACGGAAAGTTATGGGAACAATATCGAGTAGATAGTTTGCATTCGTATGGTGACTATGATGAGGCTTCGATGTTCTCATACGCCGCCGCAAGAGTTGTTGAGAGTTTCTATGGTTTTTACCTCAACAGTTCAATGAAAGTCATTTATCATGGCAATGAATGGATGACAGGTCTCGGACTTCTATACATACGTAGCCGCCTTCCACAGATTGCAACTTTGTTCACTACCCATGCAACAAGCATAGGTAGAAGCATTGCTGGCAACAACAAACCACTATATGACTATCTGTTTGCATACAACGGTGACCAGATGGCTACCGAACTGAACATGCAAAGTAAACATTCCATAGAAAAACAAACAGCACATTTTGTAGATTGTTTCACCACAGTGAGCGACATTACAGCAAACGAATGTAAGGAACTCCTTGACAAGCCTGTGGATGTGGTATTGCCAAACGGATTCGAGAACAATTTCGTACCTAAAGGTGCTGCTTTCAGTAGAAAGCGAAAGAGTGCAAGGAAGAGACTTCTTGACGTTGCCAACGCCTTGCTTGGAACTCAGCTTGACGATGACACTCTTATAGTATCTACAAGTGGAAGATATGAGTTCCGCAACAAGGGCGTAGATGTCTATATTGAAGCAATGGACAGACTGAAACGTGACAAGGAATTGAATAAGACTATCGTTGCATTCATAGAGGTTCCAGGGTGGGTTGGAGAACCAAGGCAAGACCTCATTGAAAGGCTAAAGTCTGGTAAAAGCTATGACACTCCACTTGAAGTTCCTATGCTTACTCACTGGCTCAACAACATGAGTCACGACAATGTACTTGGAATGCTCAAATTCCTGAACATGAGCAACCACAAGGATGACAAAGTTAAATTGATATTCCTTCCATGTTATCTGACAGGCAAAGACGGAGTTATAAACTTGTCATATTATGATGTAGTATTGGGTAACGACCTTTGTATATATCCATCTTATTATGAGCCATGGGGATATACGCCTCTTGAGTCTATTGCATTTAAGGTGCCATGTATCACGACCGACCTCGCCGGCTTCGGACTGTGGGCAAACAGTGTGAAGGGTGGAAACAGCGAGATTACGGATGGAGTAAAAGTGATACATCGAACAGACTACAATTACTCTGAGGTTGCTGATGCTATAAAAGATACAGTGGCAGAATATTCCAACATGAATCCACAGCAGATTAAAAAATGTCGCAGCAATGCAGATAAGCTGTCAAAGAAAGCGTTGTGGAGTGAGTTCATCAAATATTACGATGAAGCATACGACATCGCACTCTCCAATGCTAAACAGAGAAATGATTATGCGAAGTAGGAATATGAATGTATTCCGATGATATAAGGATTAATACTGTACAATCAATAGAATATATTAACTAACAATACAAGATCATGAAGATTAAATCTGATTATTCAAACTCACCTCAGTGGAAAGAGATAACTGTAAAGTCACGTCTTCCAGAGGAATTAAAATGTCTTGACGAACTGGCTCACAACATGTGGTGGGCTTGGAACTATGAAGCTCGCAACATGTGGAAAAGCCTCGATGAGGAACTTTATGAGAAGGTAGGGCATAATCCTGTAATGCTACTTGAGCGTCTGAGCTACGAGCGCAAGGAAGCTTTGGTGAAGAATCGCACCATCATGAAGCAGGTGAAGGATGTATATAAGAAATTCCGTGCGTATATGGATGTGAAGCCAGACAGCAAGCGTCCTTCCGTTGCATACTTCTGTATGGAGTATGGTCTTAACCAGACACTGAAAATATATTCAGGTGGTCTCGGTATGCTCGCTGGTGACTATATAAAGGAAGCATCTGACTCTAATGTTGACATGTGCGCCGTTGGCTTCCTATACAGATTCGGATATTTCAAGCAGAGTCTGAGCATCGACGGACAGCAGATTGCAAACTATGATGCCCAGAACTTCAACTCTCTGCCAATTGTAAGACAACTTGACAAGGACGGTAATCCGCTTGTTGTTGATGTGCCATACATGAACTATCTCGTTCACGCATACGTATGGTGTGTGAATGTGGGTCGCGTGAAACTGTATCTCCTTGATACAGATAACGAGATGAACTCAGAGTTTGACAAGCCAATAACTCACTCCCTTTATGGTGGTGACTGGGAAAACCGTCTCAAGCAAGAGATATTGCTTGGTATTGGTGGTATGCTCACCCTGAAGAAGCTTGGCATAGAGAAGCAGATATACCACTGCAATGAGGGACATGCAGCTCTCTGCAACCTTCAGAGACTGTGCGATTTTATTGAAAGTGGATTAACATTCAACCAGGCTCTTGAGCTTGTTCGTGCATCATCTCTTTACACGGTACATACTCCGGTACCAGCTGGTCACGACTACTTCGACGAATCACTCTTTGGAAAATACATGGGTGGCTATCCTGCCAAACTTGGAATATCATGGGATGAGTTTATAGGCATGGGAAGAAGTAACCCAGATGATCATTCTGAGAGATTCTGCATGTCAACATTTGCATGTAACACTTGTCAGGAGGTAAATGGTGTCAGCAAATTGCACGGATGGGTAAGCCAAAAAATGTTTGCTCCATTATGGAAAGGTTATTATCCTGAGGAAAACCATGTTGGATATGTTACCAACGGAGTGCACTTCCCAACATGGACAGCTACAGAGTGGAGAAAAGTTTATGACAAATACTTTGACAAGAGTTTTATGGGCGACCAGAGCAATGAAAGCATATGGCACTCCATATACAATGTTGACGATGCGGAGATATGGAACACTCGCATGGCTCTTAAGGAGAAGCTCATAACATACATACGTGAAAAGTTCACTCAGACATGGCTAAAGAACCAGGGTGATCCATCAAGAGTCGTTTCTCTACTTGAGCGTATCAACCCAAATGCATTGATGATAGGATTCTGCCGTCGATTTGCAACCTACAAGCGTGCTCATCTTCTATTTACAGACCTTGAGCGTCTTTCAAAGATTGTAAACAACCCAGAACGTCCTGTATTGTTCTTCTTCTCAGGTAAGGCACATCCGGCTGATGGAGCAGGTCAGGGGCTTATAAAGAAAATATTTGACATAAGCCAGCGTCCTGAGTTCCTTGGAAAGATTATATTCCTTGAGGACTATGACATGCAGCTTGCACGTCGTCTCGTATCAGGTGTAGATATTTGGATGAATACTCCAACACGTCCGCTTGAGGCTTCCGGTACTTCTGGAGAGAAAGCAGAAATGAACGGAGTGGTTAATCTTTCTGTACTTGATGGATGGTGGGTTGAAGGATACCGAAAGGGTGCAGGATGGGCTCTGCCACAGAAACGCACATATCAGAATCAGGGATATCAAGACCAACTTGATGCAGCTACAATCTACTCATTGTTAGAGCATGAGATAATTCCTCTTTACTACAATAAGGACAAGGGAAAGAATTATAGCTCTGAGTGGATAAAGGTTGTGAAAAACTCTATCGCCACTATTGCACCTCATTATACCATGAAACGTCAGCTCGATGATTACTATGACAAGTTCTATTGCAAAGAAGCAACTCGTTACGTCGAACTTACAAAGAATGACAATGCACTTGCAAAGGAAATTGCCGGATGGAAAGAGTCTGTCGCTGAACGTTGGGACTCAATACATGTGGTTTCTAAAGATACTTCTGCTCTTAACGATGGAGAGACTGGTATTGAGAAGAAGATAACATATGTTATCGATGAACAAGGACTCAATGACGCTGTCGGACTTGAACTTGTTACTATAAAGGACGAACCAGAGGAAGAGAAGAGTATTCACATGGTGAGACCATTTGAGGTTACAAAGAGAGAGGGCAACCTCTTCACTTTCGAATGTAAGTTCGAACCAGATCACGCAGGTTCTTACAAGGCTTGTGTGAGAATGTTCCCAAAGAACGACAAACTGCCTCACCGTCAGGATTTCAGTTATGTAAAATGGCTTGACTAATAGTCAAACTTGTTTTAACTAATGGTTCGCATGTCTCAGACATGGCTGTCAGGAGCTTGTTACTTGCGAACCAACGGTTACTGACTGAAGGGAAAAGTAATCTATAATTATATTAATACATAAACAAGAGGATGCGTCAAAAAGTTATTTTTGGCACATCCTCTTTTACTTTATATTACAGCTCTTTCGTTATATGGTTTGTTTTAAATTTCCATCAAGACAGAATTCCTATTGAAACTTACTTCTTAGCCAGGGTTAATGGTTTGCGTTACGGATAAGGTTAATAACCTTTCGGCTGTAAGGTTAATAATCTTTCGGCTGATAGATTATTAATCTTACTAGCAATGCAATTCTTTGCTCTTACTTACGGAATTAGATTCAATAAGATTTATATACGTTTACGACTGTGTCTTCTTATGGAATTACAATGCCTTTCATTGTATTGATGGTATGATATTATTTGTTTCTCAGGCAAAATGCATCGCAAAGCAGACTACAATATTTATGTGTTCGATGGTTATGCCAGAAGTAAATATTAGTATAAAGATGTAAAATTTCTATTGAACCAAAAAAACGGCAACATCATTTGCTATTTACACCTTTTTTTTATAATTTTGCGCCTACATTATAAACAATTCATTTTTCGCATGCAGTTTAAGGGATATAAATGAAGTTAATAGGAAAATCCATTTAACACCTTATTTTGAGTATTTGCGAAACTTAAATACAAATATAATGATAACTTTAAACATTATACAAATGAAATCACTTACAAAACTTTTTGTTTTCACAGTTCTGGCTATTACCATAGTTTCTTGCAAGGAGGAAAAGAAACCGACATATATAATAACCAAGAAACCTGTTGAGAAAAAAGTTCCTACAGGACCCTCAAAAATGGATAACTCTAATTGGGAGAGAACTGTTGAATGGCTTGGTTCTCCATATACATTGTCAATAGTTAGACAGAGTGACGAACAGCTGCCATTGGCAAAAGATGAACAGGGAAAATCATACTATGACAACAAAATCACTTTGAAGATTACACGTGCCGATGGTACTGTGTTCTATAGTCAGACATTCACAAAAAAGGATTTTCCAACAAATACTCCAACAGATTGCTTTGCATTGCTTGGAATGGCATTCGACCGCATTGACGGCAACGTCCTTAGATTTGGTTCGAGTATAGGTTCGCCAGACACGATGAGCGATGAATATATTCCGTTTGTCGTAGAGGTCAACAAGAATGGCAAGACGAAAATATATTTGGACACTTTAGGAGAATAGACAAGTATAACAAAGACAATATACAATCTGCTATTATAATTAACATACAATATAAATGGAAATAAATACATACTCGTACGAAGAGGCAATGAAAGCCTCTCTTGAATATTTCAATGGTGACGAACTTGCGGCAAGGGTATGGGTGAACAAATATGCCCTCAAGGATAGTTTTGGCAATATCTACGAGAAATCTCCTGAGCAGATGCATTGGCGTATAGCAAGAGAGATTTCAAGAATAGAGAACAAGTATCCTAATCCTCTTTCTGCTGAGGAAATATTCGGACTCCTTGACCATTTCAGGTTTATTGTTCCTGCTGGAAGTCCTATGACGGGTATCGGAAACGATTTCCAAGTGGCATCACTTTCCAACTGTTTTGTAATTGGTCTTGATGGTGATGCAGACTCCTATGGTGCCATACTCAGGATTGATGAGGAACAGGTGCAGCTTATGAAAAGACGTGGTGGAGTGGGGCACGATTTGTCACATCTTCGTCCTAAGGGCAGTCCTGTGAACAATTCTGCCTTGACATCCACAGGACTTGTTCCATTTATGGAAAGATATAGTAATTCCACCAGAGAAGTAGCACAGGATGGACGTAGAGGGGCATTGATGTTGTCAGTAAGCATCAAGCATCCTGACGCAGAAGCATTCATCGACGCCAAGATGACAGAAGGAAAAGTAACAGGCGCAAATGTTTCTGTCAAGATTGATGATTTGTTCATGAAATCAGCAATTGAGGGAAAGCCGTATATACAGCAATTCCCTGTTGATTCAGACAATCCTGTTTTCAGCAAGAAGATAGAAGCCAAGTCGTTGTGGAGTAAAATCGTACACAACGCGTGGAAGAGTGCTGAACCTGGTGTGTTGTTCTGGGATACCATAACAAGAGAGAGCATTCCAGACTGTTATGCTGATTTGGGATTCAAGACAGTAAGCACAAATCCCTGCGGAGAAATACCTCTTTGTCCATACGATTCATGTCGTCTGCTGAGCATTAACCTATACAGCTACGTTGAAAACCCGTTTACTGATAAAGCCAGATTCAACGAGGAACTCTTCAGAAAGCATGTTTCTATAGCTCAAAGGATAATGGATGATATTGTTGACCTTGAGCTTGAGAAGATTGACAAGATTATAGAGAAAGTAAGTAATGACCCACAAACTGACGAAGTCAAGGTGTCGGAGTTGCATCTATGGAACAAGATAAAGCGGAAGAGTGGATTAGGACGACGCACGGGTGTTGGCATAACTGCAGAAGGAGATATGATTGCTGCCATGGGACTGAGATATGGTACACAAGAAGCCACCGATTTCAGTGTTAATGTCCACAAGATACTTGCCTTGAGTGCATATCGTTCATCTGTCAACATGGCAAAAGAAAGAGGCAAGTTTGATATTTTCGATGCAGACAGAGAGAAAGACAACCCGTTTATCAACAGAATAAGGGAAGCTGAACCAGAACTTTATAATGAGATGTGCCAGTATGGTCGTAGGAACATTGCATGTCTCACCATAGCCCCGACTGGTACTACAAGTCTTATGACACAGACGACAAGTGGAATAGAGCCTGTGTTCCTTCCTGTTTACAAACGTCGCAGGAAAGTCAATCCTAATGATACCGATGTTCATGTGGATTATGTTGATGAAGTTGGAGATTCCTTCGAGGAATATATCGTTTATCATCCTAAGTTTATGAAATGGATGGAAATAAACGGTCTTGACACGACAGCCAAATATACACAGGAACAGATAGACACCTTGGTTTCAAAATCGCCATATTACAAGGCTACAGCCAATGATGTTGACTGGCTTATGAAGGTTAGGATGCAGGGAGCTATTCAGAAATGGGTTGACCACAGTATCAGCGTTACAGTTAACCTACCGAATGATGTTGATGAGGAGCTTGTAGGGAAACTCTATGTTGAAGCATGGAAATCTGGTTGCAAGGGATGTACTATTTACCGAGATGGCTCACGTTCTGGAGTCATGATTTCTGTTGAGAAGAAGAAAGAAAAAAGTGAAGAACCAGCACCATGCAGGCATCCTGAAGTCACAGAGGTCAGACCAAAGGAACTTGAGTGTGACGTTGTTAGATTCCAGAACAACAAAGAAAAATGGGTTGCTTTCGTTGGATTGCTTAACGGTTATCCTTATGAGATATTCACGGGACTTCAGGACGACGAAGAAGGAATTGTACTGCCCAAGACAGTCACCAAGGGTAAGATAATAAAGCAAATAAACGATGACGGTACAAGGCGTTATGACTTCCAGTTTGAAAATAAACGAGGATACAAGACTACTGTTGAGGGACTTTCAGAGAAATTCAATCCAGAATACTGGAATTATGCAAAACTAATTTCTGGAGTGCTCAGATATAGAATGCCTATTGAGCATGTCATTAAACTTGTTGCCTCCTTGCAACTTAAAAACGAGAGCATCAACACATGGAAGAATGGTGTGGAGAGGGCACTGAAGAAATATATAATGGATGGAACTGAGGCAAAAGGTCAGAAGTGTCCTAATTGCGGACAAGAGACTCTTGTTTACCAGGAAGGATGCCTCACATGCAAGAATTGTGGAGCTTCGCGTTGCGGATAATGCATAACGCCTCTTGTTCCTGACATGTTTATGGTGTGTCCTTTCTGTGGACATTCTGGTTGACAGACTGATAATATAGGAAATTAACGCAGAATTTAATGGAAGCTTTTTCAATGGCTTCCATTTATTCTTGAATGGTTTTTCCTGCCAAAACGACTATTTTTCCAAGAAGACTGTTAGCCTGTCAGCTTGTTAAATAGTTTGTTTTGCAAAGCTCATGGAAATACCTGACAAGCATGTCGGAGACATGTGAAACATAATGAACTTATATAAACCTAAATATTATATGATACTCTCAAAATCATATATAATACTGAACAAACTGCGATTCCATGCATACCATGGGGTGATGGAACAGGAAAGGTCAGTAGGCAATGATTACACTGTAAGCTTACGCGTGGAATATGACACACAAAAAGCATCTTCTTCTGACAATGTTGACGATACATTAAACTATGCTGATGTTTACGATGTTGTCAATGAAGTAATGAATGTGCCAGCTGCTCTCATAGAAAAGGTAGCATCAGACATTGTGAGTGCACTTTTTGAAAGATTTAAGGAAATAAGCTCCATACGCATTAGCTTGTTGAAAAACAACCCTCCGATGGGTGCCGATTGCGAAGGTGCCGGAGTGGAGTTGCACTATTTAAGATAAAAACCAACAATAAGGTTTGCAGTTTCCATGCTAATTTAGTAATTTTGCAGAAGAAATATAACTTTATTCAAGTTTACTTTTCTCTTCGGTCACAGGTCGAAGGGAAAAGTAAAATTGAATTAGTAATCTATAAAGATATAATATATGGGTAAAAGAATCCTATTTATTCTGATTGCATTGTCCATGTCAAGTGTAATGACATTTGGCGTCATGACAAAACAATTCACGCTTGTGGTGGATGCAGGTCATGGAGGTCATGATACGGGTGCGTTAGGTGCTTTCTCTAAAGAAAAAGACATAAATCTAAATGTAGCACTTGCCTTCGGAAAACTTGTTGAAAAGAATTGCCCTGATGTGAAAGTAATATATACAAGAAAGACAGATATCTTCATACCACTACAGGAAAGGGCTGACATAGCCAACAAAGCTGGAGCAGACCTTTTTGTGTCTATTCATACCAACGCCTTGCCGGCAGGAAGGATAGCGCGTGGATTCGAAACTTATACACTGGGAATGCACAGGGCAAAAGACAACCTTGATGTAGCCATGCGTGAAAACTCAGTAATATCACTTGAAAAGAACTACGATGAGAAATATCAGGGATTTGACCCAAGGTCATCTGAAAGTTACATTATGTTCGAGTTCATGCAGTCTGCCAATATGGAAAAGAGTGTCGAATTAGCGAAAATGGTGCAGAACAATGTATGTCAAAGCGTAGGACGCAACAATATGGGTATCCATCAGGCTGGATTCCTCGTCCTTAGACAAACATCTATGCCAGGCTGTCTTATAGAACTTGGATTTATAACAACTTACGATGAAGAGGAGTTCCTGAACACAGAAGTCGGCATACAGTCTATGTCGTCAGCAATATACAATGGCTTTGCTCAATATAAGAACAAGTTTCTTAAAGGCACTTCGTCACCTAAGGTGAATGTTGTCAAGCCTGCTTTCAAGGAAGTTAAGAAATCTGATGAGTCGGAAAAGAAAAATGAGACTAAATCTCCAGAAAAACAGAATGACACAAACTCTAAGGCTAAAACTATAGAGAACAAGGCTGATAAAAATGCCAATAATAGGAAAACTGTTGCAGAGAAGACTTCAAAAAGTGTGTCAGAAACAACTAAGCCAGAAGTTAAAAAGGCAAATGTTGGGAAAAAAGTCTCGGAAAATGTCAAGCAACAACTTGTAAGCGAAGCAGCCCCAAAAGACGAGGTGACATTCAGAGTCCAGATATTCATGACAAACAAGGTAATTAGCATAAACGACAACAGGCTAAAAGGTCATAAAGACGTGTCGTACTATATTGATGGAGGGGCATATAAATATACTATTGGCGACTCATCCAATTACAACGATATTGTTACCCTTAGGTCAAAACTGATATCCGACTTCCCACAGGCTTTTGTTGTAGCCATAAAGAACGGTGTAAGAATAAACCTTGACAAGGCAAGAAAGAAATAATAACAGGTAACGTTTCCCAACTAAAGACTGATTGTATGGAAAATAAAAAAGAAATTCGTATCGCAATAATTGCGATTGTAGGTATTGTCCTGCTGTTCTTTGGAATGCAATTCCTTAAAGGACTCAGCATATTCTCATCTGACAGTCCATATCTTATGAGATTCAACAACATTACCGGACTGTCTTCTTCAAGCCCTATCCTTGCAAATGGATATAGGGTAGGTACTGTAAAGTCTATAAATTACGACTACGACCACCAGAATGAGATATTGGCAGAAGTAGCAATAGACAAGAGGATGAAGATACCGCGTGGCTCAAGAGCTGAAATAGTAAGCGATATGCTCGGGAACGTACAGGTAAATATTATTCTCGGTGACAATTCAAAGGATTTGCTTGTTCCTGGAGATATCATTGACGGAAGGCTTAATGATGGCGCACTGGGCGACGTACAGGCTATGATTCCTGCAATACAGAGTATGTTGCCAAAACTTGACTCTATACTTGGCAGTGTTAATGCATTGTTAGCCGACCCAGCACTTGCAGCTTCTCTTCATAATGTGAATACTATCACAAACAACCTCACAACCTCCACAAGGGAACTAAACAGCTTGTTAGGCTATCTTAACAAGGATGTTCCGGTAATAGCAGGCAAGGTAAACAGAGTTATGGACAATGCCGGAACGATGATGACAACTGCCAACAATACGATTTCAGATGCTGACAACCTCATACATAACATGAATGGAAAGTTAGAGGGTATAGACATAGCTGGAACTATGGATAAAGTAAATGGCACCATGTCTAACGTACAGGCTCTCACAGATAAAATAAGCAAAGGTGAAGGTTCTCTTGGAATGCTCATCAATGATGTAAGTCTTTACGACAACCTTTCAAGAACCGTTAACGATGCTGATTCTCTGCTTGTTAATCTTCGTCAGCATCCAAAAAGGTATGTTCATTTCTCAATATTTGGGAAGAAAGACAAATAAGAGGTTTATATTTTCGCACGTTACGAACTTGCTCAAAGGTGTTTCCTATCGCTTTGCGATAAACAGGTTGGCAAGTCAACAAGTTAATAGTTGTTCTGGTCATTGACAAATTCAAGCAAGAAGAGTAGCAACTTGTGACTTGTCAACTCGTTAACTGACACCATGTCGAATAAATGCGAAAGTCGAATAATTAATAATAACCTAAATTCCGCAGTACTTTAGTTTAACTTTTTTTATAAAATGCTTGACGGGGTAAGGGGAAGCTGGGCATGACCCATGCATAATCACGTCTGTAGTGGCAAGACTATCGTCTGATGGAGAAGCGAACTGCAAAATTAGTCAGCATCAATATTAGTTGCGGATTTTAGGAATAAGTCAAAATGTTTTGTATTTAGATTAAGTATAAAAACAGAGTTGATTTGTTTCACGCTTGTTGACTATCTTCTAAGTGGTAATATTTCAATACATTCAGCATATCTAAAGTCTTGTTTCACTATTATTTGTAAATATTTGACCATTCTAATATAAAACATTGAAAAACAGATTGTTTGACACACGCAACATAACTTTCAAATCCATTTTAGAAACGTTTACGTAAAGTGCCAATTTAACGGCAATTAGCTAAACCATAATTTTCCATATATCAGAATAGCATGTTTATTATTCTGAAAAAAATGATTATCTTTGCAAAGGAAAACCAAATCAAGAAACCATAGACAGATTCTTTCAGACAATGAATTCAAAAAACAAAAAGCTCTGGGACGATTGCCTACATCTAATTAAGGAAAATGTCACAGAGCAACAATTCAACTCATGGTTCAAACCAATAGTGTTTGAATCCTATAATATTGACACCAGGACCGTCTTAATCAAGGTGTCAAGCATGTTTGTCTATGAGTATATTGAAGAGAACTTCCTGAAATTGTTAAGCAAAGTCTTAACAAGAGTCTTTGGTGAAGGTGTTCAATTGAGCTATAAGGTCGTTACCGACAGGGAACACAACCTCACTCAGAATCTGCAAGCTGATGAAGTGTCTCCCATTGAACCTAAAAGGCAGACGGCAAGGGCTAATCAGTCGCCAACAATCTTAGAGACGGCAAAACAAGATGAACTCGACTCTCAACTTGATCCTCATAAGAGCTTCTCAAATTATATTGAAGGAGATAGCAATAAGCTGCCGCGGTCTATTGGTATGTCGATAGCTGAACACCCCAATACCACACAGTTTAATCCAATGTTTATATATGGACCGTCCGGATGTGGCAAGACACACCTTGTCAATGCTATAGGTATTCATATAAAGCAGTTGTATCCCACAAAAAGAGTATTGTATGTTAGCGCAAGACTGTTTCAAGTTCAGTACACTAACTCAGTGCTACATAATACTACAAATGACTTTATCAATTTCTACCAGACTATAGATGTGTTGATAGTTGATGACATTCAAGAGTGGATGAGTGCTTCAAAGACACAGGATACCTTCTTCCATATATTCAACCATCTATTCAGAAACGGAAAAAGAATCATCCTGGCATCAGACAGACCGCCTGTTGACCTAAAAGGTATGAACGAACGCCTGTTGACTCGTTTTGCTTGTGGACTCATTGCAGAGCTTGAGAAGCCTAATGTCAAGCTATGTGTTGATATCCTCAAACAGAAGATACGCAGAGACGGACTGCATATACCCGAGGATGTCATAAATTTTATAGCTAATACAGCCAATGGCAGTGTAAGGGATTTACAAGGAGTAATTAACTCGCTTCTCGCATACAGTGTCGTCTATAACAGTAATATTGACATGCGTCTTGCAGAAAGGGTTGTGAAAAGAGCTGTGAAAATAGACGACAAACCACTCACTGTCGATGAGATTATAGAGACAGTATGCAATCATTACAATGTTTCTCTCTCATCAGTGTCAAGCAGAAGCAGGAAAAAGGAATTTGTCATGGCAAGGCAGGTCTCAATGTACTTGGCTCAGAAATACACTAAGATGCCAGCATCCAGAATAGGAAAACTTGTTGGAGGAAGAGACCATTCAACAGTAATTCACAGCTGTTCTAAAATTGAGAGCCTTCTGAAAGTTGATAAATCATTTTATGCAGAACTCTCAAGCATCGAGAACTCATTCAAACTCAAAAAGACGTGACGATAGAGAGTTTATTACACCGAATAATTTTCAATTTCTCATTTTGTCAATTCCACCAATAACATATTGGTAATTTCAAAACACTAATCAGCTTGTTTTTTATAAAAGCAAGCTGATTTTCTTTATATGTATTATCAGGTCTTTTCGCTATGCTAAAGAAACTTCTTTTCCATACGGCAAGTGACCGTTTGTTTTAATGTTATCAATTTGCTCAAAGTTGAACAATTGACTTGTTCTATACATAACTTCCAGAACAAGGAATAGTCAATAATACATTTTTCTGGTAAACTCGTAAAATGACATCATCTCGGATACAAGCGAAACTTAATAACCTAAATTCCGCAGCACTTTAGTTTTACTTTTTTATAAGTACCTAAGCAACAAAAAAGTTCTTGCTTGTGGCAAGCGGCAAAGCCGATCAGCTCGGGATTTTGCCATGTCAGAATTTTCACTTACCTCAGAGACGGCAAAGAACGCATCTTCGATGACATGAACAATGGCTTCGGATGGGCAAGGCTGCCAAAGTCCTTCATGGAAGAGAACACTGTGTTCCTGTTGCTGACAGCACTCATATGCGACTTCTACAAGTTCCTCATGGACAGGATAGACGCAAAAGCCTTCGGACTAAAGAAGACCAGCCGCATCAAAGCCTTCGTATTCAAGTTCATCAGCGTGCCAGCCAAGTGGATAAGGACGGTCAGCATCAATATTAGTTGCGGATTTTAGTAATAAAAATTATTTTGTTTTGTCTCCATTCTATTTGTTTATGTAATATCATGAATGTTTTTCGGTTTTTTTCTAAATTTATATTTGTTCATTTGAGTAAATATACTTAATTTTGCATATACAAAACATTATTATAAGATAATGTGATTAATTAGGTGTGAATTAAATCAATACTTCCATGTAAAGGCAGATACATCCTGCTGGAGCACGAAGCTAAAATAGTTAGAATTATGTACAGAACTAACACATGTGGAGAACTTAACATTAATGACTGTGGGAAATGTGTCACATTGGCAGGATGGGTACAGAGAACCCGCAAGATGGGAGGAATGACTTTCGTTGACCTACGTGATAGATATGGTGTTACACAATTAGTTTTCAACGAGGCTCTTGACTCTGAACTTTGCACGAGGGCTAACAAGTTAGGACGCGAATATTGCATTCAGGTCAAAGGTGATGTTTGTGAGCGCGAAAGCAAAAACATTAATATGCCTACTGGTGAGATTGAGATTATTGTAAAGAATCTTGATGTACTGAGCGAAAGCCTTACTCCACCTTTCAAGGTTGAGGACGATACTGACGGAGGAGATGACCTAAGAATGAAATACAGATATCTGGACTTAAGACGCCCTTCTGTACGAAAGAACCTCGAGCTAAGGCACAAAATGACAATTCTCATAAGGAATTTCCTTGACTCCAAGGATTTCATTGAGGTTGAGACCCCCATACTGATTGGCAGCACTCCAGAAGGAGCCCGCGACTTTGTCGTACCTTCACGCATGAACCCAGGTCAGTTCTACGCACTTCCTCAGAGTCCACAAACCTTGAAACAATTATTGATGGTTAGTGGATTTGACAGATATTTTCAGATTGCGAAATGTTTCCGTGATGAGGATTTACGCGCTGACCGTCAACCGGAATTTACACAGATTGACTGTGAGATGTCGTTTGTTGATCAGGAAGATGTTACATCTCTTTTCGAGGATATGGCAAGACATTTGTTCAAGGAACTTCGTGGAGTGGAACTACCTTATAAACTTCAGCAAATGACATGGCATGATGCCATGAAACGTTTTGGCAGTGACAAACCTGACCTTCGCTTTGGCATGGAGTTTGTCGAACTTATGGATGTTCTTAAGGGTACAGGTTCTTTCTCGGTATTTGACAATGCTGAATATATAGGAGGTATCTGTGTTCCTGGGTGCGCAACATATACACGTAAGCAACTTGACCAGCTGACAGACTTCGTAAAGCGTCCGCAAATTGGTGCCAAGGGGCTCGTTTACGTAAAATTCAATGAAGATGGCACTGTAAAGTCAAGCATTGACAAGTTCTACACGCAAGATGTGCTATTGCAATTAAAAGAGAAAGTTGGTGCAAAGGATGGTGACCTTGTCCTTATCCTTTCTGGCGACAATGCAAACAAAACCAGAATACAGTTATGCACGTTGCGTCTGGAAATGGGTGACAGGCTTGGTATGCGCGACAAGGATAAGTTTGAATGTCTTTGGATAGTTGACTTCCCACTCTTTGAATGGAGTGATGAGGAACAGCGACTAATGGCGACTCACCATCCTTTCACGATGCCTAATCCAGACGACATTCCTTTGCTTGACTCACATCCAGAACAAGTCCGCGCTAAAGCCTACGATTTTGTGTGCAATGGTGTTGAACTTGGTGGAGGTAGCCTTCGTATTCACGATGGCAAACTACAGGAAAAGATGTTCAGAATTCTCGGGTTTACACCAGAAAAGGCCATGGCTCAGTTCGGATTCCTGATTAATGCATTTAAGTATGGTGCACCACCTCATGCAGGACTCGCATTCGGACTTGATCGCTTTGTAAGCATAATGGCTGGTCTTGACTCAATTCGCGATTGCATTGCATTCCCTAAAAACAACAGCGGACGTGATGTTATGCTTGATGCTCCTTCCGCATTGGATGACAAGCAGTTGGAAGAATTACAGATAAAGGTTGACTTGCGTCAAGACAAATAGGAAAATATTAAAAAAAACATATTTAAAACCGTAATTTTTCGTTTTAAAAGTGTTCAAATTCATTACTTTACACTAACTTTGCAATGTGTTTTGAAAATGAGAATTGAACAATTGCTTCCTTAGGAAGCTGTTTTACAAACAAAAATTATGGCAGAAAAGAAAACAACTAAGACTGCAGCAACAAAGGCTGCAGCAGAGAAGAAAGAAACTGTAAAAAAATGTGCTACACGCAAGTGTGCAACTAAGAAGGCTGTAGTTTCTCTTACAGCAGAGAATGTAGGTTTCAAAGCTGGTGATGTTTACCAGACTTTGGCTGCAGCAGGAAATGCTTTGACAGTAGCAGAGATTGCAAAGACAGCAGGCATTACAACAGAAGAGGCTTTCCTCGGTATAGGTTGGCTGTTGAAAGAAGGCAAAGTTCAGGCAGAGGACGACAAGGTTGTTCTTGCCTAAGTAACCTAATATCACAAGGAGAGGGAAGTCAAGTGTTCTCAATAATTGAGACACAGACTTCCCTCTCTTTTTAATTATCAACATTGATGACCTTTAACAATAACTATGAACGTGCAGTGATAAAAGTACTGGCAGAGGCCGGAGATAGAGGGCTATCTTTAAACAAAATAACAAGACATGTCCTTAACTCATGCAACAATCTCTTCAATACAGTTGAGTATAATGATGTTTATAAGGTAGTTGCATTATATCTTAAAGCCAATAGCAAAGGTTACGACTCTGCAATACAGAAAACATCAAGGGGGATATATCGGCTGAATCCCAATGCAGTTAACCAATTATCACTGCTGTTTAAAGAAGAGGAAGAGGAGCAGACTGAAAAGCGACAGAATACTGACCTCTCTTTAAGTCTCTTTTGAGAAATAAATGTAATTAGAAACTGTTAAACCATAAATATACAAACATTAACGAGGAACTCTATAAGGACCTCACATTTTAAATACCATAAAAGAAAATGACAAGAAATGACTATCTACTCGGATTTGACGTAGGAAGTTCCTCTGTTAAGGCTTCTCTCGTCAATGCCTTGACAGGTGAATGTGTCGCTGATGCTTTTTTTCCTGAGAAGGAGGCACCTATCACTGCTTTGAAAGCTGGATGGGCAGAACAAGACCCTGAAATGTGGTGGACAAATGCTAAACTTGCCCTTTCAAAAATAATGAAATCAAGTGGCGTTACGGGAAATCTTATTAAAGCTATTGGAATCTCATATCAGATGCATGGACTGGTATGTGTGGACAAAGAGCTTAATGTATTGAGACCCTCGATAATATGGTGTGACTCGAGAGCCGTGCCTTATGGTGAGAAAGCATTTGCAACACTTGGTAAAGAACAGTGTTTGTCACATTTTCTTAACTCACCAGGCAATTTCACGGCTTCGAAGTTGGCTTGGGTTAAAGAAAATGAGCCGGAATTGTTTGATAGGATATACAAGATAATGTTACCCGGCGATTATATAGCCATGAAACTTTCCGGAGAGGTAAATACAACTATAAGTGGACTGTCGGAAGGTATTATGTGGGACTTCAAGGATAAATGTCCAGCGTCAATCCTACTTGAACATTATGGCTTCCCAACATCTGTCATTGCTGATATTGTTCCTACATTCTCGGTTCAAAGCAGAGTTTCAAAATCAGCTGCTGCAGAAACAGGTCTGTCAGAAGGAACACCAATTTCATATAGAGCAGGAGACCAGCCAAACAATGCTTTGTCTCTAAACGTTTTCAATCCTGGAGAAATTGCTTCGACAGCAGGAACTTCAGGTGTTGTTTATGGTGTACTTGGAGAAGTTAACTATGATGTAAAATCACGTGTCAACACATTTGCACATGTAAACTATACAAAGGATGTTGACAGACTTGGTGTGTTGCTGTGTATTAATGGAACAGGCATCCTTAATGCCTGGGTACACCGTAACATTGTTCAGGAACTTACATATCCACAGATGAACGACCTTGCTTCAAAAGCTCCAATAGGAAGTGATGGGGTTATGATTATTCCATTTGGTAATGGTGCAGAAAGGGTTCTTGAGAACAAAGACACTGGATGTTCTGTCCATGGCATAAATTTCAACAAACACTCAAAAGAGCATATTGTAAGAGCAGCCCAAGAGGGTATTGTGTTTAGTTTCTGTTATGGTATGGAGATAATGAGACAGATGGGAATGGACATCAAGAAAATTCATGCCGGCAAGGCGAATATGTTCCTAAGTCCAATATTCAGAGACACTTTAGCTGGTGTTAGTGGCTCCACAATAGAGCTTTATGATACAGATGGAGCTGCAGGAGCAGCTAAAGGCGCAGGTATAGGGTGTGGAATTTATGCAGACCACAATGAAGCATTCTCTTCTCTTAAAAAACTTGCAGTAATCGACCCAGATGAAAACAAACGTAAAGATTATCTTGAAGCATATTCAAGATGGCTCGAATTGTTGAACAAATCCGTTAACTGTTGAATTACAATGATTTGTCTGGCTTTGACAAAACTAAATAATTAATTTATATATAAACCAATTAACTAATAATAAACTTAAAAATCTAATTATGGCTAAAGAGTATTTTCCACAAATTGGAAAGATTCCTTTCGAAGGAACAGAGAGCAAGAATCCTATGGCTTTTCATTATTATGAGCCAGAGCGCATTGTTGCAGGAAAGAAGATGAAAGAATGGTTGAAGTTCGCTATGGCATGGTGGCATACACTTGGCGGTGCTTCAGGCGACCAGTTTGGCGGACAGACACGCAGTTACGAGTGGGATAAGGCAGAATGCCCTGTTCAGCGTGCAAAAGACAAGATGGATGCTGGTTTTGAAATTATGGAAAAACTCGGCATAGAGTACTTCTGCTTCCACGACACAGACCTCGTTGAAGAGGGTGAGACAGTTGAAGAGTATGAGTCACGCATGAAGGCTATCACCGACTATGCTCTGGAGAAGATGAAAGGTACAAACATCAAGTTGCTGTGGGGTACTGCAAATGTGTTTGGAAACAAGCGTTATATGAACGGTGCTGCTACAAATCCAGACTTTGACGTTGTAGCACGTGCAGGTGTTCAGATAAAGAATGCTATCGACGCTACTATCAAACTCGGTGGTCAGAATTACGTGTTCTGGGGCGGTCGCGAAGGTTACATGAGCTTGCTTAACACACAGATGCAGCGTGAGAAAGACCATCTTGCCAAGATGCTTACAGCAGCACGCGACTATGCTCGCTCTAAAGGCTTTACAGGAACTTTCCTTATTGAGCCTAAGCCAATGGAGCCAACAAAACATCAATATGACGTTGATACAGAGACAGTTATTGGTTTCCTCCGTGCAAATGGTCTTGACAAAGACTTTAAGGTTAACATTGAGGTCAACCATGCTACATTGGCAGGTCACACATTTGAGCATGAACTTGCAGTCGCAGTTGACAATGGAATGCTAGGTTCCATCGATGCCAATCGTGGTGATGCTCAGAACGGATGGGATACAGACCAGTTCCCAATTGACAATTACGAGCTGACACAGGCTATGATGCAGATTATCCGTGCAGGTGGTCTCGGTAACGGAGGTACTAACTTTGATGCAAAGATACGTCGTAATTCGACAGACTCAGACGATATCTTCATAGCACACATTAGTGGTATGGACGCTATGGCACGCGCACTTATCAATGCAGCTGCAATACTTGAGGAAAGTGAACTTCCTTCAATGTTGAAGAATCGTTATGCAAGCTTCGACAATGGAATAGGCAAAGATTTTGAGGATGGCAAACTTACCCTTGAGCAGATTTACGAGTACGGAAAGAAGGTAGAGGAACCAAAGCAGACAAGTGGCAAGCAAGAACTCTATGAGACAATCGTAGCGCTCTATACCAAATAATCTTTTTCCTTCATACCATATTATATATAGGGACTGGCATACCAGTCCCTATAATATTTTTACTGACATTCAAGGATAACATAACTCAAGTTTACTCGCAAAGTTCAAGGAAACTCCTTTACCCTTCTGCCAGTGACCATTGGTTCGCATGTCTTAGACATGCTGTCAGTAAATGAGTTGGCAAGTATTTCCCTTGAGCTTGCGAAAATACAAATCGATACCCTTATTGTTTAAGTTTGTACTTATCCACAATAACTAAACACATTTTACTTCTCTTAAATCAATATCGACTTGTAAAAAATAGTCAACCCATTTATTTTTTTCTAAATTTTACGTATAAGTATTAAAAAAGTGTTATCTTTGCAAAGTAAATAAGTTGTTGTCATTATGTTGAGACATTATGTCTTAATTCATGTTGCAATATAGCTTTTAACTATACACAAAATATATGGAACGTTCAAACAACCATCTTGTTATCATGGCAGGAGGAGTGGGAAGCAGATTCTGGCCTATGAGCACAGAAGACACTCCTAAACAGTTTATTGATGTCCTTGGAGTAGGAAGAAGTCTTCTTCAACTTACATTCGACCGTTTTGAGGGTGTGTGCCTTCCAGAGAATGTTTGGATATTGACAAACAAGAAATATGCTGATATAGTTCACGAACAACTACCAGAAGTTCCTGTCGGTAATATTTTGCTTGAACCATGCCGCAGGAACACTGCTCCATGTATAGCTTATGTTAGCTGGAGAATTAAGAACATTAATCAAAACGCCAATATAGTAGTTACTCCAAGCGACCATGTTGTTCTCAATTCACAGGAATTCAGACGCGTTATTACGTCCGCATTATCATTTACGGCAGAAACAGACTCTATCGTAACCCTCGGAATGAAGCCCAACCGCCCAGAAACGGGATATGGATATATCCAGGCTGACCTTAGGGTGTCAAGTGCTCGTAACAAAGAGTTGTTCCGGGTTGATCAATTCAAGGAGAAACCAGATTTGGATACAGCTCAATTATATATATTACAGAACAATTATTTCTGGAATGCAGGTATCTTTGTATGGAGTGCCTCAACAATTATAAACGCATTCAGGATCTATTCTCCTTCCATCGCTAAGGTTTTTGACTCCATACGTCCAATCCTTGGCACACCAGACGAGCAGAATGCCATTGACGCACGATATCCGGAATGTGAGTCTATTTCTGTTGATTATGCCATAATGGAGAAAGCTGAGGAGATTTTTGTATTTCCAGCTGATTTTGGATGGAGTGATCTTGGCACATGGGGTTCATTATTGTCCAGAAGCCATAAGGATATATATGGAAATGCCGTTATAGGTCAGAATGTCTCTCTTTATGATACAAAGAACACTATTGTGCATACGAAGGAACTTGACAAGGTAATAGTGCAGGGGCTTGATGGTTTTATAATTGCTGAACAGAACAGAAAATTGTTGATTTGCAAGATGAGCGAGGAACAACGTATCAAACAATTTACGGGAGAAGGATAGATAATTCAAGTTTACTTTCCCTTCGGAAAGTGACCGATGGTCTGCAAGTTATAAACTATCTCAAAGTTAACAAGTTGACAATTCAACCATTTGTTAGTTCTTTTGGATATTGAAATACTTGGGTAACATGGGTATCAGCTAGTTGACAAGTCAACTTTGTTTTTTCGCAAAGCTCAAGGAAACCCCTGACTGCATGTCTGGGACATGCGAAATAAAATAATAATTAATAAATATATTGATATGGAAAAGAAAATTGCATTAATAACAGGTATCACAGGACAGGACGGAAGCTATCTTGCGGAATTCCTTATTGAAAAAGGTTATGAGGTTCATGGCTTGTTGAGAAGGTCTTCGTCTTTTAATACGGGGCGAATAGAACACATATACCTGGATGAGTGGGTACGCGACATGAAAAAGCAGAGACTTGTGAATCTACATTGGGCTGACATGACAGACTCTTCGTCTCTTATCAGAATCATTGGTGAGGTAAAACCAACTGAAATATATAATCTTGCTGCTCAGAGTCACGTAAAGGTTTCATTTGACGTACCAGAATATACTGCTGATACTGATGCAGTTGGCGTACTTAGGCTCCTTGAGGCAGTAAGAATATGTGGACTTGAGAAGAAGTGTAGAATTTATCAGGCTTCAACATCTGAGCTTTATGGCAAAGTACAGGAAGTTCCACAAAGTGAGACAACACCATTCTATCCGCGTTCACCATATTCAGTGGCCAAGCTATATGGTTTCTGGATTATGAAAAACTATAGAGAGTCTTATGGTATGTATTGCTGCAATGGCATTCTGTTTAATCATGAGAGTGAAAGACGTGGCGAGAACTTCGTAACACGCAAGATTTCGCTTGCAGCATGCCGTATCAAACAGGGGTTTCAAGACAAACTGTATCTTGGTAACCTAAACGCTCTTCGTGACTGGGGATATGCAAAGGATTATGTAGAGTGCATGTGGCTTATACTACAACAGCCAGAACCAGACGACTTCGTCATTGCAACAGGAGAATACCATACTGTAAGGGAATTTGCAACGCTTGCTTTCAGCTATTGTGGAATAGACCTTGAATGGAAAGGAGAGGGAGTTGACGAAAAAGGTATCGACAAGGCTACCGGTAAAGTGCTTGTAGAGGTTGACCCAAAATATTTCCGTCCTGCAGAGGTAGAGCAGTTGCTTGGTAATCCAGCAAAGGCAAAGAAGACATTAGGATGGAATCCAACCAAGACATCATTCAATGAGCTTGTGAGAATTATGGTTGAGCATGACATGAAGTTTGTTAAGAAACTGTATCTCAAGGCTCAATTACCAGAATAACATAATTGCGCCATGTTAATGATGGCGCAATTATTTCACTTTATTAAACTTGGAAGTTTATATGACATTAGACAAGGACAGTAAGATTTATATAGCAGGACACCGAGGATTAGTGGGTTCTGCAATATGGAACAACCTTCTTTCAAGAGGTTATAATAACCTCATTGGCAGAACCCACAAAGAACTTGACCTTACAAATCAAATTGCCGTTAAGGAGTTTTTTGACAAGGAACGTCCTGATGCAGTGGTTCTTGCTGCGGCATTTGTCGGAGGTATTATGGCTAATTCCCTATACAGGGCAGACTTCATCATGCAGAACATGATGATGCAATGCAATGTCATAGGACAGGCTTATGCACATGGTGTGAAAAAACTTCTTTTCCTCGGCTCTACGTGCATTTATCCTAAAATGGCACCACAACCAATGAAAGAAGATTCATTGCTGACATCTCCTCTTGAATATACGAACGAAGAATATGCAATAGCCAAGATTGCCGGACTGAAGATGTGCGAAAGCTATAACCTGCAATATGGTACCAACTATATAGCTGTAATGCCAACCAACCTTTATGGTCCAAATGACAATTTCCATCTGGAGAACAGTCATGTAATGCCGGCTATGATGCGTAAGATATATCTCGCAAAACTCATACATGGGGACAACTGGGATGCAATCCGGACAGACATGAACAAGCGTCCTATAAATCCTGACGACAAGCTCCAGAATCTAATAGGAAAAGGAAATGTTGATGGAAAGAATACCAAGGAGCGTATTCTCAAGGCTCTTGAATTCTATGGAATAAGCGATAACAAAGTTGTATTGTGGGGTACTGGCAGTCCTTTGCGCGAGTTTCTCTGGAGCGAAGACATGGCAGACGCAAGCGTACATGTTCTGTTGAATGTTGATTTCAGCCAAATAATAGGTATTGAAAAATACTCTTCTGTCTTCTATGGGGCTAAGTCTGATGGTTCAGTTGACCGCAACAACAGTGAGGGTCGTGGAGGTGCCATACCATCACTTGGTGAGATTCGCAACTGTCATATCAATGTTGGCACAGGTAAAGAACTCACAATACGTGAACTGTCACAACTTGTTGCCAAAGCAGTCGGTTTTGAGGGCACAATAGAATTTGATGCCAGCAAGCCCGATGGTACTCCACGAAAACTCATTGATGTAAGCAAGCTACATTCACTTGGCTGGACTCATAAAGTTGAGATTGAGGATGGTGTTACAAGATTGTTTAATTGGTACAGGGAAAGCCTTTCAACTGAATAATGTGACATGGGAACACAGGTCATTAACATTAAGATGGGACAGAAAGTCAAAGACTTCTTCTTTATGTTCATGGGCATATTGATGTATGCTTTTGGCTATACTGCCTTTATTCTTCCGGAAAAGGTAGTAATGGGTGGAGTGTCTGGTCTCTCCGCCTTAATCTACTATGCTTTCAAGATACCAGCCGGAGGTTCCCTTCTTGTTCTGAATGCGATAATGCTGATGCTTGCCTTCAGGGCACTTAGCAAACAGTTCACGATAAGAACAATAATAGGTGTTGGCATCATGTCCACTCTCGTTGGTCTGCTACAGCCTTTTTTCCAGCTGCATCCCATTATTACTGCCGGTGAAGATAAATTCATGCATGTCATTATTGGTGCGGCACTTGGTGGTGGTGGTCTTGGACTTGTCTTCTCTCATAATGGTTCTACAGGAGGAACAGATATTATCGTTGCACTGCTGAACAAGTATTTCCGACTTAGCTTTGGAAGGGCGATGCAGTTTGTGGATATCACAATCATAAGTTCCTCTTATCTCCTTTTCCATAGTATGGAGACAATAGTCTATGGCGTTGCGTTTACTCTTATAGCAAGCTATGTGTGCGACTATATTATGAATGGTTCCCGTCAGACTGTACAGTTCATTATAATTTCCAAGCAATATGAGCTGATAGCCGACACTATCAACACCAAAGTAAACAGAGGCGTTACAGTATTTGAAGGCAAGGGTTGGTACACAAAGAATGGACTTAAGATTCTTCTTGTGCTTGCAAGGAAATATGAATCAAACGACATTTTCAATCTTGTAAAGGTAATTGACCCTAAAGCACTTGTGTCGCAGACATATTGCCATGGTGTCTTTGGAGAAGGCTTTGACAGTATAAAGTAAATTAATTCATGCATTGAGTTATTTTTGGTTAATTATTTGCTTATGGTGAAAATAACCTATAACTTTGCATAATGAGATAACACTCGGGGGTGCCTTTGATGACGAATGCCTTAAAGGGCTAATTGGTTGTCGGGCTGAGATTATACCCATTGACCTGATGCAGATAACGCTGCCGTAGGAAATGAGTCCTCTTTATATATTTTGACAATATACCTGTCAATATAACGAGAGGGTAAGTAATCAAGAATCGAATCAAAGAAGGAAACGACCTCGGGTAAGAGCAAGAAAGCTATTATCCGAGGTTTTATCTTTATTCGGAAACAAACAGAATTTAAATGTTATTATTCAAGTTTCGCAAGTTAAAACTTGCTCAAAGTTAACAAGTTGACAAGTCAACAAGTTATTAGTTGTTCTGGTCATTGACAAATTCAAACAAGAAGAGTAGCAACTTGTCGTCTTGTCAACGTTACTGACAGCATGTCGAAGACATGCGAAACTTAAGTTATTATTTATCAATATGAATATACTTGTAAACAACAAACCAACAGAAACTGATGCTGTCAATCTGAAAGAACTTGCAGCAAAGCTCAACCTTCCAATGAATGGAGTGGCAATGGCATTAGGCACAACAATGGTACAGAGAACAGAATGGGAGACTACCATGTTGAAAGAAAACGATAGTGTCATCATCATCAAAGCAGCTTGCGGAGGATAGATGCTATGGTGCAGTTTATCTCACACTATAATGAAAGGTACTCTTACCTCGACTCCATACAACTTGCAATAAAAGGTGGATGCAAGTGGATTCAATTAAGAATGAAGGATGTCACATGCGATGAAATACGTCCTGTTGCAGTGGAGGTCTTAAAGTATTGTCGCAAAGCTGGTGCCGTATTCATCATAGACGACCATGTTGAACTTGCAAAAGAAGTTGGAGCTGATGGCGTCCACCTTGGCAAGAATGACATGCCAGTAAGACAAGCAAGGGATATCCTTGGCAATAACGCCATAATAGGTGGAACTGCCAACAATTTTGAGGATGTCAGAAAGCTTTATGACGATGGTGTAAACTACATTGGTTGCGGACCATTTCGTTTCACCGAAACAAAAAGAGGACTTTCACCAATATTGGGATGCTCTGGTATCAGGAACATAATTGATAGTATGAGAAACGAACACCTCAACCTGCCGATAGTTGCAATTGGTGGCATTAGGGCAGATGACATACCCCAGATAATGAACTGCGGAGTTAGCGGCATAGCTGTCAGCGGTTCAGTCCTTAATGCTGACGACCCCGTCGAGGAAATGCGTCGTATCATTCATGTCACATCTTCCTATAGTTTGAACAAAAGAGAAAAATAAACATTCAAGTTTTGCAAACAGACAACTTACTTGTGGTTTTAATACCTTAGTCCAGTGCTTGCAATCTTGCGTAAACATTTTATATTATGAACAAACTTGTAATAGCAGGGAGAGAATTCAACTCCCGTTTGTTCCTTGGTACAGGAAAATTCAACAACAATGACCTTATGGCAGAAGCCATTAAGGCAAGTGAGACAGAAATGGTGACAGTAGCCATGAAACGTGTAGAGTTAGAGGACAAGAATGACGACCTCCTTACACACATAATCCAGCATCCAGACATTCAGCTGTTGCCTAACACGTCTGGGGTAAGAAATGCGGAAGAAGCAGTATTCGCTGCACAGATGGCACGTGAGGCATTTGGCACAAACTGGCTTAAACTGGAAATCCATCCTGACCCGAGATACCTTTTACCCGATTCGGTTGAAACACTAAAAGCTACGGAGCAACTAGTAAAACTTGGATTTGTCGTCCTACCATACTGCCAGGCTGACCCTACACTTTGTAAACATCTTGAAGAAGCAGGAGCCGCTACTGTAATGCCATTGGCAGCACCAATAGGTACGAACAAAGGACTGCGTATGAAAGACTTTCTCCAGATTATCATAGAACAAGCCACCGTTCCCGTTGTGGTTGACGCAGGAATAGGTGCGCCAAGCCATGCTGCTGAAGCCATGGAAATGGGTGCTGATTGCTGTCTTGTCAATACTGCCATTGCCGTTGCTGGTGACCCTGTTGAAATGGCCGTAGCCTTCAAAGAAGCAGTCATAGCTGGTAGAAGAGCCTTTGAAGCAGGTCTTGGAAGCGTCAGCGATTGTGCTGAAGCAAGCTCACCGCTTACATCATTCCTTAATTTGTAATATCCTATATTTCATACATATTATGCCAAACGACAACAAAGCATACGCAAAGAGAGAGAAAGCTTACATGTCAGGAACCTTATTCCCATATATTAAGGTTGGAATGACAAGAGTTAACTTGACACCAACTGTTACAAAAGACAAGAATGGTGTTCCTCACATGGAGCAGAATGCACCTGTGTATATTTACGATACAAGCGGTCCTTTTTCAGATCCTGAAATAGAAGTTGACTTGAAGAAAGGATTACCCAGGTTGAGAGAGCAGTGGATTATAGAACGTAACGACACTGAGCAACTCAAGGAAGTAACAAGCGACTATGGCAAGATGAGACTTGCAGACCATTCGCTCGACACTCTTAGGTTTGAACATATAAGATTGCCAAGAAAAGCCATTAAAGGCAAGGCTATAACACAGATGGCTTATGCTAAAGCAGGAATCATAACTCCAGAGATGGAATATGTTGCCATTCGTGAGAACATGAATTGCAGAGAACTGGGTATCAAGACATACATAACCCCAGAGTTTGTAAGGGACGAGATAGCAAGCGGAAGGGCAGTATTGCCAGCCAATATCAATCATCCAGAATCTGAACCCATGATTATAGGAAGGAATTTCCTGGTTAAGATTAATACAAACATCGGTAATTCAGCCACCACATCTTCCATAGACGAAGAGGTCGATAAAGCTGTATGGTCTTGCAAATGGGGTGGCGACACTCTCATGGACCTGTCAACTGGTGAGAATATCCATGAGACGAGGGAATGGATAGTTAGGAACTGTCCTGTTCCCGTTGGAACAGTACCTATATATCAGGCACTTGAGAAAGTTAATGGCAAGGTGGAAGATTTGTCATGGGAAATTTATAAGGACACCCTTATTGAGCAATGCGAACAGGGTGTTGACTATTTCACCATTCATGCTGGCATAAGGCGTCATAATGTGCATCTCGCAGACAGTCGTCTTTGTGGAATAGTAAGCCGTGGTGGTTCCATAATGAGCAAATGGTGCCTTATTCACGACAGAGAGTCGTTCCTTTATGAGCATTTCGATGATATTTGCGACATAGTGGCTCAATATGATGTTGCTCTCTCGCTTGGGGACGGACTTAGACCTGGTTGTATAGAAGATGCCAATGATGCGGCACAGTTTGCAGAACTCGATACGATGGGTGAACTTGTCACAAGGGCATGGGATAAGAATGTTCAGGCATTCATAGAAGGACCTGGTCATGTGCCAATGCATAAGATACGTGAGAACATGGAAAGACAGATTGAACATTGCCATGAGGCTCCTTTCTATACTCTCGGACCTATCGTGACCGACATAGCACCTGGTTACGATCATATTACTTCTGCCATTGGAGGAGCACAGATTGCATGGCTTGGAACTGCCATGCTTTGCTATGTGACTCCAAAAGAGCATCTTGCATTGCCCAACAAGGAAGATGTTAGAACAGGTGTGGTGACATACAAGATTGCCGCTCATGCAGCCGACCTTGCCAAGGGGCATCCTGGTGCACAGGTCAGGGACAATGCTCTTTCTAAAGCACGTTTTGATTTCCGATGGAGAGACCAGTTCCACCTTTCCCTTGACCCGGAACGTGCTTTGCAGTATTTTGAAGAGGCTGGGCATACAGATGGGGAATACTGCACGATGTGTGGTCCGAACTTCTGTGCGGCAAAGCTCACCCACGATCTCAGGAAGCTATAGAAGCGAGTAATGATCCTTTATAACAACATAAGTTATGGATTACGAGGAACGTTATCACCGGCAGCTGATTCTACCAGAGATAGGCGTTGAGGGACAAGAGAAACTTTCCAAAGCAAAGGTGCTGATAGTTGGCGTAGGGGGATTAGGCTCTCCTATCGCCATCTATCTGGCAGGTGCAGGAATAGGCACAATAGGATTGATTGACGATGATGTGGTTAGCGTGACAAATCTTCAGAGACAGGTGCTCTACAGTGAGGAAGAGGTGGGACTGTCGAAAGCTCTACATGCAAAGAAGCGATTGCTTTCGCTGAACTCTTCCATTACGGTAAACGCATATCCTTTTAGACTTAAGGAAGAGAATGCAAGGGAGATTATTCAGGAATACGATATCATCGTTGACGGAACTGATAACTTCCTGGTAAGATTCCTTATCAGTGATGTCTGCAAAGAGTTGGGGAAGACATACGTCTATGGTGCAATATGCGGATTGGAAGGACAGGTAGCGGTATTATGCAAGGGAAATGCCACATACCGCACTTTATTCCCTGACGAAAAGGAAACTCTCGCAATGCCTCACCCAGGGAAGCAGGTTGTTGGTGTAACACCTGCTGTTATTGGTAGTGTGGAGGCTTCACAGGTGATCATGCTGATTTGTGGCTACGGTGAACCTCTCATTGACCGCCTTTGGTCTATTGACCTGAGAACCATGCAGAGTTTTATGATAAATATATAAGCAGTGATAAAGATTTATTAACCTGCATAAACATAACAAAAAAACTGGGAGGAAATGGTCTCCCTTACAGAAAATGTTTTCAGAAGAATTATTAAAAATCAGTTGGGACGAGACAACAGAACGCATAGCTGGCATGACAGACAATGATGTAAGGCGCGCATTGTCTAAACAACATTGCGATGTCTATGATTTCATGGCATTAATATCTCCTGCTGCAGAACCATATCTTGAACATATGGCGAGGCTTTCAAGAAAATATACAGAGGAGCGTTTCGGAAGGACAATGTCTATGTTCATTCCCTTGTACATTACAAACTCTTGCTCCAACTCATGCGTTTATTGTGGCTTTCATCGTTCAAACCCAATGCCACGCACAATACTCACGTCCGAGCAGATAGAGGATGAGTACAAGGCTATCAAGAAACTTGCTCCTTTCGAGAATATACTACTCGTAACAGGAGAGAATCCCGCAAAAGCCGGTGTTCCATACCTTGCCAAAGCTATAGAAATTGCCAAGAGATATTTCTCTAACATAAAGATTGAGGTCATGCCGCTCAAGGCGGAGGAATATCAAGAGTTGACCAAACATGGACTAAACGGTGTTATATGTTTTCAGGAAACATACCATCGTGAGAACTACAAGACCTACCATCCGGCTGGTATGAAGTCAAATTTCGAATGGAGACTCAATGGCTTTGACAGAATGGGACAGGCTGGAGTGCATTCAATAGGAATGGGTGCCTTGCTGGGACTTGAGAAAGAATGGCGCACCGATGTTGTCATGATGGCATACCATCTTCGTTATCTCCAGAAACACTACTGGAGAACAAAATATTCTGTCAATTTCCCGCGTATGCGACCTGCACAGAACGAAGGCTTCCAACCCAACTGTTTCGTTACAGACAGACAATTGGCACAGGTAACCTTTGCCATGCGCATCTTTGACCATGATGTTGACATATCATATAGTACGAGGGAGCCACAGTTCATCAGAGACAATATGTGTACACTCGGTGTCACGACAATGTCAGCCGAGTCGAAAGTCAATCCCGGAGGATACCATACATATCCACAAGCTCTTGAGCAGTTTACTGTGTCAGACAACCGTACCGCCAAGGAAATAGACATTCGTCTAAGACAATTGGGAAGGGAACCTGTATGGAAAGACTGGGATGCTTCGTTTGACATGTTCAAGATATGATGTTCAGAACGATAGTGATTACAAAGCCCACATTCTTTGACGGTGAAGCTGACATGATAGTCTGGCTTCTCCGTCAAGGCAAGGCAGACATTCTGCATGTCAGGAAACCATCTGCAAGCGAGAAAGAATACGAAGACTTGTTGAAGTTAATACCTTCAATATGGCATTCAAGTCTTGTGATACACGACCATTTCGACCTCGCTGCTCGCTACGGACTTTATGGCGTGCATCTTAACTCACGCAACCCCAATCCGCCAGTTGGATGGTCAGGCTGCATAAGCAGAAGTTGCCATTCCTTTGAGGAAATAATGGAATGGAAAGAACGATGTGATTATGTCTCCCTCTCTCCCATATTCGATTCCATATCAAAACAGGGATATATGTCTGCTTTCACCGGCAACGACATAGCTGATGCGTCAAGGAAAGGCATCATCGACGGGAAAGTATATGCACTTGGTGGGGTTACTTACAAACGCATAGAAACAGTAAAGTCCATGGGATTCGGTGGAGCGATGATTCTTGGTGACGCATGGAAATGACATTATTATGAAGACAGTACTTACCATAGCAGGAAGCGACACCTGTGCCGGAGCAGGAATACAGCAGGACTTGAAAACCATATCAGCACTCAACCATTACGCAGTGACAGTGACAACGGCATTGACAGCACAGAACACACGTGGTGTCCAGAAGATTATGCGTGTACCTGATGACATGCTTTGCGCACAGCTTGAATCTGTATTGTCCGATATCAGAATAGATGCTGCAAAGACTGGAATGATTCCAGATGAAGACTCGGCAAGAATTATCGTCTCTTTTCTGAAAAATCTTCGAGTTCCTATAGTATGCGACCCAGTAATGATATCAACTAGCGGTACACAATTAATGTCAGATTGCTGCATTGATTACATAAAGAGTGAGCTTTTTCCTCTTTGCACGCTTGTAACGCCAAACATCCCTGAGGCAAAGCGACTCTCAGAATCCACAAACGCCGAAGACATAGAAAGGGTAGGGCACAGCCTTTCCTGTCAACACAATACAGCCTTTCTATTGAAAGGAGGACACAGCAAAGGTAGCGTAATGAAGGATATGCTGTTCACTCCTGATGGCAGCTCCTATTCCTTTTCTTCTCCCAGGATAACGACATCAAACCTTCACGGAACAGGTTGCACCCTGTCTTCTGCCATCGCCACATTTCTTGCAGAGGGACAACCGTTGCCTCAAGCTGTTGAATGTGCCAAATCTTTTATTGACAGAGCCATATTCAAAGGCAAAGAGTTGCACATAGGAAAAGGAAACGGTCCGCTATGGCCATTCTGAATATACATCTCGATTTGGTTAACTCAACGCTGTGTGTTGGGACATATAATTAACGTTGTTTAAACGCAATGCTTTGCGTTGGCACTTGCAATGCTTTGACACACATATAACACTTTTTATATGTCCTTATAAATCCTAAATTCCGTAGCACATTAGTTTAACTATTTTTGTAAGTTCCTGAGCAACAAAAAGTCCTTGCTTATGGCAAGCGTCAAAGCCGAGCGGCACAGGAATTTGTCATGTCAGATTTTCCACCTATCTTATTGTTGCAAATCAAAATATGTACAAAACCCAACAGACATGGCAAAGATAGCAATAAAATCTGAGAAACTCACTCCTTTTGGATGCATATTTTCAATAATGGAGCAATTTGACTCCAAGCTCTCATCTGTAATAGACTCAACCC
>CAMCLD010000010.1 GCA_945875635.1 uncultured Prevotella sp.
ATGGAATACTCCATTTGCCTTTCCTTCATCATGACCTTGGCCACGTTTAACGATGTGAATGATGTATTGAAAGCGCAGTCGAGACTGACGTTGAAGCGAAGCCAGTTCAGGCTCTTCGAGCGCAAGCGTCCGAAGTTCTGGCGGTAGCACTGTTCGCCGTGTCTGCCGTACTTGCCCAACTGGGTGAAATTTATCCTTCCTGGTATAACCATGTATAAAAGTAGTACCTCGATGATGACTTTCTCAAAACTTTTGCTTAACTTTGCAGCGGAGGTCATCATGGCCTCCTTGCATATGCCCGTATATTGGTCGAGTGCTTCTGAAATTTTCGTCATAACTAAGTAATGTAAGAGACTACTAAGTTACTGAAAATCAAGCGCTTGACCAAAGTTTATTAATTATATATTGTTAATGTAACTCATTGATTTTTAGATGATTAAATATGTAATTAACTAAGTATTGTTACTATGAAACTTAAATTCTTATTTGCAATAATGCTCATCCTGGCAAGCATATCGTGTTCAAAAACTGAAAATGAGTTTGAGAAAGAGCCTGAAAATCCAGCAACACCCGAAACTCCAGAAAAGCCAGATACTCCAGGAACTCCAGAAACACCCGAAGAACCTTCGGAAGGAGAAAAAAAACGTTCGCCAGAGGCAACAAGACTGTTGGACTACCTAAAGAACATCTACGGTACAAAAACACTCTCGGGAGCTTGCGCTAACGTAAACTGGAATACCTACGAGGCTCAGTGGGTGCACAAGCATACAGGCAAGTGGCCCGCCATTAACTGCTTCGACTTCATCCACCTGCCCTTCTCACAGCCAGGCGGTTGGATTGACTATTCCAATATAAAGGTGGTTGAAGACTGGCATAACGCCGGCGGCATCGTGTCCATTATGTGGCACTGGAACGTGCCAGCCAACAACGGCAACGACTGGTCGTTCTATTATGGTAGCGAGCCTGACAAGACCAGATTCGACGTCCGGAAGATTACTGACGAGAACTCGTCGGAGTACAAACGCATGATTAAGGATATCGACCAGGTGGGCACCTGTCTCAAGGCTCTGCAAGCCAAGGGCATTCCCGTCATCTGGCGACCGTTACACGAGGCTGGCGGCCGCTGGTTCTGGTGGGGCATGGATGCCGCTGCATGCCGTCAGCTGTGGCAAGTCATGTACAAGCGATTTGCTGATGCTGGTATCAACAACCTCATTTGGGTGTTCACCCCCGCAGCAGCCTGGAACGAGCCTTACAGCAAGGGATTCGACTGGTATCCCGATGATGAGTATGTCGATATTGTCGGCATGGATGTCTATAATCTGAGCGATGCAGCACAATGCTATACCCTCGACTTTAAGTTCCTTGTCGACCAACGTCCCGACAAGATGGCTGCGCTCACCGAATGTGGCAACGTGGCCACCATCTCGAGTCAGTGGAAGGCAGGAGCCAAGTGGCTGTTCTTCATGCCGTGGTACGATTATGGACGCACCAACGACCCCGCTTCAGCAGCCTTCAATGACCAATCACACAGCAATGCCTCCATCTCATGGTGGAAGGATGCTTTCAATTGTGATTTCGTGCTCTCTCGCGAAGACGTAAAATACTGATACAAAATTAATTAAGATGATTACATTATAATCAAACAAAGTAAAAAGAATGAAAAATACTTGCAGGCTATATCTGATGCTCTTCACCTTAATTTAATCATATCAGACGGTAAACTCTGACAATTATTTCACAATGCAAACCATCCATCCTGCGATATTTATCATGGTAGTTTGTAATTGGTTTAAGGGTAGCGACTAACAACGTTCGCTGCCTTTTTGTTTTGGCAGAAAGTTGGAGAAATGTTTGGAGGGATAAAGGAAACAGCGTATATTTTCAGATAAATCTCAATATAAAAATTATTCAACTTCGCAAGTAGTGAAAAGAAGATAAATTATCAAATATATACGGAATGCAGGGTCAGGAGGTACCCTGCATCCTGTAACTTGCAGATTATTAGTGTATAAGATGCAAATGATGTAGGGTGTAGGGTGCTACGCAAGCTGGCGTATATACAAATAATGCGAAGAAAACTCGTTCGTGGATGAAGCCTAACGTCTTCATGGCGACTGTCATGGCTGTGGCAGTTGCCTGTCACGGTAATGACAGCTGTCTGTCACGTGGTGACAGACGGCGATACATAGGCTATCTTTGTCAATAACAAATAAAAATAAATATGTGTTTGTGTATGTATCGAAATATTTTTATTATCTTTGCATCCTCTAATTGATAATTGGAAAATAATAGAAATAAACAGTTATACACAATCATGGCAAAGAAGTTTGCAGAACACAGGGGGCTTGATTTGACCTCTATCAACAGCGAGGTGCTGGCAGATTGGGAGAAGAATGACATCTTCCACAGAAGTATTGACGAGAGAGAAGGTTGTCCGCAGTTTATATTCTACGAGGGACCGCCTTCTGCAAACGGACATCCCGGCATACACCATGTGCTTGCCCGTTCCATAAAGGACACATTCAACAGATATAAGACCATGAAGGGTTTCCAGGTGCATCGCAAGGCTGGATGGGATACGCATGGACTGCCTGTGGAGCTTGGCGTGGAGAAGGAGCTTGGCATCACGAAGAAAGACATTGACAACAAGCAGTCTGACAAATACATCACTACAGAGGAGTATAACTCCAAATGTCGTGAGAATGTGATGAAGTTCACGGCTGAATGGAGACAGCTAACGGAGGAGATGGGTTATTTCGTTGACCTTGACAATCCGTATATTACATACGACAACAAGTACATGGAGACCCTGTGGTGGCTTCTCAGCCAGCTGTACAACAAGGGTCTGCTCTACAAAGGCTATACCATTCAGCCTTACTCGCCTGGCGCTGGCACAGGACTGTCGAGCCATGAACTGAACCAGCCAGGATGCTACCGCGACGTTAAGGACACTACCGTGACTGCCCTCTTCAAGGCCTTGAACCCTAAGGAGGAATGGACAAGGTGGGGCAACCCGTACTTCGTGGCGTGGACGACGACGCCATGGACCCTGCCATCGAATGTTGCCTTGTGTGTAGGTCCCAATATCGACTATGTCGCAGTGGAGACATACAACAGTTATACGGGCGAGCCTATCACGGTGGTAATGGCAGAGAGCCGTGTCAACGCATATCTGTCTCCAGAAGGACTGATGACCGACGACGAGCCGCTGCCGACATACGAGAAGGGCAAGAAATTCGTGCCATACAGAATAGTGGGACGTTACAAAGGTACTGAACTTGAGGGTATGCGTTTTGCCCAGCTTATGCCATGGATAATGCCTACAGCACGCATAGATGCCAACTCGCCTGCCTTTGTGGCTGAATATGCTGAAAAGAATCCCGACAAGGTGTTCACGGCAGAAAACGGCAAGGACAAGTTCGTGGAGATGGCAGACAAGGCCTTCAGGGTTATACTCGGCGACTATGTGACGACAGAGGATGGTACGGGCATCGTGCACATCGCTCCTACATTCGGAGCTGACGATGCCAAGGTTGCCAAGGATGCCGGCATACCGTCGCTCTTCCTCATTGACAAAAAGGGTGAGACACGACCAATGGTTGACCTGCAAGGAAAATATTACGAGACAGATGACCTTGACAGTGTGTTCGTGGACAAGTGCATGGACGTGAAGGCTTATGCTCACCATGCTGGCGACTATGTCAAGAATGCCTATGACCCTCGTTTCAATCCTGATGGAAAATGGGACGTGGAGGCATCAGAGAAAGCCGAAGACCTGAACATCGTGATATGCATGGAAATGAAGGCGGAAGGCACTGCTTTCAAGATAGAGAAACACGTGCATAACTATCCACATTGCTGGCGCACCGACAAACCAATTCTTTACTACCCGCTTGACTCTTGGTTCATCAAATCTACTGCCATGAAGGAGAGAATGGTGGAGCTGAACAAGAACATTAACTGGCAACCAGAGTCAACAGGAACGGGACGATTCGGCAACTGGCTTGAGAACCTTAACGACTGGAACCTTTCAAGGTCGCGTTTCTGGGGCACACCTCTGCCTATATGGCGAGACGAAGATGGAGAAGAGATTTGCATAGGCTCTCTTGAACAGCTCTACAACGAGATAGAGAAAGCCGTGGAGGCTGGAGTCATGACGTCAAACCCTCTCAAGGACAAGGGTTTCGTGCCGGGCGACTATTCCAAGGAAAACTATGAGAAGGTAGATATCCACAGACCATACGTGGACCATATACAACTTGTGAGCAAGACAGGAAAACCTATGCGCAGAGAAACCGACCTTATTGACGTCTGGTTCGACTCTGGGTCAATGCCATACGCTCAGATTCACTATCCTTTCGAGAATAAAGACAAGATAGACGATGGAAGGGCTTTCCCGGCTGATTTCATCAACGAGGGAGTGGATCAGACCCGAGGATGGTTCTTCACACTACATGCCATAGCTACTATGGTGTTTGACTCCGTGGCTTTCAAGAATGTCATCTCTACGGGTCTCGTCCTCGACTCAAAGGGTGACAAGATGAGCAAGCACAAGGGCAATGTGGTGAACCCCTTCGACATGATTCACAAGTATGGAGCCGATGCCGTACGTTTCTACATGATGACTAATTCTGAACCATGGGATAACCTTAAGTTTGACGAACATGGTGTGGATGAGGTAAGACGCAAGCTCTTTGGCACATTGTATAATACGTATAGCTTCTTTGCTCTTTATGCAAATGTAGATGGTTTTGACCCGGAAACACCGCAGATACCTCTCGCAGACAGGCCTGAGATTGACCGCTGGATACTGTCGTGCCTGCATTCGCTCGTAAGGAAAGTGGATAAGGAACTGGAGGCATATGACCCTACAAGGGCTGGACGACTCATAGACAGTTTTGTCAACGATGACCTTTCCAATTGGTATGTGCGTCTGAACCGCAAGCGTTTCTGGGGCAAAGAGATGAGCAACGACAAGCTGTCGGCTTACCAGACTCTATACTCTTGTCTGCTTACCGTTGCGAAACTCCTTGCACCATTTGCACCATTCTACAGTGACAGACTCTACCATGACCTTGAAGGTGGGTTGCAAAGTGTACATCTTGACACGTTCCCCGTAGCTGATGACGCATTCATAGATGCTGACCTTGAGGAGCGCATGTCAATGGCACAGAAAATAACCTCCATGACTCTTGCTCTTAGGCGCAAGGTGAACATCAAGGTGCGTCAGCCCTTGCAGCAGATAATGATTCCTGCTGTATCGGAAAGCCAGAAAGCACATGTGGAGGCCGTAAAAGACCTTATAATGAACGAGGTCAACGTCAAAGATATTAGGTTTGTTGAGGGTGAGGATATTCTCGTCAAGTCTGTGAAATGCAACTTCCGTACCATGGGAAAGAAATATGGCAAACTGATGAAGGGAGTAGCTGCCAGGATAAATAGCCTTGACCAGCATGAGATATCAGAACTTGAGAAGAATGGACACCTTACAATAGATGTAGAGGGACAGCAGCTTGTGATAGACGCAACGGATGTGGACATAATAAGCGAGGACATTCCTGGCTGGCTCGTAAGCAACGAAGGCAATCTCACGGTTGCACTCGAGGTGGAACTCAACGATGAGCTCGTTAAAGAGGGTACTGCGAGAGAATTGATAAACCGCATACAGAATCTAAGAAAGGACTCAGGACTTGAGATAACCGACAGGATTAAGGTTACAATAGCTCCCGATGAGAATATCAACTCGGCTATAGAGGCCTATTCGGATTACATCAAAGGACAGGTCCTTGCCGATGAGATCGTCATAGCCGAGAATGACGGGGTGATTGATAAGTTTGATGTCAATATAACCATCGATAAAATATAAAAACCTCAACTTCGAATAAAGGGTTAAAAGGTTAAAAGGTTAAAGGGTTAAAGGGTTAAAGGGTTTGAAAGGTTTGAAAGTTGCGGCCCACCCCTCCCTCAACCTGTCAACAGTTAACTTGTCAACTTATCGACTTGTCAACATTTAATTGTCAACTTGTCAACTTAATATATATATGGCAGAAAAGACACGCTACTCTGATGAGGAACTCGAGGAGTTCCGTCAGATTATAAATGAGAAACTTATAAACATACGAGAGGATTATGCTGCAACGATGAGGGTGCTGATGAATCAGGACACAAACGACGTGTCTGATACATCGCCTACTTACAAGTCGCTTGAGGAAGGCAGTTCTACCCAGACAAAGGAGGAACTCGTACAGATGGCGCAGCGACAGCAGAAATTCATACAGGGACTGGAGGCGGCTCTCATAAGGATTAAGAACAAGACATACGGCATAGACCGCATAACGGGAGAGTTGATTCCCAAGGAAAGGTTGCGTGCCGTACCACATGCCACTCTTAGCGTGGCATCGAAGAACGCAAGAAAGAAATGAAATCAAGAATCAATAGGGGTATGCTCGCCTCGATAGTGGTTTTCTTAGTTCTGCTCATAGACCAGATTATTAAAATCGCTGTCAAGACAAATATGCGTATAGGTGACGATATCGTTATAACAGACTGGTTCCTTATACGGTTTATCGAGAACAACGGAATGGCATGGGGAATGGAACTTGGAAGCAAGCTTTTCCTGAGTGTGTTCCGCATCATAGCTGTGGCATTGATTATCTATTATATCGTGAAACTTGTGAAAGCAAAGGCTGACAGAAGGTATATTGTTCTCATTTCCATGATATGTGCCGGAGCATTCGGAAACATAGTGGATTCTTTGCTCTACGGTCAGATTTTCACGGAGTCAACACCATGGAGCGTGGCAACACTAACTGAGTTTGGGCATGGATATGCTGCGCCCCTCATGGGAAAGGTGGTGGATATGTTCTATTTCCCGATAATAGATACCATGTTGCCTGAATGGGTTCCGTTTTGGGGAGGTGAACATTTTATATTCTTCTCACCCATCTTCAATTTTGCAGACGCAAGCATATCGGTAGGAGTAATACTCATATTGATATTCTTTAGGAAGGAACTATCGAAGATTGAAGATTGAAGATCGAAGATTGATGACGGATTTATTTATCATTAAGAAAAAGGCACTGACTTTAGTTGTGATGACGGTGGCTGTCATATGGGGATGTAAACCCTCTGTACCGTCAGACACAATACAGCCAGGCAAGATGGAGGATATACTTTACGACTACCATCTGGCTAAATCAATAAACAGCATCAGTAGGGACAGGGATGTGGATGCTGATGTAGGGTGGCAGGCATACAAGCTTGCCGTCTTGGAAAAACATGGTGTAAGTGAGGAGGATTTCGAGAAATCCCTTGCATACTATATGCGTCATGCCGACAGGTTGCAAGACATATATGAGTCGTTGTCGGAACGTCTTGAAGGAGAAACCTCGGCACTGGGAGTGCCAGGAGGTGCATCTACGGTCAGGACCTATTCTCTCACGGGAGACACTGCCAATGTGTGGACAGGCGACCCTTCTATAATGCTTATGCCCACACAACCTTACAGTAGTATGAGCTTCCATTTCTCTGCTGACTCTTCATATTACAAAGGTGACAAAATGGTTCTGTCCTTCAAGCCTCAGTATATTATACAAGATGGCTCAAGGGATGCTGTGGCTTTGTTGTCCGTGAGATTTTCCAATGACAGCATAGCCAGCCAGACATGTCGCTTGTTTGGAAACAACCCGCAGTCAATAACAATTCCCGACAGCAAACATCTTGGCATCAAGGATGTGAAAGGATTTATCCTTTTCAAGACCAACAACTCTGGCACAAACACACAGTCAACCTTGCGCCTGTTGTTCATTTCCGACATACAGCTTCTGAAAATTCATGAAAAGAAAAGCGAACAGGCAGCAAAGGACAGTTCGGATATAAAGATGAGACCGTACTCACAGACGCAAATGAAACCCATGCCAGACAGCTCGCAAAGAATACGCAGGCAGATACCACCTCCAGTCAGACAACCTGGCAGTCAGCCTATTCCGAGACACATTGACAGATGAGAAGGATAGGAGCTAATGATGTCATAACACCAGACGGTGAGATTCTCAGTCCTGCCGTCGTTGAGATTGACAATGGCATGGTAAAGCTATGGTATCGGTTAGACATGGAAATGCCATTTACGGAGTGGATAGGAGGTACCATAGAGCTGCAAGCCGACAATAACGGAAATATAATGGCAATAAAAAACAATAGAATATTATGTTAAGTGTAGATGAATTAGAAAACAAGCTGATAGAGCTCGCATTTGCCGAGGATATAGGAGATGGTGACCATACCACTTTGTGCTGCATACCCGAGAATGCCATGGGAAAGTCACAGCTCCTGATAAAGGAGGACGGAATTCTTGCTGGTGTTGAAGTTGCAAAGAAAGTATTTGCAGAGTTTGACAATGAGCTGCAGGTAGAGGTACTAATCGCCGACGGTACGCCTGTAAAGGTAGGCGATATTGCCATGGTAGTTACCGGCAGAATACGTTCTCTGCTACAGACGGAGCGACTTATGTTGAATATAATGCAACGAATGAGCGGAATAGCCACCATGACACACAAGTATGTGGAACTATTGAAAGGTACCCATACACGTGTGCTTGACACACGAAAGACGACACCGGGACTCAGAATGTTGGAAAAACAGGCTGTCAAGATAGGCGGTGGTACTAACCATCGTATTGGTCTCTTCGACATGATACTTCTTAAGGATAACCATATAGACTTTGCCGGTGGAATAGAAAACGCAATAGACCGCTGTCACAAATATCTTAAGGATAAGGCTTTAGACCTGAATATAGAGATTGAAGTGCGAGATTTCAACGAGTTGCAGCAGGTGCTTGACAAGGGTGGCGTACATCGCATCATGCTCGATAATTTTTCAGTGGAAGATACAAAGAAAGCCGTTGACATGATAGGCGGTAAGTATGAGACGGAGTCAAGTGGTGGAATAACATTCGATACCATACGCAAATATGCCGAACAAGGGGTGGATTTCGTAAGTGTGGGAGCTCTTACACATTCAGTCAAAGGACTTGACATGAGTTTTAAGGCAGTTGATTGAGTTCTCAAGTTTAGCAAGTTAAAAACTTGCTTAAAGTTAACTGACAGCATGTCGGAGACATGCGAAACTTAAAATAAGTTTTAATTCAAGTTTCGGAAGTAGTAATTTGAAGATTGAATATTGAAATATGATGAGAAAAATATCTCTTATAGTGACAGTTGCCTTGATGTCGGCATTCAAGCTTATGGCTTGTACTAATTTTATAGTGGCTAAAGGAGCATCGACAGACGGGTCTGTCATATGCACATATAATGCCGATGACTATGGCATGTTTATAGGACTGTGCCATTATCCTGCCGCAACACACGCTAAAGGTGAAATGCGTAAGATTATAGACTGGGACACAAAGGAGTACCACGGAGAGATACCGGAAGCATCTGAGACATACAACGTTATTGGCAATATCAACGAGTATCAGGTAACCATAGGTGAGACGACATATGGTGGACGCGAGGAAATGGTAGATACCACCGGTATTTTAGACTATGGCTCGCTGATATACATTGCTCTCCAGCGTTCGAAATCAGCACGCGAGGCAATCAGCGTGATGACTACGCTTGCCGAAACGTATGGTTATTGTAGCGAAGGCGAGACATTCACTATCTGTGACCCAAATGAGGCATGGATAATGGAGATGATGGGTAAGGGACCTGGTTCAAAAGGTGTTGTATGGGTAGCTATGCGTATTCCAGACAATGCTATTTGTGCACATGCAAACCAAAGTCGAATTGGCAAGTTCGACATGAAAGACAGAAAGAATGTGCTATATTCAAAAGATGTTGTTAAGTTTGCGAGGCAGAAAGGTTGGTTCAACGGTAAGGATGCGGAATTCTCATGGAAGGACACGTATGCAAAGCCTGATTTTGAAGGCAGACGATTCTGTGAAGCGAGGGTTTGGTCTTTCTTCCGTCATTTCGACAAGAATTTTGACAAATACCTGCCATGGGCACTTGGCAAGGACCCCGATGCTGAGGATATGCCATTATGGATAATTCCTGACCATAAGGTTAGCATTCAGGAGGTTGAGGCATGCATGCGTGACCATTATGAAGGTACCGCCCTCGCACTTGACAAGGATATGGCACAGGGATTGTGGGAGATGCCTTATCGTCCCACGCCACTTTCCTTTACTGTTGACGGAAAGAAATATTTCAACGAGAGACCTACAAGCACACAACAGTCTGCATTCAGCTATGTTGCACAGATGCGCTCATGGCTGCCAAGAGAAATAGGGGGAGTCTTGTGGTTTGGCAATGACGACGGGAACATGGTAGCCTACACTCCTATATATTGCAGCAGCACAAGACAGCCTGAGTGTTACAACACACCAGGCGCAGATGCCGTGACTTTTTCTGACAAGAATGCTTTCTGGGTATGTAACTGGGTAAGTAACATGGTATATCCACGATATTCCCAGATGTTTCCAACATTGAAGGCTGTAAGGGACTCTCTTGAGAACAGCTATTTCCATAACCAAAAGGCAGTAGAGGACAAGGCATTAAGTCTATATGCTGAGAATAAGCAAATGGCAATAGACTATCTCAACAATTATGGAATAGAGAAAGCCCAACAGATGATCGACAGGTGGAGGCAGCTTGCAACATTCCTTATCGTGAAATTCAACGATATGGCAGTGAAGCCAACAGAGGCTGATGGCACTTTCAAGCGTACCAAGACAGGAATTGGCGCACGAGTAGCACGTCCGGGTTATTCAGAGTATTCTAGGAAAGAACTTGTAAGGCAAACAGGTAACAAGTATGCTTATCCAAATTGATTATATTGCTTAAGTAATGTTTACCCTATCTTCCGGTTGGTGACCGAAGGGTAGGGTAACACATGAATATATATATTCTCACTCCTCAATAAGGTGTTTGAGGAATTCGTCAAGGTCGGTGTCAAGCCCCTCCATCAGGTCGCCACCGATGATTATGGTCTCGTCATCAGCAACAAACAGTTCTGCTTGGTTTTCACGCTCATCATCCTCAAGTACGAAGTTATAAGGTTTCAGGATTCCAAGATTACCCACGATGTCAGAGGAAGAATGCAGCCTCTTCCTTAGTAGTGACGACACTTCTGAAAAGAAGTTTTCAGATTTGTTGTCAATCCACTCCTCAATAACACAGCGCGTTATCTCGTTGTCATTGTCATCGAATGCCATAAGGTCACCAGTATCCTGTGATGCCCTTATATGGATATCTGTGAATGAGATGTTTTCATCGCTTTCTGGATATTTCTCAGATACCTTTCTGATGAACCGGTCAATCTGACCGATAGTCTGTTCGCTTTTTCCTGTCATTTTGCTATTTTTTTAAGTTGACAAGTTGACGGGTTGAGACCCACCCCAGCTACACACTGGGTAGGGGAGGTTGACAAGTTGACAAGGGTGCTCAACTTTCAAACCCTTAAAACCCTTCAAGCCTTTTAACCCATAATTTGCGGTGAGGCTTTTTCCTTGTACGATGCAAAAATAAAGAAAATATCTGGAATGAGCAAGCGTTTCAAAAAGAAAAAGAATAGCCATGCTTTCAAGATGTATTTCTAATCGCTATTTAGTTATTCAAAGCCAAAATGGTTAGATGTAATTATCACAATAACTAGGAAACTAATATTGACACACCAAACAGGTTGTAATCATTGAATTCTCGTTAAAATTGATAAAATCTATGTTGTAATAGATATCAGAAAATAATGTATTTTGATTTTTTTTATTACCTTCGCAACGTGAATATATCTATATCAATAAGGAGAAAGTAATATGAAAGAACTAAAAGGAACTAAGACAGAGAAGAACTTGCTTGATGCATTCGCAGGCGAGTCTATGGCAAGAAACAAGTATTCTTACTTCGCATCTAAAGCTAAGAAAGATGGTTATGTACAGATAGCAGCTCTTTTTGAGGAGACTGCCGCAAACGAGAAAGAACATGCAAAGTTGTGGTTCAAATATCTCGAGGGAGGTGCCATCAAAGACACAATGTCAAACCTCAAAGCTGCTGCCGAGGGCGAGAATTACGAGTGGACAGACATGTATGATCGTATGGCTAAGGAGGCAGATGAGGAAGGCTTTACTGAGATCGCTGCCAAGATGCGTGGTGTAGCGGAAATAGAGCGTCATCATGAGGAGCGTTATCTCCGTCTTCTCAAGAACATAGAAGAGGGTATCGTTTTCTCACGTGAGGGTGATACGGTATGGAAATGCCGCAACTGTGGTCATATCGTTGTAGGCAAGAAGGCACCTGAGCTTTGTCCTGTATGTGCTCATGCTCAGAGCTATTTTGAGATTAATGCTGAAAATTATTAATTCAAGTTTCGCAAGTTAAAACTTGCTCAAAGTTAACAAGTTGACAAGTCAACAAGTTTTTTGTTGTGTCAACTCGGTTTTTCGCTAAGCTCAAGGAAACTCCTGACACCATGCCGAAGACATGCGAACCAACGGTCACTGTCCGAAGGGTAAAGTAAACTTGAGTTGTTGATTATGGTTTCCGTAAGTTTATTACTTGCGACCAACGTTTCACTTGCCGAGGGAAAGGCACTTGAATAACATGAAAAATCCGCCATACTTTTTTTATGAGTATGGCGGATTTCAGATTTCTATAGGTTGACTTTCTTTTTCACGATTCTACTCTCGTTGCTCATCCTGTCTAATGCTGTGACAACATACACATATTTCTTGTTTCCCCCATTATATGGTAGTGGAAGCATTGTTGAGGATGTGATGGTTATAATTTTTGAAGGATTGTCAGTATCCAATGGCTCATTGTCAAGGAAGCGGTAAACTACATATTTTGTTGCCTCGTCATCCCATTTTTTTGCTTTCGGTGCAGTCCAAAACAACACAGGTCCGTCTGAAGTCCATACTACTTTAACCTTTCGTGGCTTCTTTGGTGCTTTACTGTCAATAAAAGGCATCAATGGTTGCAATGCAGGAGTTTTCCAGTATTTGTTTTGCAACATGGTTCCATAGTTGCCTATGTTGTCAACGGCTGTCTTTGCGTACCAAAGAACAGTTCCTTTGACGGCAGGCATCTTCCCATGCAGTTTGAACTTTGCATCCTGTTGGTTTTTCATTGTATTATCCAAATCGGGATATTTGACAGTTCTCTCAATGTCCTCTCCAATATACAGCGGTCTGTTGTAAGCGTTACGGTTCCACCATGCTATGAGTTCACCATAGTCAGCAGCCTTGTGTCCTATCTGCCAATAAAGTTGTGGAACGCAATAGTCAATCCATCCATTATTTACCCATTTGAGTACATCAGCATAGAGGTCGTCATAGTTCTGCAATCCATTTGTCTTGCTCCCCACACCAGGTGCACTTTTCTCATTCCTGTAAATACCGAAAGGTGATACACCGAACTTCACCCAAGGCTTGATACTATGTATGGTGTCTGAAAGCTGTTTTATGAACACGTTGACATTGTCTCGTCTCCAATCAGCTATGTTGTCAAAGCCATTGGTGTTTGCTCTGTAGAGGTTGTCATCGGGAATGCTTATTCCTGCAACGGGATAAGGATAGAAATAGTCATCTATATGCAGACCATCTACATCATACCTTTTTATTATGTCAGAGACAACTTTGCATATATATTCCCTGTTTTCCGGAATGCCAGGGTTAAGAACATATAGCCCGTCATATTCGAAACATCTTTCCCTGTGTGTCCTTGCAATGTGGTTGGCTGCCAATTCTGTAGTACCTTTGGTCTTTGCCCTGTATGGATTAATCCATGCATGTATTTCCATGCCTCTTTTATGACATTGCTCTACCATCCATAGCAATGGATCCCAATAAGGAGTGGGAGCCTGTCCCTGTCTGCCTGTGAGATATCTGCTCCATGGTTCAATGTCACTTTTGTATAGAGCATCACACTCAGCTCTTACTTGGAATATTATTGCATTAGTTCCATATTGTTGAAGTATGTCAAGTTGCCGGGTAAGTGTCTTCTGCATGTCAGTTGGAGACATACCTTGGAATTGTCCGTTTACACATTGTATCCATGCGCCTCTGAACTCTCTCTTGTGCGGCTTGTATGCTGCTTCTGCCTGGAATAGTCCAGACAGGAGCAAAATGATTGATAGTAAGATTCTCATTATTTATTTTTTTTCCTGTTGCTTGTCTGTGATGATTTTCTGAAAGAGCTTTTCAAGAACTTGCGTTCTGCTCGAAGCACATCATATAATTTTGATGCTGATATCACTTTCAGGAATTTGGAATGGTACAGTCTCTCTGTCTGTTTCATCTTAATCTGTATGTCGTCACAGTTGTTGATGGCTTTCTTGCATTCAGCCTCTGTCTGAGGTTTTTTCTTGAAACTGCGCATCTGCTTCCTGTATGCGTCCATCTTGTTTAGCATCTCATCGTACAAGGGGAAGAATGCAGCAGACTCTTTTTGCGTCAGTTTGGCTTCCACGGCAATATACTTGTGAATGTCTGCCCTGAATTTCACGGGGTCAAACTTGCAATGTGCCATTGTGCTTATAGCTATCAAGGCGATGAATAGAGTGGTGGATATTCGTTTGATCATAATGTTGTAATGTTAAATACTTCATTGTTTCCCGTTGAATGTAGCTTTTACTCTTCAGCTATGAAAGAATAAAGCTCATTGTTATCAAGCATCACCAAATCGTCTGTACTGTCATAGTCTCCCTGAATGTATGACATCTGCATTTCGTCTGCACCGTCTTTGGCGGGTGATATGTTGTGATACAATGATATGGCTCCAATGGTAAAGAATATTGTGCATGCAGCATAGCTGACAATTCTGGACCAATAAGGAATGAAATGCCTTTTTGTGCATATAGGCTTGTTGGTATTCCTTATGTTCTGCATAATTTGTTCCTGCAGATTAGCGAAATAGTCATCAGGCACACGTAAACCGATATTATTGAGATTCTTTTCCATCGTCTGTCTTATTATAGGGCTAATGTATATAGTTTAAATTATTGACGGAAAAAGTGGCAGTTGGTTTAATGTGAGTGCAACTGTTTTAACAAATTTATTATCCATGAAGAATATAATGACATACTATTTTCCAAACAGTTTTCCGAATAATCCCTTCCTTTTTTTCTCTGTGGTGTTGCAGTTTGTATTGATTTCTTCTGTTGTGTTATCTCTGTCTGCTTTATATTCGAGAGACGGTTCATCTGTTGGAATCTCACTCTCAAATCCTTCTATAATGCCTAATGAAGCCCATTTCCTTGTAAGTGAGGCAACATCCATTGATGCCGTTTCCCTGTCTATGTCATATTTGTTGAGTATTATTTCCACGAGGTCATCGTCTGTGAAATCCTTCTCTTTGACAGCTTCCCACAACTCTGCTGCTGTAGAGTTCAGGCTTATGACCTTGCTGAAGTCAATGTTCTCCATGCCCTCAGCCACTATGATGTTCTCACCGCATACATTGCGGTTTACAAATCCTTTCTTTATTCTCATGTTGTTAATTGTATTTAAGTTTACTTAAGTTTCTCATGTCTCTGACATGCTATCAGGAGTTTCCTTGAGCGAAGCGAAAAAACAAGTTTACGAGTTGACAAGAAAATAGGATTTCTGGTTATTGTCAAACTCAAGCTATAAGAGTAGCAACTTGTTGACTTTTCAACTTGTTAACTTTAAGCAAGTTTGTAACTTGCAAATCAACGGACACTTACATTGGTCCAAACAGCGGAATCCATATCCTGCGATATGCAGCAAGGAGATATCTTCTTATTGGTGTAAGCTTTGTCCATATGAATGAATAAGCCTTCCATTTAATTCCATCTGTATAGTCTATCTTGTCACGGCCTTTTCTATAAAAGCCTTTAGCGGCAGCAACAACGTTCTCAATCCTGCAATATTCGCAACTAAGATTGCCATCGCCAAGCAGCACAACGTTGCCTTCGCTGTCAATGGAACGTATCCTGTGAAGCACAAAATATCCCTTGCTGATTTCTGCAAGTACGGCATCACCTGATTTCGGGCATAGAGGTTTCACCAATACAGCCTTGTCCCTGTTGTCTTCAAGGAAAGGGCGCATTGAGAACCCCTTCAGTTTAATGGTCACGGAATGCCCTTCGTTAACAAGTTCTACTACTTTAGGCAGAAATTCTGCATTTGGTAGTGTTAAATTTACTGGTTCTTTGATATTGTGTCGTGGCATATTATGGCAGATTCTTTGTCAGGTAGGCAGTGGAGAATGTATATGTCTGTTGTCTCCACAATTCTCGTTACAATGTCGCAAAGACTATTGTATGTGTATGTGTCCCATTTCATGGATGAGCAGGATGGCAGTACAGAAACGAAAGCTTCAACAGGTTTTAGTTTGTCTATGCTATTCGCCTGTGCCCTGTCAATCCTTGTCACCGCTCCCAGTCTTGCCTTTACATTTCTGTAGCATGGTGTCTTTCCGCTCCAAGGACTTCCGTAAATATAGGGTTTCCCGTCTATTATTCTGATTATAGGATTGTCATCGTTCATGAGGTCACATCCAGGAATGTGCCTTAGCCACATGCACACCTGTGTGCTTTTTCCCGTTCCACTCTTGGCTATGAAGGCATACCCCCAACCATCCTTTCTGACGAGCGAAGCGTGAATGAGAACAGTGTCCCTCTTACTGCCGGCAAATGCGAAAATAAGCATGATGACGTTGTTGAGCCCAAAGTGCCTCATGCTGTAATTTCCCTTTAGGGCGCATCTGCATTTCGTGAAATCACTGTTAGCTTTTAGTAGGGCGCATTCTTTTCCGTTAATGTCTTTAACGATGAACTGCCACCCTCCGTCAACAATCCTGTCAACAATAGTGTCGCCATTTCCAGTGTCGAAAGCCCTTACACGTTCCCTTCTTGCTTTCTCCACGGGAGTTGTGGCGTTGTCAACAATAAGGTTGAAGAGCAATGCCTCCATGACTTCGTCATCGTTATGTAGGAAAGGGGAGAATGACGGTAGGAGACAAACATCATTCCTGTTCCTCTCTGAGAATGATATTCTAACAGGAAAATCGGCTATGACATAGTTCTTTACAACATAATTGCTCATGGCTTTCCTTTATGAACCGTTTTTTTCTTGTCGTTAACCTTCTCTTTTTGTTTTTTTTCATTCATGGAACTCTTGCGGGCTGCTTCTTCTGCTGCAGCTGCATCGACATTCACAACTCCTTCCTCTGGCGACACCCCTTTATAATGGAATTCATCTTGACTTATGTTGACAACGATGTAACGTCCGTTGTTTTTCTCTACATATTTCTTTCTGATGCGTTCCATTTTCTTGTTGATGTCTTTCTTCTCCAGCGCATAAGATGTCATGCACGTTGGATAAGCCACTCCCTTGCTTTTCAGGTAGTCCCTCAACTGGTATGAGTATTCTTCTCTGTTTACAAGTTTTTTGCCTTTTTCTGTTACATAGGCACCTGACACCTCCTGTATATCTGTTATGTAAACAGTTGAGTCGTTGAATGATGATGCCATCCCGAATGCGTAAAGCTTGCCAACCTGCTTTTCCTGAGCTATTGCAGAGGTGCAGAATGCGGTAAGTGCAAATATCGAAATGGCGATGTTTCTTAATAACATGTCTGATTGTATGTTAAATAGTTATGGATATAAACCTTATTGTTTAAATTCTCTTGCAGATGTGGCATTATTTGATTTCGGCAATACGCTCCTCTATGCTATTGTCCGAGGAATCCTTTCAGCAATTTGCTTTTGGTGTTGTTACGAAGCTTTCTGATAGCCTTCTCTCTTATCTGTCTCACCCTTTCCCGTGAGAGTCCGGTCTTCTTGCCAATCTCGTCAAGAGTCTGTTCCGGCTCTCCTATGCCGTAGAAAGCCTTTACAACAATCTGTTCCCTTGTATTCAGTAGCGACAGAGCCCTTCCTATTTCATCGTGGAGGCTCTCTGCAACAAGTTCGTTGTCAGCCATTGGAGAGTCGTTGTTGGGAAGCAGGTCAAGCAGGTTTCCCTCATCACCTCCGGTTATTGGTGCATCCATCGACACATGCCTCATATTAGCCTTTATAGCATCATAAACTCTTTCTTCAGGAAGGTTGATGCTGTTGGCAATCTCGTTCACGCTGGGGTTTCGTTCGTTTTCCTGTTCAAATCGGTGTAGGGTACTGTTTATTTTGTTCATGGCTCCTACCTGATTGAGTGGCAGTCTTACGAGGCGGCTGTTCTCGGCAATTGCCTGCATTATGCTTTGCCTTATCCACCATACGGCGTAAGATATGAACTTGAATCCTCTTGTCTCATCATATTTCTTGGCAGCTTTGATGAGTCCCATGTTACCCTCGTTTATCAAGTCTTGAAGACTTAGTCCCTGATTCTGGTATTGTTTCGCCACAGATACCACAAATCTCAGGTTTGCCTTTGTGAGTTTCTCCAGCGCAGCTTTGTCTCCTTTCCTGATACGTTGCGCAAGAGCCACTTCCTCTTCAACGGTAAGTAGTTCTTCATGACTTATTTCCTGAAGGTATTTGTCGAGGGAATCTCCCTCGCGGTTTGTTATGGATTGATTTATTTTCAGTTGTCTCATATTTGCTTTTTATATAAACCAATTTAAGTTTATGCTGTGCTCTACATAAGGAGTTAAAGGGAGTTAGAAGGAGTCATCGCTCCCTGAAGTCGCTCTGGAAGTTAAAAGACGAATGCAAAAATACACTTTTCGCTTTGAAAATGCAAAAAAATAACCGACTATTTTTGATTTTCCTTACAATTGTTGTTTTCTGTAACATGTGCATAAGCCAGCTTTCAGCTCATCCTTTATGAACTTTGCCGTAAAGCTTGAGGTGTTCTCTGCTACATGCTCTGGTGTTCCCTCGGCAAGTATTGTTCCACCCCTTCGTCCACCTTCTGGTCCCATGTCTATGATATGGTCGGCGAGTTTTATCACGTCAAGGTTGTGTTCTATGACTATCACGGTATTACCTTTGTCAACAAGTCTTTGGAGCACGTCCATCAATATCCTTATATCCTCGAAGTGGAGTCCGGTTGTTGGCTCGTCAAGGATATACACTGTCTTGCCAGTGTCGCGTTTCGACAGTTCGGTTGCAAGTTTCACCCTCTGGCTTTCGCCGCCTGAGAGAGTGGTGCAGGGTTGTCCCAGCTTGATATATCCAAGTCCAACATCCTGTATGGTTTTTATTTTGTGGAGTATTGATGGTACAGCCTCGAAGAATTCCACGGCCTGGTTGATGGTCATGTCAAGAATGTCGGATATTGACTTACCCTTGTATCTCACCTCGAGTGTCTCGCGGTTGTATCTTTTGCCATGGCAAACCTCGCATGGCACCATGACATCAGGAAGGAAATTCATCTCTATAGTCTTATAACCGTTACCATTGCATTCCTCGCATCTGCCACCTTTCACATTGTATGAGAACCTGCCAGGCTTGTAGCCTCTTATCTTCGCTTCGGGAAGGTTCACGAAAAGACTTCTTATGTCATTGAAAACACCTGTGTACGTGGCAGGTGTGCTCCTTGGTGTCTTGCCAAGTGGACTTTGGTCAACATTCACAACCTTGTCCACGTACTCAATGCCCTCTATGCTGCTGTAAGGCATAGGATTCCGTAATGACCTGTAGAATTTCTGCGACAGGATAGGGTAGAGGGTCTCGTTTATGAGTGTTGATTTTCCTGACCCTGACACACCTGTCACCACTACAAGTTTACCGAGTGGAATGGCTACGTCAATGTTGCGAAGGTTGTTGCCGCATGCTCCTTTTATTACAAGCTGCCTTCCGTTGCCTTCTCTTCTTTGTGCCGGAATCTCTATGGACCTTGTGCCGTTAAGGTATTCTGACGTGATGGTTGATGTCTTCATCATCTCCTTGGGAGTGCCTTGGAATACGACCATGCCCCCTTTTCTGCCAGCCTTGGGACCAATATCTATAATATAGTCGGCAGACAGCATCATGTCTTTGTCGTGTTCAACGACAATAACGGTATTGCCAAGGTCGCGCAGTTCCTTTAGGCTGCGTATCAGTTTTTCGTTGTCTCTCTGGTGAAGGCCTATGCTGGGTTCGTCAAGTATGTAAAGCACGTTCACTAATTGGGAACCTATCTGCGTTGCGAGTCTTATCCTCTGGCTTTCACCTCCTGAGAGACTTGCTGACTGCCTGTCGAGTGACAGATAGTCAAGCCCGACATCAAGTAAGAAGTCTGTACGCTTGCCTATCTCCTTAAGAATCTCCGTAGCAATCTGCAGTTGCTTGTTGTCCATGTGCTCCGGGACAGTGTCTATCCATTTCCGTAGCTCACTTATATCCATGGCAGCTACCTCTGATATGTTCTTGTCCCAAATCTTGTATGATAGCGACTCGCGGTTGAGGCGTCTGCCATGACACTCTGGACATTCCTTCATGGCAATGAACTGCTCTGCCCATTTCTGACCTTCCTTGCTGTCGTCGTTGTCCATTACGTTGCGAAGGTATTTCATTACACCGTCGAAAGGCATGAAATAGTCGCTTGTAGTGTGAACAAGTTCCTTGATTATCCTTACGTTGGACAGTGTGCCGTAAAGAATCTCGTTAAGACTGTCATCGGGAATGTCTTTAACAGGTGTGTCGAGCGTGCATCCGCATGATTTCAGTATGGATTCTATCTGCCAGAATATCAGTTGTTTCTTGAATTTTCCTAAAGGAACGATACCACCATCCTTTATGCTTACGCTCTTGTCTGGTATTATCTTCTCAAGGTCTATCTCGTTTACGACTCCAAGACCCTTGCAGTGGGGGCAGGCTCCTTCCGGTGAGTTGAATGAGAAAATATTTGGTGCTGCGTCTTTGTATGCTATGCCTGTTGTGGGACACATTAGCCTTTTGGAAAAATATTTTGCCTCTCCTGTGTCCTTGTCAAGTATCATTACAAGACCTTCACCTTGTTTCATGGCGGTGGATATTGTCGTTCTTAGCCTGTCATTGTCTGTGCTGCCGACAGCCATCTTGTCAACGACCACTTCTATGTTGTGGTTCTTATATCTGTCCACCTTCATGTCTTGTACGATATCCATTATCGTACCGTCAACACGCACATAAAGATACCCCTTCTTGCGCATGTTTTCGAACACTTCGCGATAGTGGCCTTTCCTGTTGCGTATAAGAGGGGCAAGGATGTATATTCTTTTGCCGGCATATCTCTCCAGTATCATGTCAATGACCTTGTCCTCTGTATATCTAACCATCTTCTCACCTGTAGCATAGCTGAAGGCAGTGCCAGCCCTGGCGTATAGCAGGCGCAGGTAGTCGTATATTTCTGTCGTAGTGCCAACTGTAGAGCGTGGATTGCGGTTTGTGGTTTTCTGTTCTATGCTTATTACAGGACTGAGACCGGATATTTTGTCAACATCCGGTCTCTTCATGTTGCCCAAAAAGTTACGGGCATACGCTGAGAATGTCTCTATGTATCTTCTCTGTCCTTCTGCAAAAATCGTGTCAAACGCGAGCGATGACTTTCCCGAGCCGGACATTCCCGTTATGACGGTAAGTGAGTTGCGTGGTATGCGCACGTCAATGTTGCGCAGGTTGTTCTCCCTTGCGCCCCATACATCAATATATTCACCTGTTGCCATTTCCTGAACGCTATCGTTTTGTTTTCGCTGGATATTAACACCTATTCTGTCATGCCGGAAGAAGTACTTTCTATGAACCCTCTGAGCAGATTGACATCCCTTTTGATTTTATAGGTTCTGCCATCAGCTCCCTTTGCTTCAACAAGAACGAAGTAAACTCCATCAGCCACATCACTGCCCTTGTATGTTCCATCCCAGCCTCCTGCCGGGTCATTCCATTCATACAGCTTACGTCCCCATCTGTTGAATATTGAGGCCTTGAACGAAACTAACGACTGGTATCCTGGCTTTGCCTTGTAGATATCGTTAATGCCGTCACCGTTGGGGGAGAAAGCGTTTGGCATCTCTAACTTGCTCTCGCTTATGCCAATGCTGAAAGGAAGACTTTCTCCAGACCAGTATTCTTCCGTGAACTCAACACTCTCGTTCCCTCTTGTGAACGTGGCATAGCACACAATGCGGTGGGAACCAGCCTTTGTAAACGTGTATTCCGTGTCCTTGTCGTAACGTATTAGGTAAGGCTCCTGTGTGCCCTCGCCTTCAAGAGTGAAACGCCATTCGTAATAAGCGTCCCAACCTTCGGCACCAATAGGATTGCACTCAAAGTGTACCTTCAGCGGGGCAGACCCGTTGTAACTCTCACCTGGGCGTATAGTGGTTTCCGTACCATCTTCATCAAGGTAGGTAGCCGTAGGGTCAATGCTTATTTCCTGTGCCATTGAATCTGCCAGACCAAAACAAGTCAGGAATATACATAGGCTATGTCTCATAACCATGTTCAGCATATATCTTATTACCTCTTCTATTTTGTCATGTCTCCTTCTATGTAGAGACGGGTCAATTCTACCTTGCCATTTGTCCTTACGGTTATGCTCTTCTTGAAATGTCCATCAAACTTACCCTTACCGTTATATGTCACCTCTATGGTGCCTTTCTGACCTGCACCGATTGGCTTCTTGTCATATTTTGGAGTTGTGCATCCACAAGATGCTATGACTTGGTTTATAACCAATGGTTCCTTGCCTACGTTCGTAAAGGTGAAAACGGCTTTCTTTACAGGGTCACTTTCTGGGAATGTACCCACATTGATAACAGTCTGGTCGAATTTAATTTCTGCTGTGCTCTGAGCTGATGCTAAAGTCAGCATCATCGTCAGTAAAACCAGTGTTGTGCAAAATCTTTTCATATCAACTTGTTTTTATTCAATTTTCGCAAGTCTTCAACTTGCAACACATATATGTATTTAAACAGTGCAAAAGTAATAAAATTAACTTTCATATAAATAAATTGGTTGATATTTTATGTGTTTTTTTACAAGGCTTAACAGTTTGGATGTACAAATTCAAGTTTACTTTACCCTTCGGACAGTGACCGTTGTTTCGCATGTCTTCGACATGCTGTCAGGAGTTTCCTTGAGCTTAGCGAAAAAACGAGTTGACGCCTCACCCCCAACCCCCTCTTCAAAAGGAGAGGGGAGGTAGTTACCATAAGAGGTAATTATCTCTAAATAAATGATTGGTTGTCGATAACGGATAGAATATGCCAACAATGCCTGAGCAAGCACGTCATTGCTCATCTGGCATAACGAAAACGTTGCAAACTTCCTTTGCTTCACCAAATATACATAAAAATCCTCATGACAGAAGTGTCGTGAGGATTAGGTGAGCCGATACGGGGACTCGAACCCCGGACCTATTCATTACGAATGAATTGCTCTACCAACTGAGCCATATCGGCAAATGTGAATGCAAAGGTAATAATTTTTTTTTAATCTAACTATCCTTACTATTATTTTGTTTGACGTTAGGTTCAATTTAACAATAGTTTACATTTCTGGTCATATTATTTTGCCATTATGTTTCTGTGTCTTATCCTTTTTACCTATCTTTGCATAAGATAATGCAAATCGAGAGCAGAATCATCAAGCTTGCTTGAATGTTATGACGAGATGCCGCTTATCTTATGTAAAGATAATTTAAGTTTCGCAAGTTACGAACTTGCTCTAAGTTGACAAGTCAACAAGTTGTTACTCTTATAGCTTGAGCTTGACAATAACCAGAAATACTAATAACTTGTCAAATTGTCAACTTGTTAAAAGACAGCATTTCGGAGACAAGCTAAACTTTAATAAAGAATTTGGAAATTTAAGCTACATGAAGATAGTGATGATCGGTTCTGGCAATCTTGCCACAAACCTTGCCAAAGCATTGAAGAATGCTGGTAATGATATAATTCAAGTAGTAAGCAGAACTATGGAGTCAGCATCCATGCTTGCAAAAACAATAGGTGCGTCTGCTATAACAGATATATCCCATACATGTCTTGACGCAGATATATATATATTCTCCGTTAAGGACAGCGTTCTCGAATCATGCATAAAAAGTGTAGCAGAGAGAGTAGGGCATAACAAGATTATGGTACATACTGCTGGTTCAATCTCCATGGATGTTTTCAGTGGACATGCCAATCGTTTTGGAGTGTTTTACCCGATGCAGACATTCTCAAAGCAAAGGAAAGTGAACTTTGAATCAATTCCAGTGTTTATTGAGTCTTCAGACAATGAAACTCTTGATATTCTGCATAATCTGGCAAATCAAATAACGGAATATGTATATATATTAGATTCTGAAAAGAGAAGACATCTGCATCTTTCGGCTGTGTGGGCATGCAATTTTGTAAACCATTGCTATTGTGTGGCTGCTAAGATACTTGAATATAGCGGATTGCCTTTCTCCGTCATGCATGCTCTTATAGATGAGACGGCAGACAAGGTGAAAACAATGCATCCATCAGATGCACAAACAGGTCCTGCTGTAAGGTATGACGAGAATGTTATTGCCCATCAGCATTCAATGATGTATGACATGCCGCTTCAAGCTGAACTTTACGACCTTATGTCGAGAAGTATTCATCAGTTCTCAAAGGAAAAGGAGGGAGAGGACCACCCACAGTCCAAAATAAGGAAATGAGGTCTTCAATTTTCAAGTCATGAAACCTAAAAATAACTTGTTGAGTGAATATGATAAATTACGATTTGAGTAAAATAAAGGCAATTGTATTTGACGTTGATGGGGTGTTGTCAGCAGAAACGATTACGCTGTCATCTGATGGAGAACCATTGCGTACAGTGAATATAAAGGATGGATATGCCATACAACTTGCGGTGAAGATGGGTATAGACATTTGTATCATAACAGGTGGTAATACTCAAGCTGTCAGAAAACGTTACGAGTCACTTGGGGTGAAGTACATCTATATGGGCTGTGGCATGAAGGTTGATGCTTGGAACGATTTTCTGTCCTGTCGTTCGTTGAATCCGGATGAAGTGATATATGTGGGGGATGATATACCCGACTTTGAGGTTATGAATCTGTGTGGATGTCCGTGCTGTCCTGCTGATGCCTGTGCAGACATAAAGAAATTGGTTGTTTATATCAGCAACTGTAAGGGGGGATACGGCTGCGGTCGCGATATCATAGAACAAGTATTGCGGGCGCAGCATAAATGGCTTGACAAAGAAAACGCATTTGGATGGTGAATAAGAATTATGAAATACAAGATAATATTGGCAAGTAATTCGCCGAGACGAAAAGAGTTGCTCTCTGGTCTTGACATTGACTATGAGGTTAGGATTATAGATGGAATAGAAGAGGAGTATCCTGTGGATATGCCAGTCGAGGATATTCCCCAGTATCTTGCAGTAAGAAAATCAATTCCGTATAAGGCAACATTGTCAGACAATGAACTTCTTATTACGGCAGATACAGTTGTTGTTTGTGAAGGTAAGGTTCTGGGAAAACCGGTTGACAGACAGGATGCAGTGGAGATGCTGCGGTTGTTGAGCGGCAAGTCCCATTATGTTGTTACTGGTGTTTGTCTTGCAACAAAAAATTGGAGCAAGTCGTTTCATGTCGCTACAAAGGTGACTTTTAAACATCTGAAGGAAAGTGAGATAGACTATTATGTAACAAATTATAAACCATATGATAAGGCTGGAGCCTATGGCATTCAGGAATGGATAGGATATATTGGCGTAACAGATATTGATGGTAGTTATTTTAATGTCATGGGACTTCCGGTACAGAGAATATGGGCGGAATTGAATAAGGTTGAATATTGAATATTGAATATTGAAGATTGAAAATTGAATAAGATTGAAAATTGAATAAGATTGAAAATTGAATAAGATTGAAAATTGAGGAGTTATGTAAATTCACTTAAGACCTGGCACCTAAAATAAGATTATGATGTTAAAAGGTTATTAGGTTATTACACCTGGCAGATTAAAATGGGTTTTGGTAATAACTTGTTTTTTTTGCAAGCTCAAGGGAACTCCTTGTCAACAAAAGAATAACAACTTGTCAACTTAAATAAATATGAATAAAGAGAATATAAAGGAAGAGCAGATACTCATTAGATTAACTGGTCAGGACCGACCAGGACTGACAGCTTCCGTGATGGGCATTTTGGCACAGTATGATGCCCAGATACTGGATATAGGACAGGCAGACATTCACAGCACTCTGTCTCTTGGCATACTCATAAGAATTGATGAATTGCATTCTGGACAGGTTATGAAGGAACTGCTCTTCAAGGCTTCAGAGTTGAATGTGAACATTGGTTTTGCACCTGTGACAGATGATGAATATGAAGATTGGGTCGGAAGACAGGGAAAGAACAGGTATATCCTTACTGTGATAGGAAGAACTCTTTCTGCCGGACAAATAGCGGCTGTATCAAAAGTTATTGCCAGCCAGGGACTAAATATTGATTCTATACTTCGTCTGACAGGACGTAAGAGCATAAAAAAACATAGTGCCAGTGTCAGGGCATGCATAGAGTTCTCCCTTAGGGGAACACCTTATGACCATTCGCAGATGCAATCGGAGTTGATGTTGCTGGCATCGCAGATGCAGATTGATTTCTCTTTGCAGAAAGATGACATGTATAGAAGAATGAGACGTCTGATATGCTTTGATATGGATTCAACTCTTATACAGACAGAGTGTATCGACGAACTTGCTGTCAGGGCTGGTGTTGGTGATCAGGTAAAAGCTATTACAGAGCGTGCCATGAGAGGTGAGATTGACTTTAAGGAAAGTTTCAAGGAACGAGTGGCTTTGCTCAAGGGACTCGATGTAAGTGTAATGCAGGATATTGCAGAGAATCTTCCTGTCACAGAAGGAGCAGACAGACTGATGTCTGTGTTGAAACGTTGCGGATACAAAATAGCAATTCTAAGCGGTGGCTTCACTTATTTTGGAGAACACCTGAGAAAACGGTATGGAATAGACTATGTGTATGCCAATGAGCTTGAGATAGGTGAGGATGGTAAACTTACAGGACGATATGTAGGTGAGATAGTTGACGGACATAGAAAAGCCGAACTTCTTAAACTTATAGCACAGGTTGAAAAGGTTAACCTTGCACAAACCATAGCTGTTGGAGATGGTGCTAACGACCTTCCGATGTTAAGCGAAGCGGGACTTGGTATAGCATTTCATGCAAAACCGCGAGTTGTGGCAAATGCAGAACAGAGTATAAATACTATCGGTCTTGACGGAGTGTTATACTTCTTAGGCTTTAAAGACAGCTATCTTGGGGAGCAGGGACGACTTCAGTAAAACAGGTCGGACATGATGTCATCACTTACAAGAATGCCTTTGCGTGTAAGACATAAGTATCCATCTCTTAGACATAACAATTCTTTGGCAATGAATCGTTGTGATTGTCTTATAAGATAATCATGAAATTCATTGCCAAATTTCTTTTTTATATCATTTAGGTATATTCCTTCGCATGTTCGCAACCGTGTCATTATAGTCTCATCGTATTTGTTGAACATGTCAAGGCCTTCACTGTCATATACAGGCTTTCCATCCTCTATTCCCTTAATGTATCTTTCAATATCAGATACATTCCAGCTTCTGTAGTCTCCGTCATAGGAATGGGCTGAAGCTCCAAGCCCTATATAAGGAATATCGTTCCAGTAGGATAGATTGTGACGAGAACGCACGTCTTTCGTTCCCTTTCTTGCAAAGTTGCTAATCTCGTAATGTTCATATCCTGCGCTTTCAAGCATCTCCATCAGTGTAATGAACATCGTGCGCCACAATTCCTCGTCAGCCTCCTTGAGCTTGCCTTTTTCAAGCATGGAGTGTAATGGGGTGTTCTCCTCATATGTAAGACTGTAGGCTGAAATGTGTTCAACGTTCAGATTGATGGCTTTTAAAATATCTGTCCTCCATTCGTCAAGAGTCTGTTGTGGAAAGCCAAACATCAGGTCAATACTTATATTCATTATGCCATGATGTCTCAATGTTTCGATTGCTTTTGGAATATCTTCAGCTTTGTGTCTTCTTTTCAGAAACGAAAGTCTGTTGTTGTTGAAAGTCTGAACTCCCATACTCACTCTGTTGACACCGCATCTCTCCATCGTCTCGCATAGTGTGTCGTCTATGTCATCGGGGTTACACTCCATGGTAACCTCTATGTTACATCCTTTATCCTTGGGATTAATGTTGTAATTCTGTTCTATGCTCTTGAAAAGGCGTGATATATTGAGAGGTTGAAGCTGAGAAGGTGTGCCTCCACCAATATATACCGTTGAAATGACAGACGAAGTCTTGCGCATCTTCATTTCCTTGCATATAGCAGAGATGTACCTGTCTTGTGCCTTGTTATGTGTAGTAGAATAGAAACCGCAATATATACAGCGGCTTGCACAAAATGGGATGTGAATATATAGACCAGCCAAGATACTAAGTGTTTTTTTAGGTGTCATGTCTTAAGGTCATAAGGCTTTAAGGTGAAGTTACATCATAACCTAACAACCTCATAATCTAAATTGACTTTCGTCTTTAACTCTCTTAACTCCTTTGATTTCCCTTGAGCATGCGAAAAAAGTAGAGACAATTGACTATTTATATTAATATGTTCACGAAATAATATCAATATAAATAGTCAATCAATACATAATAGTGCCAAACACCATATTTATATGGTTACATATTCATATTATACAATGTTTGGCTTTTCAAGTCCGTAGCCGTTCTTCTTGTCAATCAGTTTAAGGTACATGGCGAGCAAAAGGGCTGCCACACCGAAACAAGCAAATATTATAAGCGGCAGGGTATAGTCGTATGGTATGAACTCAGCCCCTGCTTCCTTGGCTGCTATTACAGCTGGATTGTCAGCATTTGAGCTTGCCAAGACGCTTCCTATCAGCAATGGTACAAAGCACAAGCCGAAGTTCTGCACCCAGAAGATAAGGCAGTATGCACTACCAAGCACTTTCTCGTCGATAATCTTCGGAACACTTGGCCACAGGGCAGCAGGAACAAGTGCAAATGATATGCCGAGCAGGACAATTGTAGAATAAGCTATGATATGACTATGGGTTGCTGGCAACACAAAGGCAAACACGAGATGGCAACCAAGGAGCAACAGCGAACCTAACATAAGCATTGTAGCGCCCTTACCCTTATGGTCAAGGAAAGAACCAAGGAAAGGAGTTATTGCTGCAGCGCCAATTGGGAACCAACGGAAAATATTGGAAGCGTCTGATGGTGAAATTCCATCAAGGTTACACTGTAGCATATTCGCACCATAACGCTGAAATGGGAAAATTGCAGAATAATAGAGCACGCAAAGCAATGCTACAACCCAGAATATCTTGCTGGTGAGAATCTTTGTCAGATCGGAAGCTTTGAATTCTTCTTCACCGTCACCGGCTCCATTGGTGATACCCATCTGGCGATCCAGTTTCTTGTCCATGAATGTGAACACTGTGAAGGCAATGAGTCCGATGAAGAGCAAGGTAGTGCAGAAACCTACAGAACCAGATACGCTTCCAAGCTTCTCTGCAATTATCGGAGATATGGAGAAGATGGCAAACACACCTACACGTGCTATAGCCATTTCCAATCCCATGGCAAGAGCCATTTCCTTACCCTTGAACCATTTGGCAATAGCCTTCGACACTGTTGTACCTGCCATTTCGCATCCACAGCCGAAAATCATGAAACCCAATGATGCAAGCTTTGCACTGCTTGGCAGTTCCACCCACCATGAGTCGAGCCATTGTGCAAGTGCCGTGCCCTCGAAGCTATCGCTGACAGCGTAGTATTTTATACATGCTCCGACAAACATCATAGAAGCAGACAGCTCACCAGTAAAACGGATGCCGCACTTGTCGAGAATGAAGCCGGCAATGATAAGAAAGCCGAAAACATTGAGGATATATTCGCTTGCGGCGTATGTGCCGAAGCTCTCAGGATTCCATCCTTTTTCCTGCTCGATGAGAGACTGAAGCGGTGACATTACATCGACAAACATATAGCCGAAGAACATCATTGATGCTACCAATACCAAGGCTGTCCACCTCATAGCCTTGGAGTCGTTGAGTTTTTGTTGAATCTGTTGTGTCATAATATAATTATTTTACTGTATTCCTATGATGCCATGGTATTACTTCTTAAGCCAGCGGTCAAGCCAGTTAAAGAATGTTCGCTGCCACAGAATTCCATTCTGTGGTTTAAGAACCCAATGGTTCTCGTCTGGATAAATCAACAGTTCAGCAGGAATTCCTTTCATCCTTGCAGCATTGAATGCACCCATGCCCTGATTATATACAATTCTGTAATCTTTCTCCCCATGAATACATAATATTGGAGTGTCCCAATTGTCAACAAATCGATGTGGAGAGTTTTCGTAAGTCTTCCGGGCATTATCTGTCATCTCCTTTTTCCAGAATGCATCTTCATATTCCCAGTTGCTGAACCAGTTCTCTTCTGTATCAGTGTACATGCTTTCAAGGTTGAAAGCTCCATCGTGGGCTATGAAGCATTTGAAACGCTTGTCATGATGACCTGCCAACCAATAAACACTGAAGCCACCGAAACTTGCGCCAACAGCTCCAAGATGCTCTTTGTCAACGTATGGCAGATTATTTGCAGCATCGTCTATGGCTGAGAGATAATCGTTCATACATTGACCAGTCCAGTCTCCGCTTACCTGCTCGTTCCATTCGCTTCCAAAACCAGGAAGTCCACGTCGGTTAGGTGCTACAATAACATATCCGTTAGCAGCCATTATCTGGAAGTTCCATCTATAGCTCCAGAACTGGCTTACAGGACTCTGTGGTCCTCCCTCACAGAACAGTAGGGTGGGGTATTTCTTTTGTGGGTCGAAGTTTGAAGGTAGTACAATCCACGTAAGCATGTCTTTCCCATCAGTCGTCTTTACCCATCTCTGTTCTACCTTTCCTAATGTGAGCTGGCTCATTATGTGGTCGTTCTCATTAGTCAGTTGACACATTGTCGTTTTTCGTGCATTCTTACCTGGACTAACTATGAACAAGTCGTTAGGCGATGAGAGGCTTTGTCGCGTAACAAGTAATTTGTTCCCTCTGTTTGCAGATGATATCCCTACAATATCAGACCAATCGTTTGTAAGCTGTGTAACTTTGCCTTCCCATGTAGCGGAGTATAGGTTTATACATCCGTGCCAAACACCTATGAAATATATTGGAGTATCTTCTGAGTTGCTCCAACAAAATGCATCTACATTGGAGTCAAAATCTTCTGTCAGGTATTTCTTTTCACCTGTTGTAAGGTTGAGGATACAAAGTCTGTTACAATCAGCCTCATAACCGTCACGTGCCATGCTCAGCCATGCTATATGTGTTCCATCTGGTGAGAATTGTGGGTTTTGGTCATACCCAGGGTTGTTTACAAGATTAGACTCCTCATTGACCTTTTGGTCCTTCATAGTGTGAGTGGCATCAGTCACAGGACGTGAGTAACCCTCAGGCTTACATAAGTTGCGTGTTGATTTGGTCTCTATATTAAATAAGTATATGTCTGCATCAGTGGAAACAGAATACTCCTTGCCTATCAGTTTCCTGCATGTATAGGCTATCTGTTTGGAATCCTTGCTCCAGTCAAGTTGCTCAATTCCGCCGAAAGGTTCAAGTGGACATTCAAATGGTTCACCTTCCAGCATGTCATATCCCTTTGTTATTCCATTGTCTGTGACATCAGCTACAAATGGGTGCTGGATACTCTCAACATAGTGGTCCCAGTGCCTATACATCAAGTCTGTAACAATTCGTCCTGTGGCTTCTGGTAAATCGTCAGGGTTTTTCTTTATAATCTCATGAAATGGTATTGATTTGATGACAATCACTTTCTTTCCATCTGGTGAGAACTTGAATCCCTCTATTCCCTCCTTGTCATTTGACAATTGTCTTCGGTTGGTACCATCCGGAGCCATTGCCCATATTTGTCCATCGCACATGAATGCAATGTCTTTTCCTCCGTTAATCCAAGTAGGATCAGTCTCGTTCTTGTCAGACTGAGTTAACAATGTGTGGTTCTTTCCTTCAGAATCTGTAATGTACAAAACCTGATGGCTTTTGTTTGCCTTTACACTATAGTAACCAACCTGATAAACTATACTCTTTCCATCTGGAGAGGCTTCAGATGAGCCTATCCGTCCCATTGCCCACAATGCCTCAGGAGTCATTATCCCATTATCTATCTTGATTTCATTTTTCCCAATAGTATTACTTTCCTGGGCTGAAGCGGTAGTATTAACGGCTATAACCATAGCTGTCACAAATAGTAATTTTCTCATTTTCCTAAATTCCTTTTCTTTCTTTCCAGTTCCTCGCGTTTGCGCTGCATTTCAGCCTGCTGTTTCTGCATAGCCTCCAGTCGTGCAGCCAGTCCACTCATTTTCTTCGGGTTCTTTTTGTTCTCCTCGTATTTAGCGTCAAGAATGGCAAGCAACTTATCGTCATCTGTTGTCTTTCTCAGTGTCCACATGATGGCAGCACTGAAGAACAAACTAATGAAATAATAGAAGTTTAGACCTGATGAATAATCGTTGAACATGAAGAAGAACATCACTGGCATGAGGAACATCATCCATTGCATCATCTTCATCTGTTCGGCCTGCTGACCAACCATTTGGTCTTTCTGCTGTCGCATGGTCATCCATGAGTAAAGGACGTTGGCAACACAGAAAAGGATACATGTGAGACTTAAATGGTCGCCTATGAGCCATAGGTTAGTACCCCATTCAAAAATTGGGTCGTAAGTACTTAAGTCGTTTATCCACAGGAAGCTTTGTCCCCTGAGTTGGATGGCATTTGGCACGAAGTTGAACATTGCAATCCAAATAGGCATTTGTATAATCATAGGAAGGCATCCAGACAAAGGACTGACTCCGTATTTTGAGTATTCCGCCATCATTGCCTGTTGCTTCTGCATTTGGTCTTCAGGCTTGTTATACTGCTTTGTTGCCTCCTCAAGTCTGGGTTTAAGAACTCTCATCTTGGCAGAACTCATATAGCTCTTCTTTACAAGAGGGAAAGTTATTGCCTTTAGGAGCAAGGTTATGAGAATGAGAACTATTCCCATCGGTATTCCAAGCTTCGTAAGGAAATCGAATACGTATATGGTAAAGAATCTGTTTATCCATCTTACAATAGGCCATCCAAGATAAACGAGTTTCTGAAGCTCAAGATCTTTTCCGAAAGTGCTTTCTTCTTCAATACTGTTAAGTAGTCGGAAGTCGTTAGGTCCGAAATAAAATTCAAATTCTGAGGCTTTCTGTCCTGTTGGGTCGAAAGCCGTCTTCATCTTTGCTTGGAACTCTTTCAGGTAGCCTGTACCTTTTTCTTGTGGTATGCTTGTAAGTAATGCGTTCTTCTCAAAATTGTCTTTAGATATCATTATTACTGAGAAGAACTGGTTCTTGAATGCCACCCAGTCGAGGGCTTCTTCGATACTCTCGTCTCTCTTCTCTGATGTCTCGCTCAGATAGTCGCTACTTCCATTGTTCTCTTTGTAGGTCAGTGTCGTATATCTGTTTTCAAATGTGAAGCCTTTCTCCTGCTGACGGCATTTGTCATACCAGTCAATGTCAATCTTGTCATAATTTGGTGCGAAAAGTCCCTTCATGCCATTAACTCTGAGGCTCATGTGCAGCATATAGTCTTTTCCCAACTTGTATGTCAACACCAGACTTTTGCCCTGAGATGCTTCAGCAGTTAACGTAAGAGTTGAGTCGGTAACCTCTGATGGAGTGAAATACAAATCTTTAGTTGAGATATTACTTTCCTTTGTGGCTACCATAAAATTCAGATGCTGGTCATCACTATCAAATAAAGTGACGTTGTCGGTATCTGGCATGTCTTTCCTATGCCCTTTGAAGTTTTTCACCACGGCTTTTTTCACAACTCCACCATGTGTGGAGAATGTCAATGCCAGCTTTTCGTTTTCAAGAATGATGTCTTTGTTTACACCCTTAGATGCAGCAAAGAACACACCGGTTGAATCGTTGTCCTCTACAGAGTGTTCCTTCTCGGCTTTGAACTTTAGTTCTGCGTCCTTTTTATTTTTAGCATTCTGAATGGAGTCAAGCCTTGCAAGCTCCTTTTGTTGTGCAATTTCTTCTTCTGAAGGCTGAGAATATATGCTGTAGCCGATTAGGATAGCAGCAATCATCACGAAGCCTATAATTGTGTTTTTGTCCATATAAAATATAGTTGGGATGCTTTTTAGTGTTTTGCCTTAATGGCAGCCTTAACAAAATCAAGGAAAAGGGGGTGCGGATGTAGCACTGTACTCTGGTACTCTGGGTGGAATTGTGTTCCAATATACCATGTAAGGCTTGGAATCTCAACAATCTCCACAAGGTCGCTTTCTGGATTGCGTCCCACGCACATCATACCGTTTCGTTCAAATTCCGACTGATAATCATTGTTGAATTCGTAGCGATGACGGTGACGTTCCTGTATGTGTTCTTTCTTATAAATTTCAAATGCTTTAGAACCTTGTTTGAGTAAACATTCATAAGCTCCGAGTCTCATGGTTCCACCCATGTTTGTGATGTTTTTCTGCTCTTCCATGATGTCAATGACATTGTGTGGTGTAATTTCATCCATTTCTCTGCTATTGGCATCATTATATCCGAGTACGTTTCGTGCAAACTCAATTACCATCATCTGCATTCCAAGACATATACCGAAAGTTGGGATGTTATTGGTTCTTGTATATTTAGCAGCAATGATTTTACCTTCTATACCACGTTGTCCAAATCCGGGACATATCATTATTCCGTCAAGACCTGATAGTTGCTCTTTAACATTCTCCTCAGTCAGGTGCTCTGAGTTTATGAATGTTATGACCGTTTTATGGTCATTGTATGTTCCCGCTTGAGATAGGCTTTCTCTAATGCTTTTGTAAGCGTCTTGTAGGTCATATTTCCCAACAAGTCCAATGTTTACGATATCCTTAGCATTGTTTCTCCTGTCAAGGAAGCTTCGCCATGGTCCGAGTTCTGGTTTTTCTCCAATGGGTTCACCAAACTTACGAAGTATGGCAGTATCGAGTCCTTGATCCTGCATTTCTATCGGCACCTCATATATGCTTGGCATGTCTTCACTCTGTATTACGCAGTCGAAATCCACATTGCAGAAAGCTGCCACTTTTTTTCGAATGTTGTCTCCTAAGTGCATCTCTGTCCTCAGCACGAGTATGTCAGGCTGTATGCCGACGCTCTGGAGTTCTTTGACACTGTGCTGTGTTGGCTTAGTCTTCACCTCGCCGGCAGCCTTGAGATAAGGTACATAGGTCAGGTGTACACATACTGCATTCTTGCCAAGTTCCCACTTCAGCTGTCTTATTGCCTCCATGTAAGGAGCACTCTCTATGTCTCCAATAGTACCTCCAATCTCGGTAATGACAAAATCATAGTTGTATTTTTTGCCAAGAAGCTTAACATTGCGTTTTATCTCGTCTGTTATATGTGGCACAACCTGGATTGTCTTGCCCAGATAGTCTCCTCTTCTTTCCTTGTCAATGACAGCTTTGTATATCCTGCCTGTGGTAAGAGAGTTGGCTTTGGTTGTCTGAATGCCTGTGAATCTCTCGTAATGTCCGAGGTCAAGGTCTGTTTCCATACCATCAACGGTCACGTAACATTCTCCGTGTTCGTATGGGTTAAGTGTACCAGGGTCAATGTTTATGTATGGGTCAAACTTTTGGATTGTGATGTTGTAGCCTCTTGCTTGAAGAAGCTTACCGATGGACGATGATATTATTCCCTTTCCCAAAGAGGAAACGACTCCGCCCGTAACGAAAATGTACTTTGTCTCAGCCACGATAATTGTATGTTATAATATATAAGTTTTGTAAAACCGTATTGTCATTAACATCAAACACGCCAATAACAATTTGCAAAATTACTTAATTTTATTCATTGTAGCAAATTTTATGTCATTTATATCTTTATTTGTAAAATAAAGTGCGGTTGTTGTTTGCATAGGCATCTTTTTCATTAACTTTGCAGACAAAAAGTTGAATATGCACACCTATGGTATAATCTCAGATAAGAGGTGAAGGCTAAGGTGAGCGATAATTGATTATCCAATGTCTATATGTAAATACATAATAAGATGTTTTGTCGTGGCTCTTTTATTGCTGTATATTGTTCCTGCAATTGCTCAGCAAAGGTTCCATGCGTCTATGCCAAGAAAAGGAATGATTGTTGATTCTCTCATGCATGTAAGAGAATTCAATGACACCCTTTCCGTGTTAAGGCAGAAAATTTTTCTCGATTCCGCTATAGTGGATAAACTGCCAGGCAACATGTTGACATCTGAACTTTTCCTGCCTGTGACTTATTATGAATCAAAGGTGGCAAAATCATTCCAGTTGTTGCCTTCCGATTCCTTGTCTATGGTTACTGAAAAAGAAGTAAGTGTCAGAAATATTGTTGACAAGGTTTTGGTCGATGTATATCTAAGACGCCCAGACCTTGTTCTCGTTACTTATGGTGATATCGTTGATGCAGGTCCAATTGATTCGGATGTTGACAAACCTGTTCGGCATAATATAGATATTGTAGATAAAATGGCTCCGATACCATTAGAACCAGATAGAGTTAAATTTAACGCTGTCGTGACTCGTCCTAACTTTTGGTCTTATAAAGGTGACTATTCTCTGCAATTTATGCAATATTGTGTTTCTGGAAACTGGTATAAGGGCGGAGAGAGTAGTTATTCCATGATGGGTGGTATTATTATGGAAGCCAATTACAACAACAAGCAAAAGGTTAGGTGGGACAATAAATTAGAACTCAAGCTTGGACTTCAGAATACAAGATCAGACTCAGTTCATAGTATAAAGTCAAATGAGGATTTGATACGTCTTACGAGCAAATTAGGATTGCAAGCTTCGAAGAGATGGTACTACACGGTTCAGATGGTAGCTCAGACACAATTTATGCATAGTTATAAAAGCAATGATGTTACTCTTTATGCTGATTTCCTTGCACCGTTGAATCTCAACCTTTCCATTGGTATGGATTATAATGTTGATTGGGTGAACCATAAACTTAAGGGTACCTTCCATCTTGCTCCGCTTGCTTATAACCTTAAATATACAAGCAAACTGGATCTTTCAGAGCGTATAGGTATTGATGCCGGCAAACATTCTCTGCATGATTTCGGTTCACAGTTTACAGCCGACCTCACTTGGCAGCTTGCAACAAACCTTTCATGGCGCACACGCATGTATGGTTATACAGCATACGATAGGGTGGAACTTGAATGGGAGAATACGTTTGTCTTTCAGGTCAGTAAATGGATAAGTGCCCAGTTATTTGTCTATCCGCGTTTCGATGATGGGGTGATGAGGGATGACCATCATGGTTACTGGCAGTTTAAAGAATTCTCTTCCCTTGGTTTTACTTATTCGTTCTAATGGATAACTACAGGATTATAGCAGATAGCGGAAGTACAAAAACGGATTTCTGTCTATGTTTGGATGGTGTTGAGAAGAGAAGGTTTTCCACTCAAGGCATAAACCTTGTACATCAGTCTGCTGATGATGTCAGAAAAACAATTGAAGAGTTGACAGAAGCAGTTGGACATGTCGGGCATATATCAGAAGTATTTTTCTATGGAGCTGGATGCATAGGAAATAATGCGGAGACTATGGAAGGTATTCTAAAAGATGCATTTCCCAATGCTGAGTTAGAAGTAGGCAGTGATATACTTGCTGCTGCAAAGGCTCTTTTCGGAAGTTCTCCTGGTGTGGCATGCATTCTTGGTACAGGTTCCAACAGTTGTCTTTATGATGGTGTCTCCATAACAGACAATATACCTCCACTGGGTTATATTCTTGGAGATGAGGGCAGTGGTACCTATATAGGCAAGGCTTTCCTTAACGCAATTTTCAAGCGTGATTTGCCCGTTTCGTTGCGTGATTCGTTTTTTGAGGAATATGGTCTGAGTTATGAAGAATTGATAAGGAAAGTGTATAAGGAGCCTCTTGCAAACAAATTCCTTGCTTCAATAACGTTATTTATAAAATCCCATATTTCAGAGTGTGATGGTTTACGTCTGTTAGTAGTTGATTGCTTCCGTCATTTCCTGATTAAGAATGTAAAGAAATATGACCTGACTGGACTTACGGTTGGAGCTGTTGGCAGTGTAGCTTATTTTTTTCAGGACGAACTGCGTAATGCATGCGACATGGAAAACATTGCCATGGGTAGAGTGTTAAGGAGTCCTATTGATGGACTTGTTGGCACATTATAACTCTAGTTTCGCATGCCTTTGACATGCTGTCTGTTAACAAGTTGACGAGTTGACAAGTTATTTGTATTTCTGGTTATTGTCAAACTCAAGCTATAAGAGTGGCAACTTGTTGCTTTGTCAACTTGTTAACTTGTCAACTGAACTCGATTATCTCAGAAGGGTCTGATACAAAATTAGTTGCCCCATTTTGTTCAAGAAAAGTCTTGTCTCTGAATCCCCAGAGTACACTGATACATTCTATGCCGCAATTCTTGGCTGTTTTGATGTCCACCTCACTGTCTCCAATATATACGGTATTTTCTTTTGTCGCACCCAGTCTTTTCATTGCTTCCACAACAGTGTCCGGGGCTGGTTTCCTTCTAATGTTCTCTCTTTCTCCTATAGCCACATCTATTATGTTGGGAAAGAAATGTCTTGAAAGTTCCACAGTGGCATCGTAGAATTTGTTGCTTACTATCGCTATGCCTTTTCCTTTGTCGTGAAGACTGCGTAGCAGGTTTTCAATTCCATCGTAAGGCTTGGTTTTGTCAAGATTGTGACGAATGTAATGTTCCTTGAACGTTTTCAGGATATCCTCATATAGGGGATTGTCCAGACCTTTCGGTACTGCTCGTTCTATAAGTTTGCCAACACCATTTCCCACGAAATGCCTGATATCCTCTATAGACCTCTCATTCATGCCATACTTACTTAGAGCGTAGTTAGTACTTGCTGCCAAGTCTTCAAGTGAGCTCAGTAAAGTGCCGTCAAGATCAAATATATAATTCTTATATTCTTTCATCCCTCATTTGCCTTAATAATACCTTCTGTCTTTCTGTAAGCCCTGTTGGCAATTTCACATTATATGTAATGATAAGATCTCCAAATGTGCCATCACCTCTGTCATATCCTTTTCCTCTTACCCTTACTTTTGTGCCGTTCTGTGTCTCAGGCTTGATTTTTAGTTTCAGTTTTGAACCGGAATTAAGCTGTATCATCACCTCTCCACCGAGCATGGCAGTATAAAGGTCGATACCAACATTGGCAGTCATTTCTCCAGTGTTATTTCTTGCCGACTGTGAATTCTTGCTTTTCCTGCCCATGCTTCCGAACAAATCTTGAAAGAAAGAACTGAATCCACCAGTGCCGTTCTGGAAGCTGCTGAAATCAAAGCCATCGAAAGGAGAGCCTCCAAAGCCTTCAAAACCTCCGCCAGAAGCATTGCCATAAGCCTCAGCTTCTTTCCATTTTTCACCGTATGTGTCGTATTTCTTACGTTTTTCCGGGTCACTCAATACATCGTAAGCCTCGTTCAGTGCTTGGAACTTGGCTTTTGCCTTTGGATCGTTTGGATGTAAGTCTGGATGGAATTGTTTGGCTCTCTTACGATAAGCAGCTCTCAGTTCCTTTTGTGGTATGTTTTTGTCAACACCCAAAATCTTGTAATAATCAATAAATGCCATAATGCAAAATCCTCCTTGTTAATTGTGATTGTTAATTCCTATTACTATTATAGCAAATTATGTGCCGAAAATAGACTCTATTCGCTCATGCCTTATATAAAGGCTATGATTTGTATTTCGTGTTCAAGAAAACTATATTCCAAGTATAGGCATCTAAAAAATAGCGTCAGGACATTATGGCATTTACGATACAACGTGTTGCCATATTTGTCCTGACGTGCTGGTTTGTAAATATAAACGTGTTTATCTCAAATTATTACATTTGATGGTTTGTGTCTCCATCCACATATGGAATTTGATTCGTCCACATGGAGTAACTTCTTTATTTTACTACGAATGCTTTTCCTTTCTTGACATATACTCCTTTTTGGGTGACTTTAACAGCCTGTCCCATAAGGTTGTATATCTGTTCGTTACCTTCATTGTTGTCATCATTGTTGTCACACGTAGATATAGATTCTATTCCTGTGCTTACCAATAACGGCTCCGACATATTTGACAGAGCTCCATTGCTGTTCACAGACTGTACAGTAACCGTTTCTCCTATGTTGGCAGTGTATTCTGTGTCAGTTGTAAATGCAACCGCTTTTCCGTTGACGGTGACAACGTAGCATATTGCATATTCATCTCCCACCCATGTCACCTTGTTGTCTGACTGGGATAGCACCGGAACGGAAGTCTTTTCAACTATCTCGAGTGGATTCCATACACCACTTGTTGAGTTGGTGCCATCTCCAGCCATCACATTGGATATTGTATATCTAGCTGCTTCCTCGTCTGTGAGATAGTTCTTAGCCTTGCCACTTATGGTTTCTCCGTTTGATGTATAGTAATAGTCTTCTATGCTGTATTCAGACATGGCATATCCATTACGGTCAACGATGTCATAAACAGCCCAGAGTTTTGGAATTCCGCCCATGCTAGGATACCAGTAGCCATCGTATGGTTTAACTTCCATTCTTGTGTGTAGGAACACGGTGACAGGACTGTCTTTCCATGGCCTTCCCAAATATACCTGAAAGTCCTCTGGGATGGAAGAATAGGTAGTTGTGATAGTTGTGTTGTTAAAGACATATCCCCACCTTGTATTAGCAGGATGGTTTGGAGCTACTATATATCCACCACTTTTTCTGTTGATGTTCAGCGTGCAGTTCTCAAACCATACGTCTCCAGAGCCATAGATGAAATCAACGCCACCTTCTATTGTTGAGTTGTGGAAGAACTGTCTGTTGAACGTTCCGTTGCTCTTGTATGTATCCTGATAAGAGCGTGCATTGATATTGTCGAAAGCAGCACGGTCTGAAGTGATGTTCATACACAGAGCCTGAGGTCCCTCCATTCCTTTTATTGTCCAGTTCTCATTGTCTAATGTCACACCTTGCATGAAGAAATCTGTAGCACCTGACTGTATTTCAAGAGTAGCTCCTGCATCGACATGGTACCATACTCTTGAGGCATCAGCACTGCCACCATCGAGTCTGTCTGTAGCTATGGTTACCTTGTCAACAGCCTGACCAATGATATGGATGTTAGGCTTGTTAACATAAACAAGTCGGCAGTCATCATATTCGTTCATTCCACCAGGTATCCTCTCCGTAGGTGCGTCACTTCCAGTTTCCGATGTAGTGTATCTTGTACCATAACTTGACGAGAATGTTGTGTTTGGGTCATTGTAGTAACCTTCCTTTATATATATAAGGTATGGTTGTACTGCATGGTCTGGTGCATCGTCAATGGCATCTTGTATATACCTGTATTGTCTCGGCATGTATTCCGTAGCTTCTATGTATCCACCTTGCTCAAGATTTAACGACTTGTCAACGACAGCATCGAAAATACGAGGTGTTGGCTTTTGCCTTTCCATGACCGTGAATGCTATGGTGATTGCTTCAGAAGGATTGCCTGAGCGGTCCTGTGCGTAACCAGCAGGCATTGAGAACGAGTAGGTTTCTCCATAGTTCAATGAGTTATAACGGAACGAAACGCTTCTTGTGTTCCATACGGGTTCCACCTCTTTGTCTCCAAGCATGGCAGGAATTGTCGTGTCTCCAGCCTGTATTCGTTCATCGAAAGATATGGTGATGCTACCAGCAGCACTTACTCCATTTGCACCGTCAACGGGCAATGTTGATATTACTACAGGTGCGACATCGTCATCTTCCACTTCTGCCACACCAATTATATATACATTGCCGAATCCAGATTCAGAGTGAGTAGTGTAGCTCATGTTGTCGAACGTTTCGGTAAAACTATATGCTGTTGACAATAGTTCGTCTCCCAATCCTTTTAGTCTAATATAAACAGTAGGCTGACCTTCTGCCTCAGATGGCAGGGAGAAATAAATCGGTGTCATTACATTGGCCGTTATATTCCACGATGCACCTTCAATGTCGTTATACTGTTCTCCGTCAAGTGAATACTGAGCCACATAACTTTTTGCCGCTGCGTTTTTTGCTGCCATATCGGCATTGAAGGTCACCTCTGTAAATCCTACAGTAGAGAACTGATATTGCCATGCAATGTCTCTCGTGTCGTACCCATTCTGGTAAAGTCCGTTTATACCACTAAGAACCACACCCTCACGGTTGCGTACTACAGGCGTGCCTGTTGACTGGCTATATACTGGTGTGCCATCAGTCAGTCTTACCACAGATGCAGATGCGTTTCTTTCGCTATCCCATACTACATCAGCAGGGAATGGGTAGTTGGCAGAAGTATTGTAAGCATAGGCCTGAGTTAGAGATGCGTCATATACAGCAATAAAATCCTGAACCTCATAGCTTGCTATGAGTTCCATGTCGGAATTTACAGTTAATGTGCGTGTGGCGGCAGTTCCTGCATTCTCGTAATTGTCTGTCCATTGCAAGAATTTCAATATCTTCGACTCATTGGCAGTAGCAGTAATGACAGTACCTTCCTCATATTTTCCAGCATGGTCGTTTGGTGAAAGAGTTACTGTTCCAAGTGATCGTTCTGCATCATTAATACATTGTGTGGACACTGTATATACAGGAATAGGCTCGAAAACTGCAGTTACAATTCTATCCTTGTCCATGGTGAGAGTGTAGCTGTCTCCAGTTGCTACAGTAGCACCGTCTTCCTGCCACTCTTTGAACTTATATCCAAAATTACGGCTTGCCTTAAGTGTTACCTCAGTACCTTCCTTATATGCGTCCATATCCGGATTGGCTGTAATGGAGCCTGCTTCCGCAGGTGTCACCATAGTTGAGAGAGAATACTTTACAGATTGCTGAATGCTGCCTTTCATTGAGCCTTCTATTATGATGTCGTTGATGCCAACATTCTTGTTGTTGCCTAGACCAAGAACAGATATTGAGAGTCTTAGTGGATTCTGTGCGTCAGCCGACACACCTGTTATGTCAGCCGAAAGAGTTGTAAGCTCAAGACTCTTGCCTGAGCGGTTTATGTTGGCATTATCACATATTTCTGCTGAGCCAATACCAGAGAGGGATGCGGTTATTGTTCCACCGTCAGTTCCATATCTTGCTGCTTGCATCGAAACTTTTGAAGGCAAGAATACGACCCCGTCCTCGGGCGTGAGGGTAAATGTAATGGTGTTGCCATCAACGGCTGATGATGGAAGTGACGAACCAGATACATTTGCAACTTTTGTCTGTATTCTGCCATTATCGGTTGAACCACTCCATACAGAACCACCATTCTCACTGACGGTTAACAATGAGCCATACGAAACTGTCTTGCCTGCAAAGCCTACCGACATTGTCTCGGGCGAGAAAACAGGGTCGGAGTCAACAAGACTATATGATATGTTTCCATCAATGTCAATAGTCTGTCCTCCTGCTTTAGAGGCTATTCCATGTATTGTCATGTCCGATATGCAGAGATATTTGCCCGATGCCTCACTGCTCTGTCCATTGTACCAGGGATAAAGTCTGACATATAGTGACTGCCCCTCCTCGATTTCCACCGTCACAGGAAATTCCACGAGTGTCGGCATGTCCTTTGTAATGTTTACTTTCTCATCAATCAATACAGGGTTAGAAAAGTCACTGTTAGTGCTGTAATATGCATGATAGCTCACAGCTGAACCACCACGTCCGGAAATATAATATGATATCTTGTCAACGGCAAAGCTATAATCAGCTGGGCATGTAATTTGGAACTGTGTGTATCTTGTTGACACTTCGTCAATTTCACCGACACCCCATGTCCCGCTTGTAGTGGTGAGCATTTGCATGGTTCTTGCTTCAGGTTCTGTGCCGATACTTCCATATTGTTTCACAGTTAGGTCGTACAGAGATTGCTCGCTCACAGTAAGAAGGTCGTTGGCTTCTGGTTCACACGATGATGTCAATCGCCATATTGCTGATGTCTCCGTTCCACCCGTCAGACTGATGGCTTCTGCTCTCAGGTTTATTGAAGCTGTCTGTGAACCTACACTGGCAGTGAGCGTTCCTGTTATCTCACCAGGGTTGTTGAGATTAGTTTTTACATAGACGGATGTGATGATATTGTTACCATTAGCATTCACTGTGACGCTGTTACCGTAGTTTGTCTTGTCCAATGATACAAGGAATCCATTTCCTGTTGTTATTGTCATCTCTGAGTCAGCGTCAACGCTGAATGCTGAAATGTTGAACTCCTTTACAATTGATTGACCTTGGTATGCCTTTCCCATATCTCCGGATGTGGGATTAAATGTTATTTCAGAAGATACAATGACATCTTCAGCAAGTTCCATTAATATTTCTTTCTTCTTGTAGTCAGTCTCTGTCTCAGCCTGTGATTTTAACTGCTGTGCGAACTCTCTTGCAATGAGAGTTGCACCAAGTGCGGCAGGATGTGTGGAGTCATCGTTGCAGAATAGGTTAGAGGTGCAGTAAGCTTCACCATAGCTTAGGTAGAGGTTGGCTGTAAGTGTTGTGAGGTCAATGAATGGCACGTCATCATATTCGTTGGCTACATTTCTCGCCTGTGCTACATAATCGTATGTGTCGTCTGAAGCAGGTACTGAGTTGCGTGTGCTCAGTGTCGTGCCGTCACATATGGTGAAGTTGTCACCAAGGTCGTGCATTCCGTTGCGTTTGATGCTTTGTCCATCTGTAGAGAAATACTTTCTGCATATAGGTCCTACCACAATTGGTTTGACACCCATTGCCTTTGCCTCGTCAATATACTTGCGTATATATTCCTTGTATGTTCCTGAAGCAGTTGTGCCACGGTAGTCTGTTGATGCTGCAGTCGTGGCATCTCCTTGATTAGCATAATACTCTTTCACTACATCACCATCAGCTCCTCCGTTTTTCTCATCGTTATGAGCAAACTGTATCAGAAGGAAATCTCCAGCCTGCATGGCATCGCTACCACCTGTGACAAGTGTGGGCCAATAGGCAGATTCAAGATAAAACGACTTGCTTGAGGCTCCTGATTTACCGCGGTTGTTGACAGTTACATTGTCAACATTGAAGAACTGTTGAAGCATTTGTGCCCAACCACGTTTGTCGGTAGTGCCATCTGTAGCATAGTTTGCCATGGTGGAGTCACCAATGGTGTGTACTTTCTTTTTTGCTTCCGACGGTATTGTCACTGTCAGTAGTGACAATAACAGGAAACAAAAACAGGTAATGATTTTTTTGTCCATAAATTATTAAATTAGGTTTTTAAATAGGTTTTATGGTGCAAATTTACCTGTTTTACTATTATGGAAAGGGGAGAATTATTCCAAAATGGTGTGATTTTGGTTCAAATAGGGTAGAGACATGGTTAACTGACATTATTTTCCACTATTTCTGTATTCTGTTGGTGACATGCCTTTCGAAGCTCTGAAACATTTAGAGAAATATTTCGGGTCGGAGAAACCGCATGAATATGCTATGTCGTTAATGCTTTTTACAGTACTTGTCAGCTGCTGGCAAGCTTGTTTAATGCGCGCCTCTTTCAAGAAATCCGCTGGAGTGAGTCCCAACAGACTTTTGGTCTTGCGGTTCAGGCTGGAACGTGATGTGGCAGTAGCAGCTGCCATATCGTCCACACTGATGTCGCTGTTGCCAAGATTTTCCGTAACGAAGGTGATGAGGCGGTCCATGAATATGTTGTCTTCTTCAGATATTTTCGTTTCTCGTTTAATGTTGTGTGTCGTAATGTCGGCTTGGTCTTTATCGCCTATTAAACGTAAATATGCTTCAAGGTTTTCTTTGCGTTGCTTTCTCAGTAAACGTATATAAAATATGACATAAGTAATGACAAATATTAAGGTGATGGTAAATATTATATATGAAATTTTAGCAAGAGGTGTCTCCCAGATGGTTGGCTCCACTATTATATATAATGAGCGGACATTATTCATGACAATGCCTTCTGCATTGGTTGAGCGTATGTCAAGCCTGTATGTGCCTGGTGACAAGTCGTAAAGGCTCACGCTGCGTGATATGTCAAACGAAGACCAGTTTTCATTGTCCATTTTATAATCTTTGGCTAACGGAACAAAATCCCAGTTGTTCATCTCTTGCAGTCTTGTCGCATACTTTATTTGTGAATTGTCGGAAAAGTCGAGTGCGGCATACCTGATGGTTATATTGCGTTGGTTGGCAGACAAACGGATAGTGTCATTGTTGTCTGATGGATAAAGTGGGTTCATTCCAGGTATGACGTAGGATGTTACAACTATGCGTGGACAGAATGTGTGCCTTCCTAATTCCTGATTGGGTACAACCATTACACCTGTCTCCAATGACAGAAGCCATCTGTTTCCTTCAATCATCACGGGCTCGGCATCTGAGAAACGTGGTGGTATTGAGAAAAAATACTGGTTGTAGTTCTCTGCCTTCCCTTTGTCGGCATCTATTATGGTTAACTGATTACAACATTGTACTAACAATCTGTTGTCTGCTTCACACATGGCAAGTGTGACATCTGAGCCCATACCGTTGCTCGTGTTGAAATGACGGAAAGAGAACTTTGATGCACTTAGATCTTTGGTCTGCAGCATGTTCACTCCGCCACTCTCGGTAGATATGAACAATCTTCCCTTGCGGTCTATAAGCATGTCCATGGTGGCATTGCATGATAAGCTGTTGCTCCTTCCTGCTTCACGCAGGTGTATGTTGAACTTAGCATTTAAAATAGATGGAGATATATCCTTCATGACAAGGAAGCCATCTGTCGTTGTTGCAAGTGCTATGCTGTCGGCAACGATCATAAGCCTGCGAACGTTAACAGCCCTGAGGGGATAGTTTTTCAAGTCATTGTCCTTGTTGTGAACAACAATCCTAACTCCTTTGTTTTCAATTATATTAATTCCACCTCCTTGTGTGGCAACCCACAGACGTCCTTTGTTGTCCTCTTTGATGTCGTAGATGTTGTCGCAGTTGATGGTTTCTCCTTTCCTGATATCTGTTGTACTGCCTTTGGTAAAATTTCTTATGCTGAATGTTCCATCGCTTGTTTCTTTAAGCATGTACAGTCCACCGGGTTTTGACCCCAGCCATACCGTACCATTGTGCTGTTGCATTACAGTATATATTGGAGCGAATCGTTGTTGCTGCCTGTGCAGTTTGCCGTCTCTTCCAAGATAGCCTATGAGTTGTGCTTTGCTGTCGAGCACAGCAACAATACCAAGGTTGCGAGTCGTTACCCAAATGCGGTTTTTCTTGTCAATGTACATGCATCGCACTATGTCCTTGGGAATAGCTTCAAGCATCTGGTATTGTTCCTTTTCTCTCGTAAGTTTCTGAACTCCGTAGCGTCCCAAGAACCATTTGTTTCCCTGAAAATCAGTGAATATTTGCCGGACATTGTCAAATGAATGTTGTATGAATGTGACATCATGCTCTTTGAAGACCTCTGGGTCGTTTGTCAGAATTCTCGCATATCGCTGTCTTGTTGCATAGTCAGGACACTCAAACTTGTAGGTATGAAGCGAGAATCTCCATACCTGACTGTCTATGTAACAGTAAAGACTACCGTCATTTCCATATACGATATTCCTTATCCTGTCGGTGTTGATGCCGCATCCATCTCCTGGGTGAGTCTTGAAAACAGCGAACTCATATCCATCAAAGCGATTCAGACCATTCCATGTGGAAAACCACATGTATCCGCTCTTATCTTGCAATATCTTGGTTACATGCCATTGTGACAGTCCTTTATTGTCGTCATAGTATGTCTTTTGCCATAGACCATCTGCATGGATACAGATAGTTTGCATTGTGACAGCCAGAAATATTATAGTATGATTTGATATTCGTTTAAGGCGCATAACAGGTGAAACTTCAGGTGAATACCCTAAATTCCGCAGCACTTTAGTTTAACTTTTTTATAAGTACCCGAGCAACAAAAAGTTCTTGCTTGTGGCAAGCGGCAAAGCCGATCAGCCCAGGATTTTGCCATGTCAGATTCTCACTTACCTTAGTGCTGCAAATCAAGACAAGCAAAAATCATCAATGACATGGCAAAGGTAAGCATGAAATCTGAGAAAATCACTCCTTTTGGAGGAATTTTTCACGTGAGGGAGCATTTTTCCCGTTTTGTGGGTCCGGTTATTTTTCGCTTCTGTATCATATTAGGCGCGTAGTTGCGGATTTGAGGTATATTTCCCATATCACGCCTTTTTTAATATCCGTATCTCAAATTTAGATACTGAACCAGTTTTGCATATCGTCCAGATTCATCTATCAGTTTAACAATATTCTTTGGCTCCATCCATTTGTATTTGCTCTGATCCAAAATCAAATTACGCCACGTTTCTTCTAATCCCATTTCCGAATATCTGTATCTACGATGGAGCAATGTCGCATTTTCCTTTGGCATTACATGAACGTGAACAAAATCATCTGCTTTGATTGGTTCAACAGATTTATGAGCTATAATTTGTTCTGCCCAAAGTGTCTGCCGCATCAACTGATAGAAGGGTTCTACGAAATACACGGTGTTTAGATAGCCACCAGATATTGTCAGCAACTGATTCGAGGCATTGATTAAATCTGTATATCTGCGTAATCGTTCTTTGCCACTTCCTTCTGTGCCTGATTTGTCAATATTATATTCTTTGCCCTCAGTATATTTCCATTCTATCGGTATCAGCATTTTGTGACCGCCCTTCATTCTGGCGATTATTACAGCATCAACGGAAGTGCAATTAGCTCCACGCTTAACGTATTTCTCATTCAGATAATCCTTGCTGCTTGTCACTTCAAATGCAATATAATGACAAGATTTGTCACACTCGACAGGCTCTACATCTTCTACTTCATGACCTACGAGCATTTGGGCTAATTTAAGAACCAAATCCCGATCGTTTCTAATAGCAAACAGATGATTCAAACATGCTACTTGTGATGACAATATATGATTGGGAATACCGTTACTGCCCCAAAATACTATTTGTTCGTTTTTGAAATAATCAATACAATCATCTACAATATCTTCAAATATATTATTGCGAGAATCTAACAAGCAAAACTCCCATGTCTTATTCAAAAATTCTCCACCGCCACAATCACCATGAAACAAGGTTGTATTCTTCATCAATTCTAACTGGCGCACCTGCTCGTTCCTTTTGTAATTGCTTGATGTCCTTTCCGTAGAATTGTTTGAATACTTTGGCATTGATGTGTGCTGTTCTCTACTTGGCAAATCATACATTGCATCATTTATGATGTCAATTTTATACATTTCTTTCAAATCCTCTATGATTTTAGGAGAGAACAGGAACTTCACATAAACCTTATCGTTATTTGGGTCTGTCACATCACCAAAAACAGATTCTACGGTTTTGAATGAAACCCTTGGGCTGTTCCAACGGGTAGCATCGTCAAACAGATACCCTCCAACTGTTTGTTTTGGAGTACCAAAAGTATCGTAAGCATTATTATCAAGGGTAATAATATAGAACTCAGGTTTACTGGCCATCTGATCCATTCTCACATGCTTCAATTCTTCTGGGAAATCAGGATCCAGGTCACTGAGATTATTTAATATGGCCTTAGTTTCTCTCTTGAAGATTTCAAAGTAATTATATTTTCCAAACAAGTAAAAGTCCTCAATGTGTTTCCTTATACCACTATCTCCACCTACAGCTTTTCGACCATACTTTAGTTCAATAATGGCAATACGATATGGGCTTTTCTTTGTAATCGCTATTATGTCGAACCTGGCATTAAAATCTAAATGCTCTGCATCCGCAGGTCTGCGCCATTCTACATCAGTGCAATACCATTCAGATTCTACATTCCTGTTATTCATTATGAACAAGGCAGACTGCGATTTTTTTTCTTCGTTGCTTTTCTTATCGCTATTGGCCTTTATTGTATCATAATAGCCGATAATCTTTTCTTTAATCTCATCCTCAGAACATAGGGTAAGCATCGGCGAATTACTAATACCAGTGAAATAGTATTCATTTATTTCACACCTAATCATGTTTCCCTGAGTATAGGAAACCTTTGCTATGCTGATATTATTATAGTAAATGTTCAGGTATTCATTCCTGATGGCAATGAACAACTCATTTCTATGCTGCAAATACAGTTCTTTGTATAAACAGCTTTCCTTGAACTTATCAACGAAACTGATTCCTCTGATTGACTTCTTCATAGACAGTTGCTTATTTGAATAACCTTAATTCCGCAACACTATTACAAATATAACTTTTTAAGTACCTGAGCAACAAAAAGTTCTTGCTTGTGGCAAGCGGCAAAGCCGATCAGCCCAGGATTTTGCCATGTCAGATTCTCACTTACCTTAGTGCTGCAAATCAAGACAAGCAAAAATCATCAATGACATGGCAAAGGTAAGCATGAAATCTGAGAAAATCACTCCTTTTGGAGGAATTTTTCACGTGAGGGAGCATTTTTCCCGTTTTGTGGGTCCGGTAATTTTTCGCTTCTGAATCATATTAGGCTCGTAGTTGCGGATTTGAGGTCTTATATAACGTACAAAAACTTGTCTTATTGTGTTAGATTATCCACACGTTTTTACGGGTGACCCGATTTTTAAGCCAAATGGTAAAATAGGGGAGAAAAGTTTGGCACTATTCCCATTTATTCGTACCTTTGCATTGAACCAAAAGTGTTTCCCAAAGGTGTAACACCAAAAGTGTAATGAATTTATGACTGACACGAATCGTATGAAGAGAATATGTTGTGTTCTCACCCTTTTGGCTTTATGGCTGACAACCAACCAACTGTCAGCACAACCATCATGTAAAGTTCACATTTACGACGAGACGGACGGTCTGCCGTCAGCTCACGTCACCCAGGTGCTGCAAGACGAGCAGGGGCTGATGTGGTTTGCTACGTGGAACGGCCTGTGTCGCTACGACGGGTACGACTTCCATACCTTCAAGCCGAAGGCAGGCGACGGCTGCAACATGACGACGGACCGCATACACATGTTTGCCATGAGGCCCGACGGCAACTTCGTATGCCGCACTGAGGATGGCTACTTCCTCTTCGACACGCGCACCTACCGCTTCAGCAATCTGCCGAAGAGGACTGCCGAAGAGGACCTGAAGCACTACCGCACCAGCATGTCGCTGAAGGAGGACAGACCCATAGAGTGGAAAGACGCGTACGACACACGATGGACGCTGTACGTCAACGGACGCCTGACCTATCAGCGTGACGACGGACTGACAGGCGACTACCCGCTGGACATCGAGCTGAACAAGCTGTCGTTTGCCTTTCAGGACAGACAGGGCAACCTCTGGGTGATGGGCAGGAGCAACGGCATCTATAAGTTTACTACCGACATGCAGCGCACACGCCAACTACCCATAGAACCGCAGGCGCAGGTGAGGTGTATATTCAAAGACAACAGCCAACGCCTCTGGGTGGCTACACGTGAAGACGGGGCCGTGCGCCTCTACGACGCCAAGAGCATGCAGCTGTCAGGCTACCTGGGAGCCGACGGCAGGCTGCACCAGCAGTACACCCGCTTTGGTGCCGTCGTTTACTGCATGTATCAGAGCAAGGACGGCACGCTGTGGCTGGGCACCAAGCCGAAAGGCATCTACAGACTGAAAGAGACGGCGGCTGGCACGTTCCACATTGACCACCTGACGCAGTTGCCCAACCTGAACGTCTATAACATACTGGAAGACCGGCAGGGACGCCTGTGGGTGGCAACACTTGGAGGCGGACTCTGTTACGCGCAGCAGCCGCAGGCTGCCAATCCGCAGTTCGTGGTGCCCAAGGGCTATCCGAAGGATGCAGCGCAGCGCGTGCGTTACCTCATGGTGGAAGAGAAACAGCAGGTGCTGCTGGCAGCAACGACCGAAGGACTCATCGTCAGCCGTCTGGAGCCACAGGCAGACCGTATGATCTTCCGACTGCACCAGCGCGAGGCTAACAGGACACAAAGCCTGAGTAGCAGTGGCATGATGGATATCATAAAGGCACACAACGGACGAGTGTACGTCAGTACGGAGAGCGGCGGCGTGAACCTCATAGAGGACGCTGACCTGCTGAAAGAGCAGCTGACCTTCCGTCACTATACGGTGCAAAACCACATGCTGCCCTCTGACGTCGTCATGTCGATGACCCCCATGCCCAACGGGCGCTGCGCCATCGTAAGCTCGCATCTGGTAAGCATCGTAGATAGTACGACGCAATACCGCCAGCTGGACACACACTACTTCAATGCCGACTATCGCTTCAGCGAGGCACGACCGCTGATGGTGGACAACGACACCTGGATATTCGGACTCAACGACGGCGCCTTCCTGACGACGACACGCCAGATGGAGCGACAGACCTATCAGCCACAAATGGTGTTGACATGCCTGGAGGTAAGAGGCGAGAGGTCGGAGGTAAGAGGTGAGAAGCAGGTGAGCGAGTGGTGGAACATAGAGCGCATGGACACGCTGACGCTGCAGCCCCACGAGCGCAACATCACGCTGCACTTTGCTGCCATCGACTATCAGGCACCTGAGCGCATCAGCTATGCCTTCAGACTGATGACTGACGGACAGCGCGACACCACACAATGGAACTATATTGGCACCAACCGCTCAGTGACGCTGCTCAACCTGGAACCAGGCACCTACAGGCTGGAGGTGCGCTCGACGAATGCCGACGGCGTGTGGATGAACAACCAGCGCGTGCTGACACTCATCGTGAAGCCCACGTTCTGGGAGGCGTGGTACGGCAAACTGCTGCTGGTGCTGCTGATTGCAGGATTTGTGGCTGCTGTTATATGTACCCTATTATATATAAGGCGCATTAAGCGTCAGCACTGTGAGACGCTGGAGAAGTATCTGAGTCTGATAGAGGTGAGTGGTGAGAGGTCAGAGGTTTCAGGTGAGAGGTTAGAGGTAAGTGGTGAGGAGTCTCAGGATTCAGGTGAGAGTTTGGATTCCATGCTGCAGCGCGTCATGCAGTTTGTCGATGAGAACATTGCCAACAGCGACGTCAACGTAGGCGATATGGCTTCAGCGGCTGCCGTCAGTCGCAGTGGTCTGCAACGAAAAGTGAAGCAGGCCATGGGCATTACGCCACAAGACCTGCTTCGTAAGGCTCGCATCAAACGCGCCTGCCAACTGCTGCGCCAGACGGACAAGACCGTCGCAGAGGTGGCTTACGCCTGCGGATTCTCCGACCCTAAGTACTTCAGCCGCAGCTTCAAGCAAAGCACGGGGCTGTCGCCGACGGAGTATAAGACGCAGGCTTGACGGCCAGCGTTATTTCTGCACATATTTTCGACCGTTGATGATAACGATGCCCTTATAGGCGTTGTTCACTCGGCGTCCATCCAAAGCGTAGCACACTGGGACGGCTTGCTGTTGGACGGCTGTGCTTACGGTCTGAATGGCTGTCTCGCTACTCTGGTCGACGAGTTCTATCTCCTGACCTGCCGACGTTGCAATGTCGTAAACATAGGTGGTAGGCAGCTTGGTAGCAGGAATCTTCGAGGCATCAGACACGATGGGGTCAGGCATCACGTAGGGTTGCATGAGCGCATTGCTGTTGTCGCCCTCGGCAGTTGTCAGCGCTGTGCCGTCAGCCAGCTTCAGCGGCGTGTTGCTGCGCAGACGCAGGTTGCCGCCGATGGTCGATTTCACCTTAACGGAAGCCACCTTGCCGTTCAGCCACTTCAACTCGGACACCTCGAAACCACCACGCGCACGCAAGCCCTTCACCTCGCCGTTAGCCCAAGCTGTAGGCAGGGCTGGCAACAGGTGCAAGAAGCCAGCATGACTCTGCAGCAACATCTCGGCAATGCCGGCACAGCAGCCGAAGTTGCCGTCAATCTGGAAGGGGGCATGTGCATCGAACATATTGGCATAGGTGCCACCGTCAGCATCGTTCATGGTAGCGTTGGGATCCATCAGGCGCAGCTGATTCTTGATGATGTCCAGCGCATGGTCGCCGTCGAGCATACGTGCCCACTGACATACTTTCCAACCCATTGACCACCCGCGGGCGGCATCGCCCCTACCTACGAGCGACTTGTGAACACCCTGATAGACGGTGGCATTGACGTAGGGTGACACCTGGTTGCCAGGATAGGCACCCCAGAGGTGTGACAGGTGGCGGTGTGAGTTATTCTCGCGGTCCCAGTCTTCCTGCCACTCCTGTATCTGGCCGTACTTTCCAATCTTATAGGGTGTGAGCTGTGCCTTCAGGTCGTCAAGTTGCTGGGCGAAGTCACCATCGACACCCAGGGTGCGGGCAGCCTCAGCAGTATTCTTCAGCACGTCGTAAACCATCTGGTTATCCATAGCCACACCACCAAAGAGGGCACATTTCTGGGTCTTGCCGGCATCGTCGGTATAAGTGGCCAGACCGGGATGGTTCTCAGGCGAGTTGGAGGGGCATACCACCATGTAACCTGTGTTGGGATCTTTCACCAGGAAGTCCTGGAAGAACTGGGCACAGCCCTTCAGCACGGGGTAGATGTCAGCCAGATAGGTCTTGTCACCAGAGAAGAGGTACTTCTCCCAGAGGTGTGAGCAGAACCACGCATTGCACGTTGGCCAAACGCCCACGGAGTTGTTATCGACAGCACCTGTGGTGCGCCAGATGTCTGTATTGTGGTGCAGGGCCCAGCCACGTGCGCCATACATCTTCTGTGCCGTTTCGGCACCTGTCACACTGACGTCTTTCACCATCTGGATGAAGGGGTCGTGACACTCCGACAGGTTGGCAACCTCAGCAGGCCAGTAGTTCATCTCGACATTGATATTGGTGGTGTACTTGGAGTCCCAGGCAGGATACTGACGGGCATTGGGGTTCCACAAGCCTTGCAGGTTGGCAGGCTGGGTGCCAGGCTGTGACGACGAGATGAGCAGGTAACGACCAAACTGGAAGTAGTTGGCTATCAGACCTGGGTCATTGGCTGTAGAGCGGAACTCCTTGATGCGGGTCTCTGTGTCTTTCTTCTCCTGTTCGCTGTTGCTGCCCAGATCGAGGCTGACACGTCCAAACTGCTGCTGATACTTGGCAGTGTGGTCGCTCAAGGTGGCATCATAGCTCTTCTGCTTATTCAGATAGGCAGTCATGTAGCCTAACGCTTTGGCTTCGGCATCAGCACTGATGTCGTTGTAGTTGACGAAATTGGTAGCTGACGAGATGATGATGGTGGCAGAGGTGGCATTGCTGACCTCAATGGTGGGAGCCTTGGGGTCACCGGCTACCAGACCGCCCTGCATGACATTCTGTGTTGTGGTGTTGGTCTGTGTGCCACCGTCGTTGATGACTTTGACAAATGTAAAGCAGTTCATCTTGTTAGCAACGTTCTCCGACTGTTCGCGAGCTGCCACGAGCGAGGCTTCTATCATGCCGTCGGCGGTTATCTTGTTGATGCCCAGTTTCTCCATATTGGTCTTGATGGGAGCTGCATAGCAGACGTTGAAATTCAACTTGCCTGCCTCTGAGGACTCCAAGCGGACTACGGTAACATTGTCGTCGAACGAGGTGAATGTAGTACGCGTATAGGTAACGCCATCAACGACATAGCTGGTTGTAGCTGTTGCCGTTGACAGGTCGAGCGAACGTACATAGCCCTGAGCATCGCGTGCGCCGTCAGTCTGACCCGCCTCCTCGTCGTCAAAACGCTGACCGGGGAAACCGATGAGCAGACAGCCGGCTGCCTGATATTGGGCACCGTGAGACCCCTGCGACATCCAGTTGGCAATAGCCATCTTCTGAGCTGAGACGTAGTCTTTGTTGAAGATGTGCTGACGTACCTGATTCAGCACCGTCTTGGCATTGGCGTTGTAGTTGCTGTTGGGCGACTGTCCCCAGAAGGTGTCCTCGTTAAGCTGCAGGGTATCGACAGCTACGCCGCCGCTGACCATTGCACCCAAACGACCATTGCCTAACGGCAGGGCTTCTTCCCAATAGGCAGCAGGACGGTGGTACCACAGGCGGTTGTGGCTGTCGAGTACTGGGGGGTCGATAGGACGAACATCCGACGTGGTAAAGCTGGTGCTGATGGCAGAAGTCAGCATATTGCCGGCGAGGTCGGCAACAGCGTTGGCAGGCAGCGTCAGCGTGTATGACGTCGTCAGGTCAAGGTCTGAATAGGCAAAAGACACTTTATTTATATTTATAACAGGCTGCAGCGACTGACTCTGAAGTGTCGTGTTGTTCGTCAGGGTAGCTGTCGTGCCGTCGCTGATGCTAACACCCTCGTTGAAGAGCATGACAACCTTGCCTTTGCTCAGAACGCCAGTGGCACCATTTGAAGGTGTGATGCTCAGCAGCTTTGGTGCCTGTGTGTCCTCAGCCAGAATGTTGAGGTACTTCAGGTTGTAGTTACTGGTCTTCGTTGCCGACTGAATGAGCATGCGCACAATGAGCTGCTGCTTGTTGTCGGCTTGCAGGTCGTAATTGGCATCGACGTAGGTGTTCCAGTGTGAACCGCTGGTGTAGTCGTCGAGTACGGTCCAGGTGGTGCCACCGTCAACGGAATAGACTACGCCAAACTTAGTGCTGGAACTGGAACCATCGCCAATGGAGAAGTTCACCTTGATGTTGCGGAGCGACGTAGTGGGCAACGACACCTCAAAATACTGGTCGTGCTTGCTACCATCGGTATAGTCGGCTTTGGCGGTGAACTTGTCGATGCTGGCGGTGTTGAGACGCAACAGGTAGTTGGGAGCCGAACCGCTGCTGGTCACCTGCCACTTGCCGTCGCTGGTGTGAACGGTCACCTTACAGTCTTCAGGCACCATTGCGCATTCGTTAGGCAGGAAGTAAGGCTGCGTCTGCGACCATTTGGTGTTGGCTATCTGTGCCCAACCTAAGGTGTTGGGCGTGTAGATAGCAGTTGTACCGCTTTTCTCTACATCATAGCCTGTAGAGAATTCCCACTTGGCGACGGCCGTCTGACTGGCTGAAGCTTTCACTGTACACAGGAGCAATAAAAGGAGTGCCCCCATGAGTCGTAGTGTTTGTTTTGTTCTTTTCATTTTTGTGGTTAATTATTAATTAAGGTGTTTGATAATTACGCTGCAAATGTACTCACTTTTCGATGGCGGTAGGGGTGAAAAATAAATCAGTAGTTAGTAAAAATGCGTCAAAAACGATGTTTGACGCATTTGTTTTACCCGATTGACGCATTTTCTCCCCTTTATTATTAGTTATGTACTTTTGTAACCAGAAAAGTGAACAAACAACTTAAAAACTGTATGAAATTGAAAACAAAACTGTTTGGACTGTTGGCACTGCTGCTGATGCTTTGCACGGTAGCCATGAGTGCTAAAAAGGTGCACACGCTGGGAGACAGCACAATGGCACCGTATGACGAGTCGGCTACGGTAACACGCGGCTGGGGTATGTATTTTGGTAACCGCCCCGGTACGGACGGGTTGGACAAGTCGTTGACAGAAACAGTAACATATAAGGATGGAATCCATACTTGCCATAATTCCATAAAAACATAGATCTTATCGAAATATCTTGATTTAATGTACTGAATTAAACGAAAGTGAATTTATTTCACTATCTTTGTGGCACTAAAACGTCAATTTATGGAAGATGTCAATCGTATAAAACTGGTTTTGGTCGAGAAGAAGCGAACAAATAAATGGCTGTCTGACCAAATGGGTGTAACACCATCGACGGTATCTAAATGGTGCACAAACTCATTACAACCTGACTTGCCCAGCCTTTTGAAGATAGCGGACTTGTTGGAAGTAGATATAAAGGAGTTAATAGTGCGAGAGTATAAAAAGTTCTTGGTTTCACAGGAACTGACGAAAGAAGCAAGAGCAGAGGGCAAGATTGCTTACACTATGCCTTGCAAGGTGGAAGAAGGCGATAGCCAAATGATTCAAAAACAAATCAACTATGGGAAAGAGTGATATTCACTTATCAGATGCGCACGACCTTTGACCTCCTACAGGAACTTCTATGGAATGGTGGCGATGTAGAAGTTCTGGAGCCAGCATCTTTACGTAGGGAAATGGCAGAGATGGTAGAACGGATGTGGAACAAATACAAGAATGACAAAAAATGAAAGACTTTGCAGCAATAGATTTCGAAACAGCCAATAACGAGCGTTCTTCGGTTTGTTCTGTTGGTATCGTCATCGTTCGGAACGGCGAGATAGTAGATTCTTTCTACTCACTCATTCAGCCGGAGCCAAACTATTATAACTACTGGTGCAGTCAAGTACATGGTCTGTGCTGCGACGATACTGATACGGCTCCCATATTTCCTAAAGTCTGGAAACAGATTGAGCCACTGATAGAAGGACTACCGCTAGTGGCACATAATAGGCCTTTTGACGAAGGCTGCCTAAAAGCTGTGTTCCGCTGCTATCAGATGGACTACCCTGACTATGAGTTCTACGACACCCTTTGTGTCTCACGGCGGGTGCTTCCTGATTTAGAAAACCACCAGCTTCAAACTGTAGCTGCTGCCTGTGGTTATGAGTTAGAAGATCACCACCACGCACTTGCAGACGCAGAAGCTTGCGCCTGGATAGCAAGAGAAATACTCTAAGAACTATATACAACATACAATACGGAAGAAAACAAGATTATCATATATCAGACAGAGGACGGACAGACGCAGATTGATGTCCGACTAGAGAATGAAACAGTGTGGTTGACGCAAGCTCAGATGGCTGAGTTATTCGAGAAAACGCCTCAGAACATTACCATGCATATTGGTAAAGCGTATAAAGAGGGCGAACTGGAAAGAGATTCAACCTGTAAGGAATACTTACAAGTTCAACGGGAAGGCAAAAGGAGTGTGTCTCGTAAAGTGAAATACTATG
>CAMCLD010000011.1 GCA_945875635.1 uncultured Prevotella sp.
TAAGCCAAATGGGCAAAGCAAGTTTACTTGTATTTTGCCATGGCGAGAAAAGGTGTATGAAATGACCCATTCGATGAGTAGTAGCGTTGAAGTGCCTGTAATGGACATGGAGCGAAGGGGGTGACACACTCAAGCAACTGGAATTATACAACTCTTAAACAAAGAGGAGGATATGATGAAAGAAGCATATGCACAAAGCATAGAGTGTGAAGAGCCGTGTGAGGGGAGACTTTCACGCACGGTTCTGTAAGAGGGTGAGGGTGAAACTCCCTCGCTCTACTCGACCTATGATTCCAACGTGGTGGATGTTTGGTGTTATGACTCTATGGCATTACGGTAATGTTTGGGGGACTTGCCAAGGTGTTTCTTGACGTATTTCCCGAAGAAAGACAGATTAGGGAAATCCAGTTCACTGGCAATCTCTTTTATAGTTAGGTCTGTGAATTCCAGATAATATCTTATTCTTTCATTCATGACTTCGTTTATGATTGCCGTAGCTGTTTTTCCACACTCCATCCTGCAAATATGTGACAGATATTTTGACGTGACACATAGTTGCTCGGCATAACTCTCAAGTTTCCTGCTTATATGGTCTTCGTCTAAAATAAGCTTTGTAAATCTGAGAAACAATTTCTCACTGCTTTTCAGATGCCTGTCTGTCATTTCTTCGCTTTCCATGCCCTCCCTTATTGACGAGAATACCTCATAGAGTATGGCACGCACGATGCATAGCACGCTTTCTTTATAATAGTATGAGGGGATTTTTTTACCTTCTTTAAACACCCTTCGCTTGATATTGCATAGCCATACAGGTGTCACTCCCATGAAATTTGCAATATCCTTGCCTCGGAAACGTTGGAAAAGCAAGGGATATTGGCATATCAAACTGTCCTTCGGTGCGATACACCTGCTATCGAGAAAAAAACAGCCATGCATTGAACATCAATGCATGGCTGTTGTGTACCCAGACCCGGGCTCGAACCGGGATGGGTTGCCCCACTGGTGTTTGAGACCAGCGCGTCTACCGATTCCGCCATCTGGGCTTTGCGACTGCAAAGGTACGAATAATATTTTTATTTCACAAGTAAAATGTGAAAAATCTCTTTCCAGTATCTTTTTTTGTTTAAGTATTTTCGCAAGCTCAAGGGAAGTTCTTTTCCCCTCGGCAACTGATTGTTGGTTGATTTCATCTTCCTCTGTCACGACAAGTGAAATATTTCAACATTACTTGTTCTTAACTCCTTATTATAACTCCTCAATTAGGTTGTGTGCTATACCTTAAAATACATTAAAAGAATTGTCTATGTCGAATAATAGTATTACCTTTGAATATTGAATAACGTGTAATTTAACCATCTTATATCTATATACGAAATGAAAAGTAGCAATTTCTGTATTATTCTTGCCGGTGGAAAGGGACGGAGGCTATGGCCATGCAGCCGCGAGACTTATCCAAAGCAGTTTATGGATTTCTTTGGGGTGGGACGCACTCAGTTGCAGCAGGCTTTCGACCGTTTCAGGAATATAATACCATGTGAGAATATATATGTCTCAACAAATATAGACTATGCCCATTTTGTGAGGGAACAGCTTCCTGAGCTCCCTGTGGAGAATATCCTTGCCGAGCCTATCCACAGGAATACAGCTCCGAGTGTCTCATGGGGATGTATGAGGATTGCCAAACGATGTGACGATGCAAGGGTAATCATTGCTCCGTCAGACCAGGCTGTCATGAGGGAGGAGGCATATGACTCAAATGTGCTGAAGGGACTTGAGTTCGTAGGTTCTCACGATGCACTCTTGGTATTGGGCGTGAAGCCTTCCCGTCCGGAACCTGGTTATGGATATATCCAGATTGGAGAGTCTTTAGAGACAGACAACATGTATAAGGTAAGGTCTTTCACAGAGAAACCCGAACGTGAGTTTGCCAGAGTATTTATGGAAAGTGGTGAGTTCCTTTGGAATACTGGAACGTTCCTGTCGGGAGTAGGGCATCTCATATCATGCCTTTCAAAACTTCTGCCTCCTGTAATGAGGCACATACAGGATAAAGAAATGTCACAGGAAAGTGAGATGGAGTATGTAAGAGAGCATTTCCCACGCTATCCTAATATATCCATTGACCATGGACTGCTTGAGAAATCAGATGACGTATATGTCATGGAGTGTGATTTTGGATGGGCTGACCTTGGTACATGGCATAGCATATATGAAGCAGTAAGCAGAACGGACAACGAGAATGTGGCTGTTGACTGCAATGTCCTGGCGGAAGACAGCAAGAATAATATCATCAAGGTTCCGAAAGACCATCTTGCAATCATTAACGGACTCGATGGATATATTGTGGCGGAGAAGGACAACGTCCTGCTTATATGCAGGAAAGAAGACTCCTCAGCGTTAATACGTAAATATGTCAATGAGGTCCAGATGAAATATGGGGAGAATTATGTATAGACTGCCTGCTGAATGGGAACCACAGGAGGCTATGGTCATAACATGGCCTCATGAGAATACGGATTGGACTCCGATTCTTGACAGTATAACTTCTGTCTATTTAGAGATGGCGAGAGAGATAGCCAAACGCCAGCGACTGGTAGTGGTATGTGGTGGCGATGTTGGCAAACTCCGTGTGATGCTTGCTGATTCATTGCCTGTTGATATACTGGCGAATATAGAGATTGTATCCTGTCCTACCAATGACACATGGACACGTGACCATGGATTCATAAGTCTGCTGTCCGGCTCAGGCAGACAGCTGTTAGACTTCAGATTCAATGGTTGGGGCGAGAAGTTTGCTGCTGAGAAAGACAATGCAATCAACAGTTATCTGGCTGGAACTATAGCTGGAGAGTATGTTGACAGGCTTGATTTCGTGCTTGAGGGTGGTTCCATAGAGAGTGACGGAGAAGGAACATTGCTTACTACGAGTCAGTGCCTGCTTGCGCCAAATCGCAATTTCATGCAACGGGAAGATATAGAGAGAAGGCTCAAGGAGTGGCTGGCTGTTGACAGAGTGTTGTGGCTTGACTATGGTAATCTGATAGGTGATGATACAGATGGGCATATTGACACCATAGCGCGTTTCGCACCGAACCACACCATATTATATATAGGGACAGACAACAAGGAAGATGCCCAGTATGAGGATTTGAAGCAAATGGAGTGCCAGTTGCAGGAATTGTCCCAAGACTATGGATACAGACTGTTGCGTCTGCCGACACCAGACCCAATTGTCGTGGATGGAGAACGTCTGCCTGCAACGTATGCCAATTTTGTGATATTGAACGGAGCGGTGCTTATACCATTGTATATGCAACCTGAAAAGGACAGTGAGGCAATTGGCATAATATCAACAGTTTTTCCAGATAGAGAGATAGTGGGAATAGACAGCAGGGCTGTAATACACCAGCATGGTTCGCTCCATTGTTGCACTATGCAGATACCGGCAGTCTCTTCTCCTTTGCAACAGATAGTTGAACACACGTAAAAGTAGTATTTATGAAAATAGGAATAATCCAACAGTCAAACACATCAGATATCAATGACAACAAGGAGCGTCTTGCAATAAAGATAGCCAATCTTGCCAAGGCAGGAGCAGAGCTTATAGTGTTGCAGGAACTTCACAATTCACTATATTTCTGTCAAGTTGAGAATGTTGACAATTTTAATCTTGCAGAACCCATACCAGGACCATCAACTGACTTTTTCGGCAAGGTGGCAAAGGACAATGGGGTAGTGATTGTGACGTCTTTGTTTGAGAAACGTGCCCCAGGACTTTATCACAATACGGCTGTGGTAATAGAAAAGGATGGCACTGTGGCAGGGAAATACAGGAAGATGCATATACCTGATGACCCGGCATATTATGAGAAGTTCTATTTTACTTCAGGCGACATTGGCTTTGAACCACTGCAGACGAGCGTGGGTAAGATAGGGGTACTTATATGTTGGGACCAATGGTATCCTGAGGCTGCACGACTAATGGCTTTACGTGGGGCGGAACTTCTGGTCTATCCTACAGCCATAGGCTATGAGAGTAGTGACAGCAAAGAGGAACAGGAACGTCAGCGCGAGGCGTGGACAACGGTCCAGCGTGGGCATGCTGTTGCCAATGGTCTGCCTGTAGTAACGGTAAACAGGGTAGGGCATGAGCCAGATCCTTCCGAACAGACAGGAGGTATAATGTTCTGGGGAAGTAGTTTCGTAGCAGGACCTCAGGGAGAGTTTTTATGGCGTGCTCCAAATGACAGGGAAGTGGAGACTGTTGTGGATGTTGACTTGGAGTACAGCGAGCAGGTGAGAAGGTGGTGGCCATTCCTCAGAGACCGTCGTATAGATAGTTATGGCAACATACTGCGCAGATATGTTGATTGATATGAGGTTTTAAGGTTATGGGGTTTTAGAAATTGAAAATGGAAGATTAACATTCAACGACCTTAAGACCTGAAACCTCAAAAGGTAAGGTAATAGCGTTACTCAATGTTAAACGTTTGATTTTTGTCGGCAAAATGACATTAAGCGTCTATTGGTCGCAATCTGCGATTAAACCAATAGGCGTTTTCTTGTGTCTAATGGTATGTAAGACAAAAAGACATATTATGATTAGAAAACTATCATTCTTATTGATGCTTGCCGTAATGGCAATAGTGGCTAATGCTCAGGAGAGAGTAGTAAGCGGTAGCCTTACAGACAGGGATACCAAAGAGACGGTGCCCTATGTCACGGTACAACTATTGGACAAGGACAGTACATTTGTGGCAGGAAGCATATCCGATGACAATGGTAATTTCAGAATTACGGCTCCTGCTGACGGACAGTATATCGTTAAAGTTAGTTTTGTTGGATACAAGACATTATGCCGGAACATAACAGTAAAGGATTCGGCAAATGTTGACATGGGAATTATCCAGATTGGGGCGGATGCTATAATGCTGAAAGGAGCTACAGTGACAGGGCAGGCTGCCAAGGTAGTCCTCAACGAGGATACATTTGTATATAACGCATCGGCCTACAGGGTGCCAGAAGGTTCTACACTCGAAGCTCTTGTCAGGAAGTTGCCGGGAGCAGAGATTTCAGATGATGGAACCATCAAGATTAATGGCAAGGAAGTGAAGAAGATTCTTGTTGACGGAAAGGAATTCATGACTGGAGATACGAAGACTGCCATGAAGAATCTTCCAACGTCCATAGTAGAAAAAGTGAAGGCTTATGACCAGCAGAGCGACTTGGCAAGGGTGACAGGTATTGACGATGGAGAAGAGGAAACAGTCCTTGACTTTGGAATAAAGAAAGGCATGAACAAGGGGTTGCTGTCCAATGTTGACCTGTCTATAGGAACCAAGGACAGATATTCAGAGAGGCTGATGGCAGGACTTTTCAACGACAAGTCAAAAGTGATGCTTTTGGGAGATGCCAACAATGTGAATGACATGGGTTTTGGCGCAGGTTCAAGAGGTGGATTCGGACAGCAAAGGCAGGGATTGAATGCGTCCAAGATGCTGGGAGTTAATTTCAACTATTCAGACAAAGGGAAATTGCAGATGGACGGAAGCCTCAGGTGGAACCATTCAAACGGAGACTTGCAAACGTCATCATCAAGTGAGAATTTCCTTAGTACCAATGCCTCGTTTACAAATTCTCTATCGCAGAAATATACACGTTCCAACTCTTGGGACTTCAGATATCGTCTGGAATGGCAGCCGGACAGTATGACTAATATCATGTTCCGTCCTAATGCGCAGTATTCCACGAGCGACGGTCTGACATCATCGACATCGGCAGCTTATAATGACAATCCATATAACTATACCAACAATCCTTTGGCAAAAGAAGATTTGGAAATGCTGAGACAGAATGGAGCGCTTGTAAACACACAAGACAATGATGGTATCACATACGGAGAGAAAAAGTCTGTGGGGGCAATGTTGCAAATAAACAGGAAACTGAACAGCAATGGAAGGAATTTTACCTTAAGGGGAGATGTTAAGTGGTCAGATTCAGAGAGCACATCCTTCTCCCTACAGAACGTGCGTCTCTATCAAGTGCTGAACAGTATGGACAGCGACTCCACATACCAGACAAACCGTTACAATCTTATGCCTACAAGGAACTGGAGCTACAACCTTCAGGGAACATATAGCGAGCCTATTGCCAAAGGGGTCTATCTTCAGTTGAGCTACAAGTATAAATATTCATACAGCAAGAGTGACCGTTCTACATACGACTTCAGCCATGTCGGCGATGGAATGTTCGATGGTGTTGGTACGGCATACAGGTCATGGGACAGTTTCCTTTCAAGACTGGAATTACCGCTTGAGGAATATCTTGACAACGACCTGAGCAGACGCTCGGAGTACAAGACATACACCCATGAGACTCAGCTCATGCTGCGCATGAACAGACAGAAATACAGGCTCGATGTCGGTATGATGCTGCAACCGCAGAGGTCTCATTACATACAGGATTATTTCGGGGTACATACCGATACTGTCAGGAATGTCGTCAACTGGAGTCCAACTCTCAATTTCAGATATCGTTTTGACAAGCAAAGTAATCTCAGAATAAACTATAGGGGAACAACGACACAGCCAGGCATGACAGACCTGTTGTCTATTGTCGATGACAGCGACCCGCTTAACATCAAGGTCGGTAATCCGGGACTGAAACCTGCATTCACCAACAGACTGCGAATTTTCTACAACACTTTCATTCAGAGCCATCAGCGTTCCGTCATGACATATCTCAACTATAGTAACACGAGAAACAGTATCAGTAACAAGGTTACATTCGACGAGACAACGGGTGGAAGAATTACACGACCAGAGAATATAAATGGCAACTGGGACCTTAATGCAGCTTTGATGTTCAACACGTCGGTTGATTCGGCAGGAGTATGGAACATTAATACTTTCACAACCGGTGGCTACAACCATTACGTAAGTTATGTCACGCTCAGCAGTGACGAGACTTCAAGGAAAAGTGCTACAAAATCATGGAACCTTGGGGAAAGGCTATCTACAAGCTACCGAAACAGCTGGCTTGAGGTGGAACTTGACGGCTCGCTAAACTATACGTCGGCAAAGAACGCATTGCAGGCATCTGCAAATCAGGAGACATGGCAGTTCTCTTATGGGGCTAATGTCAATATCTCTCTGCCGTGGGGAACAAGTCTTTCAACAGATATTCACGAGAACAGCAGGCGGGGATATAGCGATGCATCACTCAATACGAACGAACTTGTATGGAATGCGCAGCTTAGCCATAGCCTGCTAAAGGGAAATGCGCTGACATTGTCGGTGCAGTTCTATGATATTCTGAAAAAGCAAAGCAATCTAAGTCGTGTCATAAACTCTATTTCAAGAACTGACACAGAGTATAATGCCATAAACAGCTACATAATGTTCAAGGCAGCGTATAGGCTCAACATTATTGGAGGGAAGCAATCGAATGAAAGACCTAAGGATATGCCAACATACGACCCACACGGACCAGGCATGGGACCAAGACCTGCCATGGGGCAGCAGGGAAACTCACGCCCGGAAAGACCTGGAAACAGATGGTGATTCTTAATGCTGGGAATCTTCATTCCATGAGAATGTGATAATGGAAGACTTATGGAACGAAGGCCGTCTGCCTTATGTCTGTCGATGAGGCTCCTACGTTAAGTTCTATGCCGCAATTCTCGAAAACGAAGCTGTGAGTCTGGCAGTCCCAGTATGACAGACGCTCTTTGCTGATGGAAAGTCTCACCTTTACAGTCTTTCCCTTGTCTATGCTGACACGCGAAAAGGCGCATAATAACTGTTTGGGACGGTCAACTTTCGAGCTATGGAATTTGGCATATACCTGTACCACCTCATCACCGTCCATGCTTCCGTCATTGGTTACGGGAACGGTGATGTGGATGCTGTCTTTTCCAACTTTTATGTCTTCTATACGACCATAGTTGAAATGTGTGTAGCTCAGTCCATGTCCGAATGGATATGTCACGGAACTGTCATTATACATATATGTGCGGTTGTTTGTAATGTCATAGTCCATCATAGGAGGCAGACTTGCAATGTCGCTAATCCATGTCTGTGTAAGTCGCCCCGCAGGATTGGCTTTGCCGAGAAGGATGTCTGCAATACCGTTGCCTTGTTCCTGAGAGCAGTGGGTGGTGTGGAGTATGGAAGGAATGTTTTCTTTACACCAGTTGATGGTATATGGAAAACTGCTTACCAGCACAAGCACTATATTATGGTTGGCATTGTAGAGCCGGCGTATCATGTCCTCGTCTGGTAATTCCATGGAATGTCTGTCAACAGCTTCCCTGCCGTCACTTGCCACGGGACAGAATTTCCAGTCTGTCCTTGTTCCGTATGGATGGTTGCCAGTGCATACGATAACCATGTCGGCATCCTTTGCCATCGTCTCCGCCCTGCCCATGGCATTGTCAGCTACTGTATTTATTGTCACTCCCGTACCACGCATAGCATCTTTCAGTCCTTTCGCTATGCTAACCTCGTAAGGAGGCTTGCCACTATACCAGTCTTGTACCACATGTTCCGAATATGGACCAACTAACAGAATCCTCTTTGTCGCTATTGTGTCTATTGGCAGAAGCGGATGGCTTCCCTCGTTTTTCATAAGCACAGCCGACTTGACTACTGCCTTGCGTGCTAAGCTGCAAGCCTCTTTCGTTAGGAATGGAGGTGTGGCGGTAGTGTCTTTCCCAATAATTATGTATGGATTACTTGAGTCTTCTCCATCGAGGAGTCCCAGCCTAAGAGCTACTGTCAGATTGCCTCTTATAGCTTTGTCTATGTCTTTCTCTGTGAGGATGCCTCTTTCAAGTGCCATTCTCACATCTTCCTTGTATGAATCAAGGAATTGTCCTGTCGTGGCTTTCACTACAGCGGCAGCTCCCTCTGCTCTGTCCTTGTATGCATGATGAGCGTTGATGAGCAGTCCCAATGCTCCGCCATCAGTGCATATAATGCCATCCATGCCCCATTCTCTTCTTGCTATGTTCTCAAGGACAGGATTTACACACATGGGCACACCGTTCCAAGAGTTATATGCTGCCATGAATGCCTTGCTGCCTCCTGAGGCAATTCCCTTGTAAAACGGATAAGAGTAGTATTCCCTGAACAATCTCTCGCTAAAGTTGCTCGACGTGGAGTCCCTTCCGTCCTCATTGCTGTTGGCAAGGAAATGCTTCATCAGGGCGGCTGCCTTCCAGTATCTTGGATTGTCACCCTGTAATCCCTTTATAATGGCAACGGTCATAGAGGCTGTGAGAAAGGCATCCTCACCGAAGCATTCCTCCGTGCGTCCCCATCGTGGGTCTCTTCCAAGGTCTGCATTTGGAGCCCTCAGCACAAGGTTGCATCCGCATTCACTTTTGGGTGACTGTGCGTACCACCTCAGTTCTTCTGCCATCTGGTTGCCTATTTCTGCCATCAGTCCAGTATCCCAGCTTTCTCCAAGTCCATACGATTGTGGGAATATGGTGGTTGGGTATTCGGTTTGATAGGGAACTCCGTTTCCATCTCTCTTCCTTATTCCCCAGTTTCCCGGCCCTCCTATTGCCACGCCATGCAGACCTTCTCTCTGTCCACAGTCTGGAATACCCAGCCTTTCTACTCCAAGGTTCGTTGATAGAAGAGATATTTTCTCGTCTAATGTCAACATGTCAATAAGGCAGTCAATGCGCTTGCTGTCGCTGAGCCTTGTGTTGTTGAACTTATATTTCTGAGCACCAGCTGCTATGCTTACACCCAGTATTACTGTTAGCAAAAAGGTTTTTCTCATCACGGTCGTAGATTAAAGGTTTGTTTAAGGAGGAAATGGTATAATCAGAATACTTAAAGGTCTTCTATGGCTTCAGACATGCTCTTCTGATGGTTCGTGGCATCAAAATAAGAGAGGGTGACCATGCCTTCGTTAAAGGATTTATTCGCAATACTCAATATAATAGAACCTTTTTCTGTCTTAAATGTTGTATGGTATTTGCATCTATCCATACACAACAACGTAAATTTAGTTTGGTCATCGTCCGCATGCCTGTTTTGAAAAATCTCCTCACAATCTACGGGATTTCCGTATTTAGTCGTCAACATTTGCTTTAGTGAAATATAATTGGATTCAATTGCCGACCAAGTTTCACAAGAAGGGAAAAACACAGAAACAGCATACACCAAATCTCTGTCGTTCAACGATTTTACATAAATATCGCAGTCTTCATAAGAAGCAAAACGACCTTTTAAGATGCAGGCTCCATTATCAGATGAATAAAAAACAAATCCCTTTTGCTTTAATTTTGCTACAAAACTGTTCCTCGTACCATTGATTGGAATTCCCTTAAAGGTCAGATGTTCTTCGTCGTCTTGTGCATATACCATTATAGACATGCACAGTAAGGTAAGCACGAATAATGTCTTTTTCATAATGATGTGTTTTTAATGTTATTACTTTCTTATGCAAAGATGCTGCAAATTGAGAGCCGTACATCAAACTTGTTTGAATGTAATGCCGAGTGCAGGTTATCTTATGCAAAGATACAAATAAACATCAAGACAATCACAACTTTCGTCCATAAAAATGTAACTAATAAGGAGCAAGTTCACTATGAAATAGTCAAAGCACCTGTGTCTTGAATGTTCCACCTATGCAATGTTCTTCAACTCGTCATTTATCGTTTCTATGATGGCACGTTTCCTGAGCAGCCGTTTGTCCGACACGCTCATCAAAGCCCCTTTCGTGTTGCTTTTAAGTTTGGTGACAAGCTGTATGCCGTCCAAGAAACTTGTGCTGAACACTATAAAGTTACAACATTTTTTGCTAATCACCAACTTTTCTGACACTTATAAATCGTCGAACTCACGTTGTTTATATTCTTATTTGCATTATTGGGCAATTTTGCTTAACTTTGCAAAAGAATTACATTATTGTCAACTAACTAACTGTTTATTGAATATGAGAAAATTACTACTATCAGCAATCATGCTGTTCCTTTTCGTGCATGCTTTCTGTGCTCAGCCTTCTGGCTCGCTGCCTGTTATTTACATCAATACTGATGGGGGACAGGACATTACATCAAAGGACTATTATATTGCAGCTACGTATTATGTGGATGCAAACGGAGTGGAGGGATATGAGAACATCGGTTCGGCTGAGGCTCCTTTGACACTACAGATTAAAGGCAGGGGGAATTACACATGGACCTCCTTCGACAAGAAACCATACAGACTTAAGCTCGACGCAAAGGCTTCGCTGCTCGGCATGAAGAAAAACAAACATTTTGCCTTGCTCGCAAATGCAGACGATGACCTTGGATTCCTAAGAAATACAGTGGGATTCGAGGTGAGCAGAAGATTGGGATTGGAATACACTCCTGCTCAGGAACCATGTGAGCTGGTGCTCAATGGTGAGTATATGGGGTTGTATTTCCTGACTGAACACATAAGGGTGGACTCTGACAGGGTGAATGTAACTGAGCAGATGGACAACGAGACCGTTGCGGAGAACATAACAGGTGGATGGCTCGTGGAAATTGACAACTACGATGAGGATGCACAGGTGAGGATAACCGATGGAAACGGTGAGATTATGAGATTCACATACAAAAGTCCTGAGATTCTCTCGCAGCAACAGGAGGAATACCTCACAAATCTCGTGACATCTGCCAACGAGGCTATTTTCCAGGAAGACAAAACTTCAAAGGATTGGCAGAATTATATTGACATTGACGAGCTGGCGAAGTTCTATATCGTACAGGAAGTGACTGACAACGGTGAGTCTTTCCATGGCAGCTGTTACTGGCACAAGGAGAGGGGAGAGAACACGAAAATGATGTTTGGTCCGGTATGGGATTTTGGAAACTCTTTCAGAAGAGGAACAGACAGTTTCATATACTATTCTAATTTCCATCAGCACTGGATAGGAGAGATAGCTAAATATCCTGATTTTCAGGAGGCTGTAAAGAGACATTGGGAAACGTTCATGGAGTCGTATGGCACTTTGGATGGCTTCATAGACGATTTCGTAGGGAAAGTAAGCGAGGCTGCATCGTCGGATTATGAACGATGGCAGCAGTATGGCAACTCAAATATGGCACAGGCAAGAAACAGCTATGTGAACAAACTCCATGCAAAGGTGCAGTGGCTCGACAATCAATGGAGGGGCACAGACATTGTACAGACATATTTTATATGTGGAGCGTCAGATGCCCTCGGTGCATGGCAACCGGCTTCTGCACCACAGTTTGCCTATGACAGCAGGACAGAAACCTATACTGTGTCGCTCGATTATGTGGATAAACTGAACAATGGGTTCAAAATACTTGGACAGCAGTCGTGGGGAGGCATAGAATATGGCTCAAATGGAGAATATATTGAGTTTGGTACAGACTATAAAGTGGGCATTACCACCAATGGGAATATAATGTTCGGAACGCAGACCTCGCTGTCTGATGTTACCATTACATTACGTGAGTCAGAGGATGATGTCATAATTAAGTTCTCACATACAGACACCGACGGAATAGAATGCGCAGCCGACAGCGAAGACGTAGAGGTGAAGGCGATGGACGGGATGCTGTATGTCTCGACTACGAAGCCTTCACGCTTGGAAGCCTATTCCTGCGGTGGAGGAAAGGTGGTGGACTGTAAAATAATGGGGCATCATAGTGTGGCTCTTCCTTCCGGTCTGTACATCGTAAAAGCTGACGGAAAGGTAAGGAAAGTCATGGTGAGATAGAAATCGACTATATCTCAATAATACTCATTCCCAAAAGGTTATACTTCTTGGAGGGAAGAAAAACCATCTTTTTCTTGCTGATTAGGAAAATAATTAATAATTTTGCAGCCAACCAGTCATTTCCTATATAAGGGATGGCAGGTTGGTTGTTTTATATAAAGAAAGGACGTTACGAACCTTGTCTTCCGGCTTCAGACTTCGCAAATTTGAACCACTCTGGAAGAAACGGCGACGGAGCGTCCGCGTTGGGTGTATTATATCCGCATGCGCATTGTAGCGTATGTAAGGGATAATATATCACGGCGTGGGCAGACTGCGTTGCTTATCTTGGAGTGGTGGCAATGCGAAGGCCTGAAGCCGGGATAAGCGAGAGTAGGAATACCCACGTCTTTTCTTATGCCTATAATTACGAAAATGCGATGCTGGCATCGGGATTCCTGTCGCACATGAAGGTTATGACTGATATTGGTGCTGTCATAAGAGAGAAACTTAGGGAAAGAGGCAAGTCTGTGGTATGGCTTGCCAGACAATTGTCGTGTAGTCGTACCAATGTCTATAAGATATTCGACAAACATTCTGTTGATACACAAGAACTGTTACGTATATCAGTAATACTGAACTATGACTTCTTTCAGCATTATAGTGAGGAGTATAAAAAAAGAAATGGAAGCGACGTGTAAGCAGATAGTTGACATGTAAACTATTCGCTTACACGTTTTTGTGATAATGCAACATCTTTTATACTATCTTTGTACGCAGAAACGAGAATAGTCGAATCGCGTTAAAGGATGTAGACAATAACATAAAACTAATAAAAACATGAAGGCAAGATTTTTGATTGCATGTGCGATATTCGCATTCGCAGCCACAAGTTGTACAACGAGACTCACAGATTTCACAGTTATCTCAACAAAGAATGTCCCTCTTGGAAAAGATGCTGCCAATCTTAAGAAAGGCGATACAAGGGTTAAGGGAAAAGACAAAATCCATGTGGTTTTAGGTATTCCAATCGGTACTCCTAACATGAAGGAGGCTATAGACAAGGCGATAGAACAGAATCCAGGATGTGTGGGACTGGTTGATGGCGTTCTGAAAAGCACAGGCTGGTGGGCTTTGCTATATGGACAGCAGGGATACATAGTTGAAGGTACTCCTTTATATGAAGTTAAAGATGGAGACGAGGGCGGATTTACAGTAGCCCCATCCTCAGGAAGAAGAGAGCAGACAAGTGGTGAGACCATGATATTCTTCCATGAAGTCAAGGCAGGCGAAACACTCGGCTCGATAGCATCATCCTATGGAGTTACTGTTTCTGATTTGATAAAATGGAACGAACTGAGTTCAACAGATATTGCAAAAGGCACAAGACTAAAAATACGTATAAAGTAAAACTCTTAGGAGTTGTTTCTTTCATTGGCAGCGGAGCGGGCATCCTTCTTCGCTGTCATCATTGTTTATTGGCATTTGCTCTCAATTATGGTTTTTATGCTTCTTTCTAATCATGAAGTATCATCACGGATGGATTTGCCTGAATGGATGTAAGATGACAAGAGCGATGTACGCCTGGAAAGAATGCAAGTCAGGAGCAAGAATATTTTTTTTCGATAATAATTGTTTATGTGGGGACATGCCTGTGAAGGTATGTCTCTGCTCTTTCTACGTAATGAATATTATAGGTCGTTATAGTTGGGAATGTCGCGCAGGAAAGAGTAGGTGGGCACGCCATTGTAATCCATCTTGCAGATGTAATGGTTGATACCATTTGAAACGATAAGATAGTCAACATGCAGAATCATGTTGTAAACAGCAATCTGGTTGAAGACAGCTTGCCCAATTGCGACATCAGGTGACTTGTATTCAATAATCATTCTGGGATGGAATAAGGTGTCATACAGGACAGTGTCTGCTCGCAAAACCTTGTTGCCTACCTTTAGCTTCACTTCATTAGCAATAAGAGCAGAAGGGAAACCTTTGTGGATTATTAGGAAATGGACAAAATGTTGCCTTACCCATTCCTCAGGAGTCAGTCTTACATACTTCCTTCGTAATGTGTCAAATATCATACGTCTGCCTTCTACGATCTTTATCCTTGCATCATAGGGAGGAAGAGTGATGTCGTTGTGTGCTGTTTCCATTTGTGGATGGTATGTTGTTTATGTTATCTTACACTAATAATGTTGCATTAACATAGTGATAAAACGTTTCTGACAATTTAGCAACCAAGTATTAATAATCATAAAAACTTGTCCCATTAATAATACCTTTTATTTTTTGGTAACTATCAACTTTTATTTTATTCTCAATTTTAATTTTTAATGCAGAATTAAGCACTTTTTCAAGATTATTTTCATTAAATTTTCCATTTTTTTCTACTTCTTTCAAGAAAAAACCAAACCGATATTCTTTCATTGAGGAAGTATCGTGGTTTTCATGTATAGACTCGTCATCAACTACTAGTAACACTTGATATCTTGTTTTCCACTCACTTGGATTCCAATTTGGCTGAAACTCATGCGTATTAAGATATAATCTATACCAAAATTGTACTTTATTATTTTCAAACCAAAAACGCTCCTTGCTTATATATTCTTCACGTTCAGATATCTTTTTAAATTCACTCAATTCCATATTTTTAATTTTTATATTCTGGTGTAAATTCAACAAGCAAGTGCAAATTTACATAATTTCTGCGAGAAACGGCATCATGATATTAATAAATACTCAAGTTTCTCATGTCTTCGACATGCTGTCAGGAGTTCCCTTGAGCTTTGCGAAATAACTTGAATAAATATTCTTTGTATATATGGATTTAACGACATTGTCATTGGTTTGTTCTGTCAAGTGGTTAAAAATTTTTTATGTATTGTTTGCGTATTTTGTAAAAATTATCTATTTTTGCAAATAGAAAGATATTTTAGCCATTTCTGTGGAAATTAAAACATCCGCAGCAAGTGATGAAAGACGTAATACCTGAAAGACATGTAACTAATATCATTATTAACCTTTTAAATTATAAGAAAATGGAAAATACCTATTCATTCTGGAAGTTTTTCTTCTTTAGTCCACTGACTTTGGGAATCTATCCTTTAGTGAAGTTTACAGTCATGGGAGACGACCTTAATCGTTTAGACAAGAGGTCAACAGTTCCTTATTGGATTACTGCATTGCTTCTCGGTGGAATCACCTTCGGTATCTATCCGCTCATCTGGTGGACAAATGTCTGCAAACGAATAGGCAATCTCAATCCTTCAAATGGATTCTCTGCAGCTACCTTCTGGGGATGGTGTGTGCTTGGTTCTCTAATTGCTATCGGTCCATTGGTTTTCCTGTGGAAACTGTGTAACGCACTCAACTCTTTAGGTGAAGTAAATACAGAAGAAGTAAATACGGAAGAAGTAAGCGCAAACTAATGAAATAAGATTCTGTTGAAACAGAGACTTCTGAATAACAATTGGTCTTGTTTAAGAGGGATATGTGCGTATTATATTCGGAAACGGTCTAATACACAAAGTATCGTCATATACATAACTATAATATTATGAAGTGAGGATGTATTACACGTCCTCATTTTTTTTGCGCTTTTCCGTACCAAAATAATTGTATTAGCTAATCTGTCTGTTATTTTGAAGCCAAGAAACAAAAAAAATGGTAACTTTGCATTCAATAATAAAAATAAAAGCCTTAAAACCGAACATTGAGGTGATAGGGTGGAAGGAAAATGCTATATACAATGGAAAAAAACAATAAGGGGGGAAATACTTTTGATGCCATTATGAGAAACCTTAAGGATGGCATATATGAACCCGTGTATGTTCTCATGGGAAACGAGTCGTATTACATTGACCAAATTGCTGACTATATTGCTGCAAATGCATTGCCAGAAGCCGAAAGGGATTTCAACCAGAATGTAGTTTTTGGAGCAGATACGAGCGACGCTGCAGTGATGGATATGGCAAGGCGTTTTCCGATGATGGCAGAAAGGCAGGTTGTCATAGTGAAGGAAGCACAGAATATAAAGAAATACGATGCTTTTGAGAAATATCTTCGCAATCCCATGCCATCAACTGTTCTTGTATGGTGCCATAAGAACGGAACGATAGATAGAAGGAAGAAGTTCATGTCAATGGCTGAAAAAGTTGGAGTGGTTTTCGAGAGTAAGAAACTTCGCGATTACGAGCTTCCTGGATTTATAGAGTCTTACATAAGAGACAAAGGTGCGACAATAGACAATAAGGCATCTCAGATGATTGCCGACTCTGTTGGACCAGACTTGTTCCGTCTTGTCTCAGAACTTGATAAACTGTTCATTGGAATGAAGGATGGAGACAAAAGAATCATGCCAGAGATGGTAGAGGAAAAAATAGGAATAAGCAAAGAATTCAATTCATTTGAGTTGCGAACTGCTATTGCAAACAAGAATATAGAGAAAGCAAACCTTATAATAAAGTATTTTGATGATAATCCAAAATCAGGGCAGGGGTATGTATTAATACCAACCCTGTTCAGATTCTTCCAAGATTTGATGATTGTATATTATTCTCCAAGGAATAATAATGATAAAGATATAGCAGATGCATTAGGCTTGAAAAACACATGGGCTGCTAAAGACTATGTTTCAGGAAAGAGAAATTATAGTGCAAGAAAAACTATGGATATAATTTCCAAAATTAGAGAAATAGATGCAAAAAGTAAGGGGTTGGACAACCCAAATACGTCCATTGGAGAGCTTATGAAGGAGCTGATTTTCTTTATTCTGCACTAAGAATAATGCCTTTTTCTTTTTTTTTAGAGCTAAAAAAGCACTTTTATAAGGTGCTTTTTTTTATATCTAATTCCATTGAAATCAATGACTTTGCCATAAATAACATGCCTCAAAACTTGAATATTCTAAGCCGTCTCCATACTTTGTCCAGAATTCTTTAGTTTTGTTTGTTTTAGCTCTTTTTGAAACTTTTATTTTTAGAGTTTTATTTAATTAACTTTTGGAAATATAAATAGCAATCTAAAGTTTAGAACTTTATATTCATAAATCAAAATAAAATAATCAACAGTCATAAAATTCTTGACCGAATATCTTGCATTTAAATTTGTAAACACAAAGATAAAGATTTGAATTTACAAACCAACATGAATATTTATGCATACAGATACATTAATCTTAAAATCTTGATTTTCACCATAGTTACAAATTTTTGTTGTTTAAATCATAGTTAAATATCAATTGTATTTTAAGAAATACTGCATAATTGCTCGTATTTACATATATAATACCGTAATTAAGTCGTTTCTAAAGAGTGACTTAGTAAATATTGCTATATTTGTTATTTATTTGATTTTCCTTATTTGTATTTAGGTTTATGTTTCCGAATAAGGTTTTAAACATCTTTGGTTTTATAAATTTAAATATTTAAATCAAGAAAGTAAAAATTCAAATATCAAATTTTCTTTAGGTTTGTTGTGTATGTAAAAAATATTGTTTACCTTTGTAAAATCTTAAATAAATGCCCTAAATAGGGCTTAATATAACGCTTTATGAAAGATAGAATACGTCAACTGATGATTAGCCAGCACATGACCCAGCAGTCTTTTGCTGAGTATATAGGAATTTCTTCCGCTTCTTTAAGTAGTATATTTAATGACCGGACAAAACCCACTTTGAATACAGTTGAGGCTATACGTGCAAAATTTCCCTCTATAAATCTTGATTGGCTCGTTTCCGGTATTGGCTCAATGTTCAAGGAAGTGTCGGAATCAGATTCTGTTCAAGACCATGACCAGCAAACAAATGTACAGAACCGCCAGTCAGAACCCTCCTCTACTGCCCCATTACAAGGAACAATACCAGGTTTTGGTTTTCAGCAAGATCAGTATGGAGTACAAAATAATTACAAAAATCAGGCATCACTTCCTGTACAGCCAAAGATTGATTTCGTTGAGAAAAAGAGGATGATTACAGAAATCAGAATATTCTTTGATGATCAGACATACGAGTCGTTTGTGCCCAAGAATAGCAAATGACAATATGCATGAACAGTATTTTAATTTTATATTGAATAAAAATCATACGCTTCTGTCGTTTTTCTCATTAATATTTCGTAATTTTGCCACATATACATATTGGTATTCCATCATTGTGTATATGCTGTTACATGTCATACTCTCTATAAATTATATGAAAGGGATGGATGACCGTTAATAAAGAAATAAATACAATACTAATGAGAAAAAATATACTTGATTTAATCGTTTCTGATTCCGTGAAGCTTAACGAGCGATACACATTGCTTAAGTTGACGCATGATTCGCCATTGCCACGTATGTATCCAGGACAGTTTGTGGAGGTAAAAGTGGATGATTCTCCACGAACAATGCTCAGACGCCCGATATCAGTCAATTATGTAGATTATGAGAGTAATGAACTGTGGCTGCTGGTTGCTGCCGTAGGCGATGGCACGCGCCATATCACGTCCCTGCATGTTGGTGATATTCTCAATTGTGTGCTTCCGCTTGGGAATGGCTTCCGCAAAGATTTTTCAACGGGAGAGAGAATACTTCTTGTAGGAGGCGGTGTTGGAGTGGCTCCATTGTTATATTATGGCAAATGTATAAAAGACCTGGGAGCGACACCTGTTTTCCTTCTAGGAGCCCGTAGCTCAAGGGATCTTCTTGAGATGGATTGCTTCCGTCGTTTTGGTGATGTGCATATAACAACTGAAGACGGTTCTGCAGGAGAAAAAGGCTTTGTTACTAATCATTCATGTCTATCAGAAGGTAATTATGATTTCATTGCTACATGCGGTCCTAAGCCAATGATGAAAGCTGTTGCCAAGTTTGCCGCATCTGTTAATTTGGAATGTGAGGTATCGCTTGAGAATATGATGGCATGTGGAGTCGGGGCATGCCTTTGTTGTGTAGAGAAAACGACAAGTGGCAATTTATGTGTGTGCAAGGATGGACCGGTTTTCAAGACATCTGATTTGCTTTGGGACTTATGCTGATAGTATAATCTGATTTAGAGCAATGAAGTGAATGTACCATGTTGTCCTCATGGTTGAAGTCAAAAGTTTAAAGTTATTATACATAAGAAAGATGGCAGATTTAAGAGTTAATATAAATGGTTTGCAACTGAAGAATCCTGTCTTGACAGCATCAGGAACTTTTGGTTATGGACTTGAATTCGCAGATTTTGTTCCACTTGACTCACTTGGAGGGTTTATTGTCAAAGGAACCACTCTTCACGCACGTGAAGGCAATGATTATCCAAGGATGGCGGAAACGCCCTCTGGAATGCTCAATTGTGTTGGTCTCCAAAATAAAGGTGTTGATTATTTTTGCAGTAACATATATCCACAGATAAAAGATTTTGATACAAATGTTGTGGTTAATGTGAGTGGCTCTTCCCCAGAGGACTATGCAGAATGCGCTTCTCGCATAGATGCTTTGGAAACCATTCCAGCGATAGAACTTAATATAAGCTGTCCTAATGTCAGACAAGGTGGCATGGCATTTGGCGTTACTGCCAAGGGTGCTGCTGCTGTAGTACGCGCCGTAAGAGAGCGCTATGGAAAGACATTGATTGTCAAGTTGTCTCCCAATGTGACAGATATTACGGAAATAGCTCGTGCTTGTGAGGCAGAGGGTGCAGATTCTGTGTCACTTATCAATACGTTAATGGGAATGTCCATAGACATTGAGAAGCGTTGCTCACGTCTCAGTATTGGAACAGGTGGTCTGAGTGGACCTGCAGTGAAGCCTGTTGCTTTGCGTATGGTATGGCAAGTGACGAAAGCTGTCAAGATACCAGTAATAGGACTTGGGGGAATATGTACAGCCTCAGATGCCATTGAATTCCTTATGGCAGGTGCAACAGCCATAGAGATAGGAACAGCCAATTTTATAGACCCTTGTGTGACCACAAAAGTCATAAATGGTATGAATGCGTGGCTTGACTCTCACGGTTGTCGTTCTGTTATGGAAATAGTTGGTACATTGAAAGACTAATATGATAACGATACTTGGACCTACTGCCTCAGGAAAGACAACCCTTGCCGCAAATCTTGCCTACAGGATATGTGGGGAGATAATAAGTGCTGACAGTCGTCAGGTTTACCGTGGCATGGATATCGGGACAGGAAAAGACCTTGACGACTATAGAATAGGAAACAGCACTGTGCCTTATCATCTTATTGATATATGCGAGCCAGGAGAAAAATACAACTTGTTCAGATACCAAAGTGATTTTCACAAGGTTTATGAAGCCATAGTTAATAGAGGGCACATTCCAATATTGTGTGGTGGAACAGGATTGTATATAGAGGCTGTTCTAAAAGGATATTCACTTTCCCCAGTGCCTCAGAATGACAAACTAAGAGATAGTCTGGCAGGAAAGAGCTTGGAAGAACTGACAAGGATTCTCGTTGGATTAAAGGAAAAAACGGGTTCAAAAATGCACAATCGTTCAGATGTTGACACTCCACAGCGAGCGATACGTGCAATAGAGATTGAACGCTATAATATAGACAATCCAATGCCTGAGAGAGAACTACCCTCAATAGATTCACTACTCATAGGTGTGTCAGTTGATCGTGAAGAAAGACGCCGCCGCATAAGCGAAAGGTTGCGTGCGAGAATAGAGGAAGGAATGGTTGATGAAGTTAGACATCTGATAGATAGTGGTGTCTCTGCGGAGTCACTTATTTATTATGGTCTTGAATATAAATATGTCACAGAGTATGTAACGGGCAAGATTTCGTATGAAGAAATGTATTCCCGTCTGGAAATAGCCATCCATCAGTTTGCCAAACGGCAAATGACCTGGTTCCGAGGTATGGAGCGCAGAGGTTTCCATATTCATTGGATAGATGCATCAAGACCTACCGATGAGTTGGTCGATGAGATACTTGAAATAAAAAAACAGAACGATTTGAATAATTATGGAAGGGAGAAATAATAAGTGGGGCATTCTGTATTGCCCTCGTCATGGAATGACCAAGAACCCTCGTCGCAGATGGGAAAGAATAGAACGCCTGTTGCGTAGCCGCAACATAGATTTCGACTATGTCCAGAGCGAGAATGCTAAAAGTGTGGATAGGCTTGTAATGATGATGATAAACAATGGTTATAAGACCATTGTAATAGTTGGTGGAGATTCCGCACTTAACGATGCTGTCAACTGCCTTATGCAAGTCCCTAAACCTGTTAGAGACGGAATAGCTCTCGGTGTCATTCCAAATGGCATGATGAATGACTTCTCGCATTTCTGGGGTATTGACGAGGACCGTATTTCAGAGGCAATTGACTGGCTAAAGCAAAGGCGTGTGAGAAAGATAGACCTTGGTTGTATAAGATACACCAATAGTAAGCGTGAGAATTGTCATCGCTACTTCCTCAACTGTGTCAATGTAGGACTTATTGCAGCGATAATGAATCTGCGTCGTCAGACACACCATATATTCGGTTCACGCTCGCTTTCATTTCTTTTTTCTTTTATCCTTCTTATTTTCCAGCGTATGGATTACATAATGGATATAAAAATCAATACAGACAGAATTCGCCGCAAGGTAATGACTGTATGTATCGGCAATGCTTCTGGGTATGGACAGACCCCTAATGCAGTCCCTTATAACGGACTGCTTGACGTGTCCGTTGTATATCATCCTAAAATGACCCAGCTTTTTGAGGGAATATATCTATTTGTCAAGGGAAAGTTTCTAAATCATCATAGTGTCCATCCATTCAGAACACGAGAGGTTGAGTTTACAACAGCTCAACATGCAATGGTTGGAGTTGACGGACGTCTAATGAATGGTTCTCCTGTCGGAAGCTTCCGTATAACAGTAGAGCAGGAAGTTATTAATTTTATCATTCCATCATAAAAACAAATTTAAACGATTACTACTAAAATGAAAAAAGCAATTCTGACGTTATTTTGTGCTATGACAGGCATGTCCTCCATGGCACAGCAGTTGGCGTTTCCCGAAGCAGAGGGGTATGGAAAAAATGCCTCAGGTGGACGTGGAGGAAATGTTTATTATGTAACGCGCAACGATGACTGCACAGATGACAATCTTGTTGAAGGAACACTTCGTTGGGCACTTAGAACAGGTGATGATACCCCAAGAACAATACTTTTCAAGACTTGTGGTACTATTTACCTTACGAGTCAGCTGAAGTTCGCTCACCCAAATGTAACGATAGCCGGTCAGACAGCACCAGGCGGTGGAATATGTATAGCTGGTTACAAGGTTTATGTATGTAAGCCAAATGTCATACTGCGTCACCTGCGTTTCCGTGCTGGTGACTATGCGAGCAAGAGCATGCCGTCTTTGGATGTTGAGAATACTAACAATGTCATTATCGACCATTGTTCTTTTACGTGGTCGATGGAGGAATGTCTCACCATGTATGACTGTGATTCAACTACAGTCCAGTATTGTATTATAGGAGAGGGACTATACAATTCACGTAACTCAAAAGGAGCACGTGCCTACGCAACACAGTGGGGTGGGGAGCATAGTACCATGCACCATTGCCTGATAACAAACTGTAACAACAGGACACCACGATTCAATGGAGTACGTGACAACAGTAACAATCCTGGTGATCATGATCAGTTTGTTGATTCAGAGTTCTTCAACAATGTTATTTTCAACTGGGGAAAGCCTAATTCTGTATATGGTGGAGAGTGTGATGCCACTATTAATTCTGGCAATAGTTATAATAAGGTTTATATGCGTGGCAACTTTTTCCGCCCAGGTCCTGCAACACTCCAAAATGTGAAGTCAAATCGTTATTTTGTTGAGGCATCAACTCAGAATGGTATGGGGCAATGGTTCCTTGATGGAAATAAGTTTGATGTTTCTTCACCTTTCACCCCCACAACAGCTGTATGGGCAGAAAACGTCCTTTCTCAGATAGAGGAAGACAATTATTATGGAATATCCACAGGCAATGCAGGCAGGACAATAAATGTCAAGGCTGGTACAAATGCTGACTTCCTTTTGAACAATGTCCTGTCATCGCAGGAACAGAGCAGTGGCCTGTTGGCGGAATCAGCTGATGAAGCTTTTTCAAAGGTCGTGTCATCTGCAGGAGCCTCTCTTCCACGTTATGATGAGGTTGATATTCGTCTTCTTGATGAGGCATCAGGAAATATCAATCCTCAGTATGCTGGTTATGAGGCATCTGGTTTATTAAGCCGTGCAATGGGAATCATCAACTCCCCTTCTGACATTACACTCGCTCGTCATGATGTATTTATTGCAGTAAGAGAGTCTGACACAGGAGAAAAACAAAATGTTGAGGCTACAGAATGGCCATATCTTGGACTTGAGGATGGTGAGAAGGGCTTTACGGACACCGATTCTGATGGACTTCCGGATGCTTACGAGGAAGAGATAGGACTTGATCCAAGCAATCCTTTGGATGGTGCAAACATTGGTGTCGATGGCTATTCCAATTTAGAGCTATTCCTTAATGGAGTTGCAGACGGCAGTATTGACAAGGCTAAGTATGAGGACAAGGACATTTCGTCAATTCCCTCTGTCTTGCCAGATACATCGGATGCAGTGCATGAGACGGTTTTTGGCGTAAATGGTGCCATAATCCAAGGACTCAAATCAGGCATTGGCATAGTGCGCCAGACAACGTCAGACGGTAGGACAAGAGTTAATAAAGTGCTGATGTCTCCCCGACGTTAGTTGAATAATGCTATAATTTTTATTTTATTGCTAAAAAATGCCCAGTATGATAAATATAGGGCATTTTTTTTTTGATGTAACAATAAAAATTAGTAACTTTGAACGGCATAAATAACAATATACCTAAACAGTAATTCTATCTAATAAACATAAATAAGCATGAGTTATCTACGATTCGAAAAGGCTCTGATGACCAATCTGGAGGAATCACTACCGAAGGAATTGCTTCGCACCAATCGTTCGGGAGCTTATTCTTGTTCCACAATTGTTGACTGCAACACGCGAAAGTATCACGGTTTGTTCGTTATTCCGATACCGGAACTTGACGACGAAAACCATGTGCTGCTTTCCTCACTCGACACGACAGTCGTGCAGCATGGTGCAGAATTCAATCTGGGACTCCATAAGTATCAGGGCAACAACTACAGTCCTAAAGGCCATAAGTACATACGTGAATTTGATTGCGACAAAGTGCCTACGACGATTTACCGTGTAGGTGGTGTACTTCTCAAGAAGGAGTTCATTTTCCAGGCTTACGAAATGAGACTTCTAATCCGCTACACACTTGTTGATGCGCATTCTGCCACTACATTACGTTTCAGACCATTTCTCGCATTCCGCAGTGTGCGACAGTTTACACATGAAAATTCCACAGCATCGAGGGAATATACCGAGGTGCCTGGTGGAATAAGAACTTGTATGTATGCAGGCTATCCTGATTTGTATATGCAGTTCTCAAAGGAAAACCGCTTTGTTTTCCAGCCAGACTGGTACAGAGGGGTAGAGTATCCAAAAGAGCAGGAAAGAGGATATGCCTCTAACGAGGATCTTTATGTTCCGGGCTATTTTGAGATGGACATAAAGAAAGGTGAGAGCATTGTGTTCGCCGCTTCCATAAGTGAGGCGAAAACATCTACGCTTGGCAAGCTTTTTGACAAGGAGGTGAGCCTGCGCTCTCCACGCGACAATTTCTTCCATTGCCTTGTTAATGCAGCACATCAGTTCCATTACCGCACTAAGAATGACGAGAGGTATATCATTGCGGGATATCCATGGTTCAAGTGCCGAGCACGTGACACGTTTGTCTCTTTGCCTGGACTGACCCTCTCCATTGAAGAACAAGACTATTTTGAACTTGTCATGAAGACTGCTGAACGTGAGTTGCGAGATTTCATGCAAGGTAACCCTCAGACTGGCAAGATGGCGGAGATAGAACAGCCAGATGTTCCCCTATGGGCAATATGGGCAATACAGCAATATGCCAAAGAGGCGGGTAAGGACAAGTGTATTGAGATGTATGGCAAGTTGGTTGCTGACATACTTGATTATATCATAGACGGTAACCATCCTAATCTGACACTTGACGATAATGGTCTTCTGCATACCGATGGGAAGGACAAAGCAGTAACATGGATGAATTCAACAGCCAACGGACGTCCCGTCGTCCCCCGAACTGGATACATAGTAGAGTTCAATGCTCTGTGGTATAATGCACTCCGTTTCGCTGCAACGCTGACAACAGATGCCAAGCGTGTGTCGCAATTGGAAGAATTGGCAGAAAAGGCAAAGGTATCATTCGTAGAGACGTTCCTCAATGAGTATGGATATCTGTTTGACTATGTTGACGGCAATATGATGGATTGGAGTGTCAGGCCAAACATGATATTCGCAGTGGCTCTTGACTATTCTCCGTTGTCTCAGCCACAGAAGAAGAGTGTTCTTGATATTTGCACCAGAGAACTTCTCACTCCAAAGGGACTTCGTTCCCTTTCTCCAAAGAGTGGAGGATACAATCCTATTTATGTCGGACCTCAGACCCAGCGAGACTATGCATATCATCAAGGAACAGCATGGCCTTGGCTTGGAGGCTTCTACATGGAGGCTTGTCTCAAGCTATACAAGCGCACAAGGCTTAGCTTCATAGAAAGACAGATGGTAGGCTTTGAAGATGAGATGAGCTATCACTGCCTTGGAACCATAAGTGAGCTGTTTGATGGCAACCCGCCATTCTACGGCAGAGGTGCTACGTCCTTTGCCATGAATGTAGGGCAGATTCTGAGAATGCTCGAACTGCTTGAGAAATACCAATACCAGTACTAAAGACAAGACCTAAAATACCAAAAATCTAAGCAAATGAAAGTATTAATGTTTGGATGGGAGTATCCGCCACATGTATTTGGCGGACTCGCCACGGCCAATTACGGTATATCTGAGGGCTTGCACGCACAGGGCGACATAGACATTACTCTTTGTCTGCCTAAACCATGGGGTGATGAAAGCCAGAATGCCGCAAGGATAATTGCCATGAATGCAGTCCCTATAGCATGGAGGGATGTCAGCCATGACTATGTGCGCTCGAGAGTTGGCAATATTATGTCGCCTGACCTTTATTTCCAGTTGCGTGACCATATTTACGCTGATTTCAACTATATGAATGTCAACGACCTTGGCTGTATGGAGTTTGCTGGTGGATATCCACAGAATCTCCATGAGGAGATTAACAATTACTCTGTCATAGCTGGAGTCGTGGCGCGTCAGCAGGATTTTGACATCATACATGCTCACGACTGGCTTACATACCCGGCAGGCATCCATGCAAAGAATGTTAGCGGAAAGCCATTGTGCATCCATGTTCATGCAACAGACTTTGACAGGTCAAGAGGCAAGGTTAATCCCACAGTCTATGGCATTGAGAAGGATGGAATGGATAATGCTGACTGTATAATGTGTGTGTCTGAACTAACGCGCCAGACAGTAATCAACCATTATCATCAGGACCCGCGTAAATGTTTTACAGTACACAATGCTGTTTATCCGTTGCGTCAGGAACTTCAGGATATTCCCCGCCCTGACCATACAGGTAAGGATAAGATTGTAACGTTTCTTGGTCGTATCACAATGCAGAAAGGACCAGAGTACTTTGTTGAGGCAGCAAATATGGTGCTTCACCGCACTCGTAATGTTCGTTTCTGCATGGCTGGTTCTGGTGACATGATGGATCAGATGATATATCTTGCTGCTGAGCGTGGCATTGCAGACCGTTTCCATTTCCCTGGTTTCATGCGTGGAAAACAGGTATATGAGTGCCTCAAGGATTCCGATGTCTATGTCATGCCATCTGTAAGTGAGCCTTTCGGCATCTCGCCGCTTGAGGCTATGCAATGTGGAACACCGTCAATCATTTCCAAGCAGAGCGGATGCGCTGAGATACTTACAAATTGTATCAAGGTTGATTATTGGGATATCCATGCCCTTGCTGATGCCATATATTCTATTTGTCATAATGACAGTCTTTTCCACTATCTTCAGGATGAGGGAAAGAAAGAGGTTGACCAGATTACATGGGAGAAGGTAGGAGCCTGGATAAGGGAACTGTACATGAGAACATTGGGGTGGTAGCCCCCTCTGGTTTCCCTTTTAGAGGGAGGACACATGATTAGTGACATTATTATTGACAATTTACGAACAACTTTGACCCCAGCCCCTGTAGGTCATTCTCCTTTCTGGAGGAGTGAGGTGGGGCTTCAAGACTTATGAAAACCATTTGTTTATATTTTGAGATACATCAGATAATTCATCTCAAACGCTACCGTTTCTTTGATATCGGTACTGATCATTATTATTATGACGACTATGAGAATGAGCGCTCAATATCTGACATAGCAGAGCGTTCATATATGCCAGCTCTCACATGTCTTCTTGACATGATTAAGGAGAACGGAAAATTCTTCAAGGTGGCTTTTTCCATATCTGGAGTCGGAATGGAGCAGCTTGAGATGCATGCGCCTCAAGTTATTGAGAAACTTCAGGAATTGAATGAGACAGGGTGTGTGGAGTTCCTTGCAGAACCTTATTCACATGGCCTTGCTGCCCTTGCCAACGAGGAGAGTTTTGCTGCAGATGTACGCAAGCAGGCTGTCAAGATGAAGGAATATTTTGGCAAGGAACCATCCGTGCTAAGAAACTCATCGCTTATCTACAGCGATGACATAGGACTTCAGGCTGCCCAACTTGGTTTCAAGGGTATGCTTACAGAGGGTGCAAAACATGTGCTTGGTTGGAAATCTCCTCATTATGTTTATAATTGTGCTCTTGCTCCCAACCTCAAGCTGCTGCTTCGCGATGTAAACCTAAGTGATGATATCAGCCTTCGTTTCAACGACAGCGACTGGGATGGCTATCCTCTTTTTGCGGACAGCTATGTAGATCGTATAGCCTCTCTTCCAGATGAGGAGCAGATCATAAATATCTTTATGGAACTCTCTGCACTTGGCATAGCGCAGCCTTTGTCAAGTAACATCCTTGAGTTCTTACACGCTATTCCTGCATGTGCAAAGCAAAGGGGCATTACATTCTCCACACCTACCGAGATTTGCCAGAAGATGAAGAGTGTAAGTCCCCTTGATGTGCCTGACACTCTCAGCTGGGTTGATGAGGAGAGGGATGTAAGTTCATGGCTTGGCAATCCTATGCAGCGAGAGGCTTTCAACAAGCTTTATAGCGTTGCTGACCGTGTACGCATAGCCAATGACCCGCGCATTAATCAGGATTGGGACTATCTGCAGGCAAGCAATAATTTCCGCTTCATGACTACTAAGGCTAACAATGTTGGACTTGACAGAGGTATTTATACCACTCCTTTTGATGCCTTTACAAATTATATGAATATCCTTGGCGACTTCATCAACCGTGTAAACGCACTTTATCCTGAAGAGATTGATAACGATGAGCTAAACTCACTTCTCACAACTATCCGCAATCAGGATGGGGAGATTGAGATGAAGGAAAAGGAGATAATACGCCTCCAGAACAAGATAGAGAAGATAGAGACAGAGAGTGATAAATTGCGCGCAAAGCTTGAGAAACAAGCTACTAAGAAACCTGTTACTAAGAAACCAGCTGCAAGAAAGACCGTAGCTAAGAAATCAGTTGACGAAAAGGCGTAGAGATTATCTATACATTAAGGACTTAGGTGGTTAAGAATGACACCTAAGTCCTTTTTTTCCTTCATCCATAATGTTAAGCGATAAATATTGAAAATGTTTGCAAGTCTGATAAGGTTAATAATCTATCGACCGACAGATTAATAACCTATCGGTCGATAGGTTATTAACCTTATCGGCAACGCAACCGACATAATTACACATGAAATAGTATTCTATTGCTGTTTTCATGGGTATAGCCAGTTTTGTATGATTCTTTTTCCTTCGGGTGTCAGTACACTCTCTGGATGGAACTGTATGCCGTGTATGTCGAGGTGCTTGTGCCTCAAAGCCATGATATTGCCGTCATCAGACACAGCCGTAATGTCAAGGCATTCCGGGAATGATGTTTTTGATACAACCCAACTGTGATATCTGCCTATTGTAATCCTCTTTGGCATACCATTGAAGATGTAGTCGTTGCCATATTGAGTACATTCCGTAGCCACACCGTGGTAAACGTCAGGAAGATTCTCAAGTCTTCCTCCGAAGACCTCTCCAATGGCCTGATGACCAAGACACACTCCGAGTATAGGCTTGTGTCCGGAATACGCCTTTATGACATCGGTGAGCAGTCCCGCTTCCGATGGTATTCCAGGTCCAGGGCTGAGTATTATCTTGTCAAATGGCTTGAGTTGGTTCAATGTGAACTGGTCATTACGAATGACAGTCACCCTTGCACCCAGTTCCTTAACCATGTGTGAGAGGTTATATGTAAATGAATCGTAATTGTCAATTATAACTATGTTACTCATTTTCAATCTTTTTTATTGCTTTTACCAATGCCCCCAATTTATTTCCACACTCTTCAAGCTCGTACTGGTCGTTGCTTTTTGCCACAATTCCGCTGCCAGCCTGAAACCATAGTTCTCCATTGCGACTGATGAACGTCCTTATCACAATAGCTTGGTTCAAATCCCCATCAAGCCCTATGAATCCTATACATCCACCATAAGCCCCCCTGTTGTGTGGCTCTAATTCGCTGATTATTTGCATGGCTCTCACCTTTGGAGCACCGCTCAGTGTTCCAGCTGGGAACGTGTCTATGAATGCCTTTATTCTGTCAGCATCTTTTTCAAGTGTACCGCTGACACGACTTACGAGATGTATCACATGGCTGTAGAATTGCATGTCTTTGTAGAATTCCACATGCACGTCATGGCAGTTACGGCTAAGGTCGTTGCGTGCAAGATCCACGAGCATGACGTGCTCTGCATTCTCTTTTGGGTCATTTCGCAGGAACTCAGCATTCTTCCTGTCTTGTTCTATATCACCAGTTCTTTTTGTTGTTCCGGCTATAGGGTCTATGATAGACTTGTCGCCCTTTATTCTGTTGTGTGTTTCCGGACTTGAGCCGAATATGCGGAAACCACCGAAGTCGAAATAGAAAAGATATGGACTTGGGTTAATGCTTCTCAGTTCTCTGTAGAGTCTGAAATCATCACCCTCATATTTCTGTATGAAGCGTCTGCTTATGACAATCTGGAACACATCCCCTCTCATGCAGTGTGCCACGCACTTTCTGATGTTAGCCTTGTGTTCCTCATCTGTCAGCGTGGAAGTAGGACATCCCACAGCCTTGAAACTAAAAGGCTTTACATCCTGTCTGTTTATGGCTTTCTCTATGTCGATTATCTCATGTCCGTCATCATTGCCATCGGACAGCGTGGCAATGGTAAGCGTGTTGTTGAAGTGGTCAAATACAATAATGTCGCTGTACATTATATACATGATATCCGGAGCATCGTTCCTGTCCATTTTAGTGTCCTTTACAGGTATATCCTCGAAATATCTCACAGCGTTGAATGAAGTGTATCCGTATAGTCCGAAATATTCAGCACCTTCACCAGTAACTTTGAACCGGCTAATGAATCTGCTGATGGCATCGGCTACAGATTGTTTTGCTTCACCTTTCTTCTCATTCTCCACTTCTTTCCTCTCGTGGCTACCATCGGGAAAGGAACAATCTATCATTCCATGACCAATTTTTAAACTTGCAATGGGTTTTATGCCTATGAACGACCTGCTGTTGTCGTTCCCGTGATAGTCGGAACTCTCAAGGAGAGCACTCTGTGGGTATATGTCTCTAAGCCGCATATACACCCCAACGGGTGTGTAGAGGTCTCCCAGAAGTGTGCGGCATTTAGTTGTGTATGTAAAAGTCTTCATGTCAGAACCCTCCATATTCCTTTGCCATTTCCTTGTTGTCAAGATAAGTCTGCACGTCCTTGTCGCCTCTTCCGCTTACGGTGAGTACCACTATGTCTGATGGCTTGAAACAAATCTTGCTGAGTGCAGCTATGGCGTGGGCACTCTCTATAGCGGGTATTATTCCCTCCAGTCTGGTGAGTTCGTATCCAGCGTAGATAGCCTCATCGTCATTTATGGCAAGAACATGTGTCCTTCCCTCTTGTGCCAGTTGTGCGTGCATAGGACCAATGCCTGGATAGTCAAGACCGGCACTTATGGTGAAAGCTTCCTCTATCTGCCCATCTTCAGTCTGCATCACAAGTGTTCTGGCTCCGTGTATTATGCCCTCCGTACCGCAGTGCATTGTAGCAGCTGTGCGATTAGTGTTCACACCGCTTCCTCCTGCCTCTGCAAGATATATCTTTACCCTTTCATCGTCAACATAGTTGTATATTGTGCCGGCAGCATTTGAACCTCCACCTACACATGCCACGAGATAGTCTGGATAGTTGCGTCCTGTTTTCTCTTCCAGTTGCCACTTCAGTTCTTCAGATATGATGCTTTGCATCCTTGCAACGATGTCAGGGTAGGGATGAGGTCCCATCGTAGAGCCTACGATGTAGAACGTGTCTTTTGGGTGGCAGCACCAGTCGCGTATAGCTTCTGAGCAAGCGTCGCTCAGAGTCATGTTTCCTGTTGTAACAGGATGTACAGTTGCACCGAGCATCTTCATGCGTTCCACATTGGTGTGCTGGCGTTCTACGTCTGTCTTGCCCATGAATATTTCACACTTCATGTTCATCAATGCGCACACAGTAGCTGTTGCCACACCATGTTGTCCGGCTCCCGTCTCGGCTATGATGCGTGTCTTCCCCATTCTCTTAGCCATTAGAATCTGACCTACGGTATTGTTTATCTTATGTGCTCCCGTATGGTTTAGATCCTCTCTTTTCAAGAATAGTCTGCATCCATATTTCTCGCTCATGCGTCTTGCATGGTACAGAGGAGAGGGGCGCCCTACATAGTCCCTCAGCAGATTGTGATATTCGCTTTTGAACGTCTCGTCTTCTAAAATGTTGAGATATGATTCCTGTAGGTCTGTGACACATTTGTATAATATTTCAGGAACGTATGCACCTCCGAATTTTCCGAAGAATCCATTTACAGGTTGGTTTTTACTGCTCATAATGTATTTCTTGACTTTTATTATTATAGTTAAGAATCTGGAGTCAGCCTTTTTCAAGAGCCTCATAAAGATTGTCAATTGCTTTTTCAGCATCTCCATTGCTGTCGTTCAGCAGAGTAACGAACTTGCTTCCGATTATGGCACCGGCGGCATTTGCATTGGCACTGTCAAGCGTCTGCTTGTTGCTTATGCCGAATCCTATCATCCTTGGATTTCTCAGATTCATGGAATTGATGTGTCTGAAGTAATCCTGTTTAGCCTCATCGAAACACTTTTGTGCGCCAGTTATGCTTGCAGAACTAACCATATAGATGAAACCGTCTGTGTTGTTGTCTATAAAACGTATTCTGTCATCGCTTGTTTCAGGAGTAATCATCATTATTACCCTTAAGTCATATCTGTCGGCTACGGGTTTCACGTCATCTATATAATCCTTGAAAGGCAAGTCTGGGATTATCATTCCGCTTACGCCACATTCCACACAGCTCTTGCAGAACTCCTCGATACCATAATGCATAATAACATTGAGGTACCCCATCATGACGAGTGGTATTCTAACCTTCCCCTTTATCTCCTTAAGTTGTTGGAAGAGGAGACGGAGTGTCATTCCGTTTTTCAAAGCCACCGTTCCTGCACTCTGTATGACAGGACCATCGGCAAGAGGATCGCTGAATGGTATTCCAACCTCTATCATGTCAATGCCTCTTTCCTGTAGTGTCAGTATCACGTTGCCTGTTCCTTCAAGTGTAGGACAGCCTGCGCAGAAATAGAGCGACAGCAGCTTTCTGTTCTTGTTCTCATTGAACAATTTGTTTATTCTATTCATTTCTTATCTTTCTTATGAAGAGTTTTAACTTTTCAATATCCTTTATACCTGGTTCAGTCTCAAACTTGCTGTTCAGATCTATGCCTGCCATCATAGGATGACGGAATGCCTTTACATTGTCTATGTCTTCCGGACCAATACCTCCACTCAGTAGGAAGGGCGTATTCCCGTCATATGCCTCCAGTACTGACCAGTCAAAATGTTTTCCACATCCTCCGGATGTAGCGCATTTGGTATCAAACAGCAGATAGTCCACACTTCCCTCATACTCCTTGTATCTCATTACATCTTCTTTTGAAGATATGCTGATAGCCTTTATTATTTTCAAGCCAGGATGTATGTCCGGTTCTATGGTACGCCTCAGGTTTTCAATCATTATCCTACTTTCATTACCATGCAGCTGCACCATGTCAAGATGGAAATTAACGACCATTGTAACAATGGTTTGAGGCATGTCATCAACAAACACGCCAACTCGTTTGCTGATGTTATCTTTGTCGTTCCTGCTCAAGCTCGAAGGCGCATAGTCAGGAATAATCCCGGCAAGACTGCTGTACATACTTACAAACCTTGGGCTGTCTTTATGGAATATAAGTCCTATCCAGTCTGCTCCTGCTTCCTCGGCAGCCTTTATGTTGTCGGCATTGCGCATGCCACATACTTTTATAATCATATCTTATAGGTTGTTAATGAATGATAGTAGTTCCCTGCCTGGGTGTTCTTTCTTCATGAATGTCTCACCAATGAGGAAACCGTTGAATCCCACCTTGCGCAATTCCCTTATCGTTTCAGGATTGCTTATGCCACTCTCACTTACTTTAACTGTATCCTGCGCAAGAGCCTCGCACAGCATGAACGAGTTCTCTACATCTGTAGTGAATGTTCCGAGGTTTCGATTGTTGATTCCGCACATGTCTGGTTCCTGTTCTGAATAATCCAGCTCTTCACGTGAATGCATTTCAAGAAGCACCTCCATTCCAAGTTCGTGGGATGTGTGCATCAGAGTGCGGCATTCGTCAACGGACAGGCAGGCAGCAATGAGCAGGACAGCTGATGCTCCTGCATGTCTTGCCATGAAAAGCTGATACTCGTCAATGATGAAGTTTTTGTAGAGGATTGGGATGGTGACTCCCGACATCCTTGCAATCTGTATATGTTCATCGTACCCACCGAAATACTTATTGTCTGTTAATATACTGATGGCAGCGGCTCCGTTATTCTGATAGCTTAACGGAATGTCGTCAGCTCTGCCTTCCTGCTTTATCCATCCTTTTGACGGAGACTTGCGCTTGAATTCGGCTATGATGCCTGTGGGTGACGCCATAATCGACTCTCGCATAGACGGGCAAGCCACGTCCAAATCCTTCTCTGCTATGGAGTAGAGTTGCTTAGGCGGCAGGAACTTTTTTGATTCTTCTACCTCTCTACGTTTACTTGCAATTATATCGTCAAGAATATCTTTCATTCTGTGTAGTGTCATGAGTTCAGTTCAACGAATTTTTTGAATGTATTGAGAGCATTACCGCTGTCAATGCTTTCCCTGGCAATTTCTATACACTCGTCAATGCTCTTTCTTCCTTTCTCCATTACCTGTATTCCGAATGCAGCATTGGCAAGGACAATGTTCTTCTGTGCTGGCAAAGCTCTGTTCTCAAGAACGCTGTCGAATATTTCCTTTGCCTCTTTCTCTGTAGCACCTGCTACCAGTTCCTCTGGTTTTGCTGTTTCAAATCCTAAGTCAGAAGGATTGAAAATACGCTCATAGTTGTTGGTAGTTACCTTGAAGTCACCGGTAAGGCTAATCTCGTCATATCCATCTATACTGTTTACAATGCCGTAATCGATACCTATCCTTTGATATACCTGGCTGTACAGTCTCATCTGATTAAGATTTGCCACTCCCAACAGCTGTGCTTGTGGCTGTGATGGGTTGACGATGGGACCGAGCAGATTGAAAACAGTTGGAAACTGCAAGGCCTTCCTAATAGGCCCAACGAATTTCATAGCCTTGGCGAATAGCTGTGCATGCAGATATACTATTCCTGCCTCGTTGATGCTTCTGTTAAGAATGTCAATGTCGGCAGAGAATTTGACCCCATGTTCGGCTATTACGTTGGATGCCCCACTCACAGATGTGGCGGAATAGTTGCCGTGTTTCGCCACCTTGTATCCTGCTCCTGCAATTACGAAGCAAGATGTCGTAGATATGTTGAATGTGTTCTTTCTGTCTCCACCTGTTCCCACAACGTCAATATACCGGTCGCAGTCAAGAATGGCAGGTACGCCAGTCTCCAGTATGCCGTCTCTGAATCCAAGCAGTTCTTCAACGCTCACACCTCTCATCTGAAGACATGTGAGTAGTGCTGTTATCTGTTCCTCTGGAATCTCCTCTCTTGTGATTGAAACAAGAATATTCTTGGTTTCCTCTCTTGTCAGCTCTTCGTGATTCAGCATCCTGTTAAGGATTTCTTTCATTTCCATATCCATTCTATGTTTTATTGTCTTATTGATTCAAATTCATTCTTTACGTTAGGACTCTTTCTAAGATAAGCGGCATTGATAATGCTCTGGCATTTGCCTCCTTTTAAAAGAGTAAAAGCCTGTCGTAAGAACGGCAGGCCTTTATGTTTATGCATATATAATAGTGCAGACATGGCTTCGTAACTCACGACTATTCTAACATCTTGAGAAATACCACCACCATGCATTTAGCTTATATATGTTTCTATTCATATTTTTCTTGTTGTTTAATGTTGCAAAATTACATTATTTATTTCTAATCTGCAAACAAATTGCAACCATTTTTGTCAAATTATGCGAATAATGGATAATTTCTTAATAAATATATGCTTTTTGTTGCTGTTTCAATTAGAACTTCCATATAGCTCCTCCAACAATCCATGCACCAGGCTGTCTCACATTTCCATAGTCCACATAGTCCTTGTCAAAAATGTTGTTAGCCTCCACATATATATTATAATGTGTGTCGTTCCATGAAAGTTTGGTATCCCATACGGAATATGGGGCATAATTCTCTGTATAACCATTTGTGTTTGTGAACGAGCCAGTCCTTTCCTGGAATCTGTAAGCGATATACATGTCAAGTTTCCCAACCAAATGCATGTCGATACTTCCTACAAGCTTATGTCGCAGATACTCCAGGGCATATAGTGACTGAAGATTGCTTTCAAGGTCTTTGTCCTGATCTATATAGCTGTATGCTACACTTAGCGACTTAAACAGCTTCTGTGCAGGCATGAGCTGAGACAGATTCAGCCTACCTGATAGTTCCATGCCGAGTGAGTTCACTATCGTATGGTTCACACTTTCCCATTCCAGTTCTTCTGCCGTAGTATCCATAATCCAGTCAATCATGTTCTTTCCATGATGGTAGTAAACACTCATTCTGCAATCTATGCCCTTGCTCTCGTATCTTACACCACCCTCAATTGCCTGCATCTCTTCCGGCTTGAGATATTTGTCAGCCTTATGGTCGCCAACGCTGTAGTACAACTCTGTGAATGAAGGCATCCTGAGTGATGTGTTGTAAGAAGCATAGAATTTTATGTTATTGCCTACTCTGTAGCTCGCATCTATGCCGGGATATATCTTGAAAGGCATCTCGTTCCATGTGTTCCTGATGGAAATCAGACCACCCGACACGGTAAGTCGTTTGTAGATGATGTTATGCTCTATGCTAAGGCTGATGTTCGAACGGTTCAGTCCTAATGTATAATCTCTGTTGGTACCATGGATATGTTTCGGAGTTGAGAGTGGCTCACCAAGGTTTCCACTAACCAAATCTTCGTTTCTGAATTCAGCACCTATGGCTGTACGTCCCAGCACCCAGTCAAAATAGCTGTTGAGGTTTATGCCAGTGACATCCGTCCTATGGTAGTTGAAAGGAACTTTCTCCTCCGACCCTCTTATTAGTTCGAATCTGTCTTCACTCCTATTCCAATATAAAGCAGGCTTGATATGCAGGCCACCACATGTTACTTCAGTCTGGATGGCAGAGAAGAATTTTGTTGTACGTTCAAACTGGTCGTCATACTTGGCACTGTAGAAAGTGTTGGAACCATATCCTTTCGCACTTAGTCCAGCATGCCACCTTACAATAAGGTTTGTGTTGTCATACTCTCCTTGATAGAATAGTTTTGAACCCTCATAGTCAGAATTGAGTAGTCCATTCTGGCTGCGACTGTAACCGTCACTCCTCGTGTAGCTTCCAGAGACTTGGTTGTTCCATCTCCCATCTCTGACATTGCCTCTTGCAGCAGCTGAAAAATATCCGAATGAGCCACCTTCTAAGCGAACCTCACCACTGGAGTCTTTCTCTTTTCGAGTCACAATGTTAATGGCTCCAACCAACGATGACGTTCCATATATCCTGCCAGCTGGACCTTCTAGAATCTCAATTCTCTCAATCTCGCTGATGTCAACAGGAAAGTCAAAGGCATTGTGACCAGTCTGAGGGTCGCAGATGTTAATGCCGTTAAGCAGGATAGTGACTTGCTCATTGGTTCCTCCTCTCATGCTGACATCTGTCTGAGCACCTATGGGACCTCGTTGCCGAACATCTACACCAACGGCATATTTCAGCAAGTCGTTGACACTTTGTACCGCCGCAGCCTGAATGTCGCTGCGATTCAGTACAGTTACCATTCTCGCCGCTTGGCCAATGCCAAGCGGAGCGCGTGATGTGGTCACCTCCACATCATCCATCACAATCCCTGTCATCTCTTCGTGAGTGGAATCAGCCTTCTCCAACTCTACGCTAAGACTCGATGCCGCAGCATGGCTTAGAGTGGAGACGCTAAGTACACTTACTATGACCTCACGTCCGAGACAAGCGAAAAGTGAATACCCTTTGTTCGAAAAATGTTTGAACACCAAGGGGGGGCGCTTGTTAAATAATGATTTGTACATAAAATAAATAAAAATAATGTTATGGTCTTGCGTTGTTTGGTAGCGCAAAACGACTGCAAAGGTACGAAAAAACAATCAAATTCCGCACTGTTTTATCGTTTGCTTACAAATGCTGACTTATGTCATGATTACGAATATACCATCGCTGCCCTGCTATAATAAATCAGGTTTCGCAAGTTAAAACTTGCTCTAAGGAGTTTCCATGAGATTTGCGAAAAAACAAGTTGACAAGTCAACAAGTTATTTGTTGTACTGGTTATTGACAAATTCAAACAAGAAGAGTTGCAACTTGTTGACTTGTCAACTCGTTAAATGACGGCATGTCGAAACATGCGAAACTTAGGTAAAAAAATAATTATGTTTAGTTATAATAATACCGCTACTTCATCGTTATAAGAATAGACTAATTTTTAAACCGATGCCTATGAAGTATTTTACACCTAACGAATTAAATCCGTCAGAAAAGACATTGGATATCATTCGTCAGATAGCCCATACGTATAGAGCTATCAGAATGGAAAACATTACTAAAACTTACTGCCTAAACTGACAATGCATACATTAGTATCCCCATCATTACTCGCAGCTGACTTTCTTAATTTAGATAGTGAGATAGAGATGATAAACAAGAGTGAGGCAGACTGGCTTCACCTTGATGTTATGGATGGTGTCTTTGTGCCGAATATCTCATTTGGCTTTCCTGTCATTGAGGCAGTGGCGAGAAAGTGTGTCAAACCTCTTGACGTGCATTTCATGATAGAGCGTCCGGAAAGATATGTCCAGCGTACAGCCGACCTTGGAGCCATGATGATGAATGTTCATTATGAGGCTTGTATGCATCTACACCGTACTGTCCAGGAAATACATTCGGCAGGGATGAAGGCAGGCGTGACACTCAACCCCACGACTCCTGTCTCTGTACTGGAGGATATTATTGCAGATGTTGATATGGTGTTGCTTATGAGTGTCAATCCTGGTTTTGGAGGACAGAAGTTTATAGAAAACACGATATCAAAGGTTGGTCGCCTCAGGGAACTTGTCGATAAGTCGGGAAGTCATGCCCTTGTGCAGGTTGACGGAGGTGTGCAGGCAGAAACAGCACCACGCCTTGTCAAGGCTGGAGTAGATGTGCTTGTGAGTGGAAGTTATGTGTTCAAGAGTACAGACCCCTATTCAACCATCAAGGCACTTCGCACACTGAAAAGATAAAGGCTTCGTCCTCTGGTGCCTGTGCAACTAAAAGAATAGGCATGTACAAACATGACAATACCGCACCTTGGCTGATTCGTCAAGATGCGGTATTGATTCTCTTGTATTTCAATGACCTTTTTACTCAACCTTCTATAGTTGATAAAAGGATATTTCCGATATGGTAAACTTCAGAGACAAGTTATTTTTTTCTTTTAAACCCTCCGAATTTCCTGTAAAGCTTCCATCCCAGCAGTGCTCCGTCTATAATACCCATGCTGGAATTCACAATGCCACTTATCCTGTTCTTGTTACTGCTTGTCTTTTTCTTGCTATGAAAGATGTCGTTCCATAGCTTTCTGATGTTTCCTTCCTTTCTAAGCAGTTCCGTTTGTAGGTTCGCCTTGCGCAGCCTCACTTCCTCAAGGTTGTGGTAAACGAGAATGTCTGTTGTGTTATATTGGTCGTTATGCATGTCGTCAGCAATTATGGTGATAATTCATATACCTATTTCAGAAGCAGTCCGGATAGGAAACGTACAAGAGGTCTCTCAATTAAAGATTTGTGGAATGCAAGGAACAGGAGAAGCAGTATTATGTAGAAGCATCCAACGATAATGAATGCCAATGCTTTCCCGACAATCGGCTCAAGGGCAAAAGCTGCAGAGAATGAGAAATAGATCATTGCTATTATCAACAGCAGTGATACTACTATGATTATTGATATGACTGTGGCAAGCCTTACAACCTTCTCGATGACGTCAAGTTTTAAATACTCAGTCTTGTCGCCTATATATGTCTTTATGGATTCAATAAGATTGGCAATTGATTCCACATTGTTGTCATTGGAAAACATGGTGATTCCGATTGTTTATGTTCTTGTCAAGTTAAATATCGCATGTCAGTTGCATGCATTCTGCCAATCTGTTGGCAGGTAAACTAATTAGTCGTGTCAATGGAGGGAAGCCTTCCCTCCATTGAACTCCTGGTAGCCATAACTTATTTTTGTATGGCAATACAATGCGTTAGACCAATTCGTTATACGAGTTCCTCTGCAGAATCTTTAATGTCGTCAACGAAATCGTCCATTTCCTTGCGTGTTAGCTTGATGTCGTGTTTCTTGCAGAAATCGTCAACGGCACCTGCTATTCTTGTACGGGTATCTGCACCCTTTTCTGGAGCAAGCAGCAACCCCAGAGCTGCACCTGCAATAGCACCTCCGAGGAATGCGCCAATGTAACCTAATGCTTTCATAGTCGTTGTAATTAATGTAGTTAAAAATTTGGTTGGTCACAATCCTAATATTAATATAAGGATTTGGCTCCTTGCTTCCCAATCCGTTGTCTCACTGGTCTCTTCTTGCCAGCATCCTTCTCTCATGACAGGACTGGGTAGCTTGGATATTGCAAATATATTAATAATTTCCCAATTGGCAATGCAGAAGATTGATATTTTATGTTAAAACAACGCTAATTAGTATATTTAACAAACTTTATTGGCATTATATGCGGAAATTCAAACTTATTTCGTAATTTCGCAAAACAAAAGACAGTACAACGTTCAGAATGTTTTTTCTGGGCAATGCATTAACATTTGTAGAAACACTATTATAGTATTATGAAGAAATTATCTTTTTTTGCAGCGGTTATGTGTGTGGCAATGGCGTTCACAGGCTGCAAGTCGAGTGAGAGTGCTTACAAGAAGGCCTACGACAAGGCAAAGGCAAACGAGGCTACGGAGGTTAGGACAGAGCCTGAGCAAACCTATGTGCCAGAGGTGACTCAGGTAGTGGAGACACCGGTTACACAGACACAGGTTGTTGACAATATGGACAATACACCTGTACGCCAGGAGGCTGTATCGGTCGTTGATGGAGCAGGTCTCAAGAATTTCAGCGTCGTGGTAGGCTCCTTCTCTGTTAGGGCAAATGCAGAAGGTGTTCAGCAGCGTCTTAAGAGTGCGGGCTATCAGGCACAGTTGGCATATAACCAGGAACGCAATATGTACAGGGTTGTTGCAAGCACCTTCGACAGCAAGAACGATGCAGTGAACAGCCGTAACCAGCTGCGTGCCACATATCCTGACGCATGGCTTCTATTTGCAAAATAGAAGTTGACGATGCGCATTCTATCGATAGACTTTGGACGTAAAAGGACTGGACTTGCTGTTACCGACCCTCTCCAGATTATTGCGGGAGGGTTGGCAACGGTAGCTACATCCTCGTTGTTCGATTACCTCAAGGATTATATATCCAAAGAGGAAGTGGAAAAAATAGTCATTGGGGAACCTCGTAAGCCTAATGGCGAACCCAGTGAGAACTATGAGCGGGTAAGACAGTTTGTCAACAGGTGGAAAAAGGCTGTGCCTGCAGTTCCCATAGAATATTATGACGAACGCTTTACTTCCGTTCTTGCTCATCGTGCGATGATTGACGGGGGATTGAAGAAACAGGCAAGACGCAACAAGTCACTTGTCGATGAGATTAGTGCCACCATCATATTACAGGATTATATGGAGTCGCACCGAAGGATATAAACAACAGACGTAAAAAGAGAAGAAAGTGATACTACCAATATATACTTACGGACAACCCGTCTTGAGAAAAGTGGCAAAGGATATTCCGACAGATTATGAAGGACTGGAATCCTTCATTCAGGATATGTATGACACTTTGGCAGATTCAGAAGGCATAGGTCTTGCAGCACCACAGGTAGGCAAAGACATAAGGGTTGTCGTCATAGACCTTGACGTAATATCTGACGACCTGCCGGAATACAAAGGGTACAAAAAGGCATTTATAAATCCGCATATAGTTGAAGCTGATGACAGCAAGACAGAAACGATGGAGGAGGGGTGTCTTAGCGTGCCAGGTATTCATGAGAAAGTGACACGTCCTACTAAGATTCGGGTAACATATCTTGACGAGAAACTTCAGGAACATGACGAATGGGTAGAAGGATATCTTGCAAGAGTAATGCAGCATGAGTTCGACCACCTTGAGGGAAAGGTTTTTACTGACCGAATCTCTCCTTTTCGCAAGCAAATCATACAAAGCAAGCTAAAGGCCATCGTCTCGGGACGCTTCCGTTGCGGCTATCGCACAAAGGCAGCTTTAAAGTGAGAAAGAAAACAACGGTATTACATACAATCTACAAGTCACTTCTCGTCATAGCTATGTTGCAAGTGCCTGCCGTTCATGTGGATGCACAATATAACATTAAGAAAATGATGGAGGAGGGTAGGCGCAACCTTGACCTGGGGTATTATGTGGTTTCCATGGAATTGTTTAGAAGGATTGTGGCTTTGAAGCCAAATCTATATGAGCCATGGTTCCTGATGGGGAAATCCAAGTTTCATCTGGAGGATTATGAGGGTGCCATAGAGAATTGTACCACGGCAATAAGTCTCAATCCGTTTGTGCCAGAGGTGGCAGACTTGCGTGGTTTGAGTAATATAAGGATTGAGCAATACGAGAATGCAGCGAATGATTATTCTCTTGCCATTGAACTGCGTCCGGACAATCGTGAATATTGGTTCAACAGGGCATATTGTTACTACCAGCTTGGCAAGGATTCCATTGCCCTTGCTCAACTTAACTATATCATAAGCAGATGGCATGATTTCACACAGGCAAAGGCTATGCGACGGGAGATTCTAAGCGGTCGCAAACCAGTAATGCCTTCTCCAAAATGGAGAGATAAGTCAGAAGGAATCTATGGTGTCGGTATTGACAAGTGGAAACTACATAAGTAATAGCTATGACATTCTTCCAAAGCTTCAGACAGTCAGACGAATCACGCAAGGATGAACTTGTACGTGTTATAGAGCATTCTGTCCAGAATCTTACATTACAGGAACTGGAGGCTCTTTATTACGATATGGTAACAAAAGACTATATCAGATAGCTGATATGCATACACATGACAGGCAGATATTGAGCCTTGCTGTCCCAAGCATAGTGTCCAACATAACAGTTCCACTTCTCGGACTTGCTGATGTGGCTATCGTCGGTCACATCGGTAATGCCACACATATAGGAGCCATTGCCATTGGCTCCATGATATTCAATGTGGTTTACTGGCTTTTTGGATTCCTCAGGATGGGAACAAGTGGAATGACATCCCAGTCATACGGAAGGCAGGATATGGATGGTTGCATAGACATCTTTATAAGGTCAATAATGGTTGCCATGTCCGTGGCTGTTTCATTCCTTGTCTTTCAGCTTCCACTGCGCTCTCTGGCTATATGGCTCATGCAGACACCTTCTGACATACTTCCCATGGTGAAATGCTATTTCAACATTGTTATATGGGGAGCCCCAGCTATGCTTGGACTGTATGCTGTTACTGGATGGTACGTGGGAATGCAGAATACACGCATTCCCATGCTTGTAGCTGTCTTGCAGAATGTGGTCAACGTCATGTTGAGCCTGTTCTTCGTCTTCTTTATGGATATGGGCATCATCGGTGTGGCAACAGGAACACTTGTGGCCCAGTGGAGCGGTTTCCTCCTTTCTCTTGCCCTTTTCTTCATTAATTATGCCTCTGTTGCAGGTCGTGGCACTACTAATCTGTTCAGACGTATCACAATGGCAGTAAATCGGGGGAGTGGAGTATGGAGACAGTTCTTCATGGTTAACAGAGACATCTTCCTGCGGACATTGTTCCTTGTGGCGGTTAATATGTTCTTCACTTCGGCTGGAGCCTCACAGGGAGCTATGATACTTGCGGTCAACACTTTGCTGATGGTGCTGTTTACCCTCTTCTCCTATGTCATGGATGGATTTGCCTATGCGGGAGAAGCTTTGGCTGGAAGATACTATGGAGCCAAAGATTTGTTGTCGCTTCAAACTGTTGTGAGTCGTCTGTTTCGTTGGGGACTCATAATGGTTATAGTCTTTACCCTCGTTTATGTTATTGGTGGCAGTTCTTTCCTCTCACTGCTTACAGATGACAATGAGGTTGTAAGGGCTTCCAATCCATATATATATTGGGCTTTTGCCATACCTGCCGCTGGTGTTTCGGCATTTGTTTATGACGGAATATTCATAGGAATCACAGCTACGCAAGGAATGCTTCAATCATCTTTAGTGGCTACAGTCGTGTTTTTTGTTCTTTACCTCTTGCTGTTCCCGCTTTACGGCAACCATGCCCTGTGGTTCTCTTTCATTGTCTATCTGCTCATGCGAGGATTGGTGCAGCGTTACCTGTTTCATCATATGCCCATTTTGTAAATGAACTAAAGTTTTTTGCCTCCCTCACTTCATGAACTTTGCCATAACAAACTGTGGAACTTTCCACAACATCTTTTCTATTTTTGTGAGAGTAACATGTTTGAATCCATGTGACGAATAGACTCTTATGTCTTCTTATTGTTCTTCATTCTCCAGAAAAAGTGCCATGTTCTGAATATCGGCTCACTCAAAGCCTCGGCAGGATAATATCTCAGAAGACGAGCGTCACGATACAGGCGCAGGAGGTTGTGCCCCAATGCCCCATGCTTAAAGTCTTTGCCGTCATAGCTGTCACGTCCCCAGACATGCCGTTCGTCATAATGTCCAAAATTGCCTCCGTTCAAGATGTCATCAAGAAGCATTTGCCCTCTCTTTGCATCCATAGGTGCAATCATCTTACCTTTTGGCATTCCCATGACCTTATGTAACACATACATCATTGCCCCTGCAAATTTCCACAATCCAAGATGCTTTAACTCACGGTCTAAGGCTATGGAATTCTTCACTCTTCGTTCTTCACTCTTCACTAAGACAAAGTAGTAATCCACGACCTGCCTCAGCCCTACACCCTCATAGAAATAATGGTGGTAAAGATGATAAAGCTGATACACGATATTGAAGGTATGTGTTGGGACTGCAACAAGACCAACATCATTAGGCAATTCCACCATATTGCTGCATTGCAAACCGGCATTCTGCTTCAACCATCTTTGCAGTCTCCTGTTATATACGAAGTTTGCCATAAAGCCGGGAGTAAAATGCAGCTCCACTGTAATGCCATTCATCGTAAGCCCTATGTGATTGAGGCTCTCGTCATCCACATTGCCATTAGTCTTCTGCACAAGCGAGCTGGCGAGGCCGCGGATCTCTTCGCGAGAGGCATTCACCCATACATCCACATCACCAGGCATTCTTATCAACGGATTAGGATACATCACGGCATTTCCTTGTCCCTTCAATATACAACAAGGAAGCCCTGCGGCCTTCACCATATTATATATAGCCACCGTAGCCTCGTTCAATACATTGTTTGACTGCTTGATTTTCTGGCTCATGGCAACCCAATGCATCAGCAGGTCAAAACTTGGCGCAGTCTGCTTTGGCAGTTTCCTGACGCCATCAAAGACAACTCCGACAAGAGTCTGCTTCTTGGCAAACTCATAAAACGCCCACCAATCGAAGTCCTTCAATGCAGACCCGTCAAGAAACTCCTTGCCCTCGTAAATGCCCAAGGAGAATTGGATAAAACGGAAATAAATATCTGTCATGCTATGTTGCAATTCGTCACCAATCATTCAGCATTTCTCTTTCATCATGTTCCAAAGGAACAACGTATTGCCAATGATGTATCGGCGCCACATGCGCTTCGGCTCCTTGAGCAGTCGGTATAGCCACTCCAGCCCGTTACGCTGCCACCACAGCGGTGCACGCTCCACGGTGCCGGCGAAGAAATCGAACACTGCTCCGATGGTGCCCACATGACAGTGGATATTCAGTTCATCCCAATGCGAATAGGTCCACTTCTCCTGCTTCGGCGCTGTCATGCCAATCCACAGAAGGTCAGGATCTGCGGCATTGATGGCATCAACGATAGCCCTGTTGTCCTCATCCGAGAACTCCGGCTTGTATGGCGGAGAATACGTCACCACCTTCAAGTGAGGATACACCTCAGCCGCCCGCTTCACAATCAGGTCGAGCACCTTCTGCGAGCTGCCCATGAACATCACGGTTTTCTTCGCCTCCGTGGCTCCGCGGGCATCATCAGACTGCTCCCCTCCAGCCCCATGACACATGGCGCCAAGCTTCTCCAGGCGGTTCATTTCAAACTCGAAAAGATCCCATCCTGCTATACGCTCCTTGGGCAAGCTCTTCGCCTTTATCCATCGGCAGGCCTTCACTATGCTCACCCCGTCAGGAATAAGCACATCACCGTTTGTCAGTGCCTCAGCAAAGAGCGAGTCCTTGCGTGCCGTATTATAAGAATGGGCATTTATCGTGTTGATAAGCAACTTGCCCTCTGGCAGCGAGGCAAGCTCCGCCTTGCTGCCTAAAATATCTAATTTTTTTAATCGAAACATATCTGTATTAAAAATCAAATCCAAGAGTTTCCTCATCCCCACCTTCCCGAAGTCCTGCAAGTTCTTCGCAGTAGTCAGGTTGATGTAATGACAATCAAACTCCCCATTTATCAGCTTGCTGTCGTGGATATACTACCCCACCATTGCAGCTCCATGCACAGGCGGAGGCATATACATGACAAAAAGTATCTTCGGTTTCATAATCAAAATCTACTCAAACTCTTTCATAATATACCAATAATACCCCCTCGGATTCCTACTCACTTCCCCGACTTTTCTGTAATTCAATTTATGAATACTCACATGATCAATCAGATCCTGCCATTGCTCCTGATGGAAAGTACGCCCCAAGGCAGCACCCAAGAGAATACTGTGATAACTGTTCTCACGAGGCATCCGAGCCTCAACCATCGGAAACTCACGGAGAGACAAACCCAGGAATAAGTGAAAAATATAATAATCCACCAGACAGTTATAATCCTTCCAATAAGCAAGGAGCATATCAAAGATAGAAGAAACAATGATTTGGTTAGGCACAGCAGCAATAAACCAGTTAGACAACCCCACAGGAGCCATAACCCCACGCTTGAAGTAGCGGAACACCGTCAGTTCACTCTGCATAATTTTATCCCATCTCTCCTGCAGCTTCTCATTCCCAAAACCAGAACAGAACACCGTAGCATCCATCCAAACACCACCATACTTCTGCAAAACCGACAGGCGGAGCAAATCGCTGAAAGAAGCAGCCGGAATCAAACCCTTCTTATATTTCCTGACAATATACTCAGGCAGTTCAATCCATTGCTGGTAATTACTGAGATCAAAGACCCTGAACTCATAATCCGGCAGATGCTTCCTTTGCGAAGCCAAGCACACCTTCACCAAATCAGGAGCCTGGTCGATACCCTGCAGCCAAGAGAACCAGACAATCTTCGGAACACCCTCATCATTCCGAGCCGGATGATCCACATACCTCTCCTTCTTCTCATCCAAGATATGACGATACTTCCGAATCAGAATCCTATCCACCTTTTCAGTAATCACAGGATAAGCGGTTTTCAAGGACCTCCCCTTCAAGGCACAGCGTATCAAGGCACAGACACCCGTCCACAACACCCCCATACGGACATATTGCCACACGAGCCTCCATCCACCAAACTGACGAAAGCGAGTAATCAGTCTATCAAAATCTACCATTTACAACCACACAATTTATGATAAACACACCATATAATATAAACAGCAAGAGAAAAAACAAAGCCATAGATGATACATAATCATCAATACCAAGGCAAATATATTACTAATCAAGGAGATTTCATGTATATACAAAGTTTCTTCTCTGTATTTTGTTATTTCTTGTTCTTCATTCTACAGAAGAAGTGCCATGTTCTGAAGATAAGTTTTTAATCAAGAATTCAATAAATTCATCCTTGACATTAGAGATTTCTCCCTTGTCATAGATTGTAAGAAGAGTTACATTTATACCGTCCTCACTAACTTTTACATTAAGAGTTAGGATTCTTGCACCACCGCTTTTGCCTTTACCCTTGTCAGCAATGGCCATTCTTATCTTACGAATGCACCACCAAGGTCATCTCCAACAAGAGGATTCTTATAAATTTCATCTAACCAAGCATTATAGTCAGTCTTCAATGAATGATATTTTTTAGCCAAACGTTTAACTGTCTCTTAAACTCAGGGCCATATTCAATATGTACATTCATGTCAATCCTCCATTTCTAAATCTTTTAATAAATCCCTTGCATCAGGTAGTTTTCTTCCTTCCAACTTAGCAAGTTTCACTTCCTGCAAAGCTCTTGTCAAACTTTCCTTCACAAAAGCTTGCTGCTTCTGTGTTTTTGTCAAGATTGGTTCTTTTACAACCGTAGTTGACACAACACCACGAAGCATATTAATAGCCTTACGAATGTTTTGCAGAGGCTGGTTTGAATCTACCGTTACTAATATCTGTTCCATAATCTTCTCCTTTTAAACGTTTAAAGTCTTTTTGACTATGCAAAGATTGTGCAAATCGAACGCAATGAAGCCCGCTTCAATTGCTGAGATGCCGCCAATCTTACGCAAAGATACATTGTTCCCCTCACATCGCCAAACTTCTTACATGATTTTAACACAAACGATACGTAAACTGATCTATCTTTTTGCATTAATACCTAACATCATAATCAAGTCTCCCTTATATTGTTCATATATCTGCCAAAAAATACGCTTTTTGATTGAAAACACCAAGAAAATCGCAGAAAATCTGAAAGTTATCAGCAAATTACGCAATGCGCCAGCCACCTTGTCCCTGCAGTCCTATCCCTTATAACCATTGGTTTTAGCAAGTCACCCCCCTGCGGTCCCATCCCGCACAACCATTTTTTAGCAAGTCTTCTCCCTGCGGGTTCATCCTGCACAACCAACTGGCTCGGAGAAGAAAGAGGAACCTTCCTACCAACCTTGTCATCAATGACAGCAGACATGCCGCAGGCGTCAAAGCAAAGGACAGGTAAGCAAATCTACCATTTACAACCACACAGTTTATGATAAACACACCATATTATATAAGCAGCAGCAAGAGATTCCAGATATATCCATGCCAAATCAGCAAATGGATTTCTAAAGTGAATACCATAGTTGATAAAAAACAAGTGGATGAGCCACATGTTCATAGACATTTTACCTAAGAAATCAAATCCACGCTTCACCCTATCAGACAAATATCCCTGAATATCAATCAGAAACATAATCATAGCGATAATCAGACCGATATTCAAAATGTTCCATCCCAAAGCAAAGCGGGCAACCATTAAACCCACCACCAAGAGCAATCTACACCATACTCTCTGCTCTGCCAAGAAATCAAACAGAGAGAATTTACGGGCAATCATACCCGAATAAAGCAGAGGGAAATAATGCAGCACATAATGCCCGGCTTCAGAATAATATCTGAGAAACTTAGCCAAAGGTTGGAAGCAGACCACAGAAACAATCAGCAAAGGAATCCATACCTTATTATATTGCAGACTTTTGGCAAATAGTGGAAAACAGATTACGTAAATCACGTAGGTCTGCATAAACCACCAATTCCCATTCATATTCCTTGTCAGCAACATCGCATCCGTCACTACCTGAAACCATTTCACTTCATGGATAATCAATAAGAAAGGCGCTATAAGGATGACAATCAACCAAAAGGGCAACAACACCTTCTTCAGCCTCCTCCAAATATGAAAGACATTCCCTCCAGAGCAGTAAGAAGCCATTAGCCCATAGCCAGAGACAAACAGGAACATGCCCACACAAATCTTGCCCATCTCCCCAAAAGACAGCAGCAGATGCCCATACTCTATCGGCTCAAACAGAGCAAAATAAGGCCGATGCCATAGATGATGCATAATCATCAGTACCAAGGCAAAAGCCTTCAGTTGGCTTGATACATTTTTATCAAATGAGTACTTAGTTTTCTGCATTATGATTTCGATAGTTCCATTCTACTTTCATTAACCCCCCAGAGAAAATTTCTCTTTGGACAACAAAGATAGAAAAGCAGTGGTCATTACCTTTAGCAGGTATGCTACCAGACAAATAATGGAAAAGACAATAACGATGTTCAATGGGAACACTCTGTTCCATTTATTAGTGATAAGCATAAACTGCACGATATAAATCTCCAGCGTAAGGCCAGCAACAAGAGAGATACCTTTGCCTAAGAACCTCTTGCCGAAGCACCAGTCAGTCCATTTATACGATGCCACTTTATACCCATAATAAACAAAACTATGCAGAGGCACAAGCGCCAGCACCTGGACATCATACATCCATCCTGTCTTGTTCTTACCAATAGCCAATATCAGGAAATACAAGACAAACGAAAGCGCCATACCGCATACATCCTTCACCCAATGATCAATTCTTATACTGTCACGACAGACATACACCAAAGCCCCCATCATCATGATGCTGAAATGACATACGAAATGAAAGGTCGTATGGAACGGAGACCCTTCAGCCACCGGCATCCAGAAGAAATAAGCCACAGAGCAAGCTACCGCCAGACCGAAGAGGAAAATATATATTTATTGCCCCCCCCAGAATCGGCATTTTGCAGGTAAAAACCTTATCAACAGATAGAACAAAGCATAGTAAATTACGATAGTTTGCAGGAACCAATAATCACTTCCCAATATCAGTTTGTCAAAAGTCAGAGGAGCATCCCAAATCAAGTTAGCTACTATCACCCAGATAAACACTGCAGGCCACAATCTCCTGACTTTCCCCTTAAACCAATCAACAAAACTCACTCCTTTATGTTTATCAAATCCCATCATCAGAAGATACCCTGCCACAAAGAAGAACAGAGCATTACCCTGCACACCAAAAGTAGCAAAGGCAGTATTCACCCCCCCTCATATAGCGGTTGAAAATGAGAATTCGTGATGAAGATAGCAGCCATACACTTCATCATGTCCAATGAATATAAACGATCATTAGTCATTGTATTACATTTATTATTTAAATGAATTTATCCCCCTTCTATAGTCTTTGCTCTAACCTTACTTTCTATCTACAAAACTATGGCACCATTTCTCGAATCGTCATAAATGAAGTTTAAAGTGCTAACAAGCTCTGCAAATCCATTTGAAATTCTGTCTGACGATTGGGCACCGCAACATAATGGATGTTGATATCTGGCAGTGCCAAAGGACTATAACATTTGTTAGCTGTTTCCGAATCTATCAGTTTATGTCCCCTAACACATAAATATCTTGAGAACCATCCATCTCTACTCGTTAGCTTATTTACAGCTATCAATTGAGCTTCCGTAGGAGCATAGGAGACAATAATACCATGATACTCCCAATTTGGATTAGACTGCAATATACTCATCTGAGCTTTCAACCGTAGTAAAGTTCCTATGATTTGTTCCTTGGCATGAGCAATCTGTTCTGAGGCAAAAGAACTTTTTAACTCACATATAAAAAGACATTTTCTTCCCATTATCTCTGCCAAAAAGATGCCGTCGCTATTATACATCATAGGAGGGCGACAATTCGCCTTTCCATAAAATGCCACAGAGTCAGCAGCAAACTCACGCGGAAATACGTACCCCATACACCCAGTAACAACAAGACGCCTGAAATCTAAATCAGATCTTGGACAAGTCTCAACCACTTCTACACTACCATCAATTGTTGATATCAAGTAATTGGGGTATAAGTGATTAAATTCCTTTATAGCCGACTCCATAAATTCTGCATTTATAAATTAGACACAATCCCTAAACTCTCTGCCAAATCGTTTATATCAGCCGACAATTCCATCTGACTTTTTACAGTATTCTCAAAAGAATTAAAAGGTAAGCCTAATGACAAATCCTGCTCTTCTATGACAACACAATCTTTTTCACGCTTAAAATAATAGCCCCCAACCTGTTCTGTATGCAGATACAAATTTTTATTAAAAAGATGTTCATTACAGAAGTTTTCAAAGGCTTCCATAGATTTTTCCCTTATCTTCCCCAATACCAACAGCTGGTTCATACGCCCCAAGAGATAATCGCTATGTGTTGTCATTTGAATAAGCATACCCTTGTTGCAACATCTTGCCAACATATCCATCACCAAGAATTGCTTCTTAGGATGCACATGAGCTTCAGGCTCCTCAAAAAGCAGACTATTATATTGTCTGATTTTGCCATTTTGCAACATCAGCAGGAAAGGCATCAGTTCCTTGACCGAAGAAGCCGCAGCAGATACAGGAATTTTTTCACCAGACTCAAACTGCAAGAACACGCTTCCATTTTCCAAGACGATCTCGCCATCTGCCAACTTAGCTATATAGTTAACAAAAAACTGATTATCTGGGCTAATAATCCTGGAAGGAGTTTTTAAATCATCCAATTGCGCCAAGAAATCACGATACATACCAATAGGCGATGTAGTATTAGCTCCCATAAATGCCGCTCTTGCAGGCGGCAATATCAATGGACGCAAATAGTTTTTACCAAAACATAATTCAGACAAATAGCCATGAAGAGAAAAACTCATCATCAAGATATTGTCCTCCAAGTCAAGGGGGAAAACATCTATATCACCATTAATGCTACAACGAGTAAATCCTGAGGCATCCTCATCATGCAACCTCTTCAATTCTACAGGCATGTCATCATCTATCTCGAAGACATAATTCACTTGACAATCAAAATTATTGTTACCTAGCAAATAACCGAGAAACGCAGCTGTATTCTGATTGAGCCACATTCTAAAATCCTTGAATTTAAAAGTAAGTTCTTCCTTAACACTCCCATTCATCTTCTTTGTAATAAACTCTTGAAGTCTCATAGGAGTCAATGAAGTAATTAAGTTATACCACAATAAAGCGGTATAGCTCTTACCCAGTCCCGATTCACCCGTAAAAACCATAAAAGGCTTAAATACTATCTCTGAATCAGTAATAGGTCCTAACTTATCTATTATTATTCGGATATTCATTGTACAATGTCTTTATGTATTCAAATATTTGCAAAAATAGAACTTTTAGCCGAAACTTCCAAATGTTTCGTACTATTTAACGCATTTCACAGCCAACATTCTTTCATGCTCCATGATCTCCTCTTCGGTAAATCTCATTTTGAGCAGTTTGGCAGGAATTCCACCGATGATACTATAAGGAGGAAAGGATTTAGTGACCACAGCACCAGCAGCCACTACCGAACCATGCCCGATAGTCACACCTTTCAGGATAGTAACATTCGCCCCACACCACACATCATCCTCGATGACGACAGGCTGGTCATATACATTCACCCCATCCACAAATTTCTCCTCTACAGTAACATCTGCCATATACTTACCCAAAATGTCAATACGATGATCACCAGTGATGATTGTAGGTTTAGGACCGAAGAGCACCTTCTTACCAATAGTACATGCAGCATCCGTACAATAGATAGTACTCCCTTTAGGAATCGAAGTACCATCCCCTACCGACAGGTTCCACAATCCCTTGAAATCCGAAGACATCGGACGAATATATACCCCCTTGCCACAGTGCTTCATGCACCGCTCCCATACAGGAGCCCACATCTTGTCCCACAGATACGAAGGCACAAGACTTATCTTTTGTAATATCTGAAAAATGTTCATGATTTCTAAAATAAAGAGCCTAATTGGCAAGATGATAAATCGAATTCAGTTTTTCAACATACTTTTCAGGACTGAACTGATTGAAAATAGTTTCTCTGGCAGCCATGCCCAACTTTCTCAAAATACTTCTGTCCTCATCCAGTCGTTTGATGGCAGAAACAATAGAATCGCTGTCATGGTCAGTGATAAACATACCATTCACACCATCTTTCACCACTTGCGGAATACTGCCTACAGGAGTCACAACAGGAGTCACACCATAGCTCATGGTTTCCAAAAGCGACATTGGTAAACCTTCAAAATAAGTAGAAAGAACAAAGGCATCTAGACTTCTGAGGAAATCACACTTTGATTTACCCGAAACCAAACCAGCATATTCAAAGCTGTCCTCCAGCCACTGGTCGAACTGCGGAAGATACTCCCCTTCCGTTTGTTCCTTGCCAGCTATAACGAGTTTAAAAGGATACCTCTCCTTTTTCAGTTTTTGGCAAGCCACCAAGAGTTCCGTCATTCCCTTATTAGGTTCTATACGACCCAGATAACCGATACGTAACGGTTTTGATTCATCATGAAGGACCTGTTCTTTTTCAAAAGCAGCAGCATCACTCAGATCTACGCAATTAGGTAAAGAAACAACCTTCTTAGCCCCAAATCTCTCCGTCAGGATATCCTTTTCCATATCACTCAGCACGATGAAAGGCAAATCCTGCCCAAACACCCATTTCATGATACGCATGAGAATACCAGGTATATGAGGAGCCGTCAGAAACAGACCTCCATGCACATGTACCACCATCTTTCTGCCATTCTTCCAGGCATATCTCATAAACCATGGGTCACGCAACAAAGAAGCTTTTGACAGCGGGAAGTTATAGTGCACAATCGCATCAGGATGCAGAGCAAGCACATTCTTCCACTCCCTATATTTCTTTATCAAGGCAGGAATGCGATGCCATCCCCCCTTTTCCTTATCCTTCTTACCAAGTTCAAAATGCAAGTAGTTTTGCTTCCGATTATTACTGATAATAAATTGCGTTACAGAAGAAATGCCACTTACATTCACCTTCGGATTCAACGAAGGAGAAGTTATGATTATGTTCATCATTATTTTTCTATCTTAGAGATCTTTTGCTGCAATTCATTTGTTGCCTTCCAGAATTCAGACACAAGGCAAGAACCATAAAGTATCCCATACCCTTACCCGAAAGATAAGAAGAATCAGCAGTACTTTCCAAAGCCAATGCCAGAATTGCCATCAGCGCCATTCGATAATATACGATATTAGGAATCGTATTACACTCCCATAAACGTCTCTTCCAGAACCATAGGAAGAAGAACAATCCCACAATACCATACTCTGCCAAGGAAGGATAGAACGCATCCGCCAAGAACATTGGATTTTCAGGAGTCAATCCCCAAACATTATTTAATTGGTAATCATAATACAATGGAGAATACTCCTTAGCAGCAGCAGCCGTACCAAAAGAACCAAGACCACTTCCAAACGGGATATAATCTTTAAACATAATCTCCATTCCTGTTTCATAGGTTAGGGGACGCGCCATTTCTTGAGCATCATCTTGAAAACCCTCCACATAGTAAACATTAAACTTCGTCCACGTGAAGAATATAACGACACAACCTAAAGCTGCAACTTTCAACAAAGTAGAAACCGAAGCAAAATTGATTTTACTTTTCACAAACATCACCAAGGCGATAAAGCAAACACACTCACCGAAATACTTCGACTTACCTGAAACCAAGCCGAGAAGCATAATGATAATAGCGATATTTCTGTTTTTTGTCGTTTGCTTCGAGAATAGGTAATAAATCATAGCACAACAAAGCGCAAGCTGTCCCAAAGCAGCAGATTCTGTCATTCCATCATAAGCGATAAGCGATGGTTTGAATTTAAAAGCAACTAAATATACCATAAATGTAAGCAACATCACCCACTTAATATGCTTCTGCTGTCTTTGTGAAAACTGTGGTGCCATCATCCAAGTCAGATAAAATACCGCATATGGTCGCAACTGCTGTAAAAGATCAAGATATACCCCTCGGAACGTAGTCACTTGTATTAAGAGTGAATAAACCAGATAGAATATCATCAACCCTATATAAATATTAATTTCCGTCGTTCTTCCTTTGTCTTTAACCAAGAACTGCTGCTTCATAAAAGCATAACCCAAAAGTGCCACAGTCAGGATTTCATCACTCCAATCGAAATTTACAACTTCTGTAAATGCGATACATACTGGAAAGTATATAATCCAGAACCAAGTATAAAATTTAGCTATTCCTCTCATATCTATAATTATTTTTCAAATGGTATTTGAAACCAACTATACTTATTTCTTGCCCAAGTTTTTTGACCTATGATATATACAACTCTAATCAGCCACTTTGGCAAAAAGCTTTTAATAGATTTTCTCTCTTGCTCCTTTGCCCAACTCCCAGCATAATTATGAGCACAATAACTCTTAGGAGTTTGATGAACTTCCAGCTCATTTCGGCTATTGAAGAAATCTTTGTCAAAAACATACATTTGCTTCTTTTTTAAAGAGAATTGTTGCACATTTAATTGGGACAAATCTGAAATCTTCCAAAACTTATACCCTAATGAGGTTAAGGTATGATGAAAACGACATGGCAATGGAAGTATATCAAGAGAGCCATCCTCCTTGACAAACGACTTACCTTGATAGGAGTCCAACATATCCTTCACCCATTGACAACCAGGCTCACATCCGATCACAGCCGCCTCAAAACCTCGTATTTGGTCATGCCCAATAAAGTAAGGAAGCGAGAGCAAATCATCAAAGCTCTTATACACAATCACATCAGAATCCAAATAGATTCCTCCAAAATGGTACAGAGCATAAAGACGAATGTAATCAGCAGCAAAGGCATACTTCTTAGCCTCGAAAGCTTGCTTCGTCCAAACAGTGGAATTAACATCAAACCGCTTGGTATCCCACACCCACACTTCATACTCTGGCATATACTTCTTCCAAGTATCAAGACACAGTTGTATCTCTGCTGGATATGGGTCGTCCGACAACCAACAGAGATGAATAATTTTTGGTATCATACGTTTACTAAATAATAGTTTATTTCTTGAAATATTCCATCACCTGCTCTATCACAGGTGCCATATCATAATACTTATATTGCGCCAATCTGCCGCCAAACACTACATTCTCCTCGTTTGCAGCCAATTTGCGATATTGTTCTGCAAGCTGGTTGTTACGTTCGTCGTTCACTGGGTAGTATGGCTCCATACCATCCTTATATTCCGTAGAATACTCCTCGCTGATTACCGTCTTCGCACAATTATAAACCTCCTGACCGAACATCTCAAAGTGCTTGTGTTCTATCACACGTGTGTAGGGCTTCTCATGACTGGTATAATTAACGACAGCATTGCCCTGGAAGTTCGCAGTATCCTCTATGCGGGTCTTGAAACTTACGGTACGCCAGTCGAGTTTGCCCAACGAGTAGTTGAAATACTCGTCAATGGCTCCTGTGTAAACCAACTTGTCGGCAAACTTCTTCCAGTCCTTGTATTCCGAGTTGAAGAAATCGACATCGGTCTTGCAGTCGATGCCTTCCAGCAATCCGTCGATCAGCTTGTTATAGCCTCCTACTGGTATGCCCTGATACTTGTCGTTGAAGTAGTTGTTGTCGAAAACCATCCTCACCGGCAAACGCTTGATGATGAATGCCGGCAAATCGGTGCATTTACGCCCCCATTGCTTCTCTGTATATTCCTTGATAAGCGTATAGAATATATCCTTACCTACCAGACACAGAGCCTGTTCTTCCAGATTTTCAGGTTCGCGTCCGTTCAATGCTGCCACAGCTTCCGCCTTCTGTTCGTCTATCTTTGCCTTTGCCTCTTCCGGTGTTGTCACGCCCCACATCTGACAGAAGGTGTTCATGTTGAAAGGCAGGTTGTACAGTTTGCCTTTATAGTTAGCAACGGGGCAATTGGTATAGCGATTGAACTCAACGATGGAGTTCACAAAATTCCACACCTCCTTGTTAGAGGTATGGAAGATATGTGCACCATATTTATGCACATTGATGCCCTCAACCTCTTCGCAATATACGTTACCGCCTAACTGCGGGCGCTTGTCAATCACCAAGCATTTCTTACCTGCTTTCTTGGCGAAATAAGCAAAAGTTGCTCCAAACAATCCTGAGCCAACTATCAGATAATCATATTTCATTGAAAAACGATTTAAAGATTCTACATTTACATTTTACCTAACTCTTCTCTGACTCCTCTTCTCATCATCTTCCAGAACAATCCATAGTCAGAAAGCGAATACTTGTGGCCTTTTACGAAGTTGAACGTAATGGCAGCATACATATGCAGGAGGAATGGCATTGCTGCAAAATGTCTCACCCAAATGTTCTTGCCATATCTATGACCGAAGTAGGCAGTATTGCGGATATGATAAGCCAGTTTCCATTTGTTTTTTATCTTGTCTTCTCTGTAGCTGGAGTTCGACTGGAAGTCATGCTTCTCCATCAGCGCGTCGCGCACCACCGCCACCTTATATCCCGCCCTTACTGCGCGGTACGAATAGT
>CAMCLD010000012.1 GCA_945875635.1 uncultured Prevotella sp.
TTTTTGTTGCTCAGGTACTTATAAAAAAGTTAAACTAAAGTGCTGCGGAATTTAGGAACAAGTATGAACGACGATAGAATGGACAATGAGGAATTGGAGGACAACGGTGTCATAGACGAAAATGGTCAGGATGAAAGTGTACATTCAGACTATAAACCCGTTGACCGCTTTGATGCGTCTGCTGTGCATCATTTGAGTGGAATGTATCAGAACTGGTTCCTCGACTATGCCAGTTATGTTATTCTGGAGCGTGCTGTTCCACATATAGGAGATGGATTGAAGCCTGTTCAGCGCAGGATACTCCATTCCATGAAGCGCATGGATGATGGCAGGTATAACAAGGTGGCTAATATCGTAGGACATACCATGCAGTTCCATCCTCATGGAGATGCTTCAATCGGTGATGCACTTGTCCAGTTGGGACAGAAAGACCTTCTTGTTGATACGCAGGGAAACTGGGGCAATATCCTTACTGGCGACCGGGCAGCTGCTCCTCGATATATAGAGGCTCGTCTATCCAAATTCGCCCTTGATACGGTCTTCAATCCAAAGACTACCAGATGGCAGCTGTCTTATGATGGAAGGAACAAGGAGCCAATAACGCTCCCAATAAAGTTTCCGTTACTGTTGGCGCAGGGTGCAGAAGGTATTGCTGTGGGACTCTCTTCAAAGATATTGCCGCACAATTTCGGAGAAATATGCAAGGCTGCAATCAGTTATCTCAAAGGTGAGGAATATCATTTATACCCCGACTTCCCTACAGGAGGCTCTATTGACGTGTCAAAATACAATGACGGTCAACGTGGTGGAGTCTTGAAGGTGAGGGCAAAGATAGAGAAATTTGACAGCAAGACACTTGTTATCCGAGAGATTCCTTTCACCAAAACCACTTCCACACTCATTGATAGTATCCTAAAGGCAGTGGAGAAGGGTAAAATCAAGGCAAAAAGGGTTGACGACAACACGGCGGCAGAGGTGGAGATTCTCATTCATCTTGCACCAGGTGTGAGCAGCGACAAGACGATAGATGCCCTTTACGCTTTCTCAGACTGTGAGATAAACATCAGTCCCAACTGCTGTGTCATAGCTGACAATAGACCATGTTTTCTTACTGTCTCTGATGTGTTGGAAGCTTCGGTAGAGAACACCAAGTCGCTGTTGAGGCAGGAGCTGGAGATACGCAAGCACGAATTGGAGGAGCAGTTGTTCTTTGCCTCGCTTGAGAGAATTTTCATTGAGGAGAGAATATATAAAGGAAAACCATTCGAGAATGCCACATCCACGGATGGACTGTGCGAATATATAGACGAGAGGCTCACTCCTTTCTATCCGCAGTTCATCAGGGAAGTGCGCAAGGATGACATACTGCGCCTCCTTGAGATAAAGATGCAGCGCATAGCAAAGTTCAGCAAGGATAAGAACGAGGAACTCATCAGGAGGATAGAGGAAGAGATAGCCTCTATCAATAGAGACCTTGACGATATGGTTGGAGTAACCGTCAGGTGGTATGAGTTCATTCTTGGCAAATATGGCGATGAGCATCCACGCAGGACAGAGATAAGGAACTTTGAGACAATAGAGGCTGCAAAGGTGGCGGAGGCAAACCAGAAACTGTATATTAACAGGCAGGAAGGCTTCATAGGAATGTCGCTAAAGAAAGATGAGTTTGTATGCAACTGTTCGGACATTGACGATGTCATAATCTTCTATAGGAATGGTAAATACAAAGTTGTGAAGGTTGCAGACAAGATATTCGTAGGCAAGAACGTGATATATGTACAGGTGTTCAAGAAAAATGACAGACGAACAACTTACAACGTTGTATTCCGTGATGGAAAGAAAGGCTTCTGTTTCATCAAACGTTTTAACGTCTCGAGCATAACGAGAGACAAAGAATATGACCTCACTCAGGGCACTCCAGGCTCTAAGGTCATGTATTTCACAGCCAATCCCAATGGAGAGGCGGAGACCATCAAGGTTACATTGGATGCTACCGTTGCCACTAAATCAAGGATGGGAATATTCCTTGAGAGAAGTTTCGCAGATGTAAAGATTAAGGGAAGGGCTTCTAAAGGCAACATCCTTACCAAGAAGCCTGTGCATAGGATAGGTCTGAAGAGCCATGGCCGTTCGACTCTCGGAGGTAGGATGGTATGGTTCGACCCGGATGTGAACCGCATTAATTACGAGGAGCATGGCAGATGCCTTGGCGAGTTCAGCGATGGCGACAAGATACTTGTAGTACTTGCCAATGGTGATTTCTACGTGACCGACTTCGATGCCAACAATCACTATGAGAGCAATATCCTGCGCATTGAGAAGTTTGATGCCAACAAGGTGTGGACAGCTGTCGTGCTCGATGCTGACAATCAAGGATACCCATATCTGAAACGGTTTATAATGGAGGCTGGCAAAAAACATCAGAATTTCGTAGGCGACAATCCTTCCTCAACTTTGTGCCTGCTTAGTGATACCGTCTATCCGCGCATTGAGGTGACATTCGGAGGTGTTGACTCGGCAAGACCATCCGTGGAGATTGACGCAGAGACGTTTGTCGGAGTGAAGGGATTCAAGGCCAAGGGCAAGAGGATAACTACATGGGTGACAGACAGCATAAAGGAACTTGAACCATTGAGAATGCCTGAGGAGAAGGAGGAACCAGACTGCGATGACGAAGTTGAGGATATGGAGAATCTTGACCCTGATGCCGGCAAGAGTGAGCAGCAGGTTATTGACGAGATGACAGGACAATTAAGCCTTTTCCCAGATGAATATTAACGGTATCATAAGGTCGTTGTTGGCTGCCTTGCTTTTGCAGCCTGTCGTGTCTGTAGCCCAGGACGGAGGCGACAGCGTGTCAGCAGCCCATAACATAGATAGTCGTATTGTCCATAATGCGAGAATGATTGCCGTGGGTGCGACAGATGTACTTGATACGTATCTCTCTCCGGAAAAATATACAGGAATTGAGATGCGATATATGTCGCATACCACCAAACCCACAAGGTTCGATAGGTTTTCCATGGTACTTTCCCATCAGGGAGAACTTCTTAAGGCGCACAACCGTGCTGACAACAATGACGAGATAGGCGGATATTATAATTTCCACTATGCATGGAGATATAACTGGAACGCGATGGGAGGAAAACTGCATCTTGAGGCTGGAGCCGGTGCTGATGTCCTGTTGGGATTCATCTACAATTTGCGAAACGGCAATAATCCTGCACAGGCTAAGATGTCTTTGTCTATAGTCCCGTCAGCAGCGGCGGTATATAATTTCAATGCATGGCACAAACCTTTCTCCTTGCGTTACGAGGTGTTCGTTCCTCTCGCCGGCATCATGTTCTCGCCCAATTACGGGCAATCATATCATGAGATATTCAACAAAGGCGACTACGACCACAACATAGCTTTCACATATCCGGGAAATGCCCCGTCGCTGAGCCATAGCCTATCCCTTGATTTCCCATTGGGAAAGACGTGGGTAAGGATTGGATATATGGGCGACTGCCGCCAGTCTAAGGTTAACGAACTCAAGTACCATAACTATTCCCACATGTTCATGCTTGGAATAGTCAGGCATTTCTCCATAACAAAATACCGTCCAAGATAAAACACTATCTGTAATATGAAGCGACAATACCTTATTATATATATATACTCCATGCTGATGTGTGCGTTTTGTCTCATATCGTGCATCGATGAGGATGAATACGAGGACAGTCCAAACGGCAATTTCGAGGCCTTATGGAAGATAATAGACGAGCATTATTGCTTTTTCGACTATAAGAACAAAAGCTATGGACTTGACTGGGACGAGGTGCACGAAAGATATGTACGCCAGTTCCATTCCGGAATGACAGAAGGGCAGATGTTCGAGGTTATGGCAAGGATGCTTTCCGAGCTGAGGGACGGACATGTCAACTTGTATTCCGATTTCGACGTAGGCAGGGAGTGGTCGTGGCATGAAGACTATCCCTCTAATTTCTCTGACACCCTTGAACGTAAATACCTTGGCACAGACTACCGCATTGCATCGGGAATGAAATACCGCATACTCGACGACAACATTGGGTACATCAGGTGTGCCACCTTTGAGAACAACATGGGTGGTGGCAGCCTTGACAACATATTCCTTTTCCTCGCTCCCACAAACGGACTCGTCATTGATATAAGAGACAATGGGGGCGGACTGCTAACCTCGGCTGAGGAACTTGCAGCACGCTTCACCAATGAGGATATCCTTGTGGGATACATTAGGCATAAGACAGGCAAGGGACATTCTGATTTCAGCTCCATGGAAGAGCAGAGGCTCAAACCTTCTAAGGGGCTGAGGTGGCAAAAGAAGGTAGCTATACTAACTAACCGCTCTGTTTATAGCGCAGCTAATGAGTTTGTCAAATACATGAGGTGCTGTCCCGGAGTAGTCGTAGTGGGCGACAAGACAGGTGGAGGTGCAGGACTACCTTTCACAAGCGAACTTCCAAATGGATGGGGTGTGCGCTTCTCAGCCTGCCCCATGTACGACCGTGACGGAAATGACACGGAATTCGGCATAGAGCCAGACTATTATGTCGCACTCAAGGATGACGACCTTGATAGAGGAGAAGACACAATAATAGAGTTTGCAAGACAACTTTTAAGGAAATAATTTGGTTGTTAGCCAATAAAGTCTTAACTTTGCAACCGCAAACTGCACCTGTGGCGGAATTGGTAGACGCGCCAGACTTAGGATCTGGTGTCTCAGACGTGTAGGTTCGAGTCCTATCAGGTGTACTTATTTTATGGGCGTATCGGGTATGATAATCCTGATACGCTCTTTTCAATTTACCCGGAATCCCCCATTCAGTATCCTTTTCAGTACTGCCATTTTGGTACTGAAGTACCAAACCGCTGGTACTGGAGTCCCTCATGGTTTCTATTGCCTTTGAAAACAATATCTTTGCCATTGTCAAACATATATATTAAGTTTCGTTTGTCAGAAAGCATTAATAATCTGTATTTTTCAACTTTTTAGTACACATATTGCCATTATGTCAATAATAATTTGTATTTTTGCGCCACAATAATACGTATTAGTAATAATGGAATTGGATGTGTTGACCGCAGTATCGCCTATAGACGGTCGTTATAGAAGCAAGACAGAGAGTTTAGGAGAGTATTTCTCAGAGTATGCACTTATCAGATACCGTATTCGGGTAGAAATAGAATACTTTATCACATTGTGTGAGTTGCCCCTTCCGCAGCTTGCAGGTTTCAACCATGACCTGTTTGAAACGTTGCGTGACATTTACCGCAATTTCGATGAGGACAGTGCTGCCCGCGTGAAGGATATAGAGAAGGTGACTAATCATGACGTGAAGGCTGTGGAATACTTCATAAAAGAGGAATTCGACAAGATTGGAGGTCTGGATAACTACAAGGAGTTCATTCATTTCGGACTAACCTCACAGGATATCAACAACACGAGTGTGCCTTTGTCGCTGAAAGAAGCCCTTGCTGATGTGTATGTTCCCATGATAGAAGAGCTGATAGCCAAGCTTGAGGCTTTTGCTGAGGAATGGAAGGATGTGTCCATGCTTGCCAAGACCCATGGTCAGCCTGCTTCTCCCACAAGGCTGGGCAAAGAGATAGAAGTGTTCGCTTACAGGCTGCGCGAGCAGCTGAGCCAGCTTAGGAATTGTAAGATAAGTGCAAAGTTTGGTGGTGCAACAGGCAACTACAACGCCCACCATGTAGCCTATCCACAATATGACTGGAAAGTTTTCGGCAATCGTTTCGTGAGCGAGAAACTGGGACTTGAGCGTGAGCAGTACACCACGCAAATTAGCAACTACGACAACTTGTGTGCCGTCTTTGATGCCATAAAAAGGATTAACACAATAATCATTGACCTTGACCGTGACTTCTGGATGTATATCTCGATGGAGTATTTCAAGCAGAAGATAAAGGCGGGAGAAGTGGGTTCAAGTGCGATGCCGCACAAGGTAAATCCTATAGACTTTGAGAACAGCGAGGGCAACCTTGGCATTGCTAATGCCGTGTTGCAGTTCCTTTCCATGAAACTGCCTGTGAGCCGCCTTCAGCGTGACCTTACAGACTCTACCGTATTGAGGAACATCGGAGTGCCACTCGGACATGGACTCATTGCCATGCAGAGTACGCTAAAGGGTCTTGGAAAACTAATACTCAACGAGGAAAAAATTTACAACGACCTTGATGCCACTTGGGCTGTTGTGGCAGAGGCGGTTCAGACAATACTCAGAAGGGAGGCCTATCCTCATCCTTATGAGGCATTGAAAGCACTGACACGTACTAACCAGCATATAACAGCCGAATCGATACATGACTTTGTCAGCGGTCTTGATGTGAGTGATGATGTTAAAAAGGAAATCCTTGCCATCACGCCACACAATTATACAGGAATATGAATGATATTGAAATAAGATAACATATTATTAACCGAGCCGTGAGGCTCAAAAAACTAGAAGGAAATGTCGGAAGAAATGGAAAACAAGCCTGTACAGTCTGCCGAAGAGAATGGGAACAGCCGTGAGGGCCGTCCGTCTGTAGGACATGCAGGGTATCAGAGTGACTATAATGCCAGTGCACGCCAGCAGCGTCCACGCATAAGGACTACGCGTGCATACAGCAGTGAGAGAGGAAACAACGGTGAGGGCGGCTTCCGTCCGGAAGGCTTTGGAGGCGGACTACAGAGTGGTTCTCAGCAGCGTCCACAAAGCAGCTACCGTCCAAAATATAACAATAATTATCAACAGAATGGTAATTCCGGTTACTATTCAAGATACAATAATGAAGAGGGCGGCTACCAGCCAAGACAGCAAGGTGGTTATCAGTCAAGACCTCAGCAAGGTGGTTACCAGCCAAGACCTCATCAAGGTGGTTATCAGCCAAGACAGCAAGGTGGTTACCAGCCAAGACAGCAAGGTGGTTACCAGCCAAGACAGCAAGGCGGCTATCAGCCAAGACCTCAGCAGGGCGGTTACCAGCCAAGGCCACAACAGGGAGCCTATCGTCCAAGATACAATAATGAAGAGGGCGGCTACCAGCCAAGACCTCAGCAGGGAGGCTATCGCCCAAGACCTTATGGATATGGCAACCATCCGCAGCAGGGTGGCATGAGACAACATGTTCCCAGCTACAATCTAAATGCTAAATACAGCATGAAGAAGAGGATTGAGTACAAGGAAGAGAACTTTGATCCCAACGAGCCTGTACGCCTTAACAAATTCCTTGCAAATGCTGGTATTTGCAGCCGCCGTGAGGCTGACGAGCATATACAGGCAGGACTTGTGAAGGTTAATGGAGAGGTGGTGACAGAACTTGGCACCAAGGTTATGCGTACAGACGAGATAACCTACAAGGATACTCCTGTGAACCTTGAGAAAAAGGTATATATACTGCTTAACAAGCCGAAAGACTGCGTTACAACAAGCGATGACCCACAGCAGAGAAAGACTGTGATGGACATTGTTAAGAACGTATGTCCTGAGAGAATATATCCTGTTGGACGCCTTGACCGCAATACCACAGGTGTGCTTCTGCTTACAAACGATGGCGACCTTGCCAGTAAGCTGACCCACCCTAAATTCCTGAAAAAGAAAGTCTATCACGTTTATCTCGACAAAAATGTGACAGCTCATGACATGCAGCAGATTGCAGAAGGCATAACACTTGATGACGGCGAGATACATGCCGACCAGATAGAATATGCAAGCAATACCGACAAGAGTCAGGTGGGTATTGAGATTCACAGCGGCAAGAACCGCATAGTGCGCAGAATCTTTGAGAGCCTTGGCTATAGAGTCGTGAAGCTTGACAGGGTGCTGTTTGCAGGACTGACCAAGAAGAATCTCCGACGTGGCGACTGGAGATTCCTCACGGAGAAAGAGGTTGAGATGCTGCGTATGGGCGCTTTCGAGTAAAAACAAACACAAGAATACATTTTTATGAAAAGGACTAAGATTGTCGATGCCCTGAGAAGCACCGACTATGGAAAAGAAATTAATGTCAAAGGATGGGTGCGTACTCATAGAAGCAGCAAGGCTGTCGATTTCATAGCACTTAACGATGGTTCAACCATAAAGAACATACAGCTTGTGGTTGACCCTTCCCGTCATAACTACGAAATGCTCAAGTCAATCACCACTGGTGCATGCCTCAGTGCCAGCGGAATCCTTGTAGAAAGTCAAGGTAAGGGACAGACCGTTGAGATACAATGTGAGACTATAGAGCTCTATGGATTATGTGGAAGTGACTATCCCATGCAGAAGAAAGGACAGTCTTTCGAGTATATGCGCCAGCATGCACACATGAGACTCCGCACCAACACATTCGGAGCTGTGATGCGCATACGCCATAATATGGCGATAGCAATACATCAGTTCTTCCACGAACATGGATTCTTCTATTTCCACACTCCGCTCATCACGGCAAGCGACTGCGAGGGAGCAGGCGAGATGTTCCAGGTTACGACCAAGAACCTTTATGACCTTAAGAAAGACGAAGAGGGTAAGATTATCTATGATGATGACTTCTTTGGAAAGATGACATCGCTAACCGTCAGCGGACAGCTTGAGGGTGAGCTGGGAGCTACTGCCCTTGGTGCCATATATACCTTCGGACCAACATTCCGTGCAGAGAACTCCAATACCCCAAGACATCTTGCAGAGTTCTGGATGATTGAGCCGGAAGTGGCTTTCATAGAACTGAACGACCTCATGGACCTTGAGGAGGAATTCATCAAATATTGTGTGAAATGGGCTCTTGACAACTGTAAGGATGACCTTGCCTTTCTCAACCAGATGATAGACAAGACTCTCATCGAGCGTCTTGAGGGTGTGCTTAAAGACTCTTTTGTCAGACTTCCATATACAGAAGGTATAAAGATACTTGAGGAAGCGGTGGCGAACGGTCATAAGTTCGAGAATCCTATTTCATGGGGTATGGACCTTGCAAGTGAGCACGAGAGATTCCTTGTAGAACATCACTTCAGGAAACCAGTCATCATGACAGACTATCCTAAGGATATCAAGGCTTTCTATATGAAGATTAACGAAGATGGAAAGACTGTGCAGGGTACAGATGTGCTGTTCCCACAGATTGGAGAAATCATAGGCGGTTCCGTAAGAGAGGAAAGCTACGAGAAACTCATTGGCGAGATAGAACGCCGTGGAATACCAATGAAGGATATGTGGTGGTATCTTGACACTCGTAAATACGGTACGTGTCCACATGGTGGTTTCGGACTTGGTTTCGAGCGTCTTATTCTTTTCGTTACAGGTATGCAGAATATCCGTGACGTAATTCCGTTCCCAAGAACTCCAAAGAATGCTGAGTTCTAAGACTTTTTGAGGAGTAAGGATGGGAGGTCATAACTCACCCATCCTTACTCCTCATCTAATATACTACTTTTTCTCTTCCGAAAGTCTTATGCATGTTGGCTCTATGGTTATAAGCCTGCGCTTGTACAGGTCGCCTACCGCCCTTTTGAACGCTTTCTTGCTGACATGGAAGCATTCCTTTATTTCTTCCGCATCACTTTTGTCACCAAGAGCACAAATGCCATCATTGTCGTATAGATAGGATAGTATCATCTCAGCTACATCGTCCTTGAGCCTTTTGCCCGTGGGCTGGAGGGTTAGGTCAATCTTTCCGTCATCCCTTACAACAGAAACGAAGGCAGGCAGTACGTCTCCTATGTCAAGGTGGCGGTATATCTCGTTTCGGTATATCAGACCATAATACTTGTTGTCAACAATCACCTTATAGCCCAAATCTGTCTGCTGCCATACAAGCACCCTTACAGTATCGCCAGGACTGTATGAAGGATGTCTCTTGTCAAGGAAACGCTCAATTTTTGCAGATGCTACAAGCCTATAACTCTCCTTGTCTATGAAGGCATGGACTATATATCTGCCGCCTTTGCGCATTTTTGATTTCTGCTCTCTGAACGGACAGAACAAGTCTTTAGTGACACCCCAGTCGAGGAAAGCTCCGTACTCATTAACCCACGTGCATTCCAGACATGCGAACTCACCTGCAAGCATTTTTGGCGTTTCCATCGTAGCCACGAGCCTCTCTTCCTGATCGAGATAGACAAAGGCATTGATGGTATCTCCTTCTTCCAGTCCATCTGGAACATATTTGCGTGGCATGAGTATCTCGCCCTCATCTCCACCGTCAAGATAAATGCCGAAATCCACTTTCTTGCATACTGCAAGCCTATTATATTCACCTATTTTAATTATATTAGCCATACTGATGTAATTTTTCAAAGGTGGTTATTCTGTTGTCTCAATTGATGCGTCTGCCTGCAACAATCCATCTTTCATCTTTATTGTCCTGTCTGTGATGGACGCAAGTGTCTCGTCATGTGTGACAATCACAAACGTCTGTCCAAGTTCCTCTCTCAGACGGAAGAAAAGACTGTGGAGCTCTTCTTTGTTTTTCGAGTCAAGGCTACCGGAAGGTTCATCGGCGAGTATTACCGAAGGATTGTTGACAAGTGCTCTCGCCACAGCCACCCTTTGCTTCTCACCACCTGAAAGCTCGTTAGGTTTATGCGATGCCCTGTCTGATAATCCCATGAAATCAAGCAGTTCCTCTGCCCTGGTTTTCGACTTGCCTTTACCTTCGCCTGCTATGAAGGCTGGAATCATTATGTTCTCAAGTGCGGTAAACTCAGGCAGGAGCTGATGGAACTGAAAGACAAAACCAATATGTTGGTTGCGGAAGTCGCTGAGCTTGTTTGACGATAGACCGCATACATCAACGCCATCTATAAGCACCCTTCCCCCGTTGGGCTTGTCAAGTGTGCCTATTATCTGCAACAGAGTGGTCTTGCCCGCTCCGCTTGGTCCCACTATACTTACAATCTCTCCCTTGTTGATATGAAGGTCGATGCCCTTCAATACCTGCAAGGCTCCAAAACTTTTGGTAACACCCGAAACATCAATCATATTATTTATGTTTTTAATTCTATATTCTACTCGAGTCTCTCAACTAATCGATTTTGTTCCAGCTCGTGAGTTGAATAAGCTGATGACTAAACCGACCATATGAAACCATGTACCATATTCATTTTGCCTGCCAATGTTGCTAATCAGTTAGAACTGTTTCTGGTCCACTTTCTTAGTTTCTTCAACAACATATCATAAGCACTACTCTCCTCTGTGTGTTGAGGCTGTGCGAATGTCATGAGTTCATTGTTGTCGCCATACTGGTCGGGGAATACTATGACAAGTGTCCTTCCGGCAAAATACCTGTTTATCTCGTCAGGCAGACGCTCAAGGGCATTCTTGTAAGATACGGTTCCCTTGCGGGCTGTTATTATGACAAACATGTGGTCTTCCTTGATGGTTGATGCCAGTTTTGGCAACTCGTTCCAATGTTGCATCTCCTGATACTCCGCCCTGACGCTACTATGGTAGTTGGAAATGTACTGGCGGATAAGCGAAATTGTATCATCTCTACCGTTGAAACCAATCCTACAGTCAAGATTGCCGGCAAGTCTCGCAAGCCTTTCAAGCCACCTGTAAAATCCTGGTTCGTACTCGGCACGCGAAGGCACAGCCACCTGTATTCGCCTGATGGTGTTGAGGGGCTGGGTTATGCGGGCTATTGTAATCTGCCTGCTGAGTCCGTTGTAAAGACTTTGGGTGAACTCTCCCCAGAACTTTGAACTTATCTCCTTGTGGAAATGGAGTCCCATGATAATCTCCGATGCCTGAAACTCCTTGAATGCATGTTTTATGCCATTGGCTATGTTGGCAGCAATACGTACCTGAGTTTGCAAGTGGACATCCGATGCGCTTGCTGCATGCTGAAGATGCTCAAGCAGACGTCTGCCTTCCGTCTGGTTATTACCGGCATTGACATCGTCATACACAACATTAAGAGCCACTATTTCTCTGTTCAGTTTCTGATTGCGCATGAGTATAGCCATGGAGAGAAGGTTGTCGGCATATTCAGGATATTTGACAGGCAGCAGCATTTTCTCGTCATCATTGCTTACCGCAAGTTTTTGGGGAATGTCCTTGTCTTGAAGGCGAATCGCCTTCGATGCATGTTCCGTCATGATGCTTGATATGATGCATGTCACGAGTATCATTATTACAATACCGTTGAGCACATCATCTCCGAAAAGATAACATCCAGGCGATACTTCAAGTTTCCTGCCCACCATTACCATGGCTATAGCTCCTGCTGCATGTGCCGACGTAAGTCCGAACATCATGTTTCCCCATTTTAAGGGAAGACGAAGCGCGAATGTCATCAGATAGGCAGCAATACCCTTGCCCACAGTTCCGAAGAATACGAGGCATACGACAACCCACAATATCTTTCCGCCCGAGAACAACAGGCTAACATCAATGAGCATTCCAACACCAATAAGGAAATAAGGAATGAAAAGAGCGTTGCCTATGAATTCTATCCTGTTCATAAGTGGAGACAGATGAGGAATGAAGCGGTTAAGTATGAGACCCGCAAAGAAGGCTCCAAATATAGCTTCAAGTCCGATGAAACCGCTGAAAGCACCACTTAGGAACATTACAGCCATTACAAATGTAAACTGCATTACGGAGTCTGAATATCTGCGCAGGAACCAGCGTGTAAGGCGTGGTATGAAGAAAAGCATACCAGTACAGAAAGCAGCCAACTTGAGAATGAATGCTAACCAGAACAAAGTTCCGCCGCCAGACGTGCTGAAAGCGTTGACGATAGCTGCCACAACGATGAGCGATATCAGCAGCGACAACATGGACGATCCTACGCTCAGGGTGGCTGTCATGTGTTTCTGCAGTCCATACCTTCCCACGATAGGGTAGGCTATAAGGGTGTTTGAAGCCATTATGCATCCCAGCATCAAGGATGCAGGCATAGAATAGTCAAGCATGTATAACCCCATGAGAAGGGACATGAGGAAGGGAATTGTAAACGTCAGGATGCCGAAAACAAGCACATGACGGACATTGTTCTTGAATCCCTGCATGTCCATCTCAAGACCGGCAAGAAACATGATATAGAGTAGTCCGACATTTCCAAGAATCTCGAACGAGGCATCACGCTCCAAAATGTTCAGACCATACTTACCCAACAGGACACCTGCAAGAACCATCCCTATTATATGTGGAATGCGCAGACGTCCCATGATGATTGGAGCGGTAAGAATAACCATCAACACCACAAAGAATATCAGAGTGGGATCGGTTATCGGTAGGTATCTCGTTATGTCCAACATGCTCGTATTTACTAAAAAAACGCTCTGTCACGATAATTATACTGCAAAGGTGCAAAAAAAATATTAAATTCTACACATTTCGAGCAAAAAATGTGTACTTTTGTGCCGTATAAAAGTTTAATTTAGAATAGTTATTAGTATGAAAGCAGCAATTGTTGGGGCAAGCGGCGCAGTAGGACAGGAACTGATGCGCATACTTGCAGAGAGAAATTTTCCAATCGATGAACTCGTATTGTTTGGTTCAAGCCGCTCGGCAGGAAGCGTATATGAGTTCAAGGGAAAGAAATGCGAGGTAAGATTATTGCAGCACAACGATGACTTTAAGGATATCGATGTAGCTTTCGTCTCAGCTGGTGGCGGTACCTCTAAGGATTTCGCAGAGACAATCACGAAATATGGTACCGTGATGATAGACAATTCAAGTGCATTCAGGATGGATGATGACGTGCCTCTTGTGGTACCGGAAGTTAATGCGGAAGATGCGCTCAAACGTCCGCGTGGTATTATAGCCAACCCAAACTGTACTACAATTATGATGGTTGTCGTGCTTCAGCCCATCGAAAAGCTGTCGCATATAAAGAAAATACATATCTCCAGCTATCAGAGTGCGAGTGGAGCAGGAGCCGTTGCCATGGCTGAGCTACAACAACAATATAAAGAACTGATTGAGACTGGAGAGGCAAAGACAATATCTAAATTCCCACATCAGCTGGCGTATAATGTCATACCGCAAATAGACCTTATGACGGATAACGACTATACGAAAGAGGAGATGAAGATGTTCAATGAGACAAGGAAAATAATGCATAGCGATGTGCGCACGAGTGCCACATGCGTGAGGGTGTCTTCTCTCCGCTCACACTCCGAGTCTGTGTGGATAGAGACAGCAGACCCCATTACAGTTGAACAGGTAAGGGAAGTGCTTGCCACAGCTCCAGGTGTCACCCTTAAGGATGACCCTCAGAAATATATCTATCCTATGCCGCTTGAGAGCGCAGGAAAAGATGATGTCTATGTAGGCAGAATACGCAAGGACCTTGCAACAGACAACGGAATAACCTTATGGCTCACAGGCGACCAGATTAGAAAAGGTGCTGCCCTTAATGCGGTCCAGATAGCAGAATACCTTATCGAAAAAGGCGATTTTAAATAGTATGGTTTTCACATCTATAACGATGAAACCGCAAAATAATGATAAAGTCCCTCCTGCATTCACCAATGTGGAGAGGGACTTTTTCAAAGTATCAATCGTTTAGTACAAATCGGTCTTATGAAAGATTCCGGATTGTTGTGTTGTCGAGGTTTCATGTCTGAAACAGATTTACATTATTCTCATTTTGAATAATCTTTCCATTTTTCAGCGATTTCATCGATATTTATCTCAAGAAGTGACATTTGTCGGAACATCTCAGGCAAGGTGCTCTCAAGGAATTCTTTCCGTCTCTGTTCCATGATTCTTTCCTTTGCTCCTTGGCTGACGAAATAGCCAAGTCCTCTTTTATTGTATATCACCTCCTCCCGAGCCAGATTCTCATAAGTCTTGACGGCTGTGTTCGTATTCACACCCAGAAGCACGGAATACTCCCTTACGCTTGGTATGCGGTCATTTGCATTGTATTTACCGGATATTATCTCGTCGCAGAGACGGTCAGCCATCTGTATATATATGGGTTTGTCGTTGTTGAAATTCATAATAGTCGAGAGTCTTATTTCGTAATCGGTTTTATTTGTTCTTATATTGTATTCTCACAAACCGCCTGTACGACCAGAATATCAATATAGCTATTATAAACGGCATTACAAGCAAGTCTAAGACAGGATAAATATTCAAGATGCTCTTTGTCAGTTCATCTTCCAAGGATCGTGTGATTTCATGTGTGGCTACGTATATGCCTACAAGCACGCCCGTTGCCAATATAATCAGCAAATATGCCACGCACAAGACCAGCGACGTATATAGGAATGTGTGCTTCCTGAAATATGTGGCTCCTACAGTATAAGCGAGATAGGCAGCAATCCAGTTGACAAATCCTACCAACAGAAGTAATGGACTCATCGACATACCGTCTCCTATGTTTGTAGTCAATCCAAACAGAACAGGGTATAATTTTCCCGTCAACTCATGTGGCTGGAACAACAGCCACATGCCAATGGCGAGGTCTGAAGCCATTCCACAGGCTATAATGGTTATCGCCAACATATAGGCAAGTCGCGCCCAGTATTTCTCCGACATAGAGGATGGAAACAACATCATTCTCATCTGGGAACTGCGGTTGGAAAGCTCGTTGAACACCATTGAACTCCTGACAGCCATAATCAAAGCCATAAATGTGCCAATAAGCATGGTAGCAGAATTTGCTTTCTCCAAGATTGATGCATCTTCAGGATTGCATCTTAATCCGTTTATCGTTATGAGAAGAGCAATCGTCACAAGGAAAGATGCTGCAACAAGTATGATGTCTGTCTTGCGGTTGTTATACCACAATGCCCTTATTTCATTTTTAATTCTGTCCTTTTTCATAATTAAATACAATTATTTCTATTAAACTGGAATTTTGCAAAATGTGCGGTAAGAGAGATACATGCAGACTAATGTCAGAGGCAAGTTTACGGCAAATATGTTGATTTCATCGGCTTCAAGTGCCGTGGAATGGTAGAAATATACTTCTAAATAAGCTATTCCCAGCAAACATGCTCCACCTACCAGAATTAGAATGCGCTTTAGGTAATTGCCTATTGACATAATCCACCCAACGTATATCATGGTTTGTATCACAAGTATTTCGAAATACGTGTATATATAGCGTATGATATAGGCATTGGAGAACCATCCCTTTTCCTCCATCAGGCTGAAAAACTCTCCTCCATCGTGAGATGTCATCAAAGGCATTCCATAGTTCAGGAACAGGAAGGTGCCAAGTGTCATGGACAAGAAAGTGATAGACATGGCAGATAAGGAGCCGTAAAGCCACATTCCAACGACCTTTTCCTCGTTTGATGCCGGTAGAGTCAATATGGTCATCCTATTCTTCTTTTCATCCAATACTTTTGCCGAAATGACCGATAATGCTATGGAGAAACCGAAATACACGCCAATCATTATGTCAACAACATTCATGAAACGGACATGTATGTCATTTTCCGGACCAAACATTCCCATCACGCATAATGAGCATAGCAACAGAGGGATGCCGATAAATGTCAATACCAAGTACAATACCGATTTGGGATTGGACATGAACTGCCATTTATAGACCAACCATAGTCTTTTTATACAGAACGTGTTACTCATGTTGATAGTATTCTCTATTTCGTCAATTTGTTATTGGTGACAGCCTTGAAAAGCATGTTCAAATCCAGCTGAGAGTCCTTGCCGGAGATATTGGTGGCTACTACAGAATAACCTTGAGGTGAAGGCTCTGAATAGACAACATCCTCTCCATCAGCCATCATGCGGTTCTCAAATACATACCTTTCCTGAATATCCGATGTCGTAGCCTCGAAAATGTCGGATGAATCTTTAATTATTACGATTTCATCGAGTAGCGCATCAACATCATTGACAAGGTGAGTTGCTATTATGACAGTTTGTCCATCCTCCATGTTCTTGGCAATTATCTTTCTGAAAATATCCTTTGACGGAATGTCAAGTCCGTTTGTCGGTTCGTCAAACATAAGCAGTCTTGTGCCGGTGGCAAGAGCAAAACTGATATAAATCTTTTTCTTCTGACCGAGTGATATGCCTTTCAGGCTCTTTACTTCAGTGATGCCAAAGTCTGTAAGGCAGTTCTGGAATTTCTCTTTCGAGAAGTTAGTGTAAAATGGTGCATATACCTTGATGAAATCGCCTATTTTCATGTCAGGAAAGTCAAACTCGTCAGGCACGAGAAACATGTCTGAAAGAGTCTCTGGAAGCCTTTTGAAAGTATTGGTTCCATCGAATTCTATGTTACCGCTTTTTGGTTTCAGCAAACCAGATATGAGATACAAGAGAGTTGACTTGCCGGTTCCGTTTTTTCCAAGCAATCCATAAATGTGATTTTCCTTGAATTCCAGGTTCAGATTTTCAAATACCTCGTATTTTCCATACAGGAATTTCATGTCCTCTATTTTAATCATAATAATATAGTATTATAGATTCTATAAATTGTTTCCTCATTCTTTCTCTCTTTCAGAACGCTTCTGCCGTCCATTTTGAAGCAAGTAGGCGTTCGTCTGGATTCATGACAAGCATGTTTGACTTGAGTTCCATAGTCTCGCCCTTGATACACTCATAATGGTTTATTGCCATAACGTTGTCAAGCACCATGGCATAGTCCATTTTTTCTGTCACTTCTCCATATTCATCCTTCTTCTTGTTCCATTTCCTCATAGAAATGCTGAAACCATCCTCAGCATATGCATAGTCAAGACGATAGTCCGGTTCCCATCTCATACTTCTTTCGTTCCAAAGAAGAGCCTCTTTCACAGACAGCCTGTCTTGTGAGTCATATACAAAACGATACTGGAGTTTGTTTGTAAGCATGTTGCAATCGTTCTTCATCACACTCAACGTTTCTACCTTGCCATCCTCCATCTGAGCGTTGTAAAAATAGTTGTTGCTTTCTGAAGTTGCTGAATTGAAGAACATCGTTGCTACTGTTGCAGCTGTAATTATCATTTCCATATTTCTGGGGTTTTATGTGCTTAGTGCACAGTTGTTGTAATCATGTTATAGTGTACTATCATAATAGTACACTGCAAAGGTAAGTTGTTTGACAATATGCTGCAAGTATTTTGATGATTATTTTCAATTTTCAAGGTAATTTTTAACATGTGTTTGCAAATGGTCCCTACAATAAACATGTTTTTGCAGTTTATCCCAAATCGGTCATTAGAAAAAACTTGTCCTTTTCTAATGACCGATTTGGGTTAAATACGAAATCTGTTAGGTCTAAGCTATATAAAAATAGCCAAACAGCCTTTTGAGGTCGAGGCTGTTTGGTTATTGTATGTTAGATAGATTAGAAGTATGTATTAATATAGTTCGCCCTCTGACATTTCCTCCTTTGTTATCTTCTTCCTGTCCATGGCTCTCCACACATATACTATGTATGCCAGTACAAATGGAACGAGCAGGGAAACGTAGAACATTGTGCGTAAGGTGAATTCGCTACTACAGCTGTTTGATATTGTGAGCGAGCTGTTCACGTCAGCCAATGAAGGATAATACGCTGTGTTGTTCCAACCTGCGCATAGCAGAAGTACAAGGACAACGAGCACAACACCTATGCCGGCATACCAAATGCCACCTATGTATTTCTTACTTATTATTGTGCGCACGACACCATATAACAAAGATACGAGCCCAAGGGCAAGAGGAATGAGCAGATACCACATTTCCAACAAGTTGTGGAGGTATTTGAGAGAGACGACTTCAAATGTTCCTGATTCTGCGTTCCATTGCAGTCCTTCCTTCATCAACGTCCTGACTATGAAGACGATGAAAAGTACAAGAAAAACCGAGAAGGTGCCTACCAGTCTTACACTTCCCCTGCTTCGTATGTTTTCGTCTTCTATGTTGTTCATGAGATACAAGATGCCGAGAGACCTTACAAGGTACAGCACGGCAAGTCCGAACAAGATGTTCCATGGGTCGAGCAGGGCGTCAAGTCCATAGCTGTCGTTTGCCCAGCTGCTTATTATTGGCTGTAGTGATGTAAGGTTGCCTTTCTCTATCGTGAAGTTGGCTCCGTTGAAGAAAGTAGCTACTGCCACTCCGAGTAGGAAAGGACCAAACACCCCGTTAATGTATAGACAGGCGTTGAATGTTCTTCTGCCAAGAATGTTTCCCAGCTTGTTCTGGAACTCATAGCTTACAGCCTGCACTACGAATGTGAACAATATGAGCATCCATAGCCAGTATGCTCCTCCGAAGCTTGTACTGTAGAATAAGGGGAAAGAAGCGAAGAAAGCTCCTCCGAACGTTACGAGTGTGGTGAATGTTATCTCCCATTTCCTTCCTGTGCTGTTTAGAATCATTCTACTCTCCATGTCATTTTTAGCGAGACTGGAGGACAAGGAGTTTGCGCCCTGTACGAACATCAGGAAAACGAGTAATGCCCCGAGCAAAGAGACTATGAACCACCAATAGTGTTGCAAGAATGTATATGTCATAATTGTAAGATGTTTGTTGAAGGTTTGCAAGTTTATATTTGCTTACTGATATTTAGTCAATCGGTTTTCAGTTTGTACATAATATATATGTGGTCATTAAGAGCTATATTCCGGTCCTTTCTTTATCTGCTTGCACATGATGCTTATTTCCACGACAAGAAGTGTAGTGAACAGAGCGAGGAATATAAAGAATGTGGTGGCAACGGAAGAAGCGTTTATGTCAGAGACTGCTGCACGTGTGGGAAGCATATCCTGTATTGCCCATGGCTGTCTTCCGAATTCCGCCAATATCCATCCAGCCTCGCTTGCTATATATCCGAGGGGGAGCATGATAATTCCGGCCATGAGAAGCCATTTCTTACCTTTGAGTTCTGTCCTGAAAGCCATGAAGGTGAGTATGGCAAAGAAGAGAATAAGTAGTGTGCCTACGCCAACCATTATCCTGAAAGCGTAGAAACAAACGGGAATGTATGGCACAACGTCATTCTCGTTGTTCAGATATCCATATCCGAAGTTAGAGATGTTGTCTTTAAGGATTTTCTCGGAACTGGCTGTTATTTCAGGCGACGTGTTGCCTTTGCCCTTGAGTTGTCTGTAGTCGGAAAGAGCCTTGATAGCCTTTTTCCCGCTCTCCATCCTCTCTTTTACGGAAGGAACAGGCACTCCGTCATTTCCTACATACCCCCTTAGTATGTTGTTTACTCCAGGCACGTAAGCGTCGGGGTTGTGCGTTGCAAGCACGGAGAGTCCTTTAGGGATATTGACATGCAGGGGATGTTGCTCCCTTGCCTTATAGTCGGGTTGCTCAAAAGGATTGACCAATGCGAAGGCAGTAAGTCCTACTCCGTTGCCACCCTCGTAGAGAGCCTCCATGGCTGCCAGTTTCATAGGCTGTACCTTTGCAATTCTGACAGCCGACGAGTCGCCTGAACCAAGGGCGAGCACCGTGGCGGCAAGTCCTGTCACGGAAGCTATCTTGATGCTTGCCTTTGCGAGTTTCTCCTCTCTCTTCTTTAGCAGATACCACGAGCTGACGGCAACCACGAAGACAGCACCTATTATCCACGAGGATATGACTGTATGAATGAACTTGTCAACAGCGAACGGGGATAGTGCTACATCCATGAAGCTAACCATCTCGTTGCGCACCGTATCAGGATTGAACTCGCATCCTACCGGGCATTGCATCCAGGCATTAGCAACGAGAATCCACCATGCAGAGATGGTGGCTCCAAGTCCTGTGAGCCATGTTGATGCAAGATGGAATCCTCCAGACACCTTGTTCCATCCAAAGAACATGACGGCAACGAAGACACTCTCCATGAAGAATGCCACGATGCCCTCTATGGCAAGAGGTGCGCCGAAGATATCTCCGACAAACCAGGAATAGTTGCTCCAGTTCGTTCCGAACTCAAACTCAAGGATAATGCCTGTGGCTACTCCCATGGCGAAATTGATGCCGAACAGTTTCTGCCAGAATACAGCTACGTCCTTCCAGAAAGGTTTGCCACTCTTGTAATAGCATGTCTCCATGATGCCCATTATAAGGGCTAGTCCCAGGGTTAATGGAACAAATAGCCAATGGTAAATGGCTGTGAGGGCGAACTGGGCGCGCGACCAATCAATGGATGCTACATCAACAGATAGTAATAAATTGTACATGATTGTTATTGTTTTTTGGGGTTATTTGTCGGTCATCTTGTGTTTTCATGGCTCCTTTCAACGAGCTGGCTCGATACGTATTCCGCTTTGTCGCCATTTGCAGCCTTCTCGTTCAGGGTGTTGGGTAGGAAGAACAGCCTGAGGATTATGAAAATGATGAACAGCTTTATCAATATGACAAGCCACAACACCTTTCCAAGCCTCATTTCCGCAAACCCATCGCGATAGAAACGGTAAACACTCACGAACGCGTTTCTCATAATATCTAATAATTATGTTGACAATTGCAAATTTAGTAATTTTTATTTAACCATTAATCAATTACGAGTATTTTTTTTACTAATTTTGCAAACCTAAAGCATGATTTGGTATATGGTGTTGACTGAAAGTAAAGAAATACGCAACATAATATTCGACCTTGGTGGGGTCATAGTGCCTCTCAGACCCGAGAGATGCATAGAAGCGTTCCACTTTATAGGAGCAGGCAAGATAGCGAGATATGTCGAGGAGCATAGAGTTGAAGATTTGTTCCTTGACGCAGAGATAGGAAATATTGACAGCCATGAATTCTGCAACAGGGTAAGGGAACTTGTAGGCAAGGACATTCCCGATGATAAAATCGTATGGGCATGGAATGAGCTGTTGGGCAATGTTCCGCAGTCGAAGCTGGAACGCCTATTGCTGCTCAGGCGGAAATATAACGTTTATCTGCTCAGTAATACCAACGACATGCATTGGGACAAGTGTGAGAATGTTCTTCTCGGGCATGAAGGTCACGGTCTGCATGAACTTTTCAACGATGTCTTTCTCTCATACAGATTGCACCTTGCCAAGCCAGATACGGAAATATTCCGAAGAGTCGTAGGAATGGCTGGTATAACGCCAGACGAGACCTTGTTCATCGACGATTCCAAGGTAAACTGCGACGCGGCAACAAAAGTGGGCATACATTCGTTATGGAACAAGGACGATGACTACTGGCTCAGTTGTGGACTGTCATGAGGACTTGGTCAACAGAATACAATATACTTGACATGAGAATTATTAAGGTAAATGCCTGTCATTCCATTGCAGAGCAACCTCTGTGTGAAAGAGCCCAGACGGCTACAATAGGTTTCTTTGACGGCTTGCACAAGGGGCACAGAAAGCTAATAGGCGATGTCGTGCAGGCTTCATTAAGGAATGGGACAGAGTCGATGGTCGTGACCCTTGACCGTCATCCGTCAGTCTTGTTTTGTCCGGAAAGGCAGCCAAGGCTCATCACAACAGCAGAGGAGAGGATTGGGCTGCTGGCAGAAACGGGCGTTGACAATTGTGCTATTGTGGAATTCAACAGTTTGACGGCATCACTTTCAGCTCGTGACTTCATGCGAAGGATATTGAAGACGCAATTGAACGTCAGCACCCTCGTAATAGGCTTTGACAGCCGTTTCGGGCATAACCGCACAGAGGGTTTCGAGGAATACAGAGCCTATGGCAGGGAAATGGATGTGGATGTAAGACAGGATGTTGCGTTGACCAATGACGGCGATGTCATAAGTTCCTCCTCTATCCGCACAATGGTTGGTGAGGGCAACGTGGAGCGAGCTGCATCATTCCTTGGCAGGCCATTCTCGATAAGGGGAGTCGTCGTTGGAGGCTTCCAGCAGGGAAGGAAGATGGGGTTCCCCACGGCAAACATAAGAGTTCCTGACGATGTCCTCCTGCCCGCTTCAGGTGTTTATGCCGTGTGGGTAGAGATTGCAGGCTGTCAAGAAGTTTTCCAAGGCATGATGGATATAGGTATGCGTCCCACTTTCAACCGTTGTTCCTTGAGCGTGGAAGTTCATATCCTTGATTTCAACGCCGATATATATGGTAAGGACGTGAAATTATCTTTTGTGAGTAGGATACGCAGGGAGAAGAAATTTGATTCGGTTTCCGAACTTGTGAACCAGCTGTCGGAAGATGAAGTCATGACAAGGCAGATACTCTCAGAGGAATTGGCTCCCAAGAGAGCAAAATGACTTTTCCGGAATCCTTTCCGTCGGTCCACTTTCGATAAAAGAAATCTTCCGTCATTCCGCTTTCGATAAAAGAAGACATGTTTTAAACTTGCGATATTTAACTAACAAGAACGAAATGAATAGAAAAGTAAGAGAATTGCTTGACGTGGCATTATATTTAGTGGTGTTTCTGCTAATAGAATGTGCAGTCCAGATTACCATTGCAGTATGTTACGCCCAAATGAAAGGCTTGACTTTCCAAGACGTGACAAACTTGATGACAACAGGCGAGGCTGGCAAATTATTAGTGGCAAGCAGTATAGTGAGCAGTATGATTGTTATTGTGCTGTTTGTGGCTATGAAATGGATTCCCACGTCCAACCCATGGATTCGCCAGCGCCCATGGAGGGCAATAATATGGGTAGCCTTGATGGCTGTCGGCACCATACTGCCGTTGGAGTGGGTGTATGAGCAGATACAGTTGTCCATGCCCGAGAATGTGGAGGTTTTGTTTGAGGGAATCATGAAGGAGCCATGGGGCTACATGGTGATAGGCATCCTTGCTCCTGTTACGGAGGAAATTGTTTTCAGGGGTGCCATTCTCAGAGGCTTGCTTAAGATTCTTGGCAGGCACCATTGGATTGCCATTGTCATCACTTCACTATTGTTTGCAGTAACGCACATGAATCTTGCCCAGGGAATCCACGCTTTCATCATGGGCATGCTATTGGGCTGGGTCTATTGGCGCACCTCAAGTATCGTGCCCGGTATGGTAATACATTGGGTCAACAACAGCATAGCGTTTGTCATGTTCCATTTAATGCCAGACATGTCGGATGGCAAGATGATTGACTTGTTCCATGGAAGCGAGCGTCACATGATAATGGGCATCTTGTTTTCATGTTGCATTTTCGTTCCTTCCCTGTTGCAATTCATTTTAAGTACGCGTAAGGGTAGTGATGAGAGCAGGTGACAATGTCTAAGAAATGTTTGGCGTCAATATAATAAATGCCGGCATCCCATCTGGAATGCCGGCTTATTAACAAGAAATTTATATGTTATGAAAAATTTGAGAGATTAAGACTTCACAGCCTTATGCGTTTTGTTTTAACTTAAATGATTATTTATTTATAGAGAAGCTTAGAAAAATCACTTTATCAAGACTGCATTGTTGGCAACCTTGGCAGCCCTTGATGAGTCTGCCTTTAAGGTGTCAGCCTTTGCCACAGTAGCACCATCTTTGGCAGCCGGAGTTTGCGAGAGGTTTGTTTCAACCTGTTGTTCAGAACTGAAAGGAGTCTGCATGGCGTTGCAAAGAGTAATGACAATCGCCACTACTGCTGCGGCTTTGAACAGAGGCATCAGTCTCTGGCTTAAGGTAATAGTCTTTGCTTTTACCACATCACCACCTTCTGTCGCAGCAAGTATTTTCTTGTCGAAATCCTCGCCAAGTGGGCTTGAGTGCCTGTCCTCGGTCTGAGAGAGGAAGTAAGACCTATATCTTTCGATGCCTTCCGGTATGTCTTTCTGACAATAGAAAGCACGGAGAATGTCTTCCTCTTCCAGCGATGTCTCACATCGCCAGTATCTGTCCAACAATTGCTCGATATATTTATAGTCCATATTCATCAATCTTCTGAAACTTTTGTTTAATTGTTTGTCTTGCCCTGAAGATGCTCACTTTCACTTGCTCTTCTGTTATCGACATTATCTGGGAAATCTCTCTGTACGACTTTCCTTCGAAGTCTCTTAGATGAAGGCAGGTACGCTGTTTCTCTGGCAATGAGGCTATCAGCAATCTGACCTGTTCAACCTTGTCGCTTACAGCTGTGTGCTCCAACGGATTGTTTCCCCCCGATGGAATCTGGACAATCTCCTGTCCGAGCGACAGGTGGGAGTTGTCGAGTTTCCTGCATCTGTCTATCGACATGTTGCGGCATGTGGTCATGCAGAATGCTTCGATGTTGTCTATCAGATGCCAGCTGTCGCGCCTGTCCCATACCTTTATCAAAGTTTCCTGCACCACGTCTTCTGCCTCCTGGGCATTTCTGGTGATTCGCAATGCGAGTCGAAACAACTCGTTCTTCATTGGCAACACATCGTTGCGGAAACTGATATTTTTCATCGTTCTACAATTTAATGACGAATATGCGTGTAAAAAGTTACAGGATAATCTGAATGTTTCTCCCCATTTAACTTATTTTTACTCTTTCTTTAGCGGAAAGCTACTGCTCAAACTTTCTTGCAAGGTTTCCATGTATGCCTGTTGCAGCTCGCAATACAATAGTTTGCAAGTTTCACCGCAATGCTTTGCGTGAGCCAATGCAATGCTTTGCAAGTGCCAATGCAATGCTTTGCAAGTGTCAATGCAATGCTTTGCAAGTGCCAATGCAATGCTTTGCGTGAGCATTAATGATTTTCTCTCTATAATGAAGACAGGACCTGTAGCTTATTTGGTATTTTGCCACAGGTCCTACTCTTATATGTCATGTGGCGTGCACAAGGCTACGCCATAGGCTCATTTCACGTTAAACTTGACGGTAGAAGTCTGTCCGTCGGCAGAAGTTGCCACGGCAATATATACGCCTTTTGGCATAGATGCTGTAGAGACAAGGCTTGCGTTTGCAGTCCTTACTATTCTTCCGTCGGCAGCATAAACAGTTAGTTTCTTGGCGCCAGGAGCGTTTATGGTTCCGTTGCCAATGGCTATCTGTATGTTGTCGCCAGCTACAGGAGCGTTGATGGCGTTGGTGACAGCCATGATGTTGCAGGTTGCCGATATCTTGCCACCCGTTACGGTAATGGTTGCACTTCCAGCCTTGAGACAGTTGATATGAATAAGGAGAGTGTTGTCAGATGTCTTTTCTGTTGTCACGTCAACAATCTCGTTGTCAGAGCTTTCCACTACCATGTCGTCTGCCATGCCACCATATATAGTAGCTGTCATGTCAGCTGTGTCGCCTTCAGTCAGACTTAGTTCCTTGTCGCTGAGCACGATAGCGGCAGGAACGTCCTCAAAATAGAGTACAGGAATATTGTTCTCACCCTTCCAAGGTGACGATACATTTTCTCCGTAAGCGTATCCAAGTGTCGTGAAGAATGCGCTGTTGAGGTCTGTCTCGCTCAAGTCCTTTCCGTTGACGCTTGTTGCGTCGTCGCTTGTCAAGCTGATGCCTGCTATGGTTGTTGAGGTTGTTGCGTAATTGTTGTCGAGTCCCAGTTCCGTAAGTATTGTTTCGCCAGGTTCATAGCTTTCGTTTGCTATCGTGAATCCCGCAATGCGGTTCATGGTGGCATCTGCATCACTTCCGTCTGCCACCTGAAGGGCTACGTCAGCCACACAACCATCTATGACAACATCTGTGCTTCTTGTCCAGTCGCTTGTCAATGAGCCTACTATTCCGGCTGTTGAATATCCGTCCCATCCTTTGTCGGAAGCCGTGAGTGTGCCCTCTGCGTAACATCTTGTTATTGCAGCTCTTGAAGAGCTGTAGCCTACGATACCACCAATAGAGTTCTTGGCATTGATGTTTACGTTTGCATGGCAGTCAACGACTTTCGAGTCTTTTCCCGTGGTTCCTACCATACCTCCCACAGATGAGGTTGCCGTTATTGTTCCAGACACGGCAGATGCCACCACGTTTGAGCTTGTTCTGGTGTCTCCAGCTATGCCTCCTACATTTGTAGAGGCAGGAACGTTTATTTCTCCATTGTTGAAGGAGCATTCCTGAATTTCGCTATATACGGAAGCCATTCCGATGATACCTCCAACTGTTGCATTAACATTGCCTGATGCATCGTTTATTATGGCATCATATACGTGCACGCCCGTTATGGTGTCGCCTGTTGCTGTTGCTGCCAGTATTCCGGCATTGTAGTTCGACGAGTTGATGTCTATGACAGGCTTTACCATTACGAGGTTTTTGATTTTCGCACCTTTGCCAAGCGTGTTGAAGAGTCCGGCTCCACTCTCGTTAGTGTCTATATGTAGATTGTTGAGAGAATGTCCGTCTCCGTCTATACTTCCTGTGAAGTTGCTGATGGGAGTCCACTTGCCCTGGTTGTAGTCCATGTCGATGTCGTTGGCAAGCTTGTAGCAAGCTGTTGGCTCTGCTGCAATCATCTCCATGTCTCCATATGTGGAGACGAGGTATGGAGAGTCTTGTGAGCCGTCGCCTCCCTTTGCAAATTTCACGAATGGAAGTTGTTCGAATTCAAGTGTGTAAATCTCGGTGTTGTAGTTGTAGCATATAACTGCCAGTTCTGGTGTGCTTGTATTTTCCGTGAGCAGCAGAGCCGTTCTCAATGCTCCTTTGCTGTCGTCGCCACAGAATGAGTAAATTTCAGAACCATCCTCGTTGGCTACTATAAGCACATCGTCAAGTCCCTCGCCTGTTTCCTTTTTCTTCTTTGCTATGAAGACATACTCAAGTTCGTCGTCGGTATCGAAAAGATACGGATTCATCGAGGTGCTGTTGAGCAAGGGACGGAAAAGTTCACCGTTTGGACCAAGGTTGAAATTAGTGAAATGGTCGAAGCTCAAGTCGGTATTGTACCATCCAATCCTTGCAATCACGTTTCCGTATATGTCGGCATCCGCACTTGCCATGCTTACTGCATACTGATAGCTGTCACCCTTTGGATATCTGTTAAGGTTTGTGGTTATCATTTCCTCGTTAATGGTGGATGGTATCAGGGTTTTCTTCTCGCAGCTCGGAATGTCTATCATCTGAATCTCTTCCTTATCTCCATCCATGAGCATGAACATTATCTGGTCGCTCTGTCCCTCTATGTCGTTGAGTTTCGACCATGTGTTCACAACATTCTCGCAGATGGTCTTCTGGTACTGACCGTCGGCATCATATACGTTGAATGAATATCTGTAATCGTCTGTGGAGGTAAGGTAGTCGGCGAATGTCACCACATAGCCGTTGTTGCCATCTGTGGTATAATAGTTCTTGGACAGGTCTTTGTCGGAGAACTGTCCGAAAGCTGCGAATCTGTATAGTGCGTCTTCCGGTTTCTCGACAGGAGCCTCGATGGAGTTTTCCAGATTGTAGTTCATGTCATATGTCTCCATGACATACGAGTTGTCCTCTGTCACAATCATCTCGTAAGTCTGCTCGTCATAACCTGACACGTACGGTTTCTTGTAGTGTGACAGCACGAACTTTGGCTTTCCGTCCATGGCAAAGAAGTTTAGGTATGCTCCCTCGCTGTAGTCTGTCAGTTCTGCCTGTATCTTGAATGTGTGTGTCACCTGAGGTTCTGTCTGTCCATATCCAACAGGTTCCGCCACGTCTATGTAGATGTATTCCACTCCATCCTCTTCTGCGTCATAGGGCAGGAGCAGCCTCTGGTATTTTGTCCATGCGTTGATGTCAGCCATTACCATTACAGCTGAGTAAGGATAGGTCTTCACGAGTTCGCCCGACAGGTTATACACCTGCGTCTCATACGAATCCTTGTAGCCATTGGAAGAGTTGCCTATGGTATGTACGTTCACCATCACTTCGTAGCTCTTGTCGTTCCTGTCAAAGAACTTGTTGGTTACATATCCGAAAGGTTGTATCATGTTGATACTCTTTCCCTCTGGAGACGTGACGCTTATCTCACCTTTTTTCTCATGCCTTGAATCGTAGATTGTGATGACGGCTGAGGCATAGTAATAGCCGTCCATGGTGAAGTCCTCGGTATAATACCATTGTGTGTCGTCGGGTCCGGACAGGAGTCCCCATGCGTTTCCCTGCTGTGGGGCAGCTGATGTCTCTCCAGCCTTGGAAGGCGCATACATTATCTTCGGCGCATCCGTTGCCGCACTTCCCCATGCTGAATTGTTCGTGTGGCACGAGCCCGCAGCAGAGCCGTTGACAGAGATTGCCGGACTCTTGCGGGTCCATTTCTTCAACACGTCCTTTGTCTTGCCGTTGTCCTGCATTATGTTGCCAGCCTGCATGCAGACTGTTGCAGTTGCGAAGACAAGACATAAAATAGTTCTAATCTTTCTCATAAGTTTTTTTGATTTATTTTAATTTCCAACTTTCAAAGTAAAGGATTCGATTTCCTGATTTCACCCTTCAATCCTCGTGCCGTGACATCCATCCAGATGCGAGGCATTGGTTATGATTACCCTCCTCACGCCATTGGATATTGACGAGAGGGCGTTCTCAACCTTGGGTATCATTCCGCCTGATATCACACCTTCGCTTACGTATTTGCCGAATGATTCCCTGTCGATATGCTCTATTACACTTGAGTCGTCGTCAGGATTGGCAAGCACCCCGTCCTTCTCGAAACAATACATCAGGGTGACGTCAAAATAGGGGGCAAGAGCCTTGGCGGTTTCCGAGGCTATGGTGTCGGCATTTGTGTTCAGCATGCATCCCTTCCCGTCGTGGGTGAGGGGAGCTATTACGGGTGTTATGCCCTGTGCCACAATATTTGAAAGCATTTTGCCATCAGCCTTGTCAACGTCTCCTACAAAACCGTAATCCACACCATTGACGGGAGGGCGGACATGGCTGAGCATGAAATTAAGGTCGGCACCTGTCATGCCAAGAGCGTTGATGCCCAATGCCTGCAGGGCTGCCACGACGTTCTTGTTGACAAGTCCGCCATATACCATTGTGACTACGTCAAGCATGTCCCGGTCTGTAACCCTTCTGCCATTTACCATGGTAGTCTCTATTCCCAGTCTGGAGGCTATCTGCGTGGCACTCCTGCCGCCTCCGTGAACAAGTACACGAAGTCCTTTCATGGCAGCGAAGTCGTCAAGAAACCTTGACAAGCGTGCCTTGTCCTCTACGACAGCTCCTCCAACCTTAACCACTGTAAGTTTTTCCATATACACTTTCAATACAAAGAAGAAAACCAAATCGTACCAAACAATTTATTATCTTCGCGAAGAAAACAATAACGGATGGTGCCTGGGGGAAATAAAAAAAAGAGGTTACGACCTGTGTCGGCAACCTCTCTCGTTCGTGGGCGTTGACGGATTCGAACCGCCGACCCTCTGCTTGTAAGGCAGATGCTCTAAACCAGCTGAGCTAAACGCCCTTGTTTTGTTATTGCGCTGCAAAATTACAGCAATTATTTCAATCCTCCAAATTTTTATCAGACTTTTTTCGTCTTATGGCGTTTTTTTTGTTGCTTTTCCTTGTTCTGGCAGTTGTGAAAGACTTTTTTCTTGGCAAGTTTATATTGTATGTCTTTCTTCTATTCATATATTGTGGCGACAATACGTCTTGGTTCTCCGTCGTTGCGAAACTCGCAGAGATATATCCCTTGCCATGTTCCGAGGTTAAGGTGTCCGTTGGTGATTGGTATGGTTACGCTGACCCCAAACAGCGAGCATTTTGCGTGGGCTGGCATGTCGTCGGCACCTTCAAGTACATGATTGTAGTATGGTTCGTTCTCGCGCACTATGTGGTTCATTATGTTCTCCATGTCTGAACGCACGTCAGGGTCGGCATTCTCGTTGATGCTCAAGGCGCACGAGGTGTGCTTGACGAACAGGTTCAGCATTCCTGTTTTGGGAAGCGGATGCGAGAGGTTGGATAGGATCTCATGTGTTACGAGGTGGCATCCCCTGCGTTTTGCCGAAAGTTGAAACTCGTTTTGTCGTATCATGTCCTGTTGTTTGTCTATTTCATATTAATGTACTCAAGTTTCGCTTGTCTCCGATATGCTGTCAGTTAACAAGTTGACGAGTTGACAAATTATTAGTCTTTCTGGTATTGTCAAGCTCAAGCAATAAGAGTAGCAACTTGTTGGCTTGTCAACTTGTTTTTTCGCAAAGCTCAAGGAAACTCCTTTGAGCAAGTTTTTAACTTGCGAAACTTGAATTAATGTAAATATGTAATGTCATGTCTGCGACATGTTCCTGTTAAATTTGTTTTTTGTGGTCTATTGCTTCCAGTACCCTACTTATCCTTTGTTCCCTATGGCAGAGTCTTACCTCCACTCCATGTTTTCTGTTGATGTGTTCCGCAAGGTGTTGTGCGCAATATACTGACCTGTGTTGTCCTCCTGTACAGCCGAAAGAGAACATCAGGTTTGTGAACCCCCTTTCCATGTAACGTTCCACGTGATGGTCGGCAAGTTTGTATATGCTGTTCAGGAATGTCAGAATCTCCCCGTCGTCCTCAAGGAAGTTTATTACCGGTTCGTCCATGCCTGTCAGCTGTTTGTATCTTTCGTATCTTCCGGGATTGTGTGTAGAGCGGCAGTCAAACACATATCCTCCTCCGTTTCCGCTCTCATCCTCTGGGATGCCTTTTTTATATGAGAAGCTGAAGACCCTTACCACGAGGGGGCCTTTGCCTTCGTGTTTTGATACCGACGGCATGCCTTTCTCGTCTTCTGTCGGCTGTGGCAGTTCCGCAAGCCTTTCCAGCACGGTTGTAAGGTAAGGGTAGGGTAGGGACACCTTATCGGCTATCATTTTTCTGAGGTTGCCGATGGCTGGCGGTATTGAGTCAAGGAAGTGTTTCTTTCTCTCGAAGTATCCGCGGAATCCGTATGCCCCAAGAACTTGCATGATTCTGAACAGCACGAAGAGGCTTAGCCTGTTGTTGAATAGTTTTCTCTCAGGCTGTTCCGTGTAATTGCCGAGCGTGTCGTAGTAAGTGTCAATCAATTCGTTTCTCAGACATTCGGGGTATTTTGCCGAAGCCTGCCACAGGAAAGAGGCAAGGTCGTAGTAAAGAGGTCCTCTTCTTCCTCCCTGGAAGTCTATGAAATGTGGGTTGCCTTTTGCATCAAGCATGATGTTTCTTGCCTGGAAGTCCCTGTACATGAAATATTTGCAGCCTTCTGCTGTCAAGTCCTCAGCCATTAGCCTGAAGTCTGCTTCCAGTTTCACTTCGTTGAATGCAATGCCTGATGGCTTAAGAAAGCAGTATTTGAAATAGTTGAGGTCGAACATAACGCTGTCTGTGTCGAATGCAGGCTGTGGATAGCAGTTTTCCCATTCCATGTCCTTTGCGCCTTCTGTCTGTATGCATGGCAAAGTCTTGATGACTCTTTTCAGCAGTTCCTTTTCATGGGAGCTGTACATGCCCTGTGCCTCTCGTCCGCTCTTGAGTGCATCGAATAGCGAAGTGTCTCCCAAGTCCTCCTGTATGTATCTTGTCGTGTCCCTGCTCACGGCATATACCTCGGGGACGTGGATTCCGTGTTTCCTGAGATGTCGTGACAGGTAAACAAAAGCTTGGTTTTCTTCCTGCTCTTCTCCCACGACACCTACAACGCTTCCACCATCCCGGTCAGTCATCCTGTAGTATTTCCTGTTGCTGCCTGCGCCTGGAAGTTTCTCCACTTTGCATGCATCCTCTCCTTTCCATTCCCTGAACAGTTCCAGAAGTTTCTCCATCTCAGTCCTCCTTTCTTTTCTTGTCGTCGTATTCCTTAAGGAAATGGTCTGCCACAAACAGCAGCAGTATAACTCCGAGCGTCATAAGGAACGGATGCTCGGGAACTACGAATGTGGCTATGTAGTATATTCCTGCTATCACTATGAAGTACAGCAGAAATCGTTTCCAGTTGAATTTATATTTCATGATGTAAAATAAGTTTCTTAAGTTTTTCCAAAAGAGGGGACGGTAATCTGTCCTGCGCAAAATTACAAAGAAAAATCCACATACAGGTCATGGCGTGTAAAAAAGTTGTAGTCTCCTCTTGAGTTCCATGGTTGCATGGGCATGAAAAAGGCAAAAAAAAAATCGGATGTCTCTCGACAGCCGATTTTCAAAAACAAACTACTTAAAAACTAATCTACTAAAACAAATCAAAAATATCTTTATACCAACTATGCTTGTCGGTTGTGTTCTTTTTTTTTACGTTTGCAAAATTAGCCACTTGTTGTGACATATCCAAAATTATCATGTGCAAAAAGCAGGATTTTATCGTTTTTTTAACACAAAAAGGGGCATTCGTATTTCATGCCCCTTCTTTTTGTTATCTTTAGTTTGCAAAATGATATATTCTACATCATTCCGCCCATACCCGGATTACCCATTGGCATAGCTGGCTTTTCCTCTGGCTTGTCAACAATCAGACATTCTGTCGTGAGGAACATTCCGGCTATGGATGCTGCGTTCTCAAGAGCTACGCGCGCAACCTTTGCCGGGTCTATGACACCAGCCTTGCGCATATCCTCGTATGTGTCGGTACGTGCGTTGTAGCCAAAGTCACCTTCGCCCTCACGTACTTTCTGAACCACTACAGCACCCTCGCCACCTGCGTTTACGACAATCTGGCGCAGAGGCTCCTCTATTGCTCTCTCTACGATGTTGATACCAGTCTGCTCGTCGGCATTGTCACCCTTCAGGCCTTTCAGAGCCTCAAGAGCGCGTATGTATGTAGTGCCACCTCCGGCAACGACTCCCTCTTCGATGGCAGCTCGTGTGGCGCACAGGGCATCGTCAACCCTGTCTTTCTTCTCCTTCATCTCAACCTCGCTGTTGGCACCCACGTAGAGTACAGCCACGCCTCCTGCGAGCTTGGCAAGACGCTCCTGCAGCTTCTCCTTGTCGTATGAGCTCTTGGTGTTGGCAATCTCGTTCTTTATCTGTGCTACACGGTTGGCAATCTCTTCCTTGCTGCCTGCACCGTTCACGATTGTTGTGTTGTCCTTTGTGACTGTAACCTTGTCGCATGTGCCGAGCATGTCAAGAGTAGCCTGGTCAAGTTTCAGTCCCTTCTCCTCGCTTATGACAACGCCTCCTGTAAGTACGGCAATGTCTTCGAGCATGGCTTTCCTTCTGTCGCCGAAGCCAGGAGCCTTTACTGCACATATCTTCAGTCCGCCGCGCAGACGGTTAACCACGAGTGTGGTAAGAGCCTCTGAGTCAACATCCTCGGCAATGACGAGCAATGGGCGTCCGCTTTCGGCAGCAGGCTGCAGTATAGGTAGGAAGTCCTTGATGTTGCTAATCTTCTTGTCGTAGATAAGGATGTATGGGTTCTCCATCACGCACTCAAGCTTGTCGGCATCTGTGATGAAATAGCTTGACAGGTAGCCACGGTCGAACTGCATGCCCTCTACCACACCAATGTGTGTGTCGCGGCTCTTGCTCTCCTCGATGGTTATCACTCCGTCTTTTGAAACCTTGCGCATGGCATCGGCGAGGAGTTCACCTATCTCCTTGTCGTTGTTGGCAGAAACTGTTGCAACCTGCTCAATCTTGTCATAGTTGTCGTCAACCTTTTCGGCATGTTCCTTGATGTATGCCACAACGGCACTTACAGCCTTGTCTATACCGCGCTTCAGGTCCATTGGGTTGGCTCCGGCTGTAACGTTCTTCAGTCCTTCGTTTACGATAGCCTGTGTCAGGATGGTTGCCGTTGTGGTACCGTCGCCGGCATCGTCACCTGTCTTTGAAGCCACGCTCTTGACAAGCTGCGCACCTGTGTTCTCAAACCTGTCCTCAAGTTCTATTTCCTTTGCTACGGTCACGCCGTCCTTTGTTATCTGTGGTGCACCGAATTTCTTCTCGATGACAACGTTGCGTCCTTTAGGACCGAGAGTAACCTTCACAGCGTTAGCAAGCTGGTCAACGCCCTTCTTCAGCAAATCGCGGGCATCCATGTTGAATTTTATATCTTTAGCCATAATTGTAATAATTTTATAACCTTCAAACTCTTTAACCTTATAAACCTTATAACCTTATTCACGTTTCGCAAGTTAAAACTTGCTCAGAGTTAACTCGTTAACTGACAGCATGTCGAAGACTTGCGAAACTTGAATTACATTTTTTATTAATTGTTCATTCTTTCAATTATCCTATAACGGCAAGCACGTCACTTTGGCGCATAATAAGATATTTCTCACCCTCGAACTCAAGTTCTGTGCCGCTGTACTTGCCGTATAGGACCTCGTCTCCGGCTTTGAGAACCATCTCCTCGTCCTTTGTGCCGTTTCCTGTGGCAACGACCTTGCCATGAAGCGGTTTCTCCTTTGCCGTGTCTGGAATGATTATTCCACCAACTTTCTCTTCTGCTGCTGCCGGAGCTATTAGCACTCGGTCAGCCAATGGTTTAATGTTCATAGTTCAATTATTTATTATGTATGTTATTTGTTTTGTCTATAAACTGCCATTGCGAAAACCGTGCCAAAGTCACGTCTGACAGTTTTGTCACTCCTGACATGTCATTTGTGTCATGCCTCCCAATAGTTGCCGTTCTTGTGTGTCAGCTGGTTTACCAGTCTGAGGTGGGATTACTGAGGGGACAAACGCTAATAATTGTAAAAATATATCGTAGTATTTGCCGCTCTTGGCATTAATCATTACCTTTGTATTGAACTTTTGCTTTAAAACTTGCTCATAGGAGTTTCCTTGAGCGAAGCGAAAAAACAAGTTGACAAGTCAACAAGCTATTGGTTTTTCTGGTCATTGAGAAAATCAAGCAAGAAGAGTAGCAACTTGTTGACTTTTCAACTCGTTAACTGACAGCATGTTGAAGACATGCGATACTTGAACTTTGTAAATAAACCAACCTAACAATCATAAATCAGATATGAAAAAGACAGAAAAGACATTGGTACTGCTCAAACCATGTACCATCAAGCGCAACCTTATTGGTGAAATCATCTCAATCTTTGAGAAGAAAGGACTGAGAGTGGTGGGACTGAAGATGATGCAGCTGACAGATGCCGTGCTCTCGGAACATTATGCGCATCTGGCTGACAAGCCATTCTTCCAGCGTGTGAAAGACTCTATGATGGCTACTCCCGTAGTGGCAATATGCCTTGAGGGTGTGGCAGCCGTCAATGTGGTGAGGGCTCTCACAGGACCTACCAACAGTAGGGACAACTGTGTGCCAGGCACCATACGCGGGATGTACAGTATGAGCTTCCAGGAGAACATAGTGCATGCCAGCGACTCCGCGGAGACAGCAGCTGCAGAGTTGAAGAGGTTCTTCAAGGATGAAGAGATATTCGAATTCCCGCGCGAGCTCTTCGAGGTGTTTTATGCCAACGACGAGTTCTGAAGGCGAGTTATAATAAAGGAGTCACAACTCCCCATCATAACTCCTACAAACTTCATACTTGTTAACTCCACACATTTATTTCGTAACTCAAGTTTACTTTTCCCTTCGGTCAGTGACCGTTGGTTCGCATGTCTTCGACATGCTGTCAGTTAACGAGTTGACATGTCAACAAGTTGCTACCCTTCTTGTTTGAATTTGTCAATGCCCAGAACAACAAATAACTTGTTGACTTGTCAACTCTGAGCAAGTTTTAACTTGCGAAACTTGAATTACTTTTTTCAATTACAAAACAATTTTTTTTTTCTCTCTTTGCAACTTTCCTCAATCAAGTTGCGTCAAATGTATGTCGTAAGGTTACAGGTTATGCCAGATGAAAATGAAAACAACAGCGGGCTGCCTGTCACGAAGACAATGAATTTGACAAATATTTAACAACTCAAGTTTCGCATGTCTCTGACATGCTGTCAGTTAACGAGTTGACAAGTCAACAAGTTGCTACTCTTCTTGCTTGAATTTGTCAATGCCTAGAACAACTAAAAACTTGTTGACTTGTCAACATGTTAACTCTGAGCAAGTCTTAACTTGCGAAACTTGAATCAAAAGATATAAGATGATGAGAAAAATTGTTTTGTTTTCACTTTTGACCGCAGGCGCGGTAATGGCAAATGCTCAGACTGAGCAAAAGGTTGACACTCTGTCAGTAGATACCATGAACATCCAGCAGCTTCAGGAGGTTGTCGTAAGAGGACAACTACCTTACACGAGACTGAAAGGCGATGCTATGGTTACACGCATCACAGGCTCGGTGCTTGAGAAGGCGGGCACGGCGCAGGACGTATTGCGCAAAGTGCCGGGAATGATTAGGAAAGGCGACGAACTTGAAGTCATAGGCAGAGGAAAGCCCGTATATTATATCAACGGCAGAAGGGTTTACGACAAGGACGAGCTGAAACGCCTCATGAGCGACGAGATAGCAAACGTGGAAGTAATAACAAACCCAGGTGCGGCTTATGATGCCACGGTGACGGCTGTCGTAAAGATAAAGACAGTAAGACGAAGGGGAGACGGATTCGGCTTCAATGTCTTCGGCAAGTCGGAACAGAGTCTCAGGACGGGCACCAACGACCCCGAATGTCAGGTTGACATGAACTACCGAGTAGGTGGACTCGACTTCTTCGCATCAGCCAAGGAGTGGCAATACACATCCCACCAATGGAGCGACCTGGGACAGGTTACGACCGACAGGAACAATAGCGACGAGCTGTTCAGGTATGATGGCAACCTCGACTACAAATGGAGGGGAATAGGAACGCATCTGAATGCAGGCTTCAACTGGCAGATAAACGAGAACCACTCTCTCGGAGCGAAACTGGACTATTCCGTAACCACCCACTCAAACACGAAGGAGATGCTCAACATGAACAAGTGGGAAAAAGGTACTTATATGGAGAGTGTCAGCAGCGATGGCAGGAAATGGAGCGACAATCCCGACAACATACTTGTAAATGCCTACTACAACGGAAATGTAGGCAAACTGAACATCGACTTCAACACAAACATGTATTTCTCAAAGGACAACGAACACCAGTTTACAGCCGAGAAAGCCACAACGACGGACAAGGACGTGGAGGCTGTAAGCAAATCGAACAACGACATGGTGGCGGCAAAGCTCGTACTCTCATATCCTATATGGAAAGGAATGCTGACGGTAGGCACGGAGGAAACTTTCGTAAACAGGAAAAACTGCAACGGAAGCGTAGGGACTGGCCTGCCCGACTCTGAGTCGAAAGTGAAGGACAACACATACGCAGCATTTATACAATATGGTGCAGCCATAAACGAGGTCACAAACTTCAACGTGGGACTAAGGTACGAACACTCCGCATTCGACTATAAAGACATACTCTCTCCCGACAACAACCTCAGCAGAGACTACGACAACCTCTTCCCGTCGGCATCTATATCCACGGCATTCGGAAAAGTGAGGATGTCGCTCGCATACGCAAGCAAGACACAGAGACCATCCTTCTGGGAACTCAACAACTCCATGTCATACCACAACAGATATGTAGTGCAACAGGGAAATCCAAAGCTCAAACCATCCACACAGCACAACGTGTCGCTGACGGCAATGTGCGGAATGTTCACTGTCGGGGCAAACTACTCGGAGATGAAAAACCAGGTGTGCAGCTGGAGCGAACAGATGAATGAAGAGGGTATGATTAGGGTGAGCTACAAAAACATCGACAAGCCACAAAGGCAGATACACCTCTTCCTCACAGCCAACAAGACATGGGGATGCTACACTCCGGTGTGGACGGCGGCATTCGTGAAACAATGGCTGACACTCGACTTCGACAACGGAAAGCAGTCGTTCAACAAACCAATGTGGGTCTTCAACGCAAACAACGCGTTCCGGTTCAAGCACGACTGGCAGTTCGAGGTCAACTCCGAGTTCTACACCAAAGCCAATTACAGCAACGTGAAACTCACAAGCAACTACTGGGCATTGGAGACAGCCGTGCAGAAGTCGTTCCTCAAGGACAAGGCTCTCACGCTAAGGCTCTCCTGCCAGGACATCTTCCAGAAAGCCAACAACAACGTGTACATTAACTATGGAAGCTACAACATTCACCAGACTAACGTGTCCGACTACAACAGGCTCATACTCACCGTGCGCTACAACTTCAACACCACACGAAGCAAATACAAGGGAACTGGTGCCGGACAGGATGCCATAAGCCGAATAGGCTCAAAGTAGTGAGGTTATTAGGTTATTAGGTTATAAGGTTATAAGGTTTAGAGGTTATTAGGTTATAGAGGTTATTAGGTTATAGAGGTTATTAGGTTATAGAGATTACTAGTAGTTAAAAGGGAGTTATGAGGGGCAGTTATGAAGGGGGTTAAAAGGCAATATGTTCCACCCCTGAAAAAGTAATGGCTCATCATAACTCCTAATTTTCAACCTCATAACCTTAAAACCTAAAGACCTTTAACCTGAAACCTCAAATTTTTTGTACCTTTGCAGCAAAAACATAACAATGGGCATAGAAAAAGGAATATTCAACCGCACCAGCCTGCTCCTGGGCGACAGGGCAATGGAAAGGATAACAGACGCAAAGGTTATCATTTTCGGAGTAGGAGGAGTAGGCTCCTGGTGTGCTGAAAGCCTCGTGCGCTCCGGAATAAGACACCTCACCATAGTAGATAGCGACAGGGTGTGCATCACCAACATCAACCGCCAACTAATGGCTACGGTCAATACCGTGGGGCAAGTGAAGGTTGATGCCCTGAAGGAACGCCTCCTAACCATCAACCCTAAAGCCGAAATAGATGCACGCCAGCAGATTTTCTCGGAAGAGACAGCCAACAGCTTCAACCTTCAGGCATACGATTTCATCATCGATGCCATAGACTCACTACGAGACAAACGGCTACTCATTGAAATGGCATGCCGCACAAAGGCTGTCTTCTTCTCATCCATGGGAGCAGCACTAAAGATAGACCCGACGAGAGTCAAGGTGGACGAGTTCTGGAAGGTAAAGGGATGTCCATTGGCACGTGCCCTGCGCCAACGCTTCAAGAGGCTCAAGACCAAGCCGGCACGCAAGTTCCTGTGTGTCTATAGCGACGAACTGCTCGAAAACAAAGGCAGAAACGCTACATGCGGCTCCGAGAAATGCATGTGCCCCAAAGCAGAAAAAGGACCGGGAGACGCTGCCTTGTTAAACCACGAGTGGTGCTCGTCAAAGGCGCAGATAAACGGCTCGCTCCATCATGTCACAGCCATGTTCGGACTCACACTCGCAGGACTTATCCTCAAGAACATCAACGACAGGCGAGATTGAGGTTAAGAGGTCTTTTTTCCCTCTCCCTTTTCCTTTGCCCCTTAATTTTTTTTTTGGACATCCTTTAGCATATCGTTGGGCATTAACATGAAAATAACCTTTCCTAATTTTCAGGAAACTTTCCGACAGTTCTTTCCTTAATTTTGGAAACACGTGGCAATGGTACACTATTATTGGGATATAAACAAGAAATTAACGATTTGTCAACATTTACACATTATTGAAACAGAATAATTTCCCTTTTCCTTTGCCCTTTCGGTTTTAATATGTATTTTTGCGGAGGAAACATAAATGAGAGGGATTATGATGACAACAGGTATGATGACAAAAACAATCGCCGAGTATTTCAAGACGCAACCAGTCTTGAAGGCATGGCTCTTTGGTTCGTTTTCACGTAACGAGCAGACACCAGACAGCGATGTAGATATCATCGTGCTATTAGACAAGAGCCGCCCTATCGGTCTAAAGTTCTTTGGCATGTGGAACGACTTGGAGGAACTATTAGGACGTAAAGTAGATTTGGTTTCAGAAGGCACGCTTCTGCCATTTGCACAAGAATCAGCAGAAAAAGACAAAATTCTGATTTATGAGAGAGGCGAGTAGAGACAAAACAAGGTTGGAGCATATTGTTCAAGCCATTGAAAGAATCAAACGTTATACCAATGGTAAGCGTATTGATGATTTAGTGGAAGACGATATGATGTACTATGCCGTTGTAAAGAACATTGAGATTATTGGAGAGGCCGCCAATCTTCTGACAAACGAGTTTAAAAGAGCTCATCCCGTCACACAATGGAAACTGATTGCTGGCATGAGAAACTATATTGTACACGAATATTTTCAGGTGGATAATACTGTTGTTTGGGATGTGATACAAAACGACCTTCCCGAGTTAGAGGCTCAAATTAATGATTATTTGAAATACCTCTGATAGAATGCCATGGGAGCGAAACCGCAAGTTTCTTTAACATGATAATGAAAACGAATTAAGTTTTAACATAAAACAAAACATAAAGATACAAGATGACGAACGGAACATATACAGGTCAGACAGACTGGCGCATTGGAGGCGTGTCCAAGGCGTATCGTAGCGAAGTCGTTCCGTTGTCGTTCGAAGGTCGAAACAAGGACGTAGAATAGGCGTCCAATAGTCTCTCGATAGGGAAAGAAGACAGTAAGAAGTAAACAAAAGAATAAAAACAAAAATGAAGATATGATTGCATTTATTGATACAGAGGTAAATCCGCAGACGAAGAAGGTGGCGGATTACGGAGCAGTTAGGGAGGATGGTGCCGTGTTGCACTCTCATTCCAAGGCTGACTTCGATGCCTTTGTGTCAAAATGCGATACGTTGTGTGGACATAACATTATCAACTTCGACTTGAAATATACTTCATTGAGGGGTAACCCGACTATTGTTGATACGCTGCTTCTATCGCCTCTACTTTTCCCTAAACGACCGTATCATCATCTGGTAAAAGATGATAAGTTACAGGTGGATGAACTGAATAATCCTGTGAATGATTCGATGAAGGCTCGCGATTTACTGAATGACGAGATGGCGGCTTGGAATCAGTTGACGGATAACAGAAAGGAAATCTACTATTATCTATTGAATGAAACACAGGAGTTCGGAGGGTTCTTCAAGTATATTGGATATTCGCCAAATGTCAATTGGATATCATCATTTTTTTCATCCCAACTTGATTGGAAGCAATTGATTCTAAAGGAGTATGAGGGGAAGGTGTGCAGTCATGCTGACTTTAAGACTTTGGTCAAACAGTATCCTGTTGAGCTGGCATATTGCTTGGCAGTAATCGGTGCTGACGATATCTTTTCTATCACTCCTGCCTGGGTGATACGGAACTATCCACAGGTGGTGAATGTGATGAATATGATGTGCAACACATCTTGTGGTGATTGTGAGTATTGTCATCAGCGTTTAGATGCTCATTACGGGCTAAAAGAGTTCTTTGGCTATGATGAGTTCCGTATCTTCGATGGTGTTCCTATGCAACAGCAGGCTGTGGAATCTGCTATTCGAGGTGAATCTTTGCTAACGATATTTCCTACGGGTGGTGGTAAGAGTCTCACATTCCAACTGCCAGCTTTGATGGCTGGACGGAATACGCATGGGCTAACTGTAGTCATTTCGCCTTTGCAGTCGTTGATGAAGGACCAGGTGGATAATCTTGCTGCTCGTGGTATTAGTGACGCTGTGACCATCAATGGGCTGTTAGATCCTATCGAACGTGCTACAGCTATAGAACAGGTGGCAGATGGAACCGCCAATCTGCTATACATCGCGCCAGAAATGTTGCGCAGTAAAACCATCGAGCGATTGTTGATGGGGCGCCATGTTGTTCGTTTTGTGATAGATGAGGCACACTGCTTTTCTGCTTGGGGCCACGATTTCCGTGTGGATTATCTGTACATAGGTGATTTCATTCGCCAGTTGCAGGAAAAGAAACAATCGGAACAGTCCATTCCGGTATCTTGTTTTACAGCGACAGCCAAACAAAAAGTAATCAGTGACATCTGCGACTACTTCAGAGCAAAGTTGGGCTTGGAACTGAAAGTGTTTGCTGCCAATTCAGAGCGTAAGAACTTGCGTTATTCTGTGCTTCATGCAGATACTGCTGATGAGAAATATAACCTACTTCGATCATTGATTCTTGGGCACAAATGCTCTTCGATAGTATATGTATCACGAACCCGAAGAACTCGCGAATTGGCACAGCATTTAGTCAATGATGGCATTCGAGCTTTGCCATTCAATGGAAAAATGGAGGCTGCCGAGAAGGTGAAAAACCAGAATGCTTTTATGAGTGGTGAGGCTCAAGTGATTGTCGCCACTTCTGCTTTTGGTATGGGAGTTGACAAGAAAGATGTGGGATTGGTAGTACACTACAACATCAGCGACTCGTTGGAGAACTATGTACAGGAAGCTGGCCGTGCAGGACGTGATCCACAAATGCAGGCAGAATGCTTTGTACTATATGCTGACAGCGACCTTGATAAACACTTTATACTTCTCAATCAGACGAAGCTCAGTATCAGTGAAATTCAGCAGGTTTGGAAAGCCATTAAGGATCTTACGGCTAAGCGAGATAAGGTAAGCTGTTCGCCATTGGATATAGCACGTCAGGCTGGATGGGGTGAAGATGTAGAAGACATCGAGACTCGTGTAAAGGCTGCCATCGCTGCACTTGAGGATGCTGAATTTATACAACGAGGCAGTAACTCCCCTCACGTCTTTGCTACCGGCATTGCTGTGAAGAATATGGATGAGGCACGTCGAAAGTTGACTATCTCTTCACTATTTGATGAGCAATCACGTGAAGAAGCTGCCCGTATCATCAAGTCACTTATCAGTGCACGTGCAACAGTTGAAGGTCGAGGGGCAGAAGCTGAGAGTCGTATTGACTATTTAGCTGATATCCTTGGAATGAGCAAGGCAACCGTTATAAGGAACATCAACCTGATGCGGCAAGATGGTTTGTTGGCAGACACTCGAGATATGCAAGCCTGGATATCCAAGAGTACTTCTCAACGCAATCTTGACATCATCTTAAAACTAGAACTATTCCTTCTGCAACGATTTGGTGGAGAAGCACAAAGAATCAATTATAAAGAACTGAATGAGGAAGCTCAAAAGGCCGGTCTTACATATTCAAATGTTAAGCGCTTGAGGATGTTGCTTCATTTCCTGTCATTGAAGGGGTATATCCACAAACAGGAACATAGTTTCAGCGATAGTGTGAGTGTACGTCTGCAAGCTTCGCAAGAAGTTACGAAGGCTCGATTCGAACGGCGTATGGATATATGCCGCTTTATTACGGATACGCTCAATGTCAGTCGAGACCCCAATAAAGAAATGACGCTTGTGAACTTCTCTATTGTAGAGTTGCTTCAACAATATATTTCCAGTCGGCAGGAATCAATGTTTGCCGACCAAGAGAAACCTACAATTGCTGATATTGAGGAAGCGCTGCTTTATCTCACCAAAACGGAACTGATGAAGATTGAAGGTGGGTTCATCGTTATCTATAACACCATGCAGATCGGGCGTATTGCCGACCGTCGTACCAGATATGGCAAGGAGCAGTATCGCTTATTGGATGAATTCTACAAACAACGTATACGCCAGATTCATATTGTGGGTGAATATGCTAACTTGATGGTTCGTGACTATGATGCAGCACTTCGATTCGTGAACGACTACTTTACACTTGATTTCCGCAAGTTCATCAATCAGTATTTCAAAGAAGAACGTCGGGCGCAGATTGATCAGAATATCACTCCTGCCAAATACAACAAACTCTTCGGTGAACTCTCCAACCGCCAATGTGAGATTATCGATGACAAAGAGTCGAAATATATCGTGGTGGCAGCAGGGCCTGGTAGTGGCAAAACGAGAGTCTTGGTTCACAAACTTGCCTCTCTCTTGCTGTTAGAAGACGTGAAGCATGAGCAGTTATTGATGCTTACTTTCTCAAGAGCAGCTGCTACCGAATTCAAAAAACGACTTATTGATTTAGTTGGCAACGCTGCACACTATGTGGAGATTAAGACCTTCCACTCTTATAGTTTTGACCTTATCGGTAAACAAGGAAATCTGGATGAGGCAAAAGATGTGGTAAGACGTGCTGCAGAGATGATAGAAAATGGTGAGGTGGAAGCATCGAAAATAGCTAAGAGCGTTCTAGTCATTGATGAGGCTCAAGATATGGGACAGGATGATTTCCGTTTGGTTCAGGCTCTGATGCGGCAGAATGAAGAAATGCGAGTCATTGCAGTGGGTGATGATGACCAAAATATCTATGGTTTCCGTGGTTCTGACTCACGATATATGCAATCGATAGTGGAGCAAGAAGGTGCAAAGTTGTACGAGATGACAGATAACTATAGGTCTGCGAAAGCTGTAGTTGATTGTGCCAATCGCTTTGTACAGTGCATTCCTGGTCGCTTGAAACGTACAACCATTCAATCTGCCACAAGAGAAGATGGTAAAGTAATGACATTGAAATCACTCCTTGATACAGAAATAAATGTACAAGGAAGTACTGCGATTCTTACCCGCACCAACGAAGAGACAATGCAGGTAGCCTACGAACTAGAGCAACGAGGCTTACATGCTACTGTTGCTCAGTCGATGGGAGGATTCCGCTTTGGCAATCTTGCTGAAGTCCGTTATTTCCTAAAACAACTTGGCAGGAACGAAATATCCATATCAAAAGAAAAGTGGTTGAAAGCGAAACAACGGACACTCGAAACATACGCTTCAAGCACTTGTCTGAGCGTCATAAAGCATTTCTTTGCTGATTTTGAAGCTACTCGCCAAGTATTTTATCACAGTGATTTGCGAGAGTTTATCTTCGAGTCGAATATCGAAGATTTCATCGCAGCTGATGACCAATCGGTGTTTGTAAGTACAATCCATAAGGCAAAAGGACGTGAATTCGATACCGTTTATCTCTTGTCACCTGTACCAGGCAGTAGGGACATCAATGATATGCGATCCTATTATGTAGGTCTCACTCGGGCAAAACGGAACCTGTATCTGGTAACCAATCCTCCCACAGAGTATTCTTCTATATCAATTGCATTAAACATGCATGATGTTATCCTTAATTTCTTCAAGGGAAGAAAGGACATTGTGCTTCGTTTAAGAAGTGGTGATAACCTGCAATACAAGGACGGATATTTGCTGAATGAGCAAAGTATCAACATCATTGCGCTATCTGCGTCTGGAAAAGACAAACTAAAGGCATGGACTGATAAGGGCTATGAAGTTACGAGTGCAAAAGTGAGCTATACTTTGGCATGGAAACCTCAAGACTCTGAAACAGAATATGCAGTTTGTTTGGCAAATGTAGTCTTGTCTAAAATAACAGAAGATAGGAGAAACAATAACACCTTTAATTCGGATAATAAATATTTATAAAAGATATGGAATCGCTGTTCTTAACAAACTATTCAGAGCAAACATTCTTGGACAAAATTAAAAATAGTCTGAGAACGTGTCAGTCATTTTGCTTTTCAGTTAGTTTCATAAAAAGAGCAGGTCTCGTTTTACTATCGCAAGATATTAAGGCAGCCATTGAACGCGGTGTGAAAGGAAAGCTGATAACGACAATCTATCAAAACTTTACGGATGTTGAGTCTTTGAAATTCTTTTTGGATTTGGCTAATCATCCTAACTTTGAGTGTCATCTAGATTATGATTGTTTCTACGATGAAAAAAACTACGAAAAGTATGGCTTCCATTCAAAAGGGTATTTATTTGATTATGGTGTAGAATCGGAGTTGATTATTGGTTCTTCAAACATCACGAGGTTTGCACTGCTGAAGAATATAGAGTGGGATATGATGCTTAGAGTCTCCAATGACGATGAAACTCTTCTGAAAGCCAAAGAGGAATTTGATATTCTGTGGGAGAAAACCCTGCCGTTGGATATTGCTTTGATTAACAAATATGCCCAACGACTGAATTTCGCTATTGAACGTTGGGATATGGATTATAACTTAGCTTCACACGAGATTAAGCCCAACTTTATGCAAAGAAAGGCCCTGCGTGAACTGAATCGTTATAGAGCGATGGGACAAGACAAAGCACTCGTTGTTGCAGCTACGGGCAGTGGTAAAACATATCTGGCAGCCTTTGATGCGTTGAATTTCTCACCAGAGCATCTTTTGTATATTGTCCATGAAGGTTCAATACTTAAACGTTCTCTCTCTACATTCCAAACTGTATTCGGTGGAGATGTTTTCATGGGCGAATACACTGGCGAGCATAAGGAATTGGACGCATCGTTCCTATTCTCAACGAACGTTTCGATGTGTAGGTCATTGGAATTGTTTGACAAGAAACAGTTCGACTATATCATCATTGACGAATGTCATCATGCCGCCGCTGATTCCTACAAGAAAATCATTGACTACTTTGAACCAGAGTTTTTGCTAGGCTTGACGGCTACGCCTGAACGTATGGACAATCAGGATGTCTATGAATTATTTGGAAATAATGTGCCGTATGAACTGAGATTGCGTGATGCTTTGGTTAATGAGCTGATTGTTCCATTTAAATATTATGGCATACGTGACGACCGAGTGGACTTCTCCAAAGAAAACGAGCGTAGGATGATTTCACAGTTTGTAACTGAGGACCATTGTGAGTTTGTTGTGGAGCATATCGAGAAGCATCGTGTACCCAACCAAAAACTTAAGGCACTGGCTTTCTGTAAGACGGTATCACATGCAAAGATGATGGCCGAGGCCCTAGAACCATTTTATAAAACTGCATATCTGACGGGCAAGAATGATACAGGAGAACGCGTAAGAGCTTACGAAGATTTACAGAGTGACAGAGAAGGCACTTTGGAGGTGCTTTGTGCTGTTGATATTCTTAATGAGGGTGTTGATATTCCAGGTGTGAATATGGTATTGTTCTTGCGCCCCACAGAGTCTTCAACCATCTTTATTCAGCAGTTGGGTCGTGGATTGCGAAAGTATGACAACAAGGACTATATCCCAGTTGTGGACTTTATTGGTAACAACTATAAACGCAGCGCGCAGATTGCACTGGCTTTGGGTGGTTTGGCTCAAAAGTTTGTCATGGAAAAACGATTGCTGGTGGCATTGGTAAGGGATGATTTCAAACCTTTAGGATTAGAGCAATTTGGCGTGGAAATCAATATTGACAGTCTATCGAAGGAAGAAATTTTGAACTATGTAGAGAACGAGAATTTCTATAGCCTCAAATACATGAAGCAAGACTACAACAACTTCAAAAAGTACATCAATTCTCCCACATATCCCAAACACATGGACTATCTGAACAGTGACAGCGCTCCAGACCTGCTAAAGTTCATGCAGATTAAGATAGGCAACAAGAAAACGAACTCCTACTATAGTTTTTTGAAAGGCATTGAGGAAGAGAATTTGGTGGAGTTCAACGCTGAGCAAGAAAATGTCATCAACTATTTGTCAGGGCTGTTGCAACTAGTACGTCCCCATGACTATTTGATTTGCAAATTCCTGCTTGAAGGCGATAGCAGTATTAGTTTGATAGAAGAAAAGGTCAAGTATGAAGTCCAGAATTATAATGAGGTAGAATTTTTCCACGCATTGAAATATTTGGCAAAGAGCCATATAGTCATTGCTGATGGCGATACGCTCAGCTTGGGATGTGAACTAAACAATGAGTTTAATAATTATCTGGTAGATCTTCTCGAATATGGCTTAACCAAATATAAAGCTGACTATGCTAATAATACTGGAATGTTTCTTCTTTGGAACGACTACAGGTATGACCAGGTCCAGATAAAAAGGTGTATTAATCCAGGTTATACAGCTGTTGGTACTTATTATGGTGCAGAAGGTGATGTGTATATTTTCGCTTCCATCAAAAAGGATGTTGCAGAAGGAATGGAACATCTGAACTACAAAGATAAGTTCCTCGAACCTTCAGTTTTCCAATGGGAATGTAAGGCCAACATAAGCGATGGCGAGTTGAATAAACTAAAGACGAGCAAATACACCCATTTATTTATTCGTAAAGTAGAAAGTGAAAACGGCATCACCCTACCATTTACATACGTTGGTATTGGCCATTTGGATAATCCAAGGCAATCTCAGAATGAAGAACGTAAACGTACTTTTATCTTCGATATCCACATGGAAGAAGAGTTACCTGACTATCTACAATACGATTTTGGTTTGACAAATTAAGAAAAAGACTATGATTATACAATTGACATACAGACGGACTGTCAGGTTGTCGATGCGCATCGTTAAGAATGGCGATGTGCACGTGTTTGCTCCTATCGGTATGTCAAAAGAAGAAATAGAAGCTTTTATCAGCCAGCATCAGGAATGGATTGTTGAGGCAAGAAAGAAGACAGCTGAGCGACAGAAGCAGCGAATAGACTTCTTCAATCAACTACCATTGACCACGAAGCCTCAAAAGGTAGAGGCAACGGAAAAAGTAAGAGCGTTGATTGAGCCTCTGATAGAACATTATACGGAGGTTATTGGTGTCATACCGTCCTTTATCCGTTATAAGCCGATGATATCTCGTTGGGGTATGTGCAACGTGAAAGAACGTAGCATCTGCTTTTCTACATATCTGTTGTTGCTTCCAAATTGGTGTGTCGAGCATGTCGTGGTTCACGAACTATGTCACTTGTTAGAACCTAGCCATAATGTCCGTTTCCATGCGTTGATGGACAAATACTATCCAAAGTGGAGGGACGCACGAAAGGAAACTCGCAGGATAGTGAAGGGTGAACATGTCTGTAAATAATCTATTAGAGAAATATGAAACATGTTGAAGTCGTAGCAGCGATAATCCGCAAAGGTGATAAGATATTCGCTACTCAGCGAGGATATGGCGAATGGAAGGATTGGTGGGAGTTTCCTGGCGGAAAGATGGAAGTAGGGGAGACACCAGAAGAAGCGCTCGTGAGGGAGATTCGCGAGGAGCTATCTGCAGAGATCAGCGTGGATGAGTTTCTTTGTACGGTGGAGTATGATTATCCAGCATTTCACTTAAAGATGCATTGCTATCTGTGTTCGCTGGTGACTGAGGCATTGCATCTGAATGAGCATGAGGCAGCAAAGTGGCTCACTAAGGATGAGTTGAATAGTGTAAAGTGGCTGCCTGCAGATGTGGAGTTGATATCACATTTAAGATGTCTGAAGGAAGAGAGAAGATGCTGAATTGAGTAATAGAGCAGAAATCGGAAACGTTATAAGAATATAAGGCAAAAAAGCAAGAAGAAAGAGGACGAAACTATAAAGGTTGTCGCAAATCGCGAGTCCCCCAAGAAACCTCTCTCAGTCAATATGATATTGAGAAGCTGATTGTTACAGTAAGAATCGATATATGCTGATTGGGTATAAGGATGACGAGAACGACACCCATACAAGTACCCATGCAAGTACCCGTACAAGTTCAATCGACATACAACCTTCTTCTGAGAATGTAAGGCGTTTGGTATTGGCAATCGGTAAAGAAGAAATGAGTGTGAAGAACATGATGGAGGCTGTAGGTTTGAAGAACCGTCCGAACTTTATGGATTATTCTCTCACACCAGCAATAAACGAAGGATTTGTGTGCAGGAAGTACCATGATAATCCCCATCATCCCCGTCAACGTTATTTGCTGACGTTAAAAGGATTGATGTTGTTGGACGGAAATA
>CAMCLD010000013.1 GCA_945875635.1 uncultured Prevotella sp.
TAACACTGACAATTAGATCGTTAGGTTGTTTTTGACTGATTTACGAGCATCCCTAATTAATAAATTGCAATGCTTTGCGATGACTCATGCAAAGCTTTGCATTGGCACTTGCAAAGCTTTGCGTTGCTTGATGCAATACTATTGCTATGTCTTAATAGGCAAAAAAAAACTGTACCAATAAGGTACAGCATCATTGTCTTAATTTGTGATCCGCATGGGGCTCGAACCCATGACCCCAACATTAAAAGTGTTGTGCTCTACCAGCTGAGCTAGCGGATCTCCGTCGTTTGCTTTTCAAAAGCGTGTGCAAAGGTATTACTTTTTTTTCTAACTACCAAATTTTTAGTGCTTTTTTTTGTTTGAGACAGTGACTTCTGTCTCCCTTTAACTTCATAAGTTGAGTTGACTGTCGAAACCAAATACAATATTAGTCGGTCAATAGTATTGCCTTGCCGCTTGAAAGCATTGCCTTGCCGCTTGTAAAGTATTGCATACCTAAATGGTTGTTGATGCATCACTTCTCTTTATGAAGATTCCATATTGACAATATCTTCTTCCTTATGGCTATGTAGTTGACGATAGACACAATGATGAAGATGGAAAGTCCACAGATGACGGTTGGCAAGATGCTTGCGACCTCAAGGCGAGGATATAGTTCACCGAACCGTGGGAGATATAGGTCTCTCATGCTGATAGCTATTAGGACTGCCACTACGAATACAATGAAGTTGAGGAAGATGGCAATCATGTGGAAGAACCAGCCTACGGATTTTGTGCTGTACCCTATAAGCAGTAGTGAGTCTATCTTGTCTGTGTGCTTCTGCAACAAAAGGAAAATGCTGAGAAGCAGCACATAGAATGACAGTGCGCAGATGATTAATCCAATGCCGGCGACAGCGATAGTGATGAGGCGTAGCATACTTGCGCTTTTCGAGGCATCGCTGTCGTCTGACTCAGTGTCATAGTTGTTTTCAGCAAGGAACGTGGCTATCCTCTCGTCAGCAGGATTGTCAACCTTGATGATTACTCTTGATACTTTCGGGGACCGTTCCGGTGAAAGGCTTCCGTTAGCCTCCTCCATGAACTGTATAGGCACGAGTATGGTGTTGAGCTTTCTTGAGAAAGCCACCACCTTGCCTATGGCATTTCTCTTTCCTTGTGAGCCTGTTAGTGAAAGTGATATTTTGACGGACGATATGATGCTTTCCGACAATACAGGCAGTCCGTTGCTTGCTGCGAAACCAAAGTTGTAGAGATTGAGATAGTTCCTTGGCAGTATTATTGGGATGGTGTCTCCACCCCCTGTGTAATGCCATTTGTCCAGATTGATGTCAAGGAACTCGTCGGGAACCGATTCGAAGAACATTTCAGTCGAGAAACTCATACCGCTTTCCCTGTTTCCCAGTGTTGCATAAACGGAGAACTGAGATGGTGTGAACAGCCCCACGCTTTTTACAAAGGGCTGTTCACGTATGTCGTTGATTTCCTTTTCGCTGAAATCTGTTGATTTCTTGGAAAAAGCAGACAAAGAGTTGATTCTTTTTGTAATTACCATCTGACCTTCTTTCATGAAGCTGTCGCCGCTCTTGAAAATGGGCATTACGTCCTTGCCGAACTGAATGGCACCCATTATAATGGTCATGCCAAAAAGGTTGGCGAGGACGAAACACGCCATCTGCCATGCACTGACATGGTGGCTTAACAGCTTATATGCCAGAAAGTCTCTCATGGGTTACAGTTGTTTCTTCACTTCCTGCATCAGGTATTCTGTGGGATATTTGTCTTGGTCTTTTGTGTATAGGATGACAGAACCCTTTCCTTCTCCGTCATAAGTTAAGGTCAGTCGGTCTGCCTTGTCTATTATCATGGCATACTCATCTGCAATCTCCATATCCAACTTCTTTATAGCATCGTAGTTGACTGATATGTAGAGATGCTTTCCTGACACTTCAGAAGACTTGACTGAAGGCTCGGCTTTGGTGAACGGCTCGTTGCCTGATACGACAGCGGTAGCTCCATCTGCATATTTCGCCTCGCATTTTATCATTGTGCCTAATCCTCCAAGTTCATTTGCCAAAGTGTTGTCTTTCGTTGCCAAATACAGTGCAATATTCATGTCCATGATGTTGCCTCCCATTGGAATTATCCCCAATGTTATGTCACCATTCAGAACCTTCATGTACTTTTCGGCTCCTGACAATATATCTTTAGCCTCTTCAATTCCTTTCAGATTCTCTGTAACCTTCTCTCCGTTGATGTTTGCTGCTACGACAATACCGTTGCTGCTGACATATTGACAGAAGTCTCCTTTTATGCCAGGGAACATGTCGTCAAAGTCTGCTATCATTTTCTTGCATTCTTCATTGTCAGTTATTACCTCATATTCCATTGATACCATGCCTTTCTCCAGATTCACATTGGTTAGTATTGCCAGTTCGTCCAGCTTTATGTTTATGTTCTTTCTGAATCTGAAATATGGTATCTTGTCATATAAGCTGCCGTTAATGAGTGTCTGTGTCACTCCGTCCTTGCTGGTCAGCAGTTCCCATTGCTTGCTGTCCTTTAATTGGTTGGGCAATTCTCCGCTGAACTTCTTCTCAACTTCGGCAACCATCTTGTCTTCGGCTTTGTTGAGCAGTCCAAAATAGAAGCTTTCATCATCGAAAGCCAATATGCTCTCCTCGTCTGCCAAGTAGCTGATGCCGTTTGCCTCTTTCAGCTTAATGTCTCCTTTTTCATTTGCTATACATTCAATCAGGTCTTTAAAGTCATCCTTGTCAAGCAGTGTGCCTACTATTTCCGTGGTTTCTTTCCCGCTATCCATGTTGACGGCTATCACCAGAGGCTCTCTCAAGTCAACGCCTGCTTCTGCCGGGTCGTCAATGATGGCTTCAAGTCTTGTCCTTGTCGAGGCCTTGAGATTGTCTTCCTTTAAAAGTCCCTTCAGCTTATCTGCAATGTCTTTGTTGTCTCCGCATTTTTCAGAAAACTGTTTAATGTCAATCCTCGTCAGCACATCGGAGTCTGCCTTCACGAGTTTCGTGTATTCAGGAGTTTTGGAGCAAGATGCGAGCACCAATGCAACTATTGCAATGATGGTGCATGTCATGATGTTACTTCTTTTCATAGTTATAACTTTTAGGGTTAATAATATTTGTTCAAGTTTCGCAAGTTACAAACTTGCTAAAATGGGTTTCCTTGAGCTTTGCGAAAAACAAGTTGGCAAGTCAACAGACAGCATGCCTGGGAGATGTGATGCTCAGGGCATAAGGTGTTATTCCTTCTGCTCGTTTCCTTCATTATCCTTTGTCACATACCTCTGGTAATATGCAATGATGATTGTCGTAAGCGGCAGAGCAATGATGAGTCCGATGAATCCAAGAATGGCTCCCCATACCGACAGGCTCAGTAGAAGGATGGCAGGATTAAGCCCCATTGCTTTTCCCATTACTTTAGGTGTTACGAACATGTCTGAGATAATCTGTACCACAATGAAGACAACAAGAGCCATTCCGAATATTATCCAGAAATTCTGTCCAGTGTCAGCCGCTTTCAGCAGAGCGAGGAATGCCGTGGGAATGAGTGCGAAGGTATGCAGGTATGGCACGAGGTTCATCACGCCTATGAGTATGCCCATTCCTATTGCCATTGGGAATCCTATTATCGTAAAACCTATGCAGAACATTATTCCCATGATAAGCGAAACGAGGCTTTGCCCCCTGATATAATTGTTAAGTTCCCTTTCCACGTCCTTTGCGAGAGCTTTCCAGAAAGGTCTGTTCTTTTTCGGGAATATCTTTATCCATTTCTCCGTAAGGAATTCATAGTCCAGAAGTATGAAGAACATGTACAGCAGGGTGATGCAGGAGGCTATTACGCTTATTATGATGTTGGCAGTCTGTCCGAGTACCGAGAATACTTTCGGCATGGCAGTCTTCACTGTCTCGGCAAAGTCCTTGCTTTTGAAGAACTTCTCAATGCTGTCCTGGTTGGCAACCATCCATTCCCTTATGTGTGATGTTATGTCGTTTGCCTCAGAACTGTGGGTTATATATCTTGTGATAAAGCCGCTGAGTTTGTCAAACTGCTCTATCATTGGTGGGATTATAAGGAAGAAGATGCCAGTAATGATGCCAAACACGAAGAGCAATGTGATAATGATGGAAAGAGCCCTGGTGGGAACATGCAGCTTATATTGCACGAACTTTACGATAGGGTAGAGGAGGTATGCCAAAAGCCAGGCTATTACGAATGGTAACAGCACATTGCTCAGTGACTTCGTTATGAAGATTATCGTAATGACGAGCAATGCCGTCAGTGCCCATCTAATGAACCTGTCAAATGTGATTTTCTGTTCCAGCATGTCTTAATTGTTTTTATTTTTCACGTTCTGAAGTTTCCTGTTCTCCTCTTGATAGCATTCTCGGCATAAAGGCTCATATTCGCCGGTTTCGCCAAGCAGTACACGCTTGTCGTTGTCAACAAGTCTGTGGCTGACGTATGCGAGTGCCCCGCATCTTACACATATAGCATGTACCTTCGTCACATCGTCAGCTATGGCGCAAAGTGATGGTATAGGTCCGAAAGGTACTCCTTTGTAATCCATGTCCAGTCCAGCTACAATGACCCTCACACCTCTGTTTGCCAGCTCGTTGCATACTTCAGGCAGATGCTGGTCAAGAAACTGCGCCTCGTCAATTCCCACCACGTCAATGTCCGATGACAGCAGTAGTATGGATGCTGAAGAGTCAATGGGCGTCGATGTTATGCTGTTATGGTCATGGCTGACCACATCTTCGTCGGAATAGCGTATGTCAATGGATGGCTTGAATATCTCCACTTTCTGCTTGGCAAACTTGGCACGTTTCATACGCCTTATCAATTCTTCTGTCTTTCCGGAGAACATGGAGCCGCATATCACTTCAATGCGTCCGCGTCTCTGGTGCTCTCCTCGTATATTGTCAGTCATTCCGTTTCTTCTTATATATATAATAATGTGTAAAACAAATATGCCTGTGCCCGTTTAAAACCTTCCGGCTAACAAATGAGTGATATGGGCAAATTGTTGGCATATCCTATGTCCTCAAATGCAAAATTACAATTACGTTTTAAAAATTGCAAAAAAACAGATGGTTTTTTATCATATATGGTGAAAAATCCAATTATTTGCGCTATTTTTGCCGTCAATATGGGAATATTGTATATTATACCGACTCCTGTGGGCAATCTTGAGGATATTACTCTCAGGGCATTGAGGATATTGAAGGAGGCAGATGTGGTGCTTGCAGAAGACACACGTACCACAGGACTGCTCCTTAAGCATTACGATATTCAGAACAGACTGTTGTCGCACCATAAGTTCAACGAGCACGGCACGTCCGCTCAGGTAGTGGAAAGACTTGTGGCAGGTGAAACAGTTGCCCTTGTGAGCGATGCCGGCACTCCTGGTATCAGCGACCCGGGGTTCTATCTTGTGAGGGAGGCTGTGGCGGCAGGCGTGGAGATCGTAGTGCTTCCGGGAGCAACGGCTTTTGTTCCGGCACTCGTGTCTTCGGGATTGCCATGTGACAGATTCTGTTTTGAAGGCTTCCTGCCTCAGAAGAAAGGACGCCACACAAGACTGGAACAGCTGAAGTCCGAGACCCGTACGATGATATTCTACGAGTCACCTCATAGGCTTGTAAAGACACTTGGACAGTTAGCCGAAGTATTTGGAGAGAATCGTGAGGCATGTGTGTGCCGTGAGATATCTAAGCTCTATGAAGAGAAGGTAAGAGGAACCCTCAGCGAGGTAGCTGCACATTTCATGTCAACGCCACCGAAAGGCGAGATAGTACTTGTGGTGGCAGGTATGGATGCAAAGAAAAAGAAAAAAGAAGAATAACATATCAAAAAAATATAATTATGAAAAGATTTTTCTATTTAGCCGCATGTGCGCTGGCTTTTGTGTCTTGTGACTTCAACAAGCAAAAGACTAATCCTGCACTTATGCAGAACGACTCTTTACGTTCCGTTATTGAGGCGCGTGACAAGGAGATTAATGACATGATGGGAACTCTGAATGAAATTCAGGATGGCTTCAGGGCTATCAATCAGGCAGAGGACAGAGTGACTGTGGCAAAAGAAGGCGAGTCTGGCGAAGGAATGGCCCAGCAGCTTCGTGAGAATGTTAAATTCATAGCCGACAAGATGGCAGAGAACCGTGAACTTATCAAGAAACTGCAACAGCAGCTCCGTGAGACAGGGTTCAAGGGCGACCAGATGAAGAAGGCAATAGAGCAGCTTACAGTCCAGCTGACAGAGAAAGACAAGGAGCTGAAACAACTCCGTGCAGAACTTGAGGCAAAGAATATACATATTGCAGAGCTTGACAAGACAATAGACAACCTCAACGAGGATGTGGCTACTCTCACTACAGAAAAAGAAAACCTCACCACGGAAAAAGAGAACCTCACTGCTGAGAATGCGGCAAAGAGCAACACCATCTCTTCGCAGGACACACAGCTCAACACGGCATGGTATGCTTTCGGCACTAAGAAGGAACTGAAGAACCAGAATATCCTTACTGATGGCGAAGTTCTCCGTGGCACATTCAACAAGAACTATTTTACCAAGATAGACATACGTGTTGACAAGGAGTTCAAACTCTATTCAAAGTCTGTCAAGGTGCTTACCTCACACCCTTCAAGCAGCTATAACCTTTCAAAGGATGTGAACGGACAGTATGTACTGCGTGTTACCGACCCAAATACATTCTGGAGCACCAGCAAATACTTGGTAGTGCAAGTGAAATGATTTTTTAGTTTACGAGTAAACGAGTAAACAAGTACACAAGTAAACGAGTTGACGAGTTGTTAGCTTATCTGATCAATAGTAAACCCAAGAAACAAAGGTATTAACTTGTCAACTCGTTTACTCGTCAACTTAACCAACTTAAATCAACTCGTTTACTTGTCAAGAACTACTTCTTTAGTTATATCCATTGTCGTGATAAATAGAAATTTTTAAGTTGGAATTTAAAGCGAATTGTAGTAAAATTTCGTCAATCACGGCATTTTGTGTGAATAGTTTGATAATAAATTACACTTTTTTGTCAATTTTGTTCTTTTGTTATGGAAAATTGTGTAATTTTGCATTTTGTATTGAAAAAGTATTTAATCGTTTAATAACATTTCAGGGTTTTATGAGAAAAAGACTTAGTTTGGTTTTGGCATTGTTCCTGTTCTCAATAGGATTGGCATTTGCTCAGACGAACGTTAGTGGAACTGTCATCTCCGCTGATGATGGTGAGCCTGTTATTGGCGCCTCTGTCATGATAGAGGGAACCAAGACGGGTGGAGTGACCGATATAGACGGTCACTTCAGTATCAGTTCACCAAAAAGTAATCCTACCCTCGTAATAAGCTATGTGGGTATGAAGACGCAGAAAGTGAAAGGTGGACAGAATGTAAAAGTTACTCTTCATACTGATGACGAGGGACTTCAGATTGCCGAGGTCGTTGTCACTGGTATGCAGAAGATGGATAAGCGACTCTTCACGGGAGCAACGGCAAAAGTTAGCGCAGAGGATGCGAAACTTGACGGTGTAGCCGATGTGAGCCGTGCGCTTGAAGGACGTGTCTCTGGTGTCTCCATCCAGAATGTCAGCGGTACGTTCGGTACAGCACCAAAGATTCGTGTGCGTGGTGCAACGTCTATCTATGGTAACTCAAAGCCGCTTTGGGTTATCGATGGCGTTATTCAGGAGGATGCCGTTGACGTAAGTTCAGACGACCTTTCCTCTGGTGATGCCGTCACACTTATTTCAAACGCTATCGCAGGACTTAGCGCCGATGATATTGAGAGTTTCCAGGTGTTGAAGGATGGTTCTGCCACATCTATATATGGTGCACGCGCCATGGCTGGTGTCGTTGTCATCACCACAAAACGTGGTAAGGCTGGTAGAAGCACAGTCAACTACACAGGTGAGTTCACATATCGTTTGAAACCAAATTATAATGAATACAACATCAGCAACTCTCAGGAGCAGATGGGTATTTACAGGGAAATGGCAGAGAAAGGCTGGCTTGAGTTCTCGAGTCTTGCCAACGGTTCTTCGTCTGGTCTGTACGGTAAGATGTACAACCTCATAGCCCAGTACAATGAATCGAACGGTCAGTTCGGACTTCCATACACAGAGGCTGCAATGAACTCATACCTCCAGCAGGCCGAGTTCCGCAACACGGATTGGTTTGACCTCCTTTTCAAGGATAATATCGTACAGCAGCACTCTGTAAGCATCTCGACGGGTACAGATAAGGCTAACCTCTACGCTTCTATATCAGCAATGGACGACCCGGGATGGACAGACAGAAGTCAGGTGTCACGTTATACTGCCAACATGAACGCGACATTCAATCTGTCAAAGAACCTTTCCGTTTCCTTGCTTACCAATGGTTCTTACCGTGACCAAGAGGCTCCTGGTACTCTTGCCCGCACGACGGATGTCGTTTCCGGAGCTGTCAGCCGTGACTTCGATATCAACCCGTTCAGCTACGCAATGAATACATCGCGTACCCTTGACCCAACCCAGACCTATACACGTAACTACGCTCCGTTCAACATCTTCGATGAGCTTGAGAACAATTACATAAACCTCAAGGTTACCGACATGAAGTTCCATGGAGAGATTAACTGGAAGCCTGTCCTTGGTCTTGAGTTCAAGGCTCTTGCAGCATACCGTGTGCAGAAGACATCCAACGAGCACATGATTCTCAACAAGTCAAACCAGGCTGAGGCTTACCGCGCTGGCGTGGGTAATCCTAATATCCAGTATAGCAACCCATATCTATACACAAATCCTGACGAGCCAAACGCTCTTCCTATGTCTGTGATGCCTGTGGGAGGTATATATACTCGCAACGACTATACTGTCGATCAGCTTGACTTCCGTCTTACAGGACAATATAATAAGGTGTGGAACGATACGCATATCATGAACCTGTTCGCTGGTATGGAGGCCAACAAGACCGACAAGGAGCAGATTTTCCACTCTGATTATGGCGTTGACTATGACAATGCCCGCCTTGTGACAATTACTCCTGAGTTCTACAAGCAGGCTAACGAGGAAGGTACGGTTCTAAGCTCATTCTCTAAGGCATGGACACGAAGCCTTGCTTACTTCTTCAGTGGCAGCTATTCATACAAGGGACGCTACACATTGAACTACACCATGCGTTACGAGGGAACCAACAAGCTGGGCAAGAGCCGCAGCTCAAGATGGTTGCCTACATGGAACGTGTCTGGAGCTTGGAATGCACATGAGGAGAAATTCTTCCAGAAACTCATGGAGAATACAAACTATGCTATATCTCACTTGACAATGCGTGCTTCTTATTCTCTTACCGCAGACCGCGGACCGACATGGATTTCAAACGCACTGCCAATGTATTATTCCATCAACGTATGGCGTCCACAGGGCGACCAGCGTGAGACAGCTCTCTATCTTGACAACATCGGAAACTCCGACCTTACATACGAGAAGAAACATGAGTTCAACCTTGGTATCGACGCTGGTTTCCTCAATAACAGACTTAACTTCAACTTCGATATCTACTGGCGTAACAACTATGACCTGATAGGATATATCGAGACACAGGGTGCAGACGGATTCATCAACAAGATGGGTAACGTGGCAACAATGAAGTCAAACGGTGTTGAGGCTACCATATCTTCAACGAACATACAGACCAAGGACTGGAGATGGACAACGGACTTTACGTTCTCCTATGCTGACAATGAGATTACAGAGCTTGAGTCCCGCTCAAATGTCATAAGCCTTGTTTCAGGTTCAAGCTCAACACACTTCCGTGTAGGCTATCCTCGTGATGCCTTGTTCTCAATTCCTTTCGTAGGACTCAACGACGAGGGTATTCCGCAGATAATCAACGAAAAAGGCGAGATAACAACAACAGACATCAACTTCCAAGAGTATGAGAACCTCGATTTCCTTAAATATGAAGGACCTACAGAGCCTACAATAACCGGTGGTCTCAACAACCTCCTCACATGGAAGAATTGGCGTCTCAACCTCTTCCTTACGTATTCGTTCGGAAACAAGATACGTCTCGACCCGGTATTCTCGGCTGCTTATTCAGACATGTCTGCCATGCCTAAGGAGTTCAAGAACCGTTGGGTACAGCCAGGCGATGAGAACATCACAAGTGTTCCAGCTATCGCAAGTGTACGTCAGTATCAGAACGACACCAACCTAAGATATGCTTACAACGCTTACAACTATTCAACAGAGCGTGTGGCTGACGGCGGCTTCATAAGACTGAAGAACGTATCTCTCTCATACGACCTGCCAAAGTCGCTTATCACAAAGATTGGCCTTACTACAGCGTCTCTCAAACTCGACGCTACGAACCTGTGGCTTATCTATGCCGATGACAAGCTGAACGGACAGGATCCGGAGTTCGTGAACTCAGGTGGAGTTGCTACTCCAATGCCAAAGCAGTTTACTTTCACCGTGAGATTGGGAATGTAATTTTCACTTAAAACAAAGAATTAGTAAAATGAACAAGATATTATTTAATTCATTTATCGCCGGTGCCACTCTCCTTGCATTCTCGTCTTGTGACGACATGCTTGACAAAGTGCCTGATGAGCGAGTGGATTTACAGTCGGTAGAGCAGGTGCAGAAACTCCTCACGACTGCTTATTCTACCGGTAACTATGGCTGGCTGTGTGAGATTTCAAGTGACAACATCATTGATATCAACTCAGAATTCTATGCCACCCAGAATGATGGTAAGGAGATTAAGATGCACTACAACCTCACCTCTTATGGAAGAGAGGATGATGAGATGTTCAATTTCGAACCGGTAAAGTCTTCTACAAACTCCGACTCTCCATCAAGCATCTGGGAAGGCGCATATAATGCCATAGCAACAGCCAACCACGCACTGCAGAGACTCGATGAGATTAAGGCTGAAAACAATGGCGTTGAGAGCAATGACATGAAAGCTGCTTATGCCGAGGCTTATCTTATTCGCGCCTACCATCATTTCATCCTTGTGAACATTTTCTCGCAGGCATATAAGAACGATGAGGCAAGCAAGCAGGATGTCGGTATTCCTTACGTGACAGAGCCTGGTACAAAACTTGTCACTAAATACGAACGCGGAAACGTAACAGACACCTACAAGGCTATCGAGGCTGACCTTGTTGCAGGAATGGAGCGCATTGACGCAGTCTCCTTCAAATATCCAAAGTGGCACTTCAATGCCAACGCAGCACATGCCTTCGCAGCTCGTTTCTATCTATACAAGCGCGACTACGACAAGGTTATTGAGCATGCCAATGCAGTTCTCGGTACTGACCGTTCCACATTGCCATCATTGCTCATGGACTATTCCGGTTTCGACGATTGTGTGACTGGTGTTGACTATGCTGAGATATGGCAGGGACCAGACCAGGCTAACAACCTGATGCTCATGGCTACAAACTCTACACAGTTCCGCCGTGCCGTTGGCTACCGTTATGCTACTGCCGGACGAGCATTGCGTGCCATTGAGTTTCACCTTGGACCAAACTGGAACTGGTATCTCATGCCTTCTGCCAACGTAAGTGGTGGAACGTTCTGGGACGGAAACTCCGACCATGGTTTTGCAAGTGCAAAGATATATGAGCGTTTTGAATACACAGACAAGGTATCCGGTATCGGTTATCCTCACGTTATACGTCGTGAGTTTACCAACAGTGAGCTACTCCTTATGAGGGCTGAGGCTGAGCTGCTCTGCTCACGCCACGACGTAGATGGCTGTGTTGCCGACCTTATCGCTTACGACAATTCACGCCAGTCGTTCTCTGAGAGCACATACAATTACTATTCACAGAACGGAAAGGCTATGTGGCCTTTGACAAAGGACGACATCCTGAAATACTATTCCAAGCCTGCCAGCTTGAACTGTTATGAAAACTGGGACTTCACGCAGAACATGTCTCCAGACTTCATCATTCCGCAGGACCTGACGGTTTACATGAACGCCATCAACGACATGCGCCGTTATGAGACAGCTTATACAGGACTCCGTTTCTTCGACCTGAAGAGATTAGGTATCGAATATTCTCATGACCATGGAATCAATCCAGCCGTGGCTGACGTCATGACGTGGAATGACAAGCGCCGTGCCATTGAGCTTCCACAGGAAGTGCTTGCAGCAGGTATGGGTTCTTCCTACGAACCAGCAAAGATTACTGTTACTGGTGGCGTGAAGAATGTGGGCATGTGCACTACAGCCAACTCTTATCAGTCAAACAAATAAATAGAGGAGGATAAAATAAATGAAACAGAAAATCAATATTTTGTTAGCGGTGCTTGGCATGGTGGTTCTCTTCGGAACGGCATCATGCTCCGACGATGATTTCACAGAGTCAATATTCGACACCACAGACTATCCGCTTGACAAGAATTCATATTCTTTCCCGCTCGACACCTTCGTCAAGAAGAACTTCCTCGAGCCATATAACATGAGATATATGTACAGGATGCAGGATATAGGCTCAGACATGGAGTATAACCTCGTACCCTGCACATACGACAAGGCACTTGACCTTGCTGTACTCAGCAAGTATCTTTGGTATGATGTGTATTCACAGTATGCCGGTGAGACTTTCCTAAAGACATACAGTCCGCGAATCATACACGTCATAGGCTCACCAGCCTATAACCCTACATCAGGAACAGAGACTCTTGGTTATGCAGAGGGTGGTCTGAAGATTACTCTTTACAATGCCAACAATCTTGATCCGAACGATATGGACAATCTTAACGAGAAGTTCTTCAAGACAATGCACCATGAGTTCAGCCACATCCTGCACCAGAACATCAACATGCCTAACGACTTCCCTTTCATATCTAATGGTAGGTACAACCAGTCGAGCTGGCAGGACACTCCAGACTCTGTGGCTCTTGGACAGGGCTTCATCTCTCCCTATGCTTCTTCTGCATACAGAGAGGACTGGGTAGAGATAATGGCAAACTACATTGTGAAGGATGAAATCACATGGAACGACATGCTGAAGGCTGCCGACTATGACTGGGAAACGGTTGACGACTATCCGGCAAAGGATTTTGACAAGGCTGTCGCAAGAGGTGCAGACCGCGACACTCTTGGCTATTTCGTAAAGGTGACTTCCTATGAGAGTGGCTCTCCTTCTACTTACAAGATACAGCGCAAGCTCGTAAGCCGTTCATCTGATGGAACAGCTGTACTCAACGAGGATGGCACTCCACAGTTTGAAAATTCCGACGGACAGGTAGGAAGGCAGATTATCCTTCAGAAACTCCAGATGGCAACTGAATGGATAAAGAAAAACTTCGGTTACGACCTTCAGGATATCCGCGATGAGGTTCAGAGACGTCAGTGGGTTACTGATGCCGACGGCAATTTCGTAAAGGGTTCTAATGGGCGTTATATCAACAACCTCACCTATGTGCGTCCTGACGGAACGACCCTTTTGGATGAGTTGCGACAGGAAGTGTTAAAATACAAGGAGTTGCAGAACAAGTAAATCATTCATGTTTCGCATGTCTTCGACATGCTGTCAGTTGACGAGTTGAAAAGTCAACAAGTTGCTACTCTTCTTGTTTGAATTTGTCAATGACCAGAACAGCAAATATAATTGTTGACTTGTCAACTTGTTAACTTTGAGCAAGTTTTAACTTGCGAAACTTAAGTAAACATTAATAGTATAACCATTATGGTTTTTGGCATTTTGCCATACCGTTTATTAAAGACCATTCGAATATGAAGAAAAATATTATAACTGTCTCGCTGTTCGCTGCCCTTGCGATGAGTTTTACGGCATGTGTCAATGAGGAGGATGACCTCTTCGACCAGTCTGCCGCTGAGAGACTCAACCAGTCGAAAGTGACATATACAGAGAGATTCGCTTCCTCAGAGGCTGGTTGGATAATGGAATATTACCCAACCAATTACGACCAGGCTCCTCAGGGACTCGGTTATCTGCTCCTCGCAGATTTCAACAACGATGGTTCCGTAAAGATGGCAATGAACAACCGTTTCTCTGGAAACACATATCTTGAGGACACTTCGCTTTGGGAAATAATAACCGATACAGGTCCAGTTTTGTCCTTCAACACTTTCAACAAATGTATCCATGCCTTCGCCACACCAGAGGATATATCCTTCACAGGTGGTGCACTTGAAGACGAGACCGGTCTTGGATGTGAGGGTGACTATGAGTTCATTATCCTTAATATGGAAGCGGATTGTGACACTGCCATGATTAAGGGTAAGAAGAGGGCAACCTACAACAGGCTAACCCGTCTTCCGGAAGGTACTGACTTCAAGGAATATATGGACGACATCAAGAACTTTGAGAGTGTCAGCTTCAGCATAGATGCTCCAAACAACCTGATGATGCACTTCGGAGCTGACGTACTTAACGTTGACAGTATCTGCAAAGGTATTCCAAACATCTATCCTGTAGGAACAGATGCCATTGCCAATGAGAGCTTCCACCCGTTCATCACTACAAAGATAAACGATGAGTACAGAATACGTTTCCGTGAACCACTTACCTCCTCAGACGGACTGTATGCACAGGAATTCCGTTTCAACGAAGAAGCACACCAGTTCGAGGCAATCAACAATCCGGAAATTACAATCACCGGTCCTAATCCGAATACATTCTTCACTACAGGTATGGAAGTAAACAGGAAAGAATGGAGATTATATCCAACTTACGAGATGTCAGACAAGGTGAAGACTCTTTATGACAATGCAAGGACAAATGCTTCATCAAAGGGTACTACCGTCAATTATCTTTCATTCAAAGTTGACAATGACAATAATCTCATTCTCAACATAAGATACAGGACTAAGACACAGGCCACTGTAAGTTACGACTTCACAAAGTCTTCTGATGACAATGGTCTCACTCTTGGTTATACTGGACCTTCCAACGATGGTGCACAGAATTTCATCAATTCTTTACCAGAAGTTGGAACATTGATAAAGGCTATGGCTGGTCAGTTCAAGGTCGAAGCTGCCGAGAGTCCTTTCAACTTAACAAGATTAAAGGTCATATCTACATCAGATCCTGACTTCTGGTTTACAGTAACGTTGTATTAATTGTTTTCAAGGGGAGTTATACCCCTTGAAAATTTAAGATAGTAAAAATGTAAGTTTAATTTAAATTGTTTTAGTTATGAGAAAATTTTTCTTCCTCTCTTTAGCTCTCTCTCTTGCTGCATCAACTTCTTTTGCTCAAGAGTTGAACAAGGCAGAGCAGTTACAGCAGAAAGATTTCAGTAAGTTGATGACAAACAAGTGCGAGGCAAATGTCAACAGGCTTGCAACACCAGTTAATCGTGTTGTTAAAAGGTCTGCTGCTGACAATTTCTATTACACTATTCCAGAGGGTTCCTTGTTTGGTTGTTCTAACGAAGCTGGTAATTTCTGGAAAGGAACAATGTTGATTGTGCCTCCGTTCTCTGATGGTGTTTTCACTCCTGTATGCGCAGATCCTTCAACTGCAAAATGGTCAATTGGCACGTTTGACGCTACTCCTTATACAGAAGATGGAAATAAACTGCCATATGGTATTATTTCGAATTGCTATGATTCTTATTTATACTATATGCCACAATTGACATCGGCTGATGGTTCTTTGTCGTTCATGTATGGTGAATATGGTGAAAATCCTGAACTTAGTAGAACTTATGTAGATTCTATAGCAAGCCATTCATTTACTGACTTTGACCATCTTAAAGGCGCTGGTTTTGGAGCCATGAGTTCTGGTTTGCTTTATGGTTCAGGAACCATTAATTTCCCCGATGGAACTGTTGGTAGCATGTATGGTGTGGAGCAAGTATTCCCGAAACCAGCATCTCCACTTTATGTAGAGAATATTCATGCCTTGGTTTATTCAACAACTGACACTCCGTTTGGTCCTAACGATGAGTTGACTCTTTATATAACTGATGTTAAGGAGGCTACATCATCAAATGGTACAACTTATGAGACAGCAGGTGACAAAGTTTTTGCAGTGCTTAAAGCAAATGCCGATGATTTGACATATTTATTTGATGGAGATGTTCAATTTACACCAACAGGAAAGGCTTATGGATGGAATATTACCTTCCAGAATACATCAGAAGATGTTTTTGGTAATGAAGTAGTAGATCCTTTTGTGTTGAATGACAAGTTCTGCGTTACCATTGTAGGTTGGAAAGACTCAAAAATTGACCTTGGTTTCCTCGGCTCAATTTCAGCTGATGAGGACTTATTCCCATATACAGCCTCTCCTATGGTATATAATGTAGCACAACCAGATGAATTGTCTTATTTCTCATACCAGGACGATATAGCTTTGTCTCTTGGTTTCACGAGCTGCTATGACCTTGTTGAAACTCTCCCAGCATTGCCTCTCGACGATGGTAGTGTCGCTGAGAATACTAATATCCTTAAGGTTAGTAAAGATGGTCTGACTGTAACAAACGAGTCTCTCACAGCAGTAACTGGTAAGGACGTTAATTTCGCTTACGTAGCAAACAGCCTACCTTGGTATGACAATGAAGGTAATGAGAACTATTATGACAGTAACCTCCCAGAGTGGATGACAATCGTAGCACAGGATGAAACTACTCAAGAAGGAACTCGTACAGGTTATACTCATGTTACAGTTGAGTGTGAACCTCTCAGTGGTAATGAATCAGGTCGTGCAGCTTCTATCTATTTCGAGGGTAAGGGTTATACTTCAGAGACACCACTTATAGTTCTTCAGGGCAATGCGACAATAGAGGATGCTATTACAAACCCAATAGTTGTTAAGCCAAGCGCAAATGCTTCATACTACAACGTAAACGGTCAGATGGTTTCTAAGGATACTAAGGGACTCGTTATCAGCAATGGCAAGAAGTTCATCAACAAGTAATTGAAGACTATTGAGAATAATCAATAAATTTCCTAACATGACGAAGGCGTACCGGAATTCCGGTGCGCCTTTTTTCGATACCTTAGGAGGCTAAAATGAAAACCACCGTTTTTTGAATTGAAAACCACCGTTTTTTGAATTGAAAACCGCCGTTTTTTGAACCGAAAACCGCCGTTTTTTGAACCGAAAACCGCCGTTTTCTGAATTGAAAGCCACCGTCATTGTAGTTTCCTGATTTAGGTTGACTACTTGTTTGTCTTAAACCTTGATAAAGTTGACTCAGTTAAACATAAAAACTGATTATAGTTGACTGTTATTCTTTATCACTGAAGTTGGTTGACTGAGTCCCAAAAAACGAATAAAGCGGATGGGAAATTAGCCTATCCGCTTAGTGTGTTTGTCGGGATGATGAGACTCGAACTCACGACCACACGCCCCCCAGACGTGTACGCTAACCAACTGCGCTACATCCCGATTGTTATTTTCGGCTGCAAAATTACTCACTTCTTGTGAGAATAGCAAATTTTATAACATCTTTTTCGTCAGTCATAATTATATTTGTTACTTTTGCATTGGAAAAGCGACAGCAGCCTTCCTTTGAGGCATGCTGTCGTGAAATGTTTAACATCAGAATCATTATGCAGTATATAATAACCGCGCCGGAGAGAATAGACAGTGAGATAATCCTTCCGGCATCGAAGAGTATCAGTAACCGTGCTCTTATCATACATGCCCTGTCCTCTGGTACGGAGACTCTTGGCAACCTGTCAGAATGTGACGATACGGAAGTAATGAAAAAGGCTCTGTGCGACATGCCCGATGTGATAGACATAAAGGCTGCCGGAACAGCCATGCGCTTCCTTACCGCCTATCTGTCGGTAACGCCAGGCGAGCATGTCATAACGGGAACGGAGCGTATGCGTCACCGTCCTATCTCCGTACTTGTCGATGCCCTTCGTCATCTTGGTGCACGCATCACCTACGAGGGAGAAGAAGGATTTCCTCCTCTGCGTATAACCGGAGGAAGACTTGATGGCGGCAGGTTAGACATACCAGGCAATGTCAGTTCACAGTATATCTCAGCCCTGCTGATGATAGGTCCGTCCCTTTCAAAAGGACTTGAGCTGCATCTGACAGGAAACATCGTTTCCCGTCCATATATCGACCTGACACTGCATGTGATGCATGAGTTTGGCTGCGACATAGAATGGACGGACGTTGACACTATAGCTGTGTCTCCACAGCCATACAGTAACCGTAGTTATCATGTAGAGAACGACTGGAGTGCTTCGTCATATTGGTATGAGATGCTTGCAGTCTCAGAAAGCCTTCACTCGCGTGTGGTGATGCCAGGTCTGAATGATGGCTCCCGTCAGGGAGATTCAGCAGTAAGGTATCTTTATAGTCTTCTTGGCGTGAAGACCTCCTTCACTGTAAGCCATGGTGTCTCAACGGTAGAGATTAGTCGCCATCCCCGACAACTTCAGCAGATGAACTACGACTTTGTAAACCAGCCTGACCTTGCCCAGACACTTGTCGTGACCTGTTGCGCCATAGGGATGCCCTTCCACTTCACAGGGCTTGCCAGTCTGAAGATAAAGGAGACAGACCGCATAGAGGCATTGAAGACTGAGCTGCTGAAGTTTGGCTTTGTACTGCATGATGTCAATGACAGTGAGCTTTACTGGGATGGAGAACGTGTGGAGCTGATGCCCGATGCATCTGTCGATACCTATGAAGACCATAGGATGGCTATGGCTTTCGCTCCGTTGGCATTGTCGCTTGGCTCGGTGCGTATAAACAATCCCTCTGTCGTGTCGAAATCCTATCCCCATTATTGGGATGACCTACGCAAGGCAGGTTTCACCATAGAGGAAGCATGAAAGAATTAATCCCATTCGATGCAGATAGTAATAATAGGCATAGTAGCTCTCGCAGTCCTTGGACTTGTTGCCGCCCTCTTTTCACGCGGTGACAAAAGTGCTGTGGTCAGAGGCAAGGGAGACTGCACCACATGCGAAGGTTCCGACCCGAAGTGTGAGCAAGTCTGCATGATGGAAGCTTCAGTGAAGGAAATAGAGTATTTCGACGACGAGCACCTTGACCGCTTCAAGGGTCGTGACGCTTCAGGTTACAGCGATGATGAGGTTGAGGAGTTCCGAGATGTCCTCTATACCATGAATCCCAATGAGTGTGACGCATGGAGTCGAAGCCTTGTACTCCGAGGCATAAATGTTCCAAACCAGTTGAAGGATGAACTCTTTATGATGATAGAAGGATGAACCCTATTGAAATGTTCCACTACACCTTTTTTACCAACGCCCTTTTGTGTGCCCTTCTTGCCAGTGTGCTTTGCGGCATGGTGGGCACTTATATCGTTACGCGCCGCCTCGTCTTCGTAAGCGGAGGCATAACCCATGCCTCATTCGGTGGCGTAGGCATTGGCGTGCTTGCAGGAGTAAACCCCATATTGTCTGCCATGTTGTTTTCCATTGCCTGTGCCTGTGGCGTTCAATGGCTCTCTCGGAAGGGTGCTGTAAGAGAAGACTCCGCCATTGCCGTTGCCTGGACACTTGGCATGAGTGTGGGAATAATATGCTGTAGCCTTACTCCCGGCTTCATGTCCGACCTTTCCTCATATCTTTTCGGTTCCATTCTTGCCGTTGGAACAGGCGACATTATTCTTTTGACAGTCCTCACCATGTTGGTGGGACTGGTTTTCGTGGCCTTCCTGCGAGTAATCGTCCTAATCTCTTACGACCCCCTGTTTGCCCGCACCCGTCATATCCATTCCAGCTTAGTAGAGTATGCCATGATGATAATCATCTCTCTCACCATAGTCTCGATACTCCGTCTTGTGGGAATAGTGCTTGCCATGAGCCTGCTCACCATTCCTCAAATGACGGCCAACAGTCTCACCCACAGCTACCGCCGTATGATATTGCTGAGCATTGTCTTCGGTTGGATAGGATGCACGGCAGGACTTGTCCTGTCATTCCTGTTCAACATTCCGTCTGGAGCAAGCATCATCCTTGTGTCCGTTGTCATATATGCATTAGTGCGCCTTGTAACGTCAAGGATACATTCCATTCGCCGGATAGGGTGGAGGAAAGAGTAGTTGAAGGCAATAATTTCAGTTTTTTCAAGTTATATTATTACGGAGAATACGCACCATTCCGACAGTAATGAAACAATATGCTGAGACCAAGGTCTAAGCTATCCACATAATAGATATAAATTGAAGTACAGTACAAGACATATAGTCATCCTCCTTGTGGCTGCCGCCATTGCGGTTGTCACAGGATGCTCCACGCAGAAAAACACCTCGCAGTCGCGCTGGTGGCACGCTTTCCATGCACGATACAACACTTATTTCAACGGCTCGCAGGCTTACATAGACGGAAGTCTGGAGAAGGAGAATGGCAACAAGGACAATTTCACGGAAATGATTCCCCTGTATGTCGTGGGCAACAAGTCGAGCAAGGAACTGGGCAAGGCTAATTTCGACCGAGCCATAGAGAAATCCAAGAAAGCAATACAGCGTCACAGCATAAAGAAGCGTCCCGAATGGAACAAGAACCGCAAGAAGACTGACAAGGACAAGGAATGGCTGAGCCGACGCGAGTACAACCCATTCTTGTGGAAAGCTTGGATGCTTATGGGACGCTCGCAGTTCCATAAAGGCGCATTCGATGAGGCAGCCTCCACATTCTCATACATGAGCCGTCTTTACCACACCCAGCCAGCCATCTACGGCAAGGCACGTGCGTGGCTTGCAAAATGCTATGTCGAGGAAGGCTGGCTCTACGATGCAGAAGACGTCATACGCAACATGCAGCGTGACTCCATCCACTGGCGTGCTTTGAAAGAATGGGACTACACCTACGCTGATTACTATATCCGCTCAGGTGAATATACCAAGGCAATACCTTATCTTCGCAAGGTCATTCGGCATGAAATGAGACGCAAGCAGAAAGCTCGCGAGTGGTATCTTATGGGGCAGTTGCAAGCAGCCGTAGGCAACAAGAACGAGGCATACAAGGCTTTCCGACATGTGGTGGCGTTGAATCCTCCTTACGAATTGGAGTTCAATGCCCGTATAGCCATGACAGAGGTCCTTGCAGCCCGAAGTGCGAAGAAAATGATAGGACGCCTCAAGCGCATGGCTGCATCCGACAACAACAAGGAATATCTTGACCAAGTGTATTACGCCATGGGCAACATCTATCTTGCCCAGAAAGACACGGTAAAAGCCATAGAGGCTTATGAGAAGGGAAACACCAAAGCAACACGCAGTGGCATAGAGAAAGGTGTGCTGCTGCTGAAGCTGGGCGATATATATTGGGAGTTGGAGAAGTTCTCTGATGCACGACGGTGTTATGGAGAGGCGATAGGACTCCTTGACAAGGAGCGCAAGGACTACCAGCAGCTGTCAGACAGGTCGAAGGTACTGGACGAACTTGTGCCATATACTGATGCCGTGCATTTGCAGGACTCATTGCAGATACTTGCAAAACTGCCGGAGAAGGAACGCAATGAGGCGATTGACAGAGTGATAGCCGCCCTTAAGAAAAAAGAAAAGGAAGAACGTGACCGTCAGGCTGAAGCTGAAGTAGCCCAGACGCAGGCCCAGAATGCCGGTAACAAAAATCTTCCCAACAACCGCAACAATACTTCGTCGCAGAAAGAAAACTCTGTGTTCTATTTCTACAACCCAATGGCTGTGAATCAGGGTAAATCGACATTTGAGAAACAATGGGGTAAACGCGAGAATGCCGATGACTGGCAGCGTTCAAACAAAACGGTGGTTGGAAAGATAGGTTCTGGTGACATCGAAGATGAACTAACGGAAGAACAACGTGACTCCATAGAAGCAGCCGAGCAGGTGGCTGACTCCTTAGCACAGATTGCCGACAGTGCGCAGAACGACCCACACAAGAGGGAGTACTACCTGAAACAGATTCCTTTCGAGCCAGACCAGTTGGAGGCAAGCAACAAGATAATAATGGATGGTCTGCACCATGCCGGAGTGATATTCAAAGACAAGCTTGACAATCTCCCATTAAGTGAGAAATTCCTCACAAGGCTTACAGACAACTATCCCGACTATGAGAGTATGGACGACGTGTTCTACCATCTTTTCCTGCTCTTCTCAAGGAAGGGAGACACGCAACGAGCGGAAACATATATAGCGAGACTCAAGGAAAACTGGCAGGAAAGCAATTGGACAATACTGCTGACAGACCCACATTTCGTCGAGAACTCAAAGTTTGGAGTGCATATAGAGGATTCTCTCTATGCTGCCACGTACAAGGCTTTCAAGGAAGACAGATACGGAGAGGTGGCTGCCAATACTAAAATCTCAGAAACAAGATTCCCACTGGGTGCCAACAGAGACAAATTCCTCTTTATAGGCGGACTTGGAAAACTAAACAACGGTGATGCGGACGGCTGTCTTGCAGACATGAAGACTGTTGTGGAGAAATACCCCAAGAGCCGTATCAGCGAAATGGCAGGTATGATAGTGAATGGCGTCAACGCAGGAAGGAAACTACGTGGAGGAAAGTTCACACTGGATGATATATGGTCGAGACGGTCGGCTGTGCTTAACGACAGTGACAGCATAAACAATGCAGTATTCGTGGCAGAGCGTCTTGCCGACTTCAAGTTCCTGCTGGTATATTCTCCAGACTCAATAGACGAGAACAAGTTGCTGTTCAATGTGGCTAAGTTCAACTTTACCAAGTTCCTTGTGAGAAACTTCGACCTGGAGATTGTTGACCTTGACGGCATACACCAGATGCAGATGAGTGGTTTCAGAAGCTTTGACGAGGCATCACAGTATGCCCGTGAACTATTTTCCGCCATAGGACCTTCGGGATTGTTGGAGAAAGTAAAACCTATAGCCATCAGCGAAAAGAACCTGCAGTTGCTTGGCACCAACTTCAGCTACAAGGATTATGACGACTTTTATGCAAGAAACTTCGCACCTCTCAAGGTGGAAAGCCGTTATCTGTTGTCTGAGCCTGCCGAAGTGGCTACTCCGAGAGAACGGGATTTGAAGGAGGAAATTTCGAGCAAGTCGCCAACAACCGAGGATTTGGATGCCATGGAAAGTCAGGAAGACAATCTTCTTGACATACCAGAAGAGATAGACATACCAGAGCCTAAGGACAGCATTGATGCTCCAGCTACGAACGACATGGAGATTCAGGAAGAGGAGACAGAGATGCCATCAGGCGATGTGGAAATGACAGTGGACGACGTCATCGCTCCGTCAGGTGATGTTGATGTTCCTTCTGGAGACATGGAGATACCGGCTGAGACGTCAGACATTCCAAATGGTGATGTAGAGATTCCTGCTGCACCAGCAGACGAGACAATAGATGTAACCGAACCGGAAACCATAGACATTCCGACAACAGAGGAACCAATATTGCCAGAGACACCCGCTCCGTCTGTACAGCAAAAGCCGGCAGAAAAGGAAAGACCTGTAGAGCAGCCTGAACCTGCCAATCAGCCAGAACCAGACGATGAAGATGTTTTCATCTTTGACGATGAAGATACCATAACCATGCCTCAGCAACCTGCTGTCGAGAGCGGACAACCGCAGAACTTCGATATAGAGGATGAGTATTACGAACTTGATGGATTCTGAAATACGACTATGAGCAACGGACTATTACTTTGGGTTGACGATGAGATTGAACTTCTGAAAGCGTACATAATATTCCTTCAGAAGAAAGGCTATGATGTCATTACTGTGAGCAATGGCAGCGATGCCATAGACAAATGCAGGCAACAGACATTTGACCTCGTGCTTCTTGATGAGCAGATGCCGGGATTGAGCGGACTGGAAACCCTTCAAATAATAAAGGACATACAGCCTGCCACACCTGTTGTGATGGTTACCAAGAGCGAGGAGGAGAATATCATGGACCAGGCTATAGGTTCCAAGATAGCTGACTATCTGATAAAACCAGTCAATCCAAGCCAGATTCTTCTTTCTTTGAAAAAGAACATACACCGCAAGGAGATACTCACCGAGGTTACACAAAGTGGCTATCAGCAGAATTTCATGAACCTGTCCATGCAGATACAGGACTGCCGCACCATTGATGAATGGAAAGACCTGTATAAGCAACTTGTACGCTGGGACCTTGAACTGTCAGTGGCAGAGAGCAACATGACTGACATGCTGCGCATGCAGAAGGAGGAAGCCAACGGCAGTTTCGCAAAATTCGTGAAAAAGAACTACCAGCAGTGGATAGAGAGCAAAATGCCCGGAAAGGGACAGGCTGACGATAGTGTCCCGCTCATGTCACCGGATGTATTCAAGAAAAGGATATTCCCACTTATAGATGCAGGGGAGAAGGTATTCCTTATAGTAATAGACAATTTCCGCTATGACCAGTGGAAAATGCTTGCAGGTGAAATAGGCGACATGTTCGACATAGACGAGGATTTGTATATGAGCATCCTGCCTACAGCCACACAGTATGCCCGCAACTCTATATTCAGCGGACTGCTCCCTTTGCAGATATCGGAATACTATCCCGACTTGTGGATTGACGAGGATGAGGACGAGGGCAAGAATCTTAATGAGGAGCCACTCATTGCTACGCAGATAGAGCGATTCCGCCGTCATGACAAGTTCTCCTACAATAAGATTAACGACTCTGTGGGGGCGGAGAAGTTCATGCAGCAGTTTAAGAATCTGAAACAGAATGACCTGAATGTTCTTGTACTGAATTTTATTGACATGCTCTCTCATGCAAGGACAGAAATGAAAATGGTTAGGGAACTTGCCAACAACGAGAGCGCATACAGGTCTATTACGCTAAGCTGGTTCCGTCATTCAGTGGTGGCGGAACTCTTCAGGATGTTGTCGCAGACAGACTATAAGATTATAATCACAACCGACCATGGTTCAATACGTGCCACCAAGCCTGTGAAAATAATAGGTGACCGCAACACCAATACCAACCTGAGGTATAAACTTGGCAAAAATCTTGCATATAGCGACAAGGAACTCTTCGTTATAAAAAATCCGGAGAAGGTTCAGCTGCCTTCTCCGAATATCAGTACATCGTACGTGTTTGCCACAGGCGACTCATTCTTCGCCTATCCAAACAACTACAACTATTATGTAAGCTATTACAAGGATACTTTCCAGCACGGAGGTATATCGCTTGAGGAGATGATGGTGCCCCTTATAACGCTTAAGAGACGAGAGAGGAAACTTGTCTGACAAGCCATTGGTTCTGTTCTTCTATTGTCATGTCGCTGTTGTCAAGCTCAATGGCATCGTCAGCCTTGCGCAACGGAGACACCTCGCGGTGAGAGTCTATGTAGTCGCGCTCTACCACATTCTTGAGAATGTCGTCATAGTTGGCTTCCAAGCCCTTGTCAAGTATTTCTTTATATCTGCGTTGCGCCCTTACTGCTGCCGATGCTGTTACGAATATCTTTAGTTCTGCATCGGGAAACACAGTGGTGCCAATGTCTCTGCCATCCATTACGATTCCTTTTTCCTCACCCATGCGCTGTTGCTGTCTTACCATGGCTTCCCTTACAAAAGGCAATGCGGCTATATGGCTTACGTTTGACGACACTTCCATGGAGCGTATTTCGCTTTCTACTTTTTCGCCGTTAAGATATGTGTCAGGCGTTCCGCTCTCTTTGTTTATCTTGAAAGAGACGGATATCCTGTCCATGTCGTTTCGCAAAGCCTCAGTGTCCACATTGCCATTTTCGTCAATCATTCCGTTGCGCATGGCATACAGCGTTACGGAACGGTACATGGCACCAGTGTCAACATAGATGTAACCCAGTGTCTTGGCAAGAGTCTTTGCCATTGTGGACTTACCACATGAAGAATGACCGTCTATTGCCACGATTATTTTCCTATTCATATATATATAATAATGTGTAGTTGTTAAACAAAGTTTATGCGCACCGCCACGGGAAGGACGTTCCAATGCATGGAATGGATTGGCTACCTATAGCGAGAAAGCCGCATTGATGATGATGGAACTTGCCGAGACATGGAATTTACCGTATGCAACATTAATCTTGAAACGGTCAAGGTTGACACCAGCTCCCAGTGTAAGACCGGCTCCATGACTGCTCTCGTCCTCAAAGTCCTGTATCTTCATCTCATCGTTCCGGCGGAAATTGTAACCTGCTCCTGCCCATATAGACTCAGAGAACAGAATGTCAGCACCAAGACATATATGGTTCCTGAAGGAGTAATCGTAGTGGGTCATGTCAACAAGAGTGGCAGACACCCTTACCGGAAGTGCTGCGAATGTCTTGCTTGCACCAATCTGCAGGTCGATAGGCATCTTGTTGTATTCCTCATCGTAGGCTTTGATTTCACCTCCAAGGTTTTTCACTACAGCAGACAGCGACCATTCCCTGTCAGGGTCGTAATAGTTTATGCCAAGATCGACACCCATAGCCATGGAAGAATAGTCTCCAATATACGACAATGCCATCTTTGCAGTTATTCCTCCTACTATACGCTCGGACAACTGATATGCAAATGTGCCGCTTATGGCTATGTCGCTTGCAGAGAACTCACCATCCTGTATGTCGTTCTCGTCAGTCCTCTTCATCTTGCCATAGTTCATGTATTGTATTCCGCCAGCAATCGTGGCTTTCTCTTTTACGATTTTTGTGAATGAAGCACTGGCATAATTGGCACCTTCCATATAGTTCATGTAGTTCAAGCCTATTGTCTTGTCAGATACAGAGGCGGCAAGGGCTGGATTTGAGAATGTCAGCGATGCGTCATCCTCTATTATCGTTATGTTCTCTCCTCCAAGAGCTGCCGCATGTGCACTTACCGGCAACCGCAGGTAATTATATCCTGTCTGGCTTTCCTGTGCGTATGTCAAGGTGGAAATAAAGGCAATAAACAGTGCCAATATAATTTTTTTCATCTATTTTAATCAATTTTCTATGCAAAGATAATGCTTTTTCCAAATATCTATGTTAATTTTGTCTCAGATTTGGCATGTAAATGGAAAAGTCCATGTCACATGTCATGTCAAGACTGACTTAATAACGGATAATTTCTAACTTTAGTGTGTTTCTTACCATTGGAAATGAAGAAAAGTAATAGCGTGGATTTGGAAAGCAGAAAGCGTACAGCCTTTCTGCTGGGACTGAATCTTGCACTGGCACTGCTGCTGGCAGCCCTTGAATATACTGCTCATCCTTCCATGGATGCTGACAGCGAGGACATACCTGATGAATTTGCTGAGGAAATGGAAACACTGAAGGCTCCGGATATAAAGGACATGGTGGCTGTGATGGAGCCTGTGGCGTCGGTTCCTGCCGTTACGGAAAAGGTGACAGAGTCTGCCAATGCCTCTGCAAATAGTGTTGACAGGATAAACCTTGGTATAAAGTCTGATGGCATGGCTGCTGCACAGATGAAACTCGTTCCAGAGAAGGTGGAGCCAGCTGAGATATCCGCACTTCCTCCTGTCGTGCTTGACGATAAGGACAAGCCTCTCAACTGGAGAGTGGTGGAGGAACTGCCTGATTTCCCCGGTGGGATGGTTATGTTCATGAAATGGATTACTCAGAACCTGAAGTATCCACCTGCTGCCAAGACTCAGAAGATACAGGGTAAGGTTATTGTGCAGTTCGTAGTAAACAAGGATGGCTCGGTGTCAGATTGCAAGGTGGTAGGTCCTGTTCATCCACTGCTTGACCGAGAAGCATTGAGGGTGCTTGCCTTGATGCCGGAATGGAAACCGGGCACTATGGGAGGGAAACCTTGCCGCACGCTTTTTGCCATGCCCGTAGTATTCCGACTATAGCAGGTTGCTAAATTCAACTCGTCAACTTGTTTTCTCGCAAAGTCAAAGGAAACTACTTACAACTTGCAGGAGACATACGAAGCTTAAGAAAACTTAATATATGGATATGAAAACATCAGAAGAATTATTGTCAATGTTCAACGGTTATCTCCATGCGTTGCCATACAACAGGCAACCAGAGAGTCTGTATGAACCAATAAAGTATGTGCTCTCAATAGGTGGAAAGCGCATCAGGCCAGTGCTGATGCTTTTGGCATATAATCTGTACAAGGATGATGTGGAGAGTATTCTGGCACCGGCAGCAGCCATAGAGACATATCATAACTACACGTTGTTGCATGATGACTTGATGGACAATGCTCCAATGAGAAGAGGCAAGCAGACGGTACACACCAAATGGAATCCCAACACAGCCATTCTGTCTGGTGACTCAATGCTTGTCCTTGCCTATCAGCGTATGGCACAATGTGAACCTCGTCTGCTTGCAGAGGTAATGCAGCTGTTTACTGAGACAGCGTTGCAGATTGGAGAGGGACAACAGTATGACATGGAGTTCGAGAATCGCAATGATGTGACAGAGGATGAATATATAGAGATGATAAGGTTGAAGACAAGTGTACTTCTTGCCTGTTCTCTGAAAATCGGTGCCATCCTTGCCGGTGCTCCTGCATCTGATGCAGAAGCATTGTATAAGTTTGGAGAAACGATAGGACTTGCCTTCCAGCTTCAAGACGACTGCCTTGACGTATATGGAGACCCGGCTGTATTTGGAAAGGCAACAGGTGGGGACATCCTTTGCAACAAGAAGACTTACATGTTAATCAATGCTTTCCTGATGGCAAATGACGAGCAACGTTCCCAGCTTGAACATTGGACATCCATTACTGATACAGATAATCCGCAGCAGAAAATAAAGGAGGTTACAAGACTATATGACAATATAGGTGTCAGACGGCTTGCAGAGGACAAGATAAGTGAGCTTTATGATAGCGCAAGGAAGTATCTGGCACTTGTGGGTGTAGCACCAGAACGCAAGAAGGAACTTGATGCATATGCATCATGGATGATGAAAAGAAGCCTATGAGCAGTCTGAGATTTATAGACACACATGCGCATATCGACGGAGAGGAGTTTGATTGCGACCGCAATGAGGTGATAGCAAGGGCAAAAGCTGAAGGGGTGACCAATATCTTCGTACCGGCTATTGATTATGCCACGTCTGAAAGAGCCTTGCAGATGTCTTCGAAATACGAGGACTTTCTTTATTCCATGGTAGGGCTTCACCCTGAGGAGGTGGACGAGAACTGGGAAAGACAGTTGGAATATATAAAACCGCTTCTTGCTGATCCTCGTTGCATTGCCATTGGAGAAGTGGGACTTGATTATTATTGGAGCAGAGAACATGCGGAAGAGCAACTTGCGGCATTCGAGACACAAGTGAGATGGTCGGTGGATACACGACTGCCTCTTGCCATCCATTGCAGGAAAGCTCAAAACGAGATGGTTGGTGTTATGCGAAAGTACAGAAATGATTTGCCAGGTGGAATATTCCATTGTTTTACAGGCAATGAGCGCGAGGCAGAGGAATTGCTCTCCTTCCCCCAGTTCGCACTTGGAATAGGTGGCGTGCTCACCTTCAAGAAAAGTCATCTGCCTGAAGTGTTGCCTTCAACAGTACCTCTTGACAGGATTGTTGTAGAGACAGACTCACCCTACATGGCACCAGTGCCTTATCGTGGAAAAAGGAACGAGAGTGCTTTTGCAGTAGAGGTAGTGAGGAAACTGGCAGACATCTATTGCACTACAGAGGAAGAGATAGGCAGAATAACTACAGATAATGTGCACAGGATATTTTTCCGCAGTTAAAATATATTAAATATAGTATCGGTATTGAGAGTAATAGAACTAAAAACACTAATTTTGCAATCCGAAACAGGGAAAGGTGCTCGAGTGGTTGAAGAGGCACGCCTGGAAAGCGTGTAAACGTCAAAAGCGTTTCGGGGGTTCGAATCCCCCTCTTTCCGCAAGCGGATTATACCTTTAGTAATGCGCCATAGCAAGTGAATTGTTCTCCAATACATGCTTTATGGATTCATTCTAATTTTTTTTTCTTTTGGTATGAAGAATTCAGTTTTTCCTTTAAGAATAATAATGGTATTGTCAATGGTGGTGATGATAGCACTCCTTTGCGTCCCTTCTGTAATCTGTGCCCAGTCGCCAGGTGAGGGAAAGGAAGTCCCAATCTCCCATCCAGACACATTGGGCATTTCCAGCAAAGACACGATAGACCTTGATGATGACACCCTTGCTCTTGACTCTGTGGCATCCGTGCCTCTTGATGTGGTTGACAATGGTGGCTTCTACAAGTCTTTGAAAAGGAAGTTCATAGAGGGCAATGCCGGTTTTATGTCCCTTGTGGCGCTTGCACTCATCATTGGTCTTGCTTTCTGTATTGAAAGGATAATATACCTTTCAATGTCTGAGATTGATGCCAAGAAATTCATGAGAGACATAGAGAAGAGAATAAAGAGCAAAGACAAGGAAAGCGCAATGGCACTATGCGAAAAGACACGTGGTCCTGTAGCCTTGATATGCGGACGTGGACTCCAGCATAGTGATGAAAGCCTTGAGGTGATAGAACGTACGATAAGTTCCTATGGTTCTGTACAGGCAGCCAACCTTGAGAGAGGCTGTTCATGGATAACGCTCTTTATTGCAATGGCTCCTTCGCTTGGTTTCCTTGGAACGGTGATAGGCATGGTAATGTCTTTCGACCAGATTCAGATGGCAGGAGACATTAACCCCACCATCGTGGCATCAGGCATGAAAGTAGCTCTAATCACTACTATCTTCGGCATTATCGTTGCACTTGTGCTGCAGCTGTTCTATAACTACATCCTTTCAAAGATAGAACATATAACAGCCCAGATGGAGGAGTCGGCTATTACTTTCCTTGACATAATGGCTGCCATGAAAATGGATGAGGAAGGAGTTAATGGCAATACCAGCGCTTAGGTGAATGATGGAGGTGTAGCATTATGAAGCGTCTCGATTTAAAAAACATACTGCATGGCAGTAAACTTCCGTCGTTGATACTGTATTCTTTTACAGCTGTTACAACGGTGGTCTTTCTGGCATTCTTCCTCGTAGGGTTTGATAGACCGGATGCAGAGCATCCGGCATACAATGCCCCGCAGTTTACTGACCTGCTGTTAATATATGGTATCGTGGTTGTTGTGCTGGCTTTAGTCGTGCTTATTTTGTCGATAGTTCTATCGTTGCGCAAAAGGCAAAAGATAACGCCTGAGGAACGACTGCAAAGGCGAATCCGCATCAGTGTAACATCGTTCGCATTCTTTGTGGCAATTCTTTTCCTTTCTTTCTCGTCATCATCTGCGATAATGGTAAACGGAAAGGTATTTGATAATATATTCTGGCTCAAGACATCTGGTGTACTCGTCTCTACATCCATAGTTATGATGTTGGCGACAATCGTTGCCGCAGCTTATGGTATGACAAGATATTACCGGAAAAGGGACAGAAGTGTTGACATGGAGGACATCAGCCTATGATGGAGCCAAGATTCAGACGCAAGCAAGTGCCAGCTTTAAACACTGCATCGACAAGCGACATCTCATTCATGTTGCTTATATTCTTCCTTGTCACGACATCTATGAATCTTGACAAAGGACTTCCCAGGATTCTCCCTCCTGCCGCTCCCTCAGAACAGGTTGAATCTCAGGTCGATAAAGGCTCACTTCTTAGAATTAGCATATCCAGTAACGGTGATGTGAAGTGTGATGGAAGAAAGGTAGATATGAAGCAGTTGTCTTTATATATATCAAGGCATGTGACAAACAGGGGCAAGAAACATGTCGTCCAGCTTGAGACTTCCAGAAAAGCGAAATACGACAATTATTTTCAGGTTCAGCAGGTTATAGTGTCAACCTATCGCAGACTGAGGGAGGAATGGGCTGTAAGACATCTACACAAACGACTTGCATACTGCTCGGCTGCTGAAGTCAGGCTTGTAAGGGAAAATGTTCCTCAGAAAGTAGCTGAGATATATGCAAATGTAGAAGAGGAGGATGGGAGATGAGTATGTTTCTTAAAAAACGCAGGAGCGTGCCAGGACTTAACACATCGTCCTTGCCAGACCTCATTTTCACGGTACTTTTTTTCTTCATGATAGTGACACACATGAGAACAGACAATCCTCGCGTGAAATATACAGAGCCCAGAGGTACCGAACTGTCAAAGCTGCCCAACCGACCAACTGTTTATCGCATTTTCATTGGGAAGGAAGTGACAGAAGGAAGCTATAGAATACAATTGAACGACAAATTTGTTTCAATTGCAGATATTGAAGACTTCTTTGTACAGGAAAAGGAGCATCTGTCTCCTTCTGATGCCGAGAGTATTACGGTTTCTATAAAGGCGGACAGAAATGTTGACATGGGTGTCATAACAGATGTAAAGCAGGCGTTAAGGCGAGCAAATGTGCTTAAAATATCGTATTCGGCTGTTCAGATTGAAAAAAAACATTAAAATCATAGGATTTTCATCCAATTTTGGTTGCTTTTATGTCAATGTGTTGTGTTGTTTTAGTAATATTTTATATCTTTGCAAGATAAATATAACTAATATTTGCGGTTCGATGGTAAGATGTTACGATTTGTAATCTCATTCCTTGATTATAGATTGTAAGATTTCCGTATCATATATGTAACCAAACAAGACTGTATAATTAATATTATTAATAACAATGGCACATAGAAGTTTAGACAAGTTAGACAAGAAAATCCTCCATCTCATAGCGGAGGATGCAAGGATTCCTTTCCTTGAGGTGGCACGTTCATGCAATGTTAGCGGTGCCGCTATTCATCAGCGTATTCAGAAACTCACAAATCTCGGAGTGCTTAAAGGCTCACAGTTTGTAATTGACCCAGAGAAGATTGGTTACGAGACGTGTGCTTATGTGGGACTGTATCTTAAGAATCCAGAGGATTTCGACAATGTGGTGTCTGCTTTGAGAAAGATTCCAGAGGTTGTGGAGTGCCATTATACAACTGGAGGCTATGACTTGTTTATAAAGATATATGCAATCAATAACCATCATCTTCTTAATATCATCCACGACAAGCTACAGCCGTTGGGACTATCGAGAAGTGAGACTATAATTTCTTTCAATGCCGTTATTGACAGGCCTCTGCCCGTTATTGACCTTCCTGCTGTGGAGAGAGATGATGAGGACGATGATGACGAGGAATAATTTTTTTTTTTGCGGTATTCAATACAACTGGTAAATAATTTACGCTTTGACAACTGAATTTGTTAGATTGACGGATGATTGTCCATATATTATTCCTCTGATTCTCAATAGCGGAAGTATATTTGTACCGAAGTTTCAAACTGTTTACCATAAATAAATCTGTTACTGTGAAAAGAAACATCATTTTAGTTCTCTGTCTGGCGATGGGATTGCTGACCATCTCGGCACAAGGGAAAAAGCCTGTAGCGAAGAAGACCACTACAGCAGCAGCGAAGAAGACCAACACGCAGGCTACCATAGCCATGGTTGACGCGGGAAGTGGCGTGTCGATGGAGAAGCCATTGGCTGAAGGTCCCGATACCCTCTACTTCATCAATCAGGTGAGCCGTTCCGTGTTGGCGGTGGACAAGAAGACCGGCAACATCAGTCAATACATTCCGGGAAACCGCGAAAAGATGATTACTGCCATTGGACACGACGGCAAGGACCTCTACATGATGGTGACCAATGTCGGATTGGTGCGCTATGATGGCAATAGCCTCGCAACGTCGTCCCTACTTTTCCACACGAACGACCCGGGTAAAGGTCTCATTGCTCATCAACGTGCGTTCGAAGGCATCGTGTTCTCACCCAACAAACGCTGGCTGGTGGCCTACGGTAGTGGTGCCATCCTGTTTGACCTGGCGAATGGAGCATGCAAACCTGTCAGGGAGTTCACCACCAGAAACGTAATGAACCTCTTCGTATTTGACGATGGTTCGATGATTGTCGTCATGTCTGACTATATTGTATCTATACCCAACACGGCAGCAGCAACCATCAAGACATATCATGAGACAGAAGGTGGTGCAAAAATCTTCAAGTTTGACGATGATATTAAGGCTTCAGCCATCAAGGATGGTTATCTATATGCCGCCTGGAAGAGATGCATCACAAAGACTCCCTTCCCTTGGCAGGACATCAGTTGGGAGCAAGTATATCAGTTGGAAGGCAGCGACAACGGCTTTTGCAACTTCGCCATGGGACCGAACAGTATCATGGCCGAGTGCAGCGAGTACGGCAAGTATTACATGGAATGGCCATCAAACGATTTCTCTGGCACTCCGAAGGTGACAGACCATATTTCCACTCCCATCAAGGATCCTCTCACGACCTTACCGATGAAAATCCAGCGCAACAGCGACAGACTCCATTTCGACAATGAGGGGAACATCATCATGTATAGTTATAAATACCTTGACATCTATAATCCCAATGGCATAAAGGGATATACCAACCTGAAGAATAAGAGAACAAAGTATAACGAAGAATAAAGGTAGGCTCTTTTCGCAGGATGGTCAATGACGTAATAGATCTTGCGCCCTCCCCAATTCGCCGCCCTCAATGTGCAATCTATAGAATCTAGCATAAATCAACAAACGTTTTAGGTAAGTTCTATAAATTAGCTTGCGATGAGTTTTCGGCCTTCAAACAGGCAGAAGAACAGATAAAGGCAAATAAACAAGCCTTTAAGGACAAAGATAAGGACAAGGATTAGGATTAGAAATAAATCTGCTTCTGCCCTTACTGTAACGGGGATGGTGGAAACGCCATCATGGATAGGACCTAAGCAAATCTATCGCGGTTGCAACGAAACGCATCAACCCTAAAACCACTTTTTCCTTGGAGATTCCCAGCGACCACCGCCCGATGGTCGCTGGCTCTGTGCCGAAGAAAAACGGAAAAGTCCTAGGAAAAAACGGAAAAGCCTTAGGAAAAACAGCAAAATCCTAGAATAAAACGGGGAAAAGCCAAAACCATTCCCAAATCAAAGAAATTGAGGCTGTGTCAAAAGTAACTGACACAGCCTCTTTTCTTTGGTACCCCCAATTGACTCTATGATGCACACGTAAAGAGAAATTGCGCAGTTTTTTAGTTAACAATTATAAAATAGCAAAAAAAGCGTATTATATAGCCAATTCTTTATGCCTTTTTTATTATCTTTGCTTGATTTTTATTGAAAAGTTATATTGCTTTTCAATGGAATTGGCATGAAGCTACTTATGCTGTTTGCAGTTTACACGCCTTGATGTCTTAATGAAATAAATAAAGAAAAAGATAAATATGTTTGAGAATCTTAGTGACAGATTAGAACGCTCCTTCAAAATTCTTAAAGGTGAGGGGAAAATTACAGAAGTAAATGTTGCGACAACATTAAAGGATGTCAGACGCGCGCTTCTTGACGCAGACGTCAACTATAAAGTAGCGAAGGAATTTACGGATAACGTAAAGAAGAAAGCCATGGGCGTGAATGTGCTCACAGCTGTGAAGCCAGGACAACTTATGGTGAAACTTGTACACGATGAGCTTGCACAGCTCATGGGTGGTGAGGCTGTTGGGTTGAAACTCGAAAACAGACCTTCGATAATTCTCATGAGTGGACTCCAGGGTTCTGGAAAGACTACCTTCACAGGTAAGCTGGCGAAGATGCTGAAAGAGAAACAACGCAAGAAGCCATTGCTCGTGGCATGCGATGTGTATCGTCCAGCAGCTATTCAGCAGCTCGGCGTTGTGGGAGAGCAGGTAGGAGTGCCAGTATATTCTGAGCCCGAGAACAAGAATGTAAACGAAATTGCTCAGAATGCTATAAAGAAAGCCAAGGCAGAAGGCAACGATGTCGTTATCATAGATACCGCAGGACGTCTTGCTGTTGATGAACAGATGATGGCGGAGATAGAAAGTCTGAAGCAATGCGTTAATCCGGACGAGACACTCTTTGTCGTTGATTCCATGACGGGACAAGATGCCGTAAACACAGCCAAGACATTCAATGACAGGCTTGACTTCGACGGTGTAGTTCTCACAAAACTTGATGGAGACACAAGAGGTGGAGCAGCATTATCCATAAGGACTGTAGTGACTAAGCCCATCAAGTTCATAGGAACGGGAGAAAAGATGGAAGCGATAGACGTTTTCCATCCTTCCCGTATGGCAGACCGAATCCTTGGCATGGGTGATGTCGTTAGTCTTGTGGAGAGAGCGCAGGAACAGTTTGACGAGGAGGAGGCAAAGCGTCTTCAGAAGAAGATACAGAAGAACCAGTTCGATTTCAACGATTTCCTTGCCCAAATACAGAATATAAAGAAGATGGGAAATATAAAAGACCTTGCGTCCATGATACCAGGCGTAGGAAAGGCTATAAGAGATGTTGATATCGATGATAATGCCTTCAAGAGCATTGAGGCTATTATATACAGCATGACACCAAAGGAACGAAGCCATCCCGAAATACTGAATACGAGCCGAAGGCAGCGTATAGCGAAAGGCTCTGGTACAAATGTGCAGGAGGTGGCAAGACTTATCAAGCAGTTCGATCAGACCCGCAAGATGATGAAGATGGTGACAGGTGGAGGTATGAAAGGTATGATGGGAAGGATGAAAGGCTTCCCTGGTATGCCTAAATTCTAATGTCCACTGACTTTAATGGTGTTACGGAAATGGTGATGACCTTGATGGGCATAACCAACGTGAATACCTAATAACTTGAAAACAGAGAGTAAGTTTATGACTTGCCATACTAAAAATTAATTGATAGTAAAGGAATGCAACTGATAGACGGAAAAGCTACAGCGGCAGCAATAAAGGAAGAAATAGCTGCTGAAGTTGAATGTATTGTAAGAAAAGGAGGCAAGCGTCCCCATTTGGCGGCTGTCCTCGTAGGGCATGACGGCGGCTCTGAAACTTATGTGAGAAATAAAGTCTTGGCATGTGAGCAGTGTGGATTCACATCATCACTTATCAGATACGAGGATGATGTGACAGAAGAAGAACTTCTGGATTGCGTCAGGAAACTTAACGAGGATAAGGATGTCGATGGGTTTATCGTACAACTGCCATTGCCAAAACATATCGATGAACAGAAAGTAATAGAGGCTATTGACTATAGAAAGGACGTTGACGGGTTCCATCCTGTCAATGTGGGCAGGATGGCAATAGGACTCCCATGCTTCATGTCCGCCACACCACTTGGAATCCTTACTCTTCTGCAACGATACAACATTCAGACAAGCGGTAAGAAATGTGTCATACTCGGGCGCTCTAATATAGTGGGCAAGCCAATGGCACAGCTTATGATGCAGAAGCAATACGGAGATGCAACAGTAACAGTCTGCCATAGCCATTCTGCCAATCTCAAGGACGAATGCCGAAAAGCAGATGTTATAATAGCTGCTATAGGCAGACCGGATTTCGTCACTGCGGATATGGTAAAGGAAGGTGCAGTTGTAATAGACGTAGGTACGACGAGAGTGCCCGATGCGACAAGAAAGAGTGGTTTCAGACTGAATGGAGATGTTAAGTTTGACGAAGTGGCACCTAAATGTTCCTTCATAACCCCTGTGCCTGGAGGTGTGGGGCCTATGACAATATGCTCCCTGATGAAGAACACTTTAGCAGCAGGAAGACATGACCGCTGAAGAATGGTATAGGAAAGGCAATGACTATCGCCGGCAGGGAGACTGGCAACATGCTATAGACTGTTATCTTGAAGCAGAGGCTATAGACCCATCCTCACCGGCAGTCCATGCAAGGGAGATGCTGCAAGATATCTTGAACTTTTACCATAAGGATGCGTACAATCCTTGAATATGGAATTGAATATAGTGAGAATTATCCTTAAATTATATATATTATGAGTAAAATCAAAGGTGCCATTGTTGTCAATACCGAAAGGTGCAAGGGATGCCAGTTGTGTATCGTAGCTTGCCCGCAGGATGTTATTGGCTTGGCGCAGAAAAAAGTTAATGTACACGGCTATCCGTATGCGGAGCCTATAGCTCCGGATAAGTGTGTGGGATGTTCTTCATGCGCTATTGTCTGTCCAGACGGATGCATTACCGTTTATCGTAAAAAAGTGGAGGATTGATTATGGCAGAACAGGAAGTTAAACTTATGAAAGGCAACGAGGCTATAGCCTATGCTGCCATCAGGTGTGGCGCAGACGGATATTTTGGTTATCCTATAACACCACAGAGTGAGGTTCTTGAGACTCTCGCCATGCTAAAGCCATGGGAGACAACGGGAATGGTTGTCCTTCAGGCGGAGAGTGAAGTTGCCTCCATAAATATGATATATGGCGGCGCAGGAGCAGGAAAAAGAGTCCTGACATCATCCTCAAGCCCGGGTGTGGCTTTGATGCAGGAAGGCATTTCGTATATGGCAGGAGCTGAACTGCCAGGCGTGATTGTCAATGTACAGAGGGGAGGTCCGGGACTTGGTACTATCCAGCCTTCTCAAAGCGACTATTTCCAAGCTACACGTGGTGGCGGTAATGGCGACTATTATGTGATAACGCTGGCTCCTAACTCAGTGCAGGAGATGGCAGATTTCGTAGATCTTGCATTCGAGCTGGCTTTTAAATACAGGAATCCTGCAATGATTCTCTCTGATGGAGTAATAGGACAGATGATGGAGAAAGTAGTCTTGCCGCCAGAAAAGCCAAGGAGGACAGACGAAGAGATAAGGAAAGAGTGCCCTTGGGCAACGGTTGGAAGGTCAAAGGACAGGAAACCTAATATCTTGACATCCCTTGAACTTAAGCCAGAGGCAATGGAGGTCAGGAATATACATCTTCAAAAGAAGTACGAGGAGATAAAGGCCAACGAGGTAAGGTATGAGTCCATGCACGTAGATGATGCCGACTATATCATCGTTGCTTTCGGAAGTGCAGCCCGTGTGTCTGAGAAAGCAATTGAGATAGCGCATGAAGAAGGATTGTCTCTTGGGCTTTTCAGACCAATAACGCTATGGCCTTTCCCAGAAAAAGAGATAAAGGCATTGGCTGAAAACAAGAAAGGAATACTTGTGGTTGAAATCAATGCAGGGCAGATGGTAGAGGATGTCCGCCTTGCTGTTAATGGAGCCTTGCCTGTAGAACATTTCGGCAGACTGGGCGGTATAGTTCCAGAACCAGAAGAGATTGTTAACGCTTTGAAGGAGAAATTGCTATGAAAGATATAATAAGTCCGGAGAATCTGGTTTACAAGAAACCAACTCTGATGAACGACACACCAATGCACTATTGTCCAGGTTGTTCACACGGCGTGGTGCATAAACTTGTAGCAGAGGTAATAGAGGAAATGTCAATGGAGGAGAAGACAGTAGGAGTCTCTCCTGTAGGATGTGCTGTGTTTGCATACAGATATCTTGACATAGACTGGCAGGAGGCTGCACATGGACGTGCACCTGCTGTTGCTACTGCTTTGAAAAGACTTATGCCTGACAGACTCGTTTTCACATATCAGGGTGATGGCGACCTTGCATGTATTGGAACATGTGAGACAATACACGCCTTGAATCGTGGCGAGAACATAACCATAATATTCATCAACAATGCTATTTATGGAATGACAGGTGGACAGATGGCACCAACAACGCTTATAGGTCAGAAGACTGCCACATGTCCATACGGCAGGACACCTGAACTCCATGGATATCCTTTGAAGATAACAGAGATTGCAGCCCAGCTTGAGGGCACCTGCTATGTGACCAGGCAAAGCGTTGAAAGCGTGGGTTCTATCCGTAAGGCAAAAAAAGCCATACGCAAGGCTTTTGAGGCATCCATGCAGGGTAAAGGCTCCTCACTTGTTGAGATAGTTTCTACTTGCAATAGTGGATGGAAACTGTCTCCGGTAAAGGCAAACAAGTGGATGGAGGAGAATATGTTTAAATTCTATCAAAAAGGTGACTTAAAAGATACAACTGAGCTATGAAAAAGGAAATTATCATAAGTGGATTCGGAGGACAGGGTGTCCTTTCCATGGGTAAGATTCTGGCTTATTCTGGTCTTATGGAGAATAAGGAGGTGACCTGGATGCCAGCCTATGGTCCAGAACAGAGAGGCGGTACAGCCAATGTGACTGTCATTGTTAGCGAGGAACGTATCTCTTCACCTATCCTTAGCAAGTATGACGTTGCCATTGTACTCAACCAGCCATCGCTTGATAAGTTTGAAGAGAAAGTGAAGCCGGGAGGGATACTTATTTATGATGGATATGGTATCATCAACCCACCTACAAGGAAGGATATCAATGTTTATCGCATTGACGCAATGGACAAGGCTGCAGAAATGCAGAACTCCAAGGTCTTCAACATGATTGTGTTAGGCGGATTGCTGAAGGTGTGTCCAGTTGTAAGCACGGATGGTATAAGCAAGGCTTTGTTCAAGAGTCTTCCGGAACGCCACCATCCACTAATACCACTTAACATGCAAGCCGTCGATGAAGGTATGAATATTATAACTAAGATATGATGGATATATCTTGATTGTATAATATTACATACACCTTATTATATATATATGCCGGGCTCCTCACAGTCCGGCATCTTATTTCAGTTAGATGGATTATTTTTTGACTCATCGTGTGCAATCGTTTGTGCGTAATAAATACAGGCTATTCGGTATAAGAAATATACATAATAATTGAGTAATATCATTTAAATGGTATAAATATTGGTATTTTTGACTGAAATGTGATAAAAACTCTTTAAATAATTTGGTTCTTTGGTGAAATTTTTATTACTTTGCACCCAAATACGAAAGTATGGATAAATATTTACTAATTTAATAAAAAGCAAAAATGAAAAAGTTAGTTTTATTATTTGCAGCTGCAACAATGGCAGTTTCTCTTTCTGCACAGACAGTAGAGGAAAGCAAAGTATTTGACAACATTTATGTTGGTATCAATGGTGGTGTAGCTACTAAGACAACTGGCAACCGTTGGCTGAGCAACCTCAACCCTAACGCAGGAATTCGCGTAGGACGTTGGTTCACTCCAGTATTTGGTCTCGCTGTTGAGGGTTCTGCTTACTTCAACGACAGGGCTGCTGGTCAGCATTCTAACATCTTCGGTGCATACGCAGGCAACACACACACTACTGTTACTTTCGTTAACACTTCTCTTCTCGGAACTGTTAACTTCAGCAATCTCTTTGGTGGTTACAAAGGTACTCCACGCGCATTCGAGGTAGCTGGTGTTTATGGTATGGGTTGGGCACACGCATTTGGTTGCGGTGGTCACAGAGCAGACGCTCTTACTTCAAAGGCTGGTGTTGACTTCGCTTACAACTTCGGTTCTGACAAGCAGTGGCAGGTATATGTAGAGCCTTCTATCACATGGGCACTCTACGGAAACAGAGACCTTGGCTACAATGGTGCTTACAACCTGAACAAGTCTTTCGTTCAGCTTAACGCTGGTGTTGTTTACAAGTTCAAGAACTCTAACGGCACACACAACTTCAAGATTGCTCGCCTTTATGACCAGGCAGAGGTTGACGCTCTTCAGGCACAGATCAATGAGCTTCGCAACCGCAAGCCAGAGGTTGTCGAGAAAGTTGTTGAGAAGCCAGTTGAAATCGTTAAGGAGGTTAACGTGGCTAACGACCTTATCTTCGTAACATTCGCACAGGGCAAGTCTGTCCTCACAGCTGATGCTAAGAAGGCTCTTGATGAGGTTGCAGAGGGCAAGCACGTACAGATTATCGGTACAGCTTCTCCAGAGGGTAGCAAGGCTCTTAACGACAAGCTTTCACAGGCTCGTGCTGACGTAGTTGCTGGCTATCTCAAGGCTCGTGGCGTTGTTATCGACGAGGCTACAGGTAAGGGTGTTCAGGGTACTACATCTAACCGTCTTGCAATTGTTTATGTAAAGTAATAGCAAATTAGAATAAGTGATTTGTAAAAGTATTTTTATCCCTGATGTCTAAAATGACATCAGGGATTTTTTTTCTTCTTTTTTCTTCTTTTTCTACTGCCGCAAGACATTCTTTTTCATAATATATTTGTCCTTTAGGGAAAGTTTACATCTTAGAGAGTCCTCTATATAACTAACTTGCCAAGTATGTAGTGCATTTGCTGTTTTTATTCATGTCGTTAGTTATGAAATAACACTTTTATCCGTTAAAAAAGTTTCTTATTGTATATTTTCAAGATTGTTATATGATAAACAGTAGCTTTTTTGAAAGTTATTGCTCAAAATAGTTGCATGTTAGATAATTTCTGTGTACCTTTGCATTCGCATTTAAACATTTTGGATTAAATTAGTCCGGATAAAATAAATGGTCATAAAAACGATATGGGACATAAATTGAGGAGTGCAGTATGCACTGAAGGTAGAAAGATGGCAGGAGCCAGGGCACTGTGGGTTGCAGCTGGTATGAAGCATGAACAGTTTGGCAAGCCGGTTATAGCGGTTGTCAATTCATTTACACAATTTGTTCCTGGTCATACTCATCTGCACGAAATAGGACAGATAGTTAAGAAAGAGATAGAGGCTATGGGTTGCTATGCGGCTGAGTTCAATACTATAGCTATAGATGATGGTATTGCCATGGGACATGATGGAATGCTATATTCCCTTCCAAGTCGTGATATTATAGCAGACTCTGTGGAATATATGGTCAATGCCCATAAGGCAGATGCAATGATATGTATTTCAAACTGTGACAAGGTTACTCCAGGAATGCTCATGGCTTCAATGAGGCTGAATATACCCACCGTGTTCTGCTCTGGAGGTCCTATGGAGGCAGGAAGGTGGAAGGGTGAGAACGCTGACCTCATAACTGCTATGGTGAAAGGTGCCGACATGTCGATTGACGATGAGGAGATAAGGAAAATAGAGCAGTGCGCTTGTCCTGGTTGTGGCAGCTGCTCTGGTATGTTCACGGCAAATTCCATGAATTCACTTACAGAGGCTATGGGCTTGTCCTTGCCTGGAAATGGAACTATCCTTGCTACTCATGCCAATAGGGTTCAGCTCTTCAAAGATGCAGCAAGACTGATTGTGAAGAATGCCCTTTCTTATTATAACGATGGTGATGAGAGTGTTCTGCCAAGAAGTATTGCAACACGTCAGGCTTTCCTCAATGCGATGACTCTTGACATAGCTATGGGAGGAAGCACCAATACTGTCCTTCATCTGCTCGCTGTAGCTCAGGAGGCTGAAGTGGATTTCAGGATGAATGATATAGATATACTTAGCCGTAAAGTTCCATGCCTGTGCAAACTTTCGCCTAACACGCAGAAATACTCAGTTCAAGAGTGTAACAGGGCAGGGGGCATACTTGGCATCATGGCGGAGCTTGAGAAAGGAGGGTTGATAGATACAACCGCCATGCGCGTAGATGGTATGACGGTTGGCGAGGCAATCGACAAGTATTCTATAACAAAGAATGACATTTCGTCTGAGGCAGACAGGATTTACCATAGTGCACCAGGAAGACAGTTCTCTACAGTGATGGGTTCACAGGATTCAAAGTGGGAAAACCTTGACGTTGACCGTCAGTCGGGATGTATCAGAGACATAGAACATGCATATACAAAAGATGGTGGGCTTGCCGTGTTGTTTGGCAATATAGCTCAGGATGGTTGTGTCGTCAAGACAGCAGGTGTTGACCCTGAACTGTGGCATTTCAGGGGTCCTGCAGTGGTGTTTGATTCTCAAGAGGAAGCGTGTGATGGCATCTTGTCAGGCAAGGTCAAGAGTGGTGATTGTGTCGTAATAACACATGAAGGTCCAAAGGGTGGTCCGGGAATGCAGGAAATGCTTTATCCTACGTCATATATAAAGAGTATGCATCTGGGAAAAGAATGCGCCTTGATAACGGACGGACGCTTCTCTGGAGGAACAAGCGGACTGAGCATAGGTCATATTTCCCCTGAAGCTGCCGCTGGTGGCAATATCGGTAAGATTAAGGATGGTGATATCATAGAGATAGACATACCATCTCGCTCCATAAATGTTCTTTTGGATGAAGAAGAACTTGCGGCAAGAGAACAGCAACCTTTGAAGCGTAAACGTATAGTAAGCAAGGCTCTCCGTGCATACGCTCAGAGTGTAAGCTCAGCCGACAAGGGAGGAGTCAGGATAATAGAATAAGTGAGTATTTAATAATGTTTAATACAGAGTTCTACACCACGCATATATAATATATGGTATAGGATTTTGTCGTGAGAATATTTATGAAAGAGACAATAACTGGTGCAGAGGCATTGATGAGATCTCTAAAGTCAGAAGGGGTAAAGACAATATTCGGATATCCCGGTGGAGCCATAATGCCTGTTTTCGATGCACTTTATTCATACACACGTGGAGAAAGAAAAGCATTTGACCACATACTTGTCAGGCACGAGCAGGCAGCGGCACACGCTGCGGAAGGTTATGCCCGTGTGTCAGGAGATGTAGGTGTATGCATAGTAACAAGTGGTCCTGGAGCAACAAACACTCTTACTGGTGTTGCAGACGCCATGATGGATTCCACTCCTATGGTTGTTATAGCTGGTCAGGTTGGCACAGGTGCGCTTGGAACTGATGCTTTTCAGGAAGTAGATCTTGTAGGCGTTGCCCAGCCGATATCAAAATGGAGCTATCAGATTAGGCGTCCAGAGGATGTTGCCTGGGCAGTAAGTAGGGCATTCTATATCGCACGCAGTGGTCGTCCTGGACCTGTTGTCCTTGATTTCCCGAAAAATGCCCAGACACATACCTGTGAATGGAATCCAGTAAAAGTAGATCATGTACGCTCATATAGACCATATCCGATAATCGATGAAGATGTGGTGGCAGAGGCAGCCGAGATTATTAATAATTCAAAGCGTCCATTGGCGCTTGTAGGACAAGGCGTAGAGCTTGGTAATGCTCAGACGGAACTCCTTGAGTTCCTTGAGAGAGCAGATATTCCTGCTGCACGTACTCTTCTCGGACTATCGGCGTTGCCTTCCAGCCATCCTCTTAATATGGGTATGCTTGGCATGCATGGCAATTATGCGCCTAACATAAAAACACAGGAGTGTGATGTTCTTATTGCCGTTGGTATGAGGTTCAGCGACCGTGTCACTGGTCTTCTCTCCACCTATGCCCGTCAGGCTAAGGTAATCCATCTGGATATTGACCCCTCTGAAATAGACAAGAATGTAAAGACGACGGTAGCAGTTGTAGGAGATTGTAAACAGTCGTTGCCAGCAATAACAAGGTTGCTGAATAAGAATGTCCATCGTGAATGGAGAGAAAGTTTCCGCAAGTATCATGAGATGGAGCAGGAAAAAGTCATTGAGCCAGCCATTCATCCTGTTCAAGGACCATTGCTTATGGGAGAGATTGTAAATGCCGTTGCAGAACTGACGGGAGGGAATGCCGTGCTTGTCAATGATGTAGGTCAAAACCAGATGTTCTCTTGCCGCTATTTCAGATACAACAACAATAGGTCTGTTGTTACAAGTGGTGGTCTTGGAACCATGGGTTTCGGACTTCCCGCTGCTGTCGGAGCCTGCTTCGCTACAGACAGGACCGTTTGTTTCTTTACCGGAGATGGTGGGTTGCAGATGAGCATCCAAGAGTTTGGGACAATTATGGAACAGCGTCTGCCTGTCAAGATTTTCCTCCTGAACAATAATTATCTTGGCAACGTACGCCAATGGCAGGATATGTTTTTTGGACAGAGAAAGTCATTCACCAGAATGTTGAACCCAGACTATAAGAGCATATGCTGTGGTTATGGCATTTCATATGATGTAGTGGTTGACCGTTCTGAATTACTCGCAAAAATAGAGAGAACGCTTGCAGCAGAAGGTCCCTGCCTACTGGAGTGCGCTGTAAAAGAGGAGGATAATGTTCTGCCAATGACACCCCCGGGCAATAGTGTTGACGATATGTTGTTGGAAATTAATATATGATAACAGATGGAAGACAAGAAATTTTATACCCTGCTTGTGTATTCTGAGAATATAGCCGGTATCCTTAACCAGATTACGGCTGTCTTCACACGCAGACAGGTCAACATAGAAAGTCTGAACGTGTCGGCTTCCAGCATACGTGGAATACACAAATACACAATCACGGCATGGAGTGACCCCGACCAGATATCTAAAATAACAAAACAGATAGAGAAAAAAATAGATGTTGTAAAAGCCAACTACTATACGGATGATGAGATATTCATCCATGAAATAGGTCTATACAAAATCTCTTCCCAGATACTTCTTGAGAATCCAGAAGTGTCTCGAACCATTCGCCATCATGACGCACGTATAATGGAGGTTAATCCCACATATAGCACAGTCCTGTTAGCAGGACTAACGGAAGATGTGACAGACTTGTATGAATGTCTTGACAAGTTTGGATGTATCCTGCAATACAGTCGGTCAGGGCGTATTGCTGTAACGAGGAGTTTTGACGAACCGGTATGTAATTATCTTCATGAACAGGAAAAGATAGAGAATGGCAACATGTGAAAAAGTAGGAAAGTACAGATTCCTTTCCGAGCCGTTCCATTGCGATTTTTCAAAGAGGTTGTTTATGGGACATCTTGGCAACCATTTGCTTAATGCAGCGGATTTCCATTCCAATGAGCGCGATTTTGGCATGAACTATCTGAATCCTATTCATAAGACATGGGTATTGTCGCGCCTTGCAGTTGAAATGGACGAAATGCCGTTGGCTTATACACCTTTCTTTGTTGAAACGTGGGTGGAAAGTGCAATGAGGTTCTTTACCAATAGAAATTTCAAGGTTGAGGATGCAGACACGGGAAAGGTATATGGCTATGCAAGAAGTGTGTGGGCGATGATAGACACTGACACCCGCCAGCCTGCAGATATTTTTTCTATACGTGATGGAGCTATTAGGAATTATATCTTAAATGATAAGGAATGCCCGATAGAGAAAAGTTCAAGGGTCAAGATGAATGGCAATGCTCATGTTGTCAACACCGTTAAGACTTGTTATAACGATGTTGATATAAACGGGCATGTTAATTCCATAAAATATATAGAACATATACTCGACCTTTTCAATATGCAATGGTATAGAGAACACTGGTTGAAACGCTTTGAGATAGCCTATGTAGCTGAGAGTTATTTTGGAGATACACTGTCTTTCTATATGGAGAATCTGGCGGAAAAAGACTTTTGCATAAGCGTCAGGAAGTCTAATCCTGATATAAATGACGAAAAAGAAGTGGAAGTTTGTAGAAGTTTGCTTAAATTCGTAAAAGATTGAAATAAAATTTGGTGGATTGATAATAAATTATTACCTTTGCACGTGTAAACATAAAACGACTGATAAGATAGAATCGTGGCATGTTATTTGTCACATAAAACTAAAAACATATTGATATATGGCAGAAATGAATTTTGGTGGCGTAATAGAAACAGTAGTCACCAGTAAAGAGTTTTCACTTGAGAAAGCACGTGAAGTGCTGAAAAACGAAACTATTGCGGTAATAGGTTATGGAATTCAGGGACCGGGTCAGGCAGGCAACCTTCGTGACAATGGCTTCAATGTCATTGTAGGACAGCGTGAAGGCAAGACCTATGACAAGGCTGTGGCAGATGGTTGGGTGCCAGGCGAAACATTGTTCTCAATAGAAGAGGCAGCCGAGAAAGGCACTATCGTATGCATGCTCTTGTCTGACGCAGGACAGATTGCTGCTTGGCCGAAAATAAAGAAGTATCTTACTCCTGGCAAAGCCCTGTATTATTCACATGGATTCGCAATAAATTGGAGTGACAGAACAGGTGTAGTACCACCTGAGGATATTGATGTGATAATGGTCGCACCCAAGGGCTCCGGTACTTCCCTTAGAACAATGTTCCTTGAGGGAAGGGGACTCAATTGCTCGTATGCTGTCTATCAAGATGCAACGGGTAAAGCTGAAGAGCGTACGATAGCCTTTGGTATCGGTATTGGAGCTGGTTATCTGTTCAAGACTACTTTTGAGCGTGAGGCAACATCAGACCTGACAGGTGAGCGTGGATCTTTGATGGGAGCTATTGAAGGACTGCTTGAGGCTCAGTATCAGGTGCTTCGTGAGCATGGACATTCTCCGTCTGAAGCTTTCAATGAGACGGTAGAGGAGTTGACCCAGAGCTTAGGTCCTTTGTTCGGAGAGAAAGGTATGGATTGGATGTATGCGAACTGCTCGACAACGGCACAGCGCGGTGCTCTTGATTGGGCTCCACGATTCCGTGACGCAATCAAGCCTGTTATGGAATGGCTGTATCTGTCAGTAAAGAGTGGTAACGAGGCTCAGATTTCCATAGATAAGAATTCTCAGCCAGATTATCGTGAGAAACTTAATGAGGAGCTTAAGGCTATGAGAGAGAGCGAGATGTGGCGCGCAGGTGCGACAGTTCGCCAGTTAAGACCAGAAAACAACTAAATCTTTTTCGTACATAATGTTTGAGCGTGGGGATGTCTTTCCGTGGTGGAAAGGCATCCCTCATTTTCTATTCTCTGATATATGTGCATGTTAGTAACATCTCACCCTATAACTATAGGTGGACATCAGACGCATTGACTTCAATAATCCAGGTGCAATGCTTTGCAATGGCACATGCAAAGCTTTGCGATGACACTTGCAAAGCTTTGCGATGACACTTGCAAAGCTTTGCGTTGGCACTTGCAATAGTAT
>CAMCLD010000014.1 GCA_945875635.1 uncultured Prevotella sp.
TGAAAACCGTTGAGGGTCACACCTCCGGGGGTTCGAATCCCTCTCTCTCCGCCAAAATCAGCGTAACGAGTTGTAAAACAACAAGTTGCGCTGATTTTTCGTTTAAGGGTGCGCCAAATCTGCGCCAGAATTTTTCAGGTAATTGAACAAACGTCTTTAATCCACCGATAAGATGGCTCTAAAAGATGTTAAAAAAATGTGCTCAAAATTTTGTAACGGCAAGAGTTCTGACATTGTGGGCTACACACCTCCCACTTTACATAAAGGTGTACGTTGGTTTGTAGATTTTACATCATTAGACCCAGCACGAGGTTTAATGCGTCGTAAGAGATACTATATCAAAGATAGTCTTAGCGTCTCTGAAAAGAAACGCAGAGCAAGCGAAATCATGGAGGTTCTTACAAAGCAGCTTGCTCAGGGATGGAATCCTTGGGTAACAGATGATGAGAGTCGTGGCTTTGTGTATTTTGACAACTGCCTTGAACGCTATCTTGACTATGTTGACCGCATGGACAGAAAGAAAACGCGTCAAAGCTATCGTTCCAGAGTGAATATACTTCGTGAGTTTATTACATCGCAAGTTAATCCCATCAAGTATGCCTATCAATTTGATATTGGCTTCTGTAATGACTTCATAGATTGGATTTATCTTGATCGTGAGAGTTCTCCACGAACAAGAAACAATTACAGAGGATGGCTTTACGGCTTGGCGGAGTTCTTGATTGCTCGTAAGCACATCAACACTAATCCTGTGGAACATATCAAGGTGATGCCTGAACATGAGAAATATCGCAAGGACTTGACACCAGAGATGCTGAATCAAATGTCAAACTATCTGTGCAGAAATGATAAGTCGTTCTTTCTTGCCTGTCTGATGCAGTATTATACGCTCATACGCCCAGGCGAATTGAGTCACTTGAAGATTGGCGACATTTCTCTGAAGAAACAAACGGTGTTTGTATCGCATGAATTCAGCAAGAACCACAAGGATGCAGAAGTTGGCTTGAATAAAATCGTCATCAAACTTATGCTTGACTTGGAGGTGTTCAAGCAGCCGGATAGCTATTACCTGTTCGGCTCTGACTTCAAACCAAGCAAAGAGCGTATTGGTTCAGACCAATTCAACAAGCGTTGGAAAGTTATGCGTAAAGCTCTGAAATGGAATGACTGTTACCAGTTCTACAGTTTGAAGGACTCTGGCATCCGTGACTTGGCAAATGCGCAAGGAGTGGTAGTTGCACGTGACCAAGCTCGACATAGCGACATCACTACTACCAACAAGTATATCCAAAAGCATGGAGTACAGCAGGTAACACTTGGCTTTGAAGGAAATCTTATTTACGATGACGAGGTGGAGTAAACTCACCTTGTTTATAATGCAAATGGTAATCATCTATCACCTTACAGGTCGTAGGCGATTACCATTTGCGTATTAAATAGCCTTTTTCTTTTGTAGCGTTGTATCTCTCGGAGTCATATTCTCACAAATACAATGAGTGTCAACACTTTATACAAAGATACAACTTGTATACACAACGTATCTACGCTACATTTTATCCTTTATAAGCTTCCCACTCCACAGCGAAGTGTTACTGAGATGGTTGGCAAACAGACATCACAGCCCGATGGCAACAAGTTGCTATTAGGCTGCCATGACTGTTTGCCAAGGACCAAATACAAAGAAAGCAGCAATTCTAAACACAATCTATCAAGGCTTACGCTTAGAAGACTTGTATTTAGAATTGCCACTCACTTTGTTTGGACATTTGGTCTTGCCACTCGCAACGCTTCACAGTTCCCCACCCTTTATATAAAACTTCTTCAAGTTCCACGAAATAAAAGAGGTTCTTAAAGACTTACCCACCCTGTAAAACAGACGGCAGCTATTCTGCTTGATGAACAAAGCACCATTCTTGTCTGCAAACAGTCAAGAGAGGAGCATTGTTCCGCAGAACGTGTGACGAATTGAATTGTCAATCGGCAGAGCATCAAACGAAGATCGATATGAACCGACCTTCATATTGCTGCTTTTTGATTGACAACACAATTCAAATGTCACACTGTAGCTGCCTCTGTTTTACACCCACCCTTGACATTGGAGATTGTTGGATAACCAACATTCCTATGTATGGGATATAAAGTAAGGGAAATGACTATTTTAGATTGATTTCTCCCTAACCTTGTTAGCGGTTCTCGACATGGATGGATATTCCATCTCTATATCATATTGGTGCAATATCCTATATATGTTACTTTTTCCACGGTAGCCAGTCCTCTCCATGATTTCCTTTACACTATAGCCGGCTTTATACATGTTGATAACCAGCTTGTATCGTTTCAATTTTCTATCCTCGAAGCTGTAGGAATACAATTCTGCCTCCAAGTCATCATGCGAAGCCCTATCTCTTTTGCTGAAAACCTTGCATATCAAGTCTAATGTGTCCGCCGTTCTTCTCTCAGGAAACAACTTGTCATGCGTGTCCAGTTCATCTGAGAGGGAAATAATACGAATGTCCATCTTAGAACAATACTTGATGAAGAACATCATATCGTGGAAATTGTGAAACACATTGTCGAATGACGCAAACACCGCACTGTCTCCATTTGAAAGACTGTCAATGAACTTACACCACTCAATGCGTTTCTTGTCTTTGGTCTCTTCAATGTGAATATTGACACATCCATGACCTTTCATCAAATTGATGATTTCTGTTGTATGCTCAAAGTATTGAGCCTTATTTATATAACCGATATAGTTCATATTATCCGTATTGCTAAGTAATATTGTCTGCAAAGATAATCATAAACCACTGGATTTAGGTATGAATACCATACATATATGCTATATTACTGTGTTTTAAGACGTATTCTCTGTTTATTGGTTCTATTTTTACCAAGAATAGAACCAATGCTTAAAATATTGAGCAGAAAATTATTCTTTTCAGACTTTACTCCCTACCTTTGTCATTAAAAACAAATAAAACATCAACACCACATGAAGAAAGACCATATTCAGTCTCCAATCCGCAGAGAAAACAGCCATATCATACATCATCTACAGCCGTTTGGTAATATCGTATTACCCTTATTTTCGGTATTACTCATATTACTTGTATTTTCCAGTTGTTCATCATGCTCTGGTGGAGGGAAATACGACTTTCGAACACGCCAAGATGCCATAAACGAGTTTCACCAATACCTGTTGAAAGTCCGCTCTATTAGCCATTCCAACACCAAAGACTTCGGTGAGACCTTATGTGAATGGCATGAGATAAGCGACACTGTCTATAAATTTCTTGCCAAAGACTCAGTTTTCATCAAGCACCATAACGTGGCAAACGACTTTTTTCTTATCAGCGACTCCATAAGAACAGAAATGCTTCGCCTTACCGAAACATGGAAATACGGCTATGGGGATGTTCTCACGATAAAAGACATGACTTGTTCCTACAAAGAGGACAAAGAACTTCTTGATGCTGTTCACGAAGCAGAACCTTTCTTTAATGCTTTGGACAGCACAAGCATTAGTGTTTGTGATAAAAGTTCAATCTTGAAACGTTACAGATACTTCTTGAGCGAGACCAAGAGGTCTGGAATAAACAACAAGAATGAGCTGCTAAAATTCATAAGCCAAGAAGATTTCTTGTTCCGTTCTTTTCTTGCACACCTATATGAAATGGACAACGAACCTCTGTCCGACATCACAAAAAACACGGAAACCATCTGCCGAAATATATTTCTGGCAGCAAAGGACGGGAAAATATCATCAAAAGATGTAGTCGTTTACATGTCTATGCGCACTGTGAGGCGATTGTTACAGAACTCTGCTGAGTGTGTGGAAAACATTAACCGCCTTGAAATGAAAAACAAGGCACAAGGCAACGCCTATCTTTGGATGATAATACAGCCTTTCATCAGTATTGACCAGTTTTCTCTTGCCACAATGACCGAGCAGGAACGAAAGAAGTTCAACTATGTCATCTCTCAACTTCCCAAATCAAGAAAGTTTGCAGAGACGTTTGACATCAACTTAAAGGCATTGAACTATCTGTTGCCACAGCAACTACTAAAAATATACGTCTCATCATTTTAACTCCTACTAAGTATGATAACAAAAGAAGTGAACAAGTTTATGGCTTTGGCACCGCTCATGTTGCCAAGGCTCATTGACAGTAAGAAATGTGCGGAACCTGACATAACCGAAGACTCCGCAATACTTTATTTTTCTCTTGAAGAAAAGTTTCCCATTGGGTGTGTCATGGATATGCTTGACGATGATATGGACTTACTTTTACTATATCATGGTACAAGTAAAGCAGCTCCCAATATACATCATTGTTGTTTCTTTGCCAGCCCCAAATTGGGACAAAGTATGTACAAGGTCAATATGGTGTCACAGCCTAACGGCTTTATTGATGGAATCTCCGTAACCATATACGATTCTATTGATGTTTGGGAGGACGAGCTTGAAAGTGATCTTATTTCACACGAGGCATCTTTTGACTTTATTGAAGCCATGACAGCAGCTAAACTCCTTTCTGTATTCTGCAAAATGAACTATGATGGCTGAACTACTATATAAGATAGCCGACATTATCAATGCCAACAGCAAGGTATATCGTGCTGTCGTTCCAGAAGCAAGGCATGACTATATGATGCACGAGAACGGAAAACTTGTGAAATCATCATGTCTTGTTCTTCGCATCATGTTATCTGGCAAAGTAAAGTACCATATATCCAGAACGGTCTGGAACATATATGAGTATGACATAGCCAAAATCATAAAGAAAATATGCAGAAGAGACGGCGCTTTTGCAGAACGCATTGCAAAATGTGAACCTACATTACACGATGTTGAACTGATTATTCGCAGAGCATCGTTTAAGTCTCTAAAGCTTAAAATTTCAAATTCTCCATTCTATCTGTATGTTGGAGATGACGTTTAGATATTTCCAAGTAATACGGTATTACTCATATTATTCAAATAAAAATGACGTACTTAAAGATTGCAATATTCTTAGCATTTTCTCTGTTTTTGTTCTTGTTTCCAGCAAGGCTATACACTAACAGAAAATTCAGAAGAGCATGGCTCGGTATGGCTTACTCAGAAAACTTCAGGTTGTTCACGGCACGAATGCTGTGTCTTGCACTTATCTTGTTTCACCTGGTGTATTACGCTTTGTTCCCCTTGGAGAAATGCATCATGCTTTCATCAATCTATGTATTCTTCTCGCTTGCTTCTAAGAAGAACATGATACTGCTTCAGACAATAAGAAAGTCACGCATGATTGTTATGGCTCTTGCCTTCACTACCATTGTACTTTCGTTTATTCCACATCTGCTTTCGGTGGCAGTAACATTAGCGTTTATTCTTGAAGCTGCTTGTTGTTTTCCTTCCAAAGTAAAACATCGTAAAGGTAAAACTCAAAAAGCCCATGCGGAACCTACCGATACAGAACAAATGAAAATGTTGCCTCATTCTTAAAAACTGCATTTATGGAAAAGAATACCCATTCGCTTAATTGGCTTGCTCTTGGTGCTGAATTGATAGACTGCCTGAGATCAAAAGGCAATCATCGTCTTACACGATACGACGCCTTCGTCTGGATGATTGAACATATACAAAAAGGTGTTGCCGTTAGAGATGCTGATGGTATTGTCGTAAACACGGCACCTTATTCCGCTTCTTACAAACGCCTTGCGGAAGATTGGAATTGGGAGCGTCATACCGTTCAATCATTTATCGAAGAACTTACGGCTTTGTCGGTCATCACTTCTAAACGACAGGGAAATGTTTATGTCTTTTTCATCGGCAAAAAGTCTTACCAACAGCTTGTCTTATGACTTCACATTCCCTATCATTTCACCTCAGAACGATAGCAATGCAACAATCAAATGCGTTCTTCAAAATCTCTGCGAGCTTGCTTGCTGCAATTCAAAAACGACTTGCGCCAACGACTCGTTAAGCAACGATTTTTCAAATCGGTAAGCCTAATTACCGGTTTTGAAAAAACCGTATTAGGCTGCCACTCCAAAAGGAGTTCCTCGGCTGTGTGCCTTCGGGGAGCAAGCTCTGGCAGGGTAATGGTACTTGAAACTTAAAAACAAAGAATATGGCAGGAAAAAAACAGGTCATGGATATGCGCTCTACGACCAGTGGTGTAAGTTCGCAGGAGAGTGACGAACAACAACGAAACTGGACAAAACAGCATTGGGAGAAGAAAGCCAAAGACAGTCTTTCCAACTATGACCCGACACGTGCGAAACTCAACTTTGAAGTCGTAAAGGGTGGTATCATTCAACCGATAGACACCTCAAAGACAATAGCGGAAAAGATGGCGGAGAACTTGGCTGCAAGGGGTATCAAAGATCCAAACGCACGTCCCAACGCTGTGATGAAAAGACGGACTGTTGCCCAGTTTATCTTTGGAGGCAATCGTGAGCGTATGCACGAACTTGCTTTTGGCAACCAAACAGTGGACTTGACAAAGGGGGCTGATAACTCTTCAATCGTCCGCTGTAAAGACATAGAAGAATGGGCAAAGGATGTATACTCATTCATGGCAAAGCGATTTGGCGAGAACAACATCATCAGCTTCTATGTCCACCTTGACGAGAAAAATCCACATTGTCATTGTACGTTGGTACCAGTAGATCCCGTGAAGAATCGCATTTCATGGAAAAGTGTATTTGGTGATGGCAGAGAAGCAGAGTCTGCTAATATGACCAAGCTTCATAGTGAATTGCAGGAGGCTGTAAGTGAGAAATGGGGGTTGGAACGTGGTAGCAATATGGAAGAAACAAGGGCAAGGCATCGTTCCACAGAGGAATACAAACGTGAACTTGTGTCAGAAGTATGTAATCTCCAGTCTACGAGGGAAGACTTGTTGAAGCAAATTCACCGTGCAGAAATCAAACTGAAAGGTATCTCTACCATGATAGCCAATCTGCAAGCCCGGAAAGATGATATACAAACGCAGATTGACCAAATAGCCCAGCAGCTTGGTCAATCCGGTACTGACAATGATGAATTGGCTAACAAGATTGCTCTTTTACGCAAGGAGATGGAAGGTATAGACGAGAAGTTGGCAGTACGATACAAGATGCTTGACGATGCCAATGATACTATCAACGAAGCGAAAGCCAGACTTGCGGAAATGAGGGAAGAACATCGTGAAATGCTTAAAAGTCTTGGTGAGGACAATGATTTGAAAGCTACGGCAATTCAGAAAAACATCCTTTGGACTTACAACAAGATGCTGACAAATTCCATAGAGCCACTTATCCCTTCTTTATCAGACCGTCAACAAGAAATCCTTGACGAGTCGGGATATAATGACCTTACAACAAACACCGACAACGTAATCAACTGTGCCATGCTCTTGGTTCTCGGCTATATCCGTGAGGCAACTACTTATGCCCAATCTTGTGGCGGAGGCAGCTCACCTGGTACTGGTTGGGGACGTGACAAGGATGAAGATGATGAACATTGGTGGCGGCGCTGCATTGCTCAATCGGCTGCAATGATGCGTCCAGCAATGCACAAGCGAAAGCGAGGACGGTAATACGGGTAAGGTGGGTAATATGAGTAATTCTCATCTTACCCACGAATTATCTTTTTTGCCGTTTCAACAACCTTTTGTATTTCTCAGCATCTTTCTCATGGAAGCAACATACAGATGCAATGCTCCGTAAGGAAGTCAGATGTTTGCAGCTTATTCATAACCGGTCGAATCTGGCTACTCAATATTGTTTATCACTCCCGAGAAGAGAATCATATTTGTACTCTCCTCGACAATCTCGAACAGGAACGGCTTGTTCACCTTCATCACCTTTGGCTTGGGACGCTCAAAATTAGGACAACCAGCAGCCATTACATCAAATGTCACAGCTGCCGCTTCGGTACCGTTTTCGTCAACCTTAATTTTCACTTGCTGTGCAATGTCCGAGATTTGCAAGTCCTTTATGCAGTCTGGTATGACATTGTTTGACTCCAGTATGCACGCCAATCCCATGTTGGACAAAAGGGACTTCACATCGACCTTGTTTTCCACTCCAAAACGAGGCAAAGACAGATTTACTTCTTCTCGTTCTGTATGGAACTCGTACTCGCTATTCCTCATTTCTTCAAGCACATGATTTATTGTGTGCTTTGCTGTCGGCAAGTATATGAGCATGGCAAATCGCTTGTGGTTGACACTCTCACAAATATATGGAAGCGACACGGCTTGGCACGTTGCCGTTTCTGCATATTCCAAGTATCGAGTATAGCGCATGGTCGGAACTTTCTGTTTGCCTTTTGCCCCATAGAACACTCTTTCGGCAGTGTTGTAGTCATCGAACTCGTTCTCCCATGTCCCCTTGAAATACAGGACATCTACCAACATTGCCAAGACCGAAGCGTCTATTTGTGTGTCAAGATGCTCAATGAGGTCATGCGTAGCTTTGCATACATCCTCATCAATAATCTGCTTGGCATCTGGTGCGGCAAAGTCTATCGCCTTCGTACAAGCATTGAAGGCAGTCTTAATCTTCTCAACCGCCTCCTTGTTGACTGCCAAATCCTCTTTGTGCCACAAGGTTGTCTGTTGCTCAACGGCAGGAACCATCGGAATGGGATTACCATAGCTGTCTCTCAGTACAAAGTCATCATGCGGCAGCGGCTTTATGTTTGCGAAGTCAAAGAGGAGGTTAGCCTCTTCAAGGGTCATCACTTCGCTAACCGCCATGTCAAGAATCTGCTTCCGTATGTCTGGTATTGTCCAGTTGGCAAGTAGCACCAACACCGCTTGCAAACGTGCTGGCGACAAGGCTATATTCTCTTTGCCATCTCCATTCTCCATCAGTAACCGCAACACATGATCACCGAAACGTGCCGAGCAGTCACGGTGTAGTCTGAGTATCTCTTGAAGTTTCGTTTCGTTCGCCATACAAATTGCTCATTATTGTCTATTTTACAGTCCACACTCCATTGTTCTTCTCTTTCGGAAGAACGATACCGTCATCTATCAATTTCTTGATTTGTTTGGCAATGCCACTACGGGCTTTCCCGAGTTCTGCGGCTATTTTGTCGTATGTGATGGTGGGGTCTTGTTTTATAAGTTCAAGAATCCTCTGTGCTGTCTCAGTCAGTCCACCTTTTGAATCGGTCAGTCCACTTTCTGAGCTTGTTAGTCCACTTTTTTCGTCTTTTGAGTGGACTAGTCCACCATTTGCATCGTCAGAGTGGACTAACAATCTACCTGCCTTAGTCAAGTTCTCTGCCGAGCAAGGGATTGATAACAGCGTGCGGTCTGGGTTGTGCTTGATGCTATAAACAGGAGACATCCCCATATACTTTGTCCAGGTGTTGACAAAATCTGGGATACCAGTTCCTGCACGTTCGCCAATGTCCACCAAGCTGAACATCTTCATCACGGTCTCGTTGCGTGGATCGGACACGCCTCCAGCCAAAGCTGCTTCCAAGCCAATTCTGATGTCTCCTGGGTTGGCAAACGATATTTCAGACTTGCCCTTGATGATGACAACGCCCTGCCTTGCATAAAAATCAGAGTGAGCCTCCAAGTTCAAGAGCACTTCCCTTAGGGCAAGGTGAAGAGGTGTGTTGTCCTTACGATCCATGCCTTTTGTCACGAATGGAATAGGTAGGTCGGCAGTAATTCGCGGATATACACGGAAGAAGAAATCGTACAGATTTCCGCTCCAGTCCCCAGAACTTGACACGATTCGGTGTGTCCATCGTGTGTTGTCGCTCAATTTCTCTTGATAATCGAGGAAGAAGTGAGGGTATTCACGCACAATGTCATATTCGTGGCCAAACATTAGAAGTCCTGCGCAAGTAGGATGGAAAGCCATATCCACCTCCGACAAGGCAATGGCACCAATGCGCCGCAAGAACAGCTCATCATCGTCATCGTTCCATATATGCGTGGGGTGAAATTGTGCAAAACGATTTCTGTAGCGATGTACTGTGTCCATATCGAAAACCGTCATGTCCATGGCGTGCAGTACTTTCAGGTCGATACTTACATCAGACGCATCACGATACATGGCAGCCACCTCATCCTTTGTACAGAGATAGTCACCCTCGAAACTTCTTCGGTAAGTTCCCCTCATAGGGTCGCTACCAATATGGATAGGTCTATGGTGTCGGTCAGCCTTGGGCACCTCAATGCTAATGACCGTTTTGCCTTCGACCACATGTGTCGCAACCATGCGTTCTGTCAGTATGTTCAGCGACACTTTCTGCTTGTTGTTGAGGATGTTCCACAAGTCTGTCATCATCTTGTGTGCATCTTCCACACCTGTGGCAACCAAAGTGTGGTCATCCCGCTCGTCTACGCCAAGCAGGATAACGCCACCTTCCGTATTTGCAAAAGCAGAGTAAGTCTCCCAAATACTATTGGGAAGACCGCCCTTTGCTCTTTTCGCCTCAATACGATTGTTCTCCTCGTATTTGACCAGGTTCTTTATGTCTATAATCTGTTGCATATTGAATATTTCTTGTTGTATGTTTTTATTATCTTATAATTTGAATAATTTACTCTATTTTCCTTTGATATCTCTTGCATGTTTGTGCGTAATCTGGAGGAGTATTCTTAGGTATTTGCAGGCTTATATACATTCCGCAATTTGCATACCCATTTCTGTTCATCCATTTGAGGTTCGATTTGCAATTAAAACATGAACGTTCTGAAGGCAGTTCGGAGGCTTCGAGCCTAAGTCTTTCGGCTTCAATCGCTCTTTTACGTTCTTCCTGTTGCTGTTTCCTTTCTTCTTGCTCTTGAAGCCATCTTTCTTCTTCTTTTTTGCGCTGTTCTGCTACCAGACGCAATTGCTCTTCACGTTCTCGCTTTAGCTTTTCTTCCAGTAGCCGTTCTTGCCGTTCTCGTTCTTTGGCTTCTTGTAATGAATCAGGCTTGCATAGCCGATATGTCTTGCCATTGTTATATACAGTCAGAAGTGAACCGTTAAGGCGTGCGGCAACGCAATCTTTAATTTCGCATTCTGCACACTCGTCCTCACTTACAACCTTGATGTTTTTATTGGCAGCTTTGTACCTATTTTCAATTTGTGAAAAATAAACATCATTGTTCAGCCATTTCCAATCATCAGTTGGTTCCGATGTAAGAAAGGCATTCAACGTGTCCATCGTTTGGTTTGCCAAATTTATCTCCAGGCAATTCGTGTTTTTATAGTCGATAGGCTGCTTATGTTGAACTTTTGAACTGAACACAAACTCTATAAGATACTCCACGCCATCAGCCGTTTTTGCAATAACGTCGGGTTGTTTGTCTTCTCGTTCGTAGCAACTATCTACTTTTACTTCTACAAAGTCAAGAGTCTTTCCGGGAAATATGTGATAATATGAGGGAGCCTTGATACACCTGTTGTCCAATATGATCTGCTCGGCAAGTTTGTACATGATAACTTCATAGCAAATTTTAAGATTGGCGCGTCTGTCTTTACTATGATGCTTGAAACCATGTCCACGCATATCTCCTTGTCGTGCTTGTAAGGGTTCACCACAACATGGACAGTGGCAGCCGCAGTTCAGACCACGTGCCACTTCATCTACATGCACGATTCTTCCTTGTGCATTTTCGGCATAAATAAAATCTGCTCCGTAACTCATATTATCACTATTAAGAATAGAAGATTATTCCTCCGTTTTATTGATAGCCACGTTGAACGCCTTGCATCGGCGAGCCTTTTGATTGGAGCGACTCAGCGAGAAGCGTCCAAACTTCTCATAGATGTCGAGGCCTCGACCGAGTGTGATTGTCCAACCTGTGTCGGTTCGGATAAGACGGTCATGGTCTGCCTTGAAGTCGTAGGTAAACTCTATGCCCATCGGCAGCAGCTCATCTGCCAAGTCGTTGAAAGAGTCTATCATCTCTGCCACTTTCTCGTCATCGTCATTCTGTGTGCTTAGATGAATCTTGACGGTGTCTTGTATAGTTGACACATCTTTCACCATTTGTATGAAATCCACCAAATTGTCGATCTGATACGGTTGACGTATGAAAGGATCTGTAATGTGTATTTCCTTTGCTGTTCGCAAATAATCACCAAACAAGTCTTTATAAGTTACTCCACTCTGGTTTTCTCTTATGGAAATAGTCTTGGCAACAAGAGGTTTGATGCGAGGACGTGAGCCAGAATGTTTTAATTCCAGATTCTCATTCTCATTGTCTTCGGTATCCTTGTCAATCGGTTTATGTTCGATGTTTTCAAGTGTCTCCACCTTCACTGTTTCGCCTGTCTTCAACCAAACATATTCAAACTTCGCTGGTTCCGCACAGAAAGTGCTGTCAATGATATACAGCTGGTCTTTAACTCGCTTACGCCCTTCAGCAGCAAAGTCAATGATTTCCTTAGCTTCCTCATCTGTTACCTTACCATCAGGATAAATGAGTTTCATCATGCCAGAGAAAGTTTTACGGATGGCAAGGTGGTCGCGCTCAGAAAGCGAGCCATCAAACTTGGCATAATCATTCAGCAATGCCGTGCGATCGTCATTGCGTAGAGCGTGTAACACGGCAGCTATGTAGTCTGTGATAAGACCATACCCCTTAGAGAAACTGTTCTTTTTCAGCATCTTGATTTCCCATCCAGGATTATATAGATGCATACGGTCAAGAAACGCACCCTTGATGAAGGAAGTAGGAATACTCTCAAACAGATGGCTGTTTTTCAGCATGTATGGCACAGTATGCTTAGTATTACCAACAAATGACATTGATGCACTTGCCTCATGTGTACCCTTACCACGGTTGAACGACTTGTTGGCAAGATAGTTCTGCATAGTATCGATGAGCACGGCATCCACGTTACGCCCTTTCTGCTGTTCAAATTCATCCCATGCCACAACATCCCAATATCCCACGAGTCCAAGAATCTCCTTGTTGCCTTGTATTTTCACGAACAATCGGGCACTGGTCACATCGCCTCCGCTAACAAGCACACCGTATGGCGACAACTCCTGAAAGACATGAGACTTACCAGTTCCTTTTGGACCCAATTCCATGAAATTGAAGTTGTTCTCAACATGAGGGAGCAGACGAGCCAGCGTGATGAACTTCTCACGTCGGTTCATTGGCTCTGGATTCAGACCCACTGTATGCATCAGAAAGTCTATCCATTCATCAGTTGTGAAATTCTTTCGTTGGTCGATATAGTCTTGCAGGTCGATGTTTGAAATCTGAATAGGCTTCAATGTCTGTATTTCCCATCTCACCTTGATGTTCTCGCCACTGATATAACCCAGTGTGATGATGCACCACACACCGTTGCCGCTCAATAGCTTCGGGTTATGGCGCACATAGTCGGTACCGATAGGAACACCTGACAGTCCAAGATTGGCAAAGGTGGCCTGATATTCATCATTTCTCTCATTAAGAACGACCGTCACCTTATCTATGATACGGTGTTGGCCATTTTCACGTATGAGTCCTTTTACAGATTCAGCTTCCGCACGGTGCACATAGTTGTTTTGGATAACCAGTTTCACCTTCTCTATACCTTCGTTTATCACCTCCTCGTCATCGCTGGCGCAATACTGACCAAGAAGGTATTCCAACACGTATGTAGGCACTGGAAGCCCTCCCTTCACAAGGAACGCCAAGTCTTTTCTGACGACCTTGCCTATGAAGCAATCCATTATTTTCTGTTGTAAATCCATAAACTTTGAAGACTAAATTAGAAGTCAAAATCATTTTCTATCAATGTGTTGTTTGTCACATTCTCCTTTATTATAGGGTTCAATTCGTCTGTGGCATCAAACACTTTCAGTTGCAACACCTTGGCATCAACATTCTTATTGAGCGTGAGGTCCACCTGTATCTTTCTGTTGTCCAAAGACGGGTCTGTCTTGTCGAGAAGAATATCCTTGACTGGCGTAACCGGCACATCGTTGTGATACAGAGCAACCTTTACGGGGCGCTCCTTCATGTCCATAGACACAGCTTCTGTTTGCAACATCTTGAATCTCAGGCGTGAGGCTTGTATCGAAAGTCGTCTGTCGAGAATCATCACGCCCACCGGTTGCTTATTGTCGTCTCTTTCCAGACGGCTTGTTATTACTGGGATTATCAGTTCCTGCAATGCCGCACCGCCATGAGTGAACATATAACCACCTGATGGAGCCGCAAACCGGTTTGTACCCATTGGAACAGCCACCATCACATCGTCAACATTAACCATGCCCGACACCTCGTTTAGTGGAAATTTTACCACACCGCTTACTTCGTCTTTCGATTTAGTAAGATAATAACGTGTGCTGCGTTCAAGACAGTCTTCTTCTATTTTGTGCTTGTCCTTGTCGGCAAACATTATGTCGTTGAACAGGAAGCCGTGGTCACTTGTTATATAGACTTCCGTCACGTTGTAGGAGGCATGTATTTTGGGAATCATTTTTTTCAATTCGGTGATAGCATCCCTGCAACTGTTCACTATTTGCTTGGCATTGCCGTCATGTCCTGTCTTGTCAATGACATCGTGAAAGATATACACCAACGGATGCTTGAATATCTCACGGTTCTTCTCCCGGTTATATTCTGCCACTGTTTCAAACGGCACACATACGGCACCGTCTCGATAGACTTGCAAATGCTCAGAGCGTTTCTGTGTCGTGTCGAGAATGTGGTCGTCTACAGCCATATCTTGCTCTTCGCCCTTACCGTAGAGTTTCAGTTCACGATGTGGAAGCAGCGATGGCTTACAGTATTTTGTTTCGGATGGAAGCATAGCAATGGCTGGTTTAAGAGTTGCAATATGTTTAGATTTTGCCAGTTCGCCTATAAGCTCCTGTGCCACCTCGTATCTGAGTGCGTCACTCACAATCACAGCCACTTTCTTTTGTACCGACTTTATTTTCTCATCATAGAAATTGTATTGGCACAACAAATGGACCTCGTCCATTCCTCCAGTTTCTTTCAGACATCTGATCCACTCCAAATTAATTCGGTTGCAAAGCTTGCTGTAGTTTTGGTCAAGACCACGTTTCACCTTCTGTACTGCGTCAAACAACTCGCATGTTGGATCTATACCAAAGTAAGTTTCGTTCGCCAGACGGTAGTATTGGTCAATAAAACAATAATCCGATTCATATCTCATTACATACTCATCGGCTGTATTGAGCGTTAACGAGCCGAGCGTGAGAGCCTTCTCGTAAAGCCTTGCTACGATGACAGCATAATCCATTACGGCAGTCATCATAGAGTTGTCGCTATGTTTTAGCGTCAATTCCTCTATTCTGTTGATAACTTCCGTAGGTTCCGTTTCAATCTTTTCTTCCAAAAGGGTCTTAATAATCGGCACGCAAAGTGCTTCCGGCAGATAATAGTAATTGGCATCCGTTCCATACCAACGTATGATTTCTGCGTCGCGCACTTCGCTGCCCTGTTCATCGAAGAGTTCGGTGAGGGCTTCTGTTGTCTTTTCTTTACTGAGAGCCAACTCTAAGATGCGGTTCATATGCTGCAGGGCTACACTGTCAGTAATTCTTGTCTGCTTGTAGTTATCCGCAGCTATCGGAGCAAGGTTTTGTACTATTGCGTTGTATTTGAAGACTTTCACAATATGTGCCACCTTTTCTTTACTATCATCATTATACGACACACCAAAGATATCGGTAAGATGCTTGCCCAGAACCTCCTGGGCATCCTTGCATCCTCGCATCCTGACGTAAAAATCCCTTTGTTTAGCGCTCTCACATTCTCGGCCATACAAAAGCACTTTAAGGATGATGCTGTCCCAATCCAATACATTATGAGCACCCATAAAGTTACTTATGAAACCACGCACCATGATGTCGTGTGTTATGCTACCGTCCTGATAATACGGCATGAAGTAGCGCAGCATCTTGTCAGACTGTAAAGAGATGACATTTTTCTCCACAAACCTAACAAGTTGCCCATCATTTGTAGGCAGTCCATATTGCTGCATGAATGCTGCATAATCTTGGCTGTGATACTCCATGTTGGCAGCAAGCACATCCATAAGTGGGAACGATGCCTGTAGCGATTTCTTCCTTAATGGACTTTCTTGATGACAGTAGATGACAATTTTGTCATTCTGCCAGTCGTTGTCAAGGCGAAATTTGGTAGTAAACCAATCTCCTTTGAAATCTATGTAGCGATAACCAGACTTCCATTCTACACTTTCAAGCTCAGCTGTCGTAAACATATCCACAGAGTCCTGGAAAATAAACAACACCCTTAACTCTGTGTCGCGATCGAAGTAATCGTATATTTTTTTCTGTAATTCGTTCATTTTCTCAACCAATTCTTTTATTTCCCAAATTCAACACTGTGCCTTCTTGTTTGGGGCGTGTATTTGTGCACCATGTCATATAACGATATTTCGCGTCTTTCATAACAATTTCATAGTCATGCTCATTTATTGCGGTAATGCTATCTGCATGACAATCCATGTATGCAGTAGTTCTAAATGGAATTTGAAACTCTTTGCCATTTAATTTGATTGAACCGAGAGGTGTACATTCTATCATGACAAATGTATCATTCCTGAACTTTTCGATTGGCATATTGTTTTCATCTCTGTCATCAATGACAAATTTGAGACATGCCTTTTGTGGAACCTTTCTAAGAAAACCTTTGCCGGTCAAATAATGATATATATAAAGAGCATTTATATAATTCTCATCAGAATATTGGTCATAAAAATCAAAAATCACATCAGTATCATTCTCGATGTCTCTTATTGTTTTGTAGAATGCTTTTACTTTGTTAAATTCAGCTATTGCATTACGATTTGTTTGATTTGAGGTGATTGAAATCCCATCAAATTTAACAATTTGTCCTTGTTTACACATAGCTATTAAAGCATCAATCCATTTTAACGCTTCCGAATTATTCTTGTATGTCTCTTTACTTTCTACTCTTGACGTAACATCAATAATTTTATTATTAGCAGTATGGAGTTCTATTTTTATAAAGCATATTGGAGTTTCCATATCAATATATATCACTCCATTTTTCCTATATTTAACGATAGTGACAGATTCAGTAAATTTGATTGATGGTATCTTGAACTTTGTATCATGCCTTTGTATCGTAGGAGCGATGTATAAACAAGATATGTCATCCTTACCGTTGAATTTTATACCATTAAGATGATGACTGAAGTTTATCATTTTTTCAGATGGAATCTTATATGCAGGAACCTTAATAGAAGAACCAACAACAGTCATTTCATCGTTAAAACGACTGTCATTAATTTCGCTCATAATTTCATTCGGAATGGTGAAAGAAATGGTTTCTTTACGTTTTTGTCCTTGTTTAACTTCCAACTTTTCAATCTCATTGCCGTCTTCTGTTTTTCTGAGAGTAGTAAGAATGTTACCATTTAGCTCAACAAATTTGTCGTATGTTTCTTTAGAGACATTATTATGGCGCACATCATCTGCTATATTTTCTTTTATTGAAGACAATATGGTTGTCAATACTTCTTCTGCCAATGCATCAATATAAGTAACATGGTTAGCTTTAAGCTTGTTCTTTTTAAACTCAGAAAAATGAGGAGCAACAAGAAACATGCCTTTCATACTACTTCCTATACAATCGCGAACAGTCTTTATTATATCTAAAATATTATCATCCTCCAAGCTATATCCGATAAAAACAACATGTTTCTTGATGAAGGCTTGTTTTAATTCTTCCCATATCAAATTAAAATGTTTGTTCTTAAAATAGTTTTTATAATCACTGTCTGTAATTATAATAGAAGCACTGTTGTTCAAGGTTGCAATGTCGCCATGAACCTTATATATAGTTGTAGAATGAGCATCTGTATAAGCACATCCTTCATTAGCCGTAACTATATTGCACTTTGATTTCGGATATGCATCTTCTATCAAAGTGTCATAGTTGGTCGTAAATATTTGTTTTATATGGGGTATTTTTGTTAGAGTTTGCTGATCTGAACAATCTTTTGGCTCAAAAACAAACAAATTCTTCAGCAATGTCATAAGGTCATTGCGTCCGTCACATTCATTGACAAATGCTTCTGATACCAGTCGAAGTTGTTTGCGGTCAGATTCCGTCAAGTCGTCTTTGAAAGACTGACCTCCCTCTTCCAATATAGCATTAATTATATCCCATACGCTAGGGGCTCCAGCTTTTATAGAAAAGCCAGAGCCTATAAAGAGGACAACTTCTTCTTTGCGAATATACTTAATAAGACGTTCTAAATCTTTATCCATTACTACTTCAATTTCTGTAAAACATCGCCAAACTTAGCATAGTTCACAACTACGCCATCGTCAAGATCGAAGGCTATCTGCTTGTCAGCCACTTCATGCAGACGGTCATGATACTCACGACATTCTGCTATTTGTGTGGTCAGGCGGTCAAGTTCACGGCGTTCAGCTGTGCTAAGGTTGGCTGCATTTTCTTCCATTTCATTTTGCTTCTGCACAAGCCATTCTATGTGTGGCAACAGATACTTTGTACGGATTTGCTCAGCTGTATAGGGTGTCATGCGATGCATATAAGCAATGCACTGGAACGCACCCTTCTTTGAACTGAACAGCCAGTATATGGGGCGGTTCTGGTACATTTTCTTGTGATATTTCCAGAAGTCCTTAACGAAGAAGTCATCAATGGTCTTACCAAGGGCTGCTTCTACGGTGTTGAGGTTCTCCACCAGCCGATCCTCGCCCAACACAACAGTCAGCCATTTCTTGAAGCGAATAGTTGCATTGTCAGCAAAATCGGTATTCGATGCCATCAACGGAATGATACCATCATCGTCGATTTCAAAACGAGAGTTTGACACGAGAGCTTCATACTCTTTCAATCCATCGCCTTGATTGGCAAGGATGAGACCGGGCTTGTCGATGCTATAGCGCCCCATCATACAGCCAACAGCATAGCTAATGAGTTGCTTTATTAGCACATCATCATGCCATTCAATCTTGTTGTCATTTATTGCTATCTCACCTTGTTGAAGAATAGTGATTTCATCAAGGGGGACATCGGGCGTAAGCTCATTCTGCATACCATAGATGTCGATGAACTGGCGGTTGAGTTCTTCTTCGTTCTCGTGGAGCAGCTTGAACTTATGCTCCCACTTCTGCTTATATTGCTCTATGCGCCATGCCAAGCTGTCGAGCTGTGGAGCAGCAGGGTCGATGCAGAGGCGTTCACCAGTTTCCTTGTAGTGATCCTCTACAAAGTTGTTGATGTTGTCCATGTAGGTCTGCTCGTCTACAGACAACAGCTCGTTGCGCTGGAAATCCCAAGAGGTTTCGTGAGAATCCCAGTCTTGCTTCCCTATCTCAACATTTACCCGTACAAGATTTTCATTCCATTCTTCTTTACGAATAATAGGAATTCTATTGAATGTACCTGCACTAATTGACAAGGTTGGACTTAATATTGCAAAAAAATATGAAGCAACTTTACTGGAAAGGAAACCTAATAATTTTATGGATTCACATGGATTTATTCCAAAGGCAGACGCACCACGATTGGAAAAAATTACGCCATTAGGCATGTACCTAATGTTCATGTCCCCATTGTGTAATTCAAGAGTCCAAGACAATCCTTCTTTAAAGTAATATTCCTCACTTTTTAGAACAAAGTTTGGATATCTTTTCATATATTCAAGTGTTGCCTCGTCATATTTTACCACAATATCCATATTTCCATACCATTTTCTAAAGGATCCTCCCTTTAATAGAGGGGCGTAGACAAGGTTCTTTGAATGAAAATCCAAAGATGATTTAGAGTCAAATGATATTAAATCATAAGAAACTTCAGCCCAACTTCTAACCATATCCTCATCATGCCCAGTTAATAATCCATGTCTAGCACGAAAATATTTATCAAACGAATCCATGCCAAACATATCACAAACGGATTTGCTTACCCAATATGCAATAGGACAACCGGGAATATTATGGAATTTTGATTGTATGACATTAATGTAACAAACCAAAGATGAATCTCCGTTATTATATTTCTGAAACAAGATCTCTTTTTCTTTACAATTTTTGCCATCTAACAAGCGAAAATAGTAACCCTTTTGGTTTCTATCAGAATTGCTTATCACAAAAGCAACATTTTGTACTACTTCTCCTGCAAGTTCGTCAAATGTTCTAGGACCGAGATGTAAAAGAGAATCAATCGTTGATACTTTAATAAGATTGTTTCTTAAATCCTCAAAAGATGTCAAGAACATCCAAGATTGCATATTAAGCATTCCATATTTACCACATGTATTTAGCCTATCTATCGCCACATCCATAAAGACGGACATGAGATCTGCCTTAGAACGAGGATAGTTATCTCTTACATATTTAGAAAGTATAATGTCAAACCTACCAGACTTCATATACGGCGGATTCATACAAAGTGCAGCGTACTTCTCGGTCAGCGCAAGGATGATGCGCATATAAGGCATCAGCAGAAGAATGGACGAAGGCACAATCTCGCCATTAGCCAACTGCTCCTCATACTCCTGTGTACGAACCATCACGGCATTTCGGGTCTGCCCCGAAATGTCGAACTTCATGATGCTGCCAAGCGTGTCGGCATGGTTCATCAAAAGAATAGCATCGGTAAGTTCCTGCACCATGTCGGCATTGCCACCCAATAGATAGTGAGGAAGCGTTTCTTTGAGATATTCCTCGGCATTGCAAGTGTCGTCATCGGCACCTATAGCCTCGGCTATAGGTCGTGGCATGTCGTAGACGCGCGGCATCACCTTGCCGTCGAGGAAGCTGTTATCCTTTTGGCAAGCCTTCATCAGGAGGGCAAACGTGGCAAGCTGCTTGGCACGGGTGTCGAGGTCGATGCCAAGGATGTTTTTGCGGAGTATGCTGCTGATAGCCTGCGAGCGGCTGTAGCCTTCCTCCACATAAAGAGAATAGAGCAAGTCGAAACACTCATTGAGGATGTGTCCCGAACCACAGGCAAGGTCGGCAACTGTCAGTTCAGCGAGGTCGTCCACCTTCAGTGTCTCATCACCAGAAGGCGTGTCAACCAAGTATTTCCACTCGTCCTTCGCCTCGCAATACGGATTGTTGTCGATATAGATGCGTCCAACGGTGTTCTCCACCATATACTTCACAATCCAGTTGGGCGTGAATATCTGCGTAGCAGGAGCAATCTCGTCGGCGTCATACTTGCCCTTCTTTGCAAAAGCCTCGTCCTTGCGGTCGGAGATATAGAACTGATAGAGCCAACCGATAAGTTCGGCAGAGTGGAAATCATCGTCAGTGATAAATTCTGTGTCGTTAAGCATACTCACAAAGCCACCTTCCGCCAAGATATTCTGTGGCAGAAGCAACTCTGTGTAGTCGGCAATGGCTCCGAAGCACTTGTTGATGATAGGATTCTCATGGCAATAAGCCACTATCAGCAAGGCAAACTGCTCGTTGGTCTTGCTGTCGTCGTCAAGGAGTTCCATCAATTTATCATGCACGTCGGCTGCCATCTGGGGCATTCGTCCCTGTCGGGCCTCGCTCACAATGACCGGCACACGCACCTCTTCGCTTTCGTAAGCCAAGACAGGCGAAATGAAGCCATGCTTCTGCATGATGCGGATAGCCATGAAGCGGTTGAACCAAGTGTAGGCAGCCTCTTCAGCCACCTGCTTTATGCCGCGAGCGTGTATGTTGCTGTAGAGCGACATCCAACGGCTGTAAAAGTCAGTCGTTACGGTGTCTCCCATGAATACGGCACCGCCCTCCATCTTCTGAGGCATTTCAGAAGGTGTGCCGGTCTTCAGGTCGAAGCCTATAGCCTGCAAGCGGTTTTTCACGCCCTGCATCAATATATTTCGAGCCTCGGTAGCGAAGCGTTTCAATCTGTTAGTATCCATATTATATAGTCCTATCCTATAATAATGTCGTTGTTGTCGTTTATGTACTGCATAAGTTCGGCTTTCAACCCTGCCAAGTAGATGTCCACATCAGCTTCAGAACGCATTGGCTTTGTGGTATGCGTATTGAGATGCACAATCTTGCGCATTCTTGGCTTGGGCTGAGAACCAGCAGGATTTGATGTGCCTCCACCATTGCCACCAGGTGTTGATGGTGGAGGCGCAGGAATGGCACTGTTGATTTTCTTCATTTCCTCCTCATAGAAATCGCGAGTGTCCGCATTGGCCTGCAACGCATAGAAGTTGGAGGTGCTTGTTTTCAGCGATATGGTAATGTCGCGCTTTGCGAACTTGTCACGAGGCACATTCACCTCGTTGGCATACTGTTCAAGTTCGTCAAACACCTTGTTGTAGTTCGACTTAATCTTTTCGATGAGTTGGGTTTTGCATTCGCCCAACTGACCATTCAACGTGCGCATCATCTTCATGTAAGACGGCATCTTGTCCCATGGTTCCTCGTCGGTAAGTATGGCACGTATAGCCACTACAGTCGATTGTTGTTCGTCGCTGAGGAAAGCGAAGTTGTCACGATTGTCATCAATAAACTTGCGCACCTTCTCGTAGTTGGGAAATTGGTCGTTATGGAACGAGTTGATATTCTTGCAACGGTCGAAGAGACGGCAAGCCTCGTCGCGTGCGTCGATGATGGTTTGGAAGAACTTCAGATGATCGCGCTCTGTGAGCCAACTTTCCATCAAAGTGACAGCTTCGTCGATGGTATGGACAAATGGGCATCCGTTAAGTTTATGAGAGAGACCACGATAATTTTTCAGGAGTGTATTAAGCTGACTGTCGTCTGTCTCCTTGCAGTTGCGGAACAACTCGGTGCTATCGTTGCTACCCTTCACCGACATTACGTTGAAAATATGCTTCCAAGCATCAATGAAGTCATTAAGCACCTCCTGCGAAATGGCTTTTGCTTTCTCCACAGTGAACTTGCTAGCATCACGCACAATGTTGCGTGCCGTATCCTCACGGCTCACGTTGGGATTGTTGTTATAGTTGAATGCATACAGATGGCGGCGTACCAGTTCATTAAGAAAATAGATGGTGGCATAGTCTGACCATCCGTAAGGCACCTTCGAGAACTGGCGAACAACATCAGCCACCGTCACATCGTGAGGCGAGCGGTCGAGCCAGTCCTTGATTTTCTTCTCTGGAGTACTGAGCGGCATATTGGGCAGCGCAGGGTCTACGGGGCGCAGAATCTTTGCCGAAAGGTCTGCTCCATTCTTCGGAGTCTCGCCATTGCTGACAAGCATAGCAAACGAATAGAGTGTCTCCATATGGCAATTGAGCAATGCCTCGTAACGTTCGGTTTTCTTGGCAGTTCCAATTTGCGAAGCAGAGAGCACCGCACCGCATGATATGACAGGGCAAGTGTCGAGAATATGCTGGAACTGAGGTTTTATCTCCTTCTCGTACAGTTCCTTTGCACGTTGTTGGAATATCAGTTTTGTACGCTGACGTTCTTCACTTATTGCAGGTTCTTGTGCGAAACGCTGCACACGGCAATAATACAGGAAGTTAGCACGAAGCTCAGCATTGTCCTTCAACTGCGGATAGAGGAAATAAATGAGATGAGTGCCCTGCGACGTATTGTTAACGCTGAAAGCAAACTGCTCGGCAGAGTCGGTTCCAGCGGTTGTCACAAAATCAATGCAGATGTCAGCGTTGTTGCTAAGATAGTTACGCCCATCGATGTTGATTCCCACATTGAACGAACGTGTGGCAAACGTCTTCTTGTTGCTTGGATTTCCGAAATGACTAAAGAATATAGATTTCAGTTCATCGCTGTAAGTGTTGCTGTCCACCTGCTGGTTCTTTATAAGTTGAGCCACCTTCGACTCTTCCTCAGTATAGAACTCATATATCTCACTTCCTGTCTCAGTTTTCGTCTTGCGGATAACTGCCTTGTCAATTAAAAATGCCAACACAGTGCTTACCTCATGCTTGATGGCAGCCTTGCTTGCATCCACTTTGGTCATGAGAAGGGTCACTATATTGTCTATTGTGGCCAAGAAGGAAGGTTTGTCAACATCCGAGAGGTTACATATCATAAAGAGCACATATACAACCCTACGATAGAACTCCTGTTTTTCTGGGTCTGCAATGTGTTCGAGCGCCTGACGTGCATTGGCAATGGCACGCTGACCAAGATGCTGCATTGAACCCTGGAACATGGCACCAAAGAAGCGGTCGAAAGAGATAAACTCCCCGACTTCCATATCAGCGGTTTCCTTAGCTATGGAGAAGGTGATATTGATGAGCGAACGTTCATTTCCCTTCACCTGCTTATCGACATAGTTCATGTTGACAAACGAGTCGAGCACCTTCATGATGAGCTGGAACTGATAGGGCACGAAAGGATAGCAAGCAACGAAATCTTCCTTGCTTGTATAAGCTTTGTACTGACTGGGCAATATGAACTGGGCATCGAGTTTTGCCTTGTCCTTATCGAACATATTGCCAAGCGTAATCTCGACATCACCTTTCTTTTCAAGAATACGTTTTTGGGTGATATATTCTGGCGATGTGCCTTGCAGCGATGCACGCACCTCGAAACGTCCAAGAATCTTGCCTACCTCATCTTCTGGATTGCTGGCATTGCCACCCACATTGGTCACCACCTCTTCCAAGGTCTGCTGTGCCGTACAAGCAATCCAGCAGCGTGACTCACAAACTTCATCGAGACGCTTTACCAATGATTGAAGCTGAAGCAAGAGGTCACGGTGCTCGCCAATGAACTGGCTCACCTCATCGACGAAGAACAGGATGCGGAAGTTACGATTATGCTTATTCTCTATAAACTCCTTCATTTCTGCAGCAAATGCTTCTACCGAAACATTCACCTCGTTGTTGAGAATACGGGTACGTATGACATCCGTAGAAAGCGTAGGATCAACCTCTTTAGCCATTTGCAAAGCAAGGTCAAGACGACCTGCAGCAAAGCGCGAGATATTGCGCTCCCAATCATATCCCTTGCTCTTCACATATTCCTTGAACTCTTGGAACTTACCGTTGTCGTCAAGAGCTTTCTCAAGATACTGAGCCAGGGCAAGGTTAAACGAGTTATAGCCACGTTGTGCATTAAACTGATTCCAGAAAATGGTAGTGAACGCTGTTGTCTGATCTGCATTCACATCATGAACATCACCAATGTTGAACATTACCATTTCAACATCAGCTTGTGATACATACCACTTCTGCAGTGACTTCAACTCAGAAACGGAAACCCCTTCTTGCTCCAGCTTGGATATGCCGTTTGCGTGACGCATGAGATCCTCCGTTGCCTCTATCAGGCGGATAAAAGCCATCTCGCAACGTTCCTTGTTCTGTGAGAGACAATAACTAGCATATTTCAGGAAGTGAGACTTACCAGAACCATAGTAACCGTTAATCCATATACCGATATGGCTACCTTGATTCACCTTGATGTTGGTAAGTATGTTGTAGAGATTGATAACAATCTCCTCAGTGAAGACATATTCAACGATTTCGGTCAAAACCGTCTCGTCTGTAAGGTCAGAAGCAGATACTGCCGGGTTTACCTTGCGGTCAAGCCCTTTTTCATATAAGTCCTTGAATTTCATACGCAATATACGGATTTGTTGTTAACTAATAATACTGCACGATAGGTGTGCGAGTCTTCAAGAGTGTCAAAAAGAGAAAACGAATTGCCCTCTTGATGGCCTGGATAGAAGAGAATGATTTTGTAGCGCGACGTGTCGTTGTATTTCTCGTATCGTGTGAGGAAAACGTTGGTGCGCAGATACGGAAACATCTTGCCTATGCCATGAATAAAGACATAGGGATGCTTGTAGCCATTGTTCGAATTAATATGCTCGTCAATTTTTTTGCTTACAAAGCTGATAAAACTGTCAGAGTTGGCCTCTGTGGTCAGTTCGTTTGTCACCATGTCGGGATGTATCTTGTCTTCCTCAAAAGTATCATCCAACAACGATGTGTCGCCAAATTTTTCATTACTGAGATATTCACAGAAAACCTTAAACAAATCGAGCACAAGAGCATCTACAAAGTTTGTAGGGCGTTCAAGCTTTTCCTTGAACTCCTGAACCTGTCGGCGCATTTCGTACTCCTTGTTCGCAGGGTATTGGTATATGTAGTAGTTGTAGAATATGTTGCCACTGTTCTCGTCTTGGAACTGTGGCGAGCACAGATATTCATACAATTCTGGTATAGTCATGCTCTTCATATCTTTTACAACTTGTTTTTAATATCATTTATTTCATAAGGATAGAGAAGACAGGCTTCCATGAACCACTCCTCACCACTACGGATATAATATGCAAACTCACTTGCGTCAAGCTTAATGGCTGTCAGTTCATTGGTCTTTTCATTAAGAAGTCCAGACTGACGGAGTATAGTAAGGTAGGTGCTACAGCATTTGTTCTTTGTCATGTCCGACCAACTGTCAACAAACTCATCATGGGCAGAAAGCTCATTAAGCTCCATCAGAAGATCCTCTTTCAGAAGCTTATGGTCTATTGAGTTCCACTTTTTCATTGTTACATTAAAATGAAAATCAAATACGAGCTTGTAGGTTTTCAATATCGCATAGAACAACCCTGCACGTTGTCCCGCTTCACTCATATTCTGCCAAGTTTGCCAAAAGTGAGCTGGTACAGCAGCATATCTACGCTTGAATTCCACCACAAAGCGTTTGCGCGATGCAATAGAATTAACCTGAAGAACTCTGTTGTTTTCAATTTCATCCTTCAGTAGCGATTCAGAATTGGCATCCGTCAGCAAAGGAAGTATGCGCTGAAACTCATAAAAGAGAAACGTGCACCCCGTGATGGTTGTATATGGACTTTTATTTTTTTCTACCATTATAATCTCGTTCTAAATTATCATTCATCCTTAATAGACCATAGAAGATCCTTTGTATCAACATGCAGCACCTTTGCAATTTCCACCAATGTTTCAAGTGATGGCTGTGCTCTGTTGGTACACCATTTCGAGATTGTGGCTTCACCTTTATCAAGTTGCTCGGCAAGCCATCTGTTTGTTCGTTGTTGTTCAGCCAAAACGACCTTTATTCTGTTTAATCCTTTACTGTTAGTCATATTACTATACTTTTATCGGTTCAAAAGTAATACATTTCCATGCAAATAACGAAGGTTATCCAATAAAATTGCGTTATTAGGCAAAAGTTTTTCTCGATATGAGCAAACTTTATCCCTTACAATTGAAACTTTAGTCTCTATAAAACGAAAAGCCTGTTTGCCATGATAGCAAACAGGTCATATTTTTGAATACACAAATTGGGCTTTCATTTGGCCAGAAGCACAACGCAGAAACGATTGGCTTCTTTCGGTGAAAACTGGTTTGTTCCACCTAAACTGGTGGCTTTCATGGAATCTTTACTTACGTCACGTTTCATCAATTGCTTACCAATGTACTTGGCTCTTTCAATACTCAGATGGCGATTTCGCTTATCTGAACCAGTTGCTTTGTCAGCTGCTCCCGATATATGGATGGTTAAGTTTTGTTCTTTTGCAATCTTTGCAATCTCATCAAGATTTACTAACTGTGATTTGTCCACCAATTTTGCTGTGTTCAACTTGAAATAGAAGTAAATGGGAACACCTATGGTTACTTTAGTGTTTTGTGACAGGCTATCCGAAGAACTATCATTGTTCTCATTTCCTAATGATATTCTATAACGAAGGGAGTTAAGACCACTATAGTTGTTCTTGTCTGTGGATTGTGCTTCGATATTGTTGTTAGCATTGGCTTGTTGTGAATGTTCCGAATATATCTTCAGAAGATAGTTGTTTTGGTTGATGTACGGACGTGCATCAACGACTTTTTTCCATCCTCTCTTGCCTATGGTGTACGACAAACCGACTGAGGCATTGACCATGTGGTCACCAAATCTGCTTGAAGCTCCGACGCAATCAAAGCTTTTCATGGTTGTCATACCACTGACTTCACCGACAAGATGAAGACGGTCAGCAAGAAGATAGCGAAACTCAACACCATAGCTGAAAGCAAACGGATGGTTGCCGGAAGGGACATTATCTGTTAGGAGATAACCTGGAGTGTTTGAAGAGTTGCGTATCATACCGACACCAACGTAAGGAATTACATCAAATTTTGACAAACCATACTCATTGCACTGCAGGTTGTGCGTGAGATTATACATGAAGTCCGCATGAACGAACTGGTACTTCATAGATTGTAAGTTTGCGTTCTTGAATTTCAGCCCTTGATAACCAATTCTGCCACCGACGGCAGGAGTGAACCACTTACCAACACCGATTTGCAACACCGGCATAACACGGTCGAAAAGGTCTCCACACCCTATTGGAGTACCAATGAAAGCAGATGCGCCACCTTTGGCTTCTATGAACCAGTTGTTATCCCAACCAGTAGTTGATGTTATACCGTCAAGGTAAGTCGGAGTTAAGGGAACAAGTAACTCAGCTTTGTCCCTTGCTTCAATTTGGCATCGTTGCCGTGCCGTTACAATACTGTCTCTTGCCATAGACACCATAGATGTCAGGCTGAGCAGAAACATGAATACATACTTCTTCATAATTTGAATTTGATTGTTTTACTTTCTTCTGTTATCTCTTTAGTTTTGACACCTTGAACCCCATTTCTTGGAACTTCTGTCTCCATTGCTGACAGATGGGGCTGTTCTTGGTGTGTTCGTTGAACTCTTGCGCAGAGTTGTGTAAGAGTTGTCTTTGCTTTGGCGTTAACCATTCTGGAGAGTTTTGACGCTTCTCCGATGGTAAGACACCTGATTTCTGATGCAATTCCATATTTTCTTAAATCTTGGTCTGTGATACCCGATGCCTTTAGTCTTTCGATAAGGCTTTCATCAATTCTAATATCTTTAAGCTTGCCGAAGCTGCCATGACCGAATGTGGTCATCATCACCACATTACCACCCTTGCTTTGTATGTAGTCCCTCATATCTCTAAGTTCGGCACCCGATGTGATAAAATCATCCAAGAGGATATAGTCTACCCCTTTCTTGACCTCACCTTCAAAGCGTACACGTTTACTAATCCTTGATATGTCGGAAGCGTTGGTATGAGAGACATCTGTGACCGCTATGATATTATGTTCTACGTCCATCCCTATTGCCGAGAATTTTGCAGCGTAAGCAGCCGGTATCATGTTGATACAACCGCCTTGCATCTTGTGATTATAGACAATATGGGCATTTTGATAACGTTGGGCTATATAGTACACCTTGTCATCCTTAACCAAATCATCAACCAATCGTAACGCTGCATCATAATCTCCATGTTTTGCTGCATGGAAATCAGGATGCTTTCGAGCTATGGCGGAACTGGTATGATTGATAACAGCAGGGAAATAGTTACCCCAAGCCATCCCTTCTGGCATATTGTCTTTCTGCTGTAACATATATATCGCTGTACTCAAATCAACTTCTATTGGTGTATTTCCAAGATACATCTCTGCTCCTTCTTCTTCTGATATTGTGAACAACACTTCTAATTTAGGGTTCGGCTCATATGTTTTAACGATGAAATCGGGGCTGTTCGGTGCTTCTTGCTGCTACCTCCTCATGTTGGACTTGGGGTTTGGTTTGCTCTTGTGTAGACTGACTTTCTTGATTTGACACAGTCGGTCTCTCAGCCTTGTTACCAAAAACAGGAGTGAAAGCCTTGTTCTTTTCACGGATGTCCGAGAAATCAGCCTCCCAACCGTCTCGTTCAAGACGCTGCGCCACAGCATCAAGCCTCTGACTGATGAATGAGGAAGAACGCTTGACATCCATTAAAGAGGTCTTGATGAAATTGGGGTCTTCCTTCAGACTGTCAAGCCAAGACTTCAAGTAAGCGGCGCTGTCACTTTTTACATGCTTCTCCATTCCGTACTGTGAAGAGACAAGTGCGGCTGTAAGCTCTGCGACAAGTTCTTCCTTTGCATATGACTCACTTCCAAATGTGGAGCCAGAAACCAATCGGTTCAAGCGGTTTTCAGAACCTGAGGCATGGCTCATCTCATGTAAGAGATTGCTGTAGAAGGACTCACCATCTATGAACTGTGCCTTTTCGGGAATGACAATCTCGTCTTTACTGATGCTATAATAGGCATTGTCCCCATGAATGGGCTTTATGGGACATACATAGAGGTCTTTCTCTATCATGGCATCCAAAGCAGGGAAATCAACCATACCTTCTGTGGTGCGCAGACTCTGCCCAACGGCTTCATCCTTGAACTTTTGATACATCTCTGGACGTGCTTCTTTGAGATTGGTCTGGTCGAGATTGAACACGTTATAAACCTGCAACTTTGGGTAGACATTGTAGTTGTTCCTCTCGTCTTGAGTGAGCTGCTTATAATCGTCGTACTTGATATGCTCTTTTGTTTCTTTATGTACGCAAGTGAATGTGGTCAGCATAACCGGTGTGCTCTTTTCTCCTTTGTTGATGCCAACACGAGGAAGCTTGTTGCCGTTCTCGTCTACAGCAGCCTTCTTTCCATCTTTGTCTTTTGTGAAGTTCAGACTTACAATGCGGTCAAAGGTGGCATAACGGGATGTCTGCCATCCATTCTTTTCCTGCATGAGCATCAGAACAATGCTGTTCATGCCATTGTAGTTCCGACCATTGAGGTTTTTGGGCAGTTGGGCTACTTGCGGTGAAAACCAGGGCTTCTTCCAATCTTCCTGCAAGTTGCGGATCTTTTCGATCATAAGTTCCGCAAAGGTGTTCAAAGCGCGGTCTTCCGCACTAAGCCCATCGGTATTGTATGTATTCTTTTTCATACGCTCTTCTTTACTGTTGGGTGTTGATGTATTCGGTCATTTCATGAACACGACAAGAAAGTCTTACCACGTCATTGTAGGCTGAGACCTGCAATTCACCGGTTATGTCCACATGTGCCTTGGAGTGCATCCAATCAGGAATAATGCTCTCGACTGCTGCGCCTTTTTCCGGGAAGCGCATGAAATTAACCCATGTGCTCAGATACTCCTGTCCGTTCTTTTCCAAGGAATAGGCAGAGAACACGATGAACGGATGACCGTTCTTGTCTGCCTTCTGCTGATAGATATTCTCTTTCTTCAGATAGCCACGGAATGAGAGTGTACCTGAAATAGAGTCAAGTTCAGCCACATTCTGGGCAGTTATGGTGTTGCCTGTCAGATAGAAATTCAAATTGTCTCCTTTCTTGCGGATGTCCAAATTGCCGTTTACTGCCACACGCAGTCCTTCAACATAGGACTGCGCTTCGTCCTGCTTGGCGTTTGGAAGCGAGACAAACACATCGATGCTTTTACTTGTTGTCTTGGCATCAGTTAAAACGACTGTCATGACAAATGACAAATACGGATTGTTGTTCTTGTCTGTACGAATATTTGCACTGCGCTTTATCGTACCTATGACATTTGCTTCTGCTTTAATCATATCTTGTAAGTTTGATTGTTATTATCTTCTTTGAATGGTCTGTTGCTGGGATTGTTGCTGTGATTCAATCTGCTCATAGTTGTTGGATGCCTGATAAGAGAATGTTATGGCATTGACAATGCATCCGATTCTCTGTCGCTTTGTAGTGTCGTCACTGTCGCTTTGAAGAATATTGGAGATACTGTTCTTCTCTGCATTGGTCAATTCATGGGAGTATTCCTTCTTGCCATCATTAACGACAAGAACCGCATTTCCTTTGTCATTGATGCTCAATACAGCAGACTTCAGGTTGGGGACAAAGCTACTGATGTCAATATGACGATTGATAACAGCATCACTGACCGCTTGCATCTTTTCTTCCTTACTCTTGTTCTCCATCTGGATTGTAAGCATAAGCAATGTCATGAACATTTGCATAAGATTTCCCAAGAGACCTTTGTCACCTCCACCTTCAATGCCGAGGGCTGCATCTTCAGAGCCAAGGAGCCTGCTCATCCAGTTTTCTGGTGTTTGCTCGTCGGTGTTTACTGCTTTCGTTCCGGCTGTCATGTATTCGGAAAGTATGTTCTTTCCGTTATGCTGTGCCTCGATATTGAGATTGCCCTTTTGACTGATTTCAGCAAGGTAGGCAGCTGGATTGACCCATTGCAACTTATTGTCTGCCGAGACGTTAATGACACCAAAATGAAGATGCTCACCAGTGGTTCGTGTACCAGTATTACCCGAAACGCCCAACTTCTGACCAGCATTGACCGTATCGCCTTTCTTGACAGATATTTCACTAAGATGCATGTATTGCACTCTTGTTTTAGTTCCGTCTTCACGAGCATACTCCACCGTAACGGTTTTACCGCCACCAGTTGTAGTTCGATGGTCGACACCGACAACCACGCCATTGTTTTCTGTGGCAAGGACATTGTCCTTATTGGTCTTGATGTCTATGCCGTGGTGTATCTGCGTTTTGCCTTTGTTTATAGGATCTTCGCGTTGACCGTAAGGTGAAGTAATGAGCATGAACTCCTTGCGCTGTACCGGCATACTGTAACTTGATTGTGGCAAATTCATTCCAGTAGCTTTGGCTTTTGCACCTTCATTGTTTGACAATGGGTTGGACTGAACACCGAATTGCTTTCCTTCGGCATTCATCTGTTGTATCACCATTTTGTCAAAACGTTGGAGCTTTGCACCTTCGATGACGTTGACCACTGTAGACACATAGTTACTTGCAGACGCATAACCGCCCTTCTTGATACCTGCAGCCCAACCTTTATAGTCATCTGGAGACAGATTTCTGACATATTGCTGGTATCGCTGTGCCATGAGTACCTTGGAATGGTCTTCATAGCTTTGCCCAACATTGTCATACTTCTTAAACTTCTCATTTGGCTTGTCATCGTCAGCCAGGACATAGTTCCCATTATATGCTCCCTTTACGCCGAAATGATTGTTGGCAGTGTTTGCCAGTGTACTTTTGCCATCGGCAGACTCGATGATGCCCTGGGCAAGAGTTATGGATGCAGGTATGCCATATCGCCGCATCTGCTCCATAGCATACTCTGCATACCGTTCTATGTATTGTTGTCTTGATGATGTCATATCATACTGCTTTATCTGTGCATACCATGACGCTCCTCTTTCTGAGCGGAGACAACTTCCTTAACCTCTTGCTTGGCTTCTGGCTTGTTTTCCTCCTGCTGTGAGGTTTTCTGTCTTGGAGATTCCAACTGGTCACAAATAGCAACTCGTTCTCCTGCTCTGATAAGCTTGGGAAGGTAAGTATCGAGGGCATGATATGGAAAACCGGCCATCTTTAACGGCTTTCCTTCCTCATCCATACGCTTGCTGTGCTTTGTGAGCGTGATACCTAAGATATTGGAGGCCTTTACCGCGTCCTCCTTGTAGGTTTCATAGAAATCACCACAACGGAAAAGCAATAATGCATCTGGGTGCTTTTGCTTCAAATCATTGTATTGCTTAATGATCGGGGGTACATTTGACATCTGCTGTTGCTGTCGTTTCTCCTCCTCGTGGTATTCACGGTGCTCATTCTCCTCATGGAGCTGAGTACCCTCCACGTCAGGAGAGACAGAACGCTTCATCTCCTCCAGTTTTCCTGCAAGGACATCAGAATACAGAATGGCTGCGAGGTGTGTCTTATAGTCCTGCTTGTCATCAGCAAGCCACATTCTTTGCCATTGCGACTGGCTTATCTGCACGGACTTCTGCTTCTCATCACCGATGGTGGCAACAAGCAGAATTTTGTTGTCCTTTGTCTTAAAGGCATTGACCTTGCTGATAAGGTCTAACGCATCTTGTGAGGCATTGCTTCTAAAGATGTTGGCTTCCTTTTCGGGAGTAGCTGCCACTACTGAGTAGTATTTCTGAGCGAACTGGGTTTTGAATTCATTCACATGAGTCTCATCATGGTCATTCTTCATCATGTCAAAATACAGGCTGACATCCTCACGACTGGGATGAACAGCAAAAGTACGGGCGTTCTCAGGCTTTGCAGCAAGTGTCCACTTGCCTTCATCGTCCTTCAGCATTGAGATCTGTGTAAAGGTTGATGGAACCTTGTCGATAGGAAATTGAGAAGCCCATGCCTGTTGGCGTTTTTCAGAAGGCTTCTCAATGAGTTTGATCTTTTCTCCATTCTCAGCCTTCTTTATCATCCCAACTGTGCGGTTCACGTCATGGAGAACCTTTTGCGCCATCGTCGGATCTGCTTTCAGTTCGGAAATGATATTCGGTAACTGTTCAACGGTTTGCGGACGCATCTTCGCTGTCATACCCAATTCAAGCATTCTGTGTGCAGACGCAAGCTCTTCCACAAGCATTTCCATATGTTGCTGTACTTCTGACGGTGTCTTTACGCCATCGACGGAAAGTCCTTCTCGTCCCAAGCGTTGTGGAACTCCAGTCGCATGAACAATCTGCCGGGTTACCTCTTGCACATAGTCTGCATACGAAGGAAAATCCTTCTGAGCAGGGATGTGTAATGTGTCTTTTTTGCTATCATAATGTGCAATACCAGTGGCATCCTTGCGGATAGGGACGAGATTGTCCTTCATACTCTGGATGAACTTGTTGACATCCATTCGAAGAAGCTTTTCATCTGTCGGTCTGTTTGCTCCAAACTGCTCCACCTGCTTGGCGTATTCTTCCTTATGAACATGGGACATGGTGGTTTGGTCGATGTTGAAGACCGTATACACATCCTCACGAGGATTAACCTTGTATTTTGCTTTTTCTGCATCTGCGAGAGAATTGTATTCTGCACGGCTTATTTTATCCTCCGCATTGTCTTTGTTGACGTACTGGTTGAGATTCTGCCATACGAAAGGTACTCCTTTCTGTCCTTTCTTCACGGCTTCGTTGCGGTCGTGGGTTTCATTAAACATCGTGTAGCTGTTGGTCTTGAACTCACCGCTATCACTATGCATTGCCATAACGAGAGCATTGACGGGAGTAATCCGTAATGTCTTGTCATAGAACTGAGGCATCGCCTTTTGCCCTGCATTAAGCAAGGTACCTCCATTCTTGTTAGCTCTTTCAAGGGCTGCAACTAAGACTTCCGCTTGTCGCTCTGCACCTGTTTTTTTGTTGATGTTTTCTTCTGCCATAATATCGTATCGTTTAATGGTTTGAAATGTTTATCGTATTCCTCTGACTTGTTCGCGCTCTTGTTTTTGCTCATAGCTTTCTGAGGCATTGCGCAAATCCTGTCTGTTGGATATTGTTGCTTGGTCTGCTTTGGCAAGTATGCGGTTGGCAATCGTGTTCACAGTCAAGGCTCCCTCATTGTATGCTTCGATAACGGATTGCGGCAAAGTGACAAGACGAGGAACGTTATCCATGTCAACAAGTAATACGTTACCTTCTATCTGTGGATTCTTCAATCGTTTGTCAAGCTCTTCATCAGCATACCGCTTATAACGAGAGACCGGTTGCTCGCCATTCTCTTTCCGATACTCGGCAAGAGCCTCTTGACCAACAGTATTGAATAGACTGGCACCACCATACAACATGAGTGGTATCTTCATCAAAGGATTACTGATGAATGTTCCACTGACAAGGGCCGCCAAAGGCATCATTGTTTCCTTGTTCAGCCCTATAGACCTTGTCTTTCCCGTAAATACACCGACTAACATATCTGGCAGCATGGACAGTGTGATTCCCAGATGTTGCATGGTGTCCCCCATGCCACCTATTCCCATGGAACCAATCAAGCTGTCCCAACCTGCGTATTCTCCTGTAGGAGCATCCGGTATTGTTGCTTGCGTGGTCTCCGCTTCATTGGCATTTGTCGTATATGCCGTAGACTCATCAGCTTCCGCTATATTGGAATAATGCACTGCATCTTTACCATTTTTGCGGTCTGCGCGTTCTTTCTGTATTAATTTGGCGAATGTCTCGTATTCCATAGCACGAAAAGTGGCATCAGAAACGGACATCATGGCGGATTTGCCGTTTGCTTTCACCGTTCGTTCTCCAGCATTGACGGCTTGATTGACCTTGTTTCTATATCTCTGACCATTCTTGTTTGCCCAGTCCAAAGCAATGTTCAACTGTTTGTCTGTGGCATAAGCAAGGCTTTTGAATCCCATCTGATCAAGCATCCATTTAGGGACACTGGCTTTCTTCTTGCTTGTAGCTGCGACCTCCTTCTTTGCCTGTTGTCTCTGTTGTTCTACATACTTTTTTTGTTGGCCTTGGGACGTGCGTTCAACTACTTCCGTACCACCATCCATAGCCAACTGTCCGAAGAAGCCACCTGCGCCCCATGTGGTAGCAGCGTTGATAAGCCACGAACCGATGTTTCCTGCCACTTCTTCAAGAAGAGAAGGGTTATACTTTTCTTCAGCCTTTTTGTTGATATGGTCTTGCAATGAGGTTGTTCTGACCCTTTCGGGAATATAGAAGATACTTCCTTCTGCCGCTTTACGGAGTATGTAGTCTGCACTTGACTTTGGCATTTGCTGCTTGACAAGGTAGTCTATCATCTTTTTCTCCATCACAGCATCAACGGTTATGTGCTGTCTTTTCAGTTCAGTCTTGACCATGTTGATATAGTCATCTACCGTCTTACTATTCCACTCGCCAATGTATTTTAGGTTGTCATAATAGGTCGCTGTGGCAGTCATGCCACCATCTGGCCCTGCCGCTCCTGCCAAAACAGCTCCCAATGAAGAACTATATCTTCCATATTCCTCCATCTGTTTACGGCTTAGGTCATCACGAACTTTCTTCATGATGGGGATGACTTTGGATGTGAAGATGTCTTGCTTGTCGCTATTTGCTGTTGTCATGATTATATGAATGACTGTCTTAACTGATTGATTACCTGTTCTCTAGTTTGGGCAAGGGCTGCATGGAGAACTTCCATCTGACGAGGGAAGAACTCTTCCAGCCACTCGTCCTTTGCCACATTGTCCTGTATGAACTTAATGGCTAACTGGCGATTGATTTCTATGGCTCGTTCACCTTTCTTCTTGCCATTGAACCAAGCCTTTGTCCACCACACGATGCCGTCCTTGTCGGGATAGACGCTGACGGTACGCTGTATGTCGAAGCTCTGAATGTCTATGTCGAAATTCTCGAATGGGTCTATTATCCCTTGGCTTGATATGGCGTTGTCAGTAGCTTTTTTTTTTCGTACTCTGTCATTGTAGAGAGGAAAACTCCATGCATCAGAGCAAGGTAGTTGAGAAAGTCATGTGTTAAGATGGCCTGTATGCGTCCTATGATGCCCAAGCTACGCTCTCCCAAGCCCAAGGGGTTGAGCATACTCGGTGTGTGTTCATAATAAGCGCCACTATTTGCACCCTCTGCCAAGACATTACGTAAGACTTGCTCTGTTCCGTTGGGTACCTTGTATCTGCTTGTCAGCAAGTCAATCATGTACTTGCCGAAGAACCTCTGATACATTTGGTCAATCTCTGGTTGCTGGCTATCGTATGGAGTTTCCACTTTGAAGTCTAATGTGGCAATTTCAGGATTGTTCCCTTGAATGGTCTTCTGCTCATAAACTATAAGATTGTCCCTCACCATCGTAAGAAACTCTATCGGGTCTATTTCATCACCATTGAAACGAACTTCAATGTGAAGGGTGTCATCACACACAGCAATGTTGTCACCAGCATTTACGCTTTTGCCAAAATTGCAAATGGATTCCTTGATATGTGAATAGACCACATCATAGACAGCGGAGTTTCCTGCTGCATAATTGCGATAGTTAACTGTTATGTTGAATCCTTTTTCACGGTCACTGGCAATTCCAGATACTACACCTGTGGCAAGAGCTTTGAGCCATGTGTGGGGATAGACCTTGAAGTCTACTCCATGATGAAAGAACTCTTTGCCAGTCACAGGGTGTGTCTGTTTACCATAGCCGAGTGTTATCTCCAAAGGTGTCGTTTCTGACAACTCAAATGGCATTGCGTAACCGCTTGGAGAAACAAGATTCATAGACTGTTTGTATTCCATGTCTTTGCTGATTTGTTTAGTTGAAGAGCTTTATGTCCGGCTTGACGATACCTGTGCCTGGTCTTAAGATTGGGTCAAACCTATGGTCTGGCCGCCAGATCGGATTGTTGATGTCGGGAATGGTTATGTCTATTTTTCCCCAACGGTCTCCACCTGCAAAGTCCCCAGAGGAACTTCCCGAAGAGTTTGTGTTTCCTGCAATCAAGCCCGACTCTTGATAGTCGAAGAACTTAGGAAGGGCAATCGTCATACACAACATGGCTACACAACCTCCTCCCCATGTGAGAATGCGCTTCTTTACATTTCTGTCATTGTTGGCAATGGCATAATAGATGACAAACGCTGCCACTATGCCTATGATGCTTGCAAGTACATAACCTAACGCCTGAACATATGGCGTATAGCTATAAATGGCATCCCCTGCAGTCCCAATGCCATCTGTAATGCTGTCTGCAAATGCCTGACTTGCAAACAGGCTTGCTCCAATTACTGTTAATGTCTTTCTCATATTATTCGTATTATTGATGTTACTGATATTACCGATGTCTATTGCGTTGTTGCTGTTCATCCTGCACCATCTCTTGATTTTCGGCTTGGGCAACTGTCTGTGTCTGCCGTTGTGAGTTGTTGCCTATCATCATCATGGCCATCAATGCGCCACCGACTTTTCCCAGTAGTCCAGTCCGACCAAATACCATATAGGCAGCAGCTATCAAAGCACCTATTCCCCAACCAGAAATTTTCCCCGAAGCAAGATTGTTGAAGAAATTTCCAAACATATTGGTTCCGTTGCCTCCAAACAGATTGCCGATGAAAGAGCTGATGCCTTTCAAAGTGTCCCCAAAAGTTCCCAACAATCCTTTTGTTTCAGCTGCGGTGTCCTTAATTTCTGAAATGACCTTGTTTGTGGTGTCCTTTACTTGCTCTACCGTGTTTTCACCTGTATAGCCGTTTACGACATCGTGCGCAAAGTCTCCGGTTCCGTCTGTTCCACCACGGAGCGTTTTACCTACAGCTGTGCCAATGGACTCGTCTGGATGCGAAAGTTTCTGCCATCCTGCGAAAGTTGCCACACTTGCAACTGCTGTTGTTTTCGGATTTTTTGCGACAGCGCCAACAACGGAACTGCCGCCTTTCCATAGCGTGGACGTTACTTTAACTCCACTTCTCCATAGTTTGGGTATAACCCTTGTCGCTAATGATAACCAACCCATATCTTTCTATTTTTTAGGTTTTACACTCTTTGCATTTACTCTCCACACACTCAGACAATCTTCTATAATTCCTGCCTTACCAGTTCTATGTGGCAAGGAGCCATATTCAATGTTGTGCCACACAAGTCCCATATTCGTGCATCTGACAAGTTTTGTCAATGTTGCTAACTGATAGTTCATGTCCTTTAACTGAGGACGGATAGAGAACACCAGTTCTATGCGTTGCTTCTCGGTCATCTTATTATTGATACACACCTGACGGATTGTATTGACGATGCCGACGCTCTTGTTTATGATGCTGACATAAATGTCGTTACGCTTGTTGTGCAAGGCTACGGCCACGGCATTTGTCGGCGCATTGCCAATCTGTGCAGACAACTTGTTCATGTTCTCACACAGATGATTGATCTCATAATAGAAACCATATGTCTGTGCAGCGTATGAGATGATGCTACGGAAGGAACTCAGATAGTTGTCAAACTGCTTCTGGTAGTTGGCAGTGCTCTCCACTTCCTGCTTCAGCCACACATGTCCCTCGGTTTCTGCTGCCATAGTTTTCAACTGTGAGTTGTATTGCGACTTTGCCTTGTTGGTGTAGTCGATAATCATACCAGTCAAGACAGGATCCATCTGTGCATAACTTCTTGTAGGATTCATCCATACGAGTAAGCCAAGTAATATAGGTAATACAACGGTCTTCATACGCTACTTTGAATACAGTGAAACTTCCTTGGCATAACGCTTCCAATGTGACAATGACTGCAATGCCACTTCATGCTTGTCCCTTTCGATCATTCCTGCTGTAGCTCGGTTCCAGACATCACTCATCCGGTAATGACGTATACTGATATACAACAAATGCAGCTTATGTGAAAATGAGGATAGCTTGTCTTCCAGTTCCCATAAGGTTTTGGAACGTTCGGCTCCAGTGAGCATATTGGTTGATCCGCCTTTGGCAATGGCATCCTTTAACAATGTGAACACCGACAGCATTTCTGTAGTTGTTTCCATATATAGATTGTTCATGCTTATAGTAGCGGCTATACCTTGTGGGTTGTTGTTGACAGCTTTTCTTAGTTTTCCAAGTGTCAGCAATATGCGCACACCATCATCATAGATGTGCGTAGCTGCCTTTAATGCGGAAGCATAGTTTGTGGCAGTTTTCAGGTAACTGTTGTAATCTTTCTCCCATTGCTTCATCTTGGTAAATTCTCCAGCCATCGCATTTTGCGCCAGTGCAGTATTACGTTGTGCTTGTGTTTCCGACTTGACGGTTCCGTTAATGAGATTGTTGCCAGTAGCGAGGATTGTGTATTCGCCAGGGTTCGAGGTTACAACCTGCCCATATGTTCGGCTGCTTGTTATCAACAACAGTATCAATGCGACAACAGACACAATGAGCCATTTACCGTTGGCGTCATCTTTACCAAAGGGAAACAAACGATTTTCCAATTTGCGGAATGTTTTATGTGTTTGTAAATTCATGTATGTTGTGACGCTTTTTGTTTAATTCAACTCGTTCTCGTATCGTGGGAATCAAGTCCACCTTATTGCTAATGCCTACAAGGTCAAGACGTGGGTGGGTTCTATCTCCGCTATAAATGCTGATTGTTTTAATACCCAATAACATCTGGAAGAAGGAACGCTGCTCACTGTAATCTATGACCCTGTACAATTCAATGAAATCCCTGCTACAAGAGAAGACTCCACACTCGTATTTCAACTGCTCAGATGTGATTACATATACTGTTCGAGTCACATACAGATACCGATAGAGCAAGTAAAGGATTAAGATGACGGCTACACCTATTATATAAGGTGGCAGCCACCTTGGTGTGAGCCCGTCACAACCTGCCAACGCGACCAGGACAATAACACTGGCAATGGTCATTCCTTCTTCTGTGTAGAACTGCATCACTGAAGGATGTATTCTTATGGATGGATATGATATGCTCATATTATCTGCCTATATTATGATGGTGCTTCTTCTCATCACTCTCGCTGATTTCAATCTCACCGTCGCTGTTAAGGTCAATTCCTGCACTTATAGTCCTCTCATCATCGCTGTCTCTACATCTTTGTGTAATACGCTCCTCTTCTTGACGGATAAGTTGGTCATTCCAATCTTTGCTTCCGTCTTCGGGGACTTCACGGACAACAGTAAGGTTTGGCAGGGCATAACTCTCACGTTGTGTAGGATGAAAGAACTGTACGGTGTAAGTTTTTACCGCTTCATATGGTGACTCTCCATGACTGACCAAAGCATTGCTGTTTCTCGTGCCAAAGGCAGGATAGAGATTGAACTCGTTATAATTGTCAAAGTCTATATTTGAGACATAACCTTCAGGGAAATGCTTTTCAAGGAACTCCGTTACAAGTGTTTCCTCTTCCTCTGTCAATCCTTCATAGTCACCATTTTCAATAGCGCAGATAGCCCAATCAGGGATGTCGTATGTGCCAAGGTCTTTGAGATGCCCCTGCTCGCTTCCGATACATAGCTTCTCTTTCATCTTGTTGACATACTCTTTATGCAAGCGGTTGGCTTTATCCAATTGGTCTTTGACATCGCCTTCATAACACAGTCCGCTGTATTTCATGGACATGTATTCCTCCGCTTCCGTTTCATACTTGCCATATAGTTTGCCAACATCATCAGGCAAAAAATCTTCATTACCTGACAGAAAGTTGTCTTTATCCATAAGCGAGCTCATGTATTCCGCCATGTCTTCACCATATTTGGGGATGCTTTCCTTGACGTGTTTAAGCTCCGTATTGAAATTCAAAACGAACTGTTTTCCTGCCATATCATTGTCGAAACATAAGTGGTGACAGGCATTCTGAGCTTCTTTGATTACTCCACGGAACTGCATGACGGTTGGGTTGCCGCCAGTTGAGAGGAAAACCGCATCGGCGAGTGACTTGTCCTTGTGTGCGCATAGTTGGTAATATGCCATTGCATCATAGGCACTTTCAAACCACAGGACGTCTTTTGCATCTTTCAGTTCCGTACCATTAGGACTTGCTATCCATAGCCCTTCAGACGAATTGCTGCCAAGAGCCTTTCCTTTGTAGCCGCTTGTGCCGTCAAGACGTGGCTTGCCTCTTTCTTCAAAACCGACAACGACAGTCTGCCCTGGTAAGTACAGTGGGAAGGATAAATTTTTGAAATACCGTCCTTTCTGTTCCGAAGCCTGTCTTGTGGCAAGCATGAACGATGAGCCAAAGGCTTTTTGAGTGGCAATATCTATCATGCGACTCTTGAAGAATGGATAGAACTTCTTGATGTTCTCCATATCGTGCTTTTTGAATTTTAGGACTGTGTAATCCTTAATATCAAAAGGCTTGACGTTATGTCTGTGTTCTATGATGTTGCGCATATCGTATTCTATTGGATTGTTCAGTAGACGGTTACAGACAAGATTTACAAGATGATGCGGATTGATACCGGCATGGTATTCCTGAAAGAAATCCGGATGCTCCGTGATAAAAGAAATGACATTGTACACTTTCTGCTGTGGCGGTTGGAAACAGCATCTTCCGTTTGCTGTCACAATGAACTTGTCTCCTCTGACCCGGCCTCCATTGCTGTCAAGACGTACATATGAGGGATAGCGCAAGCCATCACGTCGATAGAAGTGATAGCCTGCGTCCTTCAACACGTCTTGAATGTCAATCCGTGCCTTGAAATCGTCGTATGATAATTGGTCTGCCAAAATTATAGTTAGTTACTTTGACTGCATTTTATGGTTCCCACTCCAAAGGAACGAATTGGCATGCGGAACGTCCTGCTGAGATTTGTAACATCGGAACATTATCCCAAGCTGCACACAGGAGTTCGATTCCGTTTTTCACCGGCTTCCAGACAATACCATTGGATTTGAAGATGCCCTTGTAGAAATCGATAAATTTCACTCCAAGGTCTTTCTCAATAAGCTGAATCTCTTCTGGAGATACGCTAAACTGTTGTTTTCTCTTTTTCTTTTTGCTCATTGCTTTATATTTTAAGTTGTTTATCTTCCATGTCCCATACCGTGACTGTGCGCACCGACGTTGAGCCCTGCCTCAAAAGCTCTTTCTGCAATATCCTGCGGTGAGTCAACTCCCGGCTTGACATATATGCGTCCACTACCATGAACTTCTTGGTGAATCTCTGGGGATGGATGGGGATGCTTGATATGCTCAACATTGTGTGTGATGTCTGCGCCAAGATAGGTTGCTTCACTCATAGCGGTAAGTCCGGCACCCAGGAATGCTCCCAAGTTGAACCCTTGACGCATTTCCGGCCTGGTTTTCATGTCAACCTCATTGAATATCTTTGACATCATGCGTTGGCGTTGATAGTCATCCACGGCCATGAACTTGTCGTATTGCTTCTTGCTGATTTCATGCGTTATAACTTCTCCATTGATGACCGCACTCATACGGTAGGTGAACTTCTCGTCGTCTTTTTGATCTTTTTGAGGTTGCTTGGCTTCCTGTTGAACTTTTGAAGGAACCTTTTCCACCCAAATATCACCGACTTCAACTTCACGGCCATGTTTACCTTCACGATACCACCCTTTACGCTCATTCATGGCTTCAAGGTCCTTGCCATTTGCGTAACCTTGTTCTGGATTTAGTGTCGGTGCAAAATGCTGCTCATTTTCCAACGGGTCACTGACAACTTGTGCTTCTTCCTGAAGTTGTTTGCGGAAAGATTCTTCCACTTCTGGCTTCAATGTGATAGAGATGCGCTCTTTACTGTTGAGCATATCCATCGTTACCTTGTCTTTGAAGTCTCCGCTGATGGCATTGTTCAAGATGCTCAGACGCTCGTTGAGTGAAGTGCTCTTCAACGAATTGTCTGTCAGTTTCTTGACTTCGTTGTCTGTCAGGTCATAAACGAAATCCTGCAGTGTACCATTTGATTGTACAGTCAGTGTCTTTTTGTCGGCATCCACAATGATACCATGGGATGAAAGCACTTCTTGCCACTTTTCATTTGTGAAATAAACATTTGAGGTTATAAGCTCCTTGTATGGTTTGGCTGGCTCTTGGGGTCTTGGACGTGTTACAACCGCAGGAAAGTAGGTTTGCATATCTTTCAGTGGATCCACACTCTGACTTTTGCTATCACCTTTGTAGTAATAACCATAACTGCCACTTTTGAGTTCTCCAGGACGTAACCGTCCGTCGGAGTGCTCAACTACCATAGGCGAAACTGCTACACCACTCATTCTACGCAAATGGAAACCTTCCTGCATTCTCGGTGTCCATCCTAAGAAATCCCTCCCAAAGGCGTGTGGCGGAATATTGGGATGGCGCTCATAGAATCTTTCTCTATAGCCATGAAGTCCCATGGCAACACGACCGTTGACATTTCTTGCTGCCACATAGGATGACGGCATATCGAAATCCTTTCCGACGATGTTGTTAAACGTCTTGTAGGCATTCTTGTTGGCATAGTTGGTTCCACCGTCAGCGAGAGCCTTGAACTGCTTCTCGTTGATGGGATATTCCAACAAAGGAGAGTCATGCCCCTGTACCAACAACTTGTATTGGTCTTGCTCTACGACAAGTTGGGCTTTCATGCCATTTCTGCGGAGAAGGTCTTGTAACTGGTACGAGAGTTCTCCACGATAAGGCATAGATTCTGAACGGATGCTCATAGTCGCTTCTGTTTAAGTGATTAGTTGCTGATACTCTCTTCAAAAAGCTCTTCACGAAAGTCCATGAAGGCTTTTGCAGATTCTACGGAGGTTGGTGAAAGTCCCTCGTCCTTGCAGAACTGGTGATAGTCTTCTGTTACCTCATCTGATTGCTGCAATACGAAATCAACAGCAGTGATGTTCCCTGCTTCGTATTCTTCACGCAGGGTGTCATAATCGGGATAATTCATTGGCATTTTGTTTTAATTTAATGATTGGTTTATCTTGTGATTTGTCGGGCATCATCGTATGCTTCACTATTTGAGAAGGTATGTCCTACAGAAATGTTCTGAAGATTCTCCTTAGGTATACCAGAATGACGCGCTTGTCTTTCCAGAGCTTCCAAAATGTCTTGTGTGAAATTCTCCTCTGGAACATACTCCAACATTCCATGTCTGTTAACCCAACATCCATCATTGCCAAAATTATATTCTGGCATGGATTTATGAACGACTCGTTTCCATTGTGCTGCACCACCAGGAATTAAGACCACACCTTTTTCTGAAAAGAGGTCTATACCTATGGTGATATTGGCTGTCACTTTGTCCTCATCGGACATTTCAGTAGTGACCAGCTCGCCTTTCCAAAATCCTTGAAGCTCACTCTCCGATAGATCAAACTCATTGGTGACTGTCTGTAGGTTTCGGCCAATAATCTGTGTAGGGGCATAAACTACGCTGTTTGTCTCTTTATCCAATTGGACAAATGCCTTTACCTTTCTCTTGTTTTCCGTTCCGTCATCCAACAAGACGGCTTCCTCCACTTCTGAAACGATGGTCTTTCCTTCCAGAAGCAACTGTCGGTCTTGTTTCAAGAAATTTGAGAGGTCTGCTTCCTTCAGTTTTGGCGAAAACAACACATCTATACCATCTTCAACTTCTATGAGGCAGAATTTGGCGTAGCAGTGAGTGCAACCAAACGGTTGCTTGATTGATATGGGTAATAATGGGGACATTCCACCCATCTCAATATTCTCATGAACATAATCAGGGAGGTCATAAATCATGTTCTCAGTAAGTCCGAACTCACCGAGAATGTCAAATGGATATTCGTCCCTATGAAATCTTTTATTCGTCATAAACGTATTTTTGTGAATGTAATCTTTAGCAAAGTTACTTTCGTTTATGTTCACTTATATAGAATTATGCTCAATCCATTGAGATTTGTATGGTTTTTCATTCATTGGTTCTATTCATCACATCGAATAGAACCAATAAAGCTGTTTTGCTCAATATATTGCGCATTATAAGATTGCCTTATTATATGTAATGCTCATGTGATTTATCTTTGCAACATGAAAAGAATACTCATATCAGCAATCATAGTTCTATTGGCATTCAACACTGCTTGTATCGCACAAATTTCATCAGGACGATTTTATTCATTGGGTAATACGAATTCAAAGAGAACAAGCGTGAGGAATGTACACCTTGACGATCCGAATGACAGCATTTCGTCACCATCGAGTCCTGTACTTCCAGAGCAGAATGCCAGTACAAAACAGTCATCTTACTCTATTGAAGAGTTGAAATCTTTGATAGAAAAATATGATCGAGAAATATCTTTAAGAAAAAGCACAAGTCGTGTTCCATCAGTCGGTAACAGCAAAAGAATACATAGCTATCGTCAATGGAACCCAAGAGAACTTAATCTGAAGAATTTGACAGACGTAATAACTGAAGTAGGTCTCTCAAACAAATTATTTGTTCTTGCGCAAGCAATGCTGGAAACTGGTAATTTCAGCAGCAGGGTCTGTAAGGAATACAACAACCTATTCGGCTTGTATGACAGTAAGAACAGGGATTACTATCGCTTTGAAAGATGGGAAGATAGTGTGGTGGGTTATGGGAAGATGATACAGTATAGGTATAAGGGAGGAAACTACTTGAATTTTCTCAAACGAATCGGATATGCGGAAGACCCTCGATATATCACCAAGGTAGCAAAGATGGCAAAGTCAATATACAATAGATTGTTTTGCGACTAATGCTCAAAATATTATTGTAATCAGAAACACACATTTTAATAAATCACCCATAAATACATTGCTCAATATTTTGATACGTGAGAAATATTTTATACCTTTGTATATGAGGAATCGCCTCGTTGCTCTTGTTGTCTGCTTAGGCGTGTTTTCACATTCCCAAAGTATGGCACAGACCAATAGACATTTTCCGTTCAACACAGTCGGGGATGCTTATGGTAAAAACAGAAACAAGGATGTTAAGGATAGAGACGCTGATGTTTTTGATGAAGTTGCGAATGTTGAAGACATCACCAATCCACCAATAGATAGCATCATAAAGTTTGTTCCGTCTGTTTCATTGCCATTGAAGCATATCCAAGTCAATTCACCATTTGGAGTTCGGAAAGACCCAATGAACAAGCGGACAAAACGCATACATAATGGGCTTGACTTGAAAGCGAAGTTTGAGGAGGTGTATTCCATGTTGCCTGGTGTGGTTACGGCTGCATCATACTCCACAAATGGTGGATATTATGTGACCATCAATCATGGCATATGTGTATGCTCCTACCTACATCTGTCAAAGATATTGGTAAGGACAGGACAGCGTGTCACGGCAGGATATATTATCGCCATCAGCGGAAACTCTGGTAAAAGGACGACAGGCCCACATCTTCACATTTCATGCAGATGGAAAAATGAGAGGGGCAAATTCTTTAATCCAATGTTGATACTGAGGTTTATTACAGAACAATTATTAAATAAGGAGTGAACATATGGGACCGATATTGATAATCATTGCAGTGTTGCTTATCATTGCAAAACACGACAAAACGAAGAAACGCCGCAAACGAACGTTGTGGGGCAAATCCGATTGGGA
>CAMCLD010000015.1 GCA_945875635.1 uncultured Prevotella sp.
GTAAACAACATCAGTTTTAACAAACAAAACTGTCAACCAAAATCAGTACACGTCATACAATGCTTTGCGTTGGCGGATGCAAAGCTTTGCGTTGGCGATTGCAAAGCTTTGCCACTTGCAAAGCATTAAATCAGCTGCAAAGTTCTTGCAAACGAGAGCAGAACTTGCCAAGCTTGCTTGAGCAATTCTGCCGTAATATCGTGCCAACGAGTGCAGAGCCAAACTTTATATTTGGTTATATCAACAATAATGTGTAACTTTGTCACACAAGTTTGTAACATGCGAACCAACGGTCACTTGCCGAAGGGAAAAGGAAACACTGCCGAAACTTGAATTAAATATATTCAATATGGTAAAGCACATCATCCTCTGGAAACTCAATCCAGAATTGACAGAAGAAAAGAGAAACGAAGTAAAAAAGAGCATAAAGGAAGGACTTGAGTCGCTTGTGGGCAAAGTTCCTGGACTTATAAGTGTGAATGTAGTCATAGACGGCATCCTCGACACTGCCAACTGTGACTTAATGCTTGACAGCACATTAGAGAGCCAAGAGGCACTAAAAGGCTATGCCATCCACCCTGCACACGTTGCCGTTGCTGACGGCAAGGTGAGACCATACACCATACAGCGCACATGCATCGATTTCGTTGTTGATGCAGAATAGGCATCATCGTTACACCCGAACTTATCCATCACTTGTACTTTGCAACTGAGTTGCATGTGATTATTCATATCTTTGCAGTCAATTAGACGACTATAAGCATGAAACGAGTAGCGGGCATGATTGTTATGTCATTGGCAACACTCCTGATTATAGTGTTGCCGTTCATTCCACACCATCACCATGAAGATGTGGAATGTATCATCATGGAACGCTGCGAGTCTGACGGAACCATTAATGACGAGCATACAGCCCACCATACAGGTGATGATGGTTCTGACAGCCATTCCACATGCGTTAAAAACATCCGTACATTAATAGTAAAATCCAGTATTCAAAAGGATTTGAATAATGTATTTGCTGTTCCTCTTCTATGTTATTTGACAGACGTTCTGTGCATGGATGATTCATGCCGGAAAGACAAGCCATATAATGGTGACAGCAACTCATACAAATCCATTTCAAAGGAAAGGCGACTTTCCCTTAGAGCCCCACCCTACTTTCTTTGATTCCCATATTTTGTTTCTTTGTATAAAGTTAACGAGTACAAAAGTTAACGAGTCGAAGTCTCTCACCCGCCACCTCAATATAATTTGAAAGGTTTGAAGTATTTGAAAGGTTATTTCACCTGAGACCTTATTAGGGTATTAGGTTAAAAGGTTGTTGGGTTAAAAGGTTATTAGGTTATTAGGTTATTTCACCTGAAACCTAAAGGTAATAACTTGTTGACTCGTAAACTTACAAAATTTAAATTGAACGAAAACAATGAAAGTAGAAAACATAATCATAGTGACATGTTTTGTCGCAACGGCTGTTTCATTGTCTGGATGCAGCCATTCCTCAGAGAAACACGAGGAAGAATCAGACGAGAAGCACCACGACGAGATTGTCTTCACTACCCAACAAGCAAAGGCTGCCGGCATGATGCTTGAGGAAGTGACAAAGGGTGAGTTCTGTAATGTCATCAAGGTTAGCGGACAGATAGAAGAAACTTTCGGTGGCGAACAAACCATAGCGGCTACCGCAGATGGAATAGTGACATTTGCAAACAGTTCCATGGCTGTAGGTTCTTCTATCGGAGCAGGTCAGACCATTGCAAGCATCTCTTCAAGAAACATCCAGAACGGTGACCCTCTGCAAAAGATGAAATCAGAGTATGAGAGTGCCAAGAGAGAGATGACGCGTTCAGAAGAACTTGTGAAGGAGAAAATCATCTCACAAAAAGAGTACGAACAGGCACGTCTGAGATATGAGACAGCTCGGGCAGCCTTCATGGGTACAGCTTTGTCCTCCTACCCGGCAGGAGTGAGGGTGTCATCCCCCGTGAGTGGTTTCGTCAAGTCTCTCCCTGTAAAGCCAGGAAGCTATGTATCGGTTGGTGACCCAATAGCTGTCATTACGCGAAACAGGAGACTTCAGCTGCGGGCTGAGGTTCCGGAAAGCGAATTTGGCAATCTGAATAGTGTCGTCAGTGCCAACTTCCGTCCAGCATACGGAGAGCGCATATACAAACTGAGCGAACTTAACGGGAAGGTGGTAGCAAAAGGCAAGACTACAGATGGCGAGTCGTTCTATGTACCCATGGTGTTTGAGTTTGACAATATCGGAGACTTTGTACCCGGAAGCTACGTTGAAGTGTTCTTAATAGCCAACACGAGGAAAGATGTCATGTCACTTCCCTTGAGTGCGTTGACAGAGGAGCAAGGAGTATATTATGTATATGTGCAGGTAAAGGGAGAGAAAGAGGCTTTTTTGAAGAAAGAAGTAAGAACAGGTCAGGATAATGGTGAGCGTGTAGAAATCCTCAGCGGACTTGATGTTGGAGACCTTGTAGTAGTGAAAGGTGCCTATCAGGTGAAGTTGGCTGCCAGTTCAACGTCTGTTCCCGAGGGGCACAGTCATTGAAAGATTTAATAAGTACTCAACTTTCGCAAGTATGGGATGTTGAGTACATGCGAAACTTAAGATAACGAAAACCAATTATGCTTGACAAGATAATAAAATTTTCTCTAAACAACCGCCTGTTGGTACTCATATGCTCAGTACTGCTGATGCTTGCAGGAGTATATACAGCCAACAACATGGAGGTTGATGTGTTTCCCGACCTTAATGCCCCCACAGTAGTCGTCATGACAGAAGCAAAGGGAATGGCTCCAGAAGAAGTTGAACGACTGGTTACATTCCCATTGGAGACAGCTGTCAACGGAGCAACGGATGTGCGTAGAGTGCGTTCTTCATCCACAACGGGTTTCTCCATTATATGGGTTGAGTTCAACTGGGGTACGGACATATACAAGGCAAGGCAGATTGTGTCGGAGAAGTTAGCGATGGCAAAAGACGGGCTTCCAAAGAACGTTGGCACTCCTACTCTCGGTCCGCAGTCGTCCATTTTAGGTGAACTGATGTTTGTGGAGCTAACATCAGACACGACTTCCATGCAGGAGCTTCGCTCAATAGCCGACTGGACTATCCGTCCACGCATTCTTGCCACTGGCGGCGTAGCACAGGTTACCGTTATGGGAGGTGACATAAAAGAATACCAGATACTTCTCAGTCCTAACAGAATGAGACATTACGGTATAGGACTAAACGAGGTAATTTCTGCTGTGAGGGACATGAACCAGAACACGTCAGGCGGCATATTGTATGAGTATGGAAACGAATACATTATCCGTGGGATGATATCAACCAACAAAATAGAAGAACTCTCCAAGACTTTGATAAAGACAGTGAATGATGTTCCTGTATATCTGAATTCCGTGGCAGATATAAAAACAGGCAACCGTGCTCCAAAAATGGGGGTGGCATCGTATAACGGCAAACCATCTGTCGTCATGACTGTCACAAAGCAGCCTAACACCAGTACACTTGACCTTACGAAGCAGTTAGACGATGCCCTGAAGGATGTCGGCAAAAGACTACCTGCCGACGTGAAGCTAAGTACGGATGTTTATAGGCAGTCACGTTTCATTGAAAACTCTATTAACAATGTGAAGGACGCTCTGTTCGAGGGAGGTCTGTTTGTCGTTATCGTGTTGTTCCTGTTCCTCATGAACACGCGTACCACGTTGATTTCATTGGTTACCATACCATTGTCGCTTGTAGTCACCATACTGGCATTGCGCATGATGGGACTCACGATAAACACCATGAGTCTTGGCGGCATGTGTATTGCCATCGGTTCACTGGTTGACGATGCCATAGTCGATGTGGAGAATGTGTATAAGCGTCTGCGCGAGAACGGCAGTATTCCAATTGGGAAAAGGCGGAAAGTTATGGATGTCATCTACCATGCCTCGCGAGAAGTACGTATGCCTATACTCAATTCCACTCTTATAATAATAGCCAGTTTCGTTCCGCTGTTTTTCCTTTCCGGCATGGAGGGACGAATGCTTGCCCCTCTTGGCATAGCCTTTATCGTTGCCCTTTGTTCGTCAACTATAGTGGCTCTGACCCTTACACCCGTACTATGCAGTTATCTTTTGGGGAAAGGAAAAGCTGATGGTAAGAAGAACGGCAACAAGGAACCATTCTTGTCACTCAAGTTGAAGAGCATATACGCCAAGGCTCTATGCTGGGCAATCGGTCATCGTAAATGTGTGCTGGGAACGACTCTTGCAACATTAGTGTGCGCACTCATAATATTCACCACACTCGGACGAAGTTTCCTGCCTCCGTTCAACGAAGGCTCTTTCACTATAAACATCAGTACCCTACCGGGTATCTCGTTGGAAGAATCAGACAAGATAGGACGCAACGCAGAGAAAGCTCTCCTCTCCATACCAGAGATTAAAGCCGTAGGCAGAAAGACAGGCAGGGCTGAGCTTGACGAACATGCCTTAGGGGTGAACAACTCTGAAATTGAGGCTCCGTTCGTGCTTGACGGTCGTTCAAAAGACGAAGTTCTGGCAGACATAAGGAACAAATTGAAAGCATTACCTGGAGTAAACATAGAGGTTGGAGCTCCTATAACGCATCGCATCGATGCCATGTTGTCGGGCACACGTGCAAGTATAGCCATCAAACTGTTCGGCTCAGACCTGAACAAAATGTTCTCGATAGGCAATCAAATAAAGGAAACTATTGAAGACGTAGAAGGCATTGCCGACCTAAACGTAGAGCAGCAGGTTGAACGCCCACAACTGAAGATAGAACCAAAGCGTGAAATGCTGGGGAAATATGGCATCACCATGCCTGAGTTTAGAGAAATGGTAAGCACTCTTCTCGCAGGAGAACCTGTGTCGCAGGTTTATGAAGGAAACAAGTCGTTTGATTTGGTACTGAGGGTGGATGACGAAAGTCGTGAATCAGCTTACAAGATAAAGAATATGGCTGTCGATGCCAATGGCAGGAAAGTTCCGCTTGGAAACATTGCCAATGTGACATCTTCGGCTGGTCCCAACACCATAAACAGGGAGAACGTTTCCCGCAAGATTGTCATTTCAGCCAATGTGGCAGGTCGCGACCTGGTTAGTGTGGTCAACGATATTCAAAACAAAATAGAAAATGAAATAAAGCTTCCGGAAGGATATAACGTGGAGTATGGCGGACAGTTTGAAAGTGAGAAGGAAGCATCACGCACTCTTCTCATTACGTCCCTACTGTCTGTTCTTGTCATTTTTATGTTGCTGTACAACCAATTCCGCAGCACAATACAGTCTGCCGTAGTATTGCTGAACCTGCCACTCGCCTTGATAGGCGGTGTCGTCTCCATCTGGATGACAAACGGTGTCATAAGCATTCCTGCCATAATAGGATTCATATCATTGTTTGGCATAGCCACCCGTAACGGCATGTTGCTCATATCACGATATAACGACCTGCAGAACGAGGGTATGTCTGCGATTGATAGTGTGATGCGTGGCTCCGTTGACCGACTGAACCCAATACTTATGACAGCCCTGACCTCTGCCCTTGCCCTCATTCCCATGGTCATAGGTGGTGACCTGCCTGGAAACGAGATTCAAAGTCCTATGGCAATAGTCATACTCGGAGGATTATTCACATCCACATTGCTGAACGGCTTCGTCATACCCGTGACGTATCTTATGGTGTTAAAAGAAAGTTTAAAAAGGAAGGAGTTATGATTGGGAGTTATAATAAGAAATTATGATGAGGAGTTATGATAAGAAGTTATGATAAGAAGTTATGATAAGAAGTTATGATAAGGAGTTATGATGAGGAGTTATGATTGGGAGTTATGATTGGGAGTTATGATTGGGAGTTATGATAAGCCAATACCCGTCAATAATCAATAATCAATAATCAGCAATCAGTAATCAGCAATCAGTAATCAGCAATCAACAATCAACAATCAGCAATCAACAATCAGTAATCAGAAACTTGAATAGAATAAAATTAACAATATTATGAGAAAAGTACAATTGACCATACTTGCTGTAACATTTCCCATGTCTTATGCTCTCTCTGATGGCAACCATTCTGCCGGACTTACCAGCATAGACATGGCACTATCACAAATAGAGAGCAACAACACGACTCTCATGTCATACAGGAAAGACATGAATGTGAGTCAATTAGAGAATAAGGCTGACACCTATCCCGAAGATCCGGAGATTGGTTTCAATCTCCTATGGGGCAGTCCGTCTGAAATAGGTTCAAGAAAAGACATCTCCGTGTCACAACCAATAGACATACCCACTGTAACCGGCAAGAAAAGGGAACTGGCAAGAAGAAAGGACGAGACAAACGAGTCTGAATACCGTATAGAAAGGATGAACGTTCTGCTTGAGGCAAAGCTCTACCTTATAGAGCTTATATATACCAATGCCATGCTGAAAGAACTCTACAAAAGAAAGGAGCATGCAGCCACCATAAAAGAACTAATGAATAAAAGGCTCGAAAAGGGAGACGGAAATATTCTTGACTATAACAATTCATGCCTTAACGTCACGAACATAGAAGGTGACATCAGAAAAATGGAAAGTGAGAAAGAGATGATAGTTGGAAACCTGGCAAGGCTTAATGGTGGCAAGGATATTGAAATAGCCGATACTGAATATCCAGAAGTGCTGCTACCAACTGACTTTGAGAAGTGGTATGCAGAAAGCGGGCAAGACAACCCTCTCCTTAATTACGAAAAGAGTCGCATCAGACTTGGGCATAGCCAGTTGGATATGGCTAAGTCCTTGAACTTGCCAAAGTTTTCTGTTGGATACATGAGCGAAAAGACTGTTGGTGAGAGATTCCAAGGTGTGACAATTGGAGTGACTGTTCCATTGTGGGGCAACAAGAACAGGACAAGGATTGCCAAGGCAAACATAGAAGCTGCAGAGGCAAGGAAAGAGGATGTTGAAAGCGGTCTTCGTAGCAGGCAGAAAACATTGTTCAGACAGGCAAAGGGATTGTTGTCAACAGCACTGACATACGAAAGTGCCATTCATACGCCAGACAATGAACGCATACTGAAAAAAGCTCTCGACTATGGAGAGATAACGATAATAGAATACATGACTCAAGCAGCATATTACTATGATTCGTACGACAAAGCCATGGCAGCCAGAAGAGACTACATGAAGACTGTGGCAGAGCTTAACGCATATCAACTATAGATGTCTGTCAAAGAAATCGAGTATCATCTGTTGGTCTTTTCTGTTACACTCGTGTGGTTGGTCAAGGATATATGTCTCAAGATTAGCAGCACCATTCTTGGCTTTCCACACGTCGCCCATTATCTTGAAAGCATCCTGCACGCCCTTTACAGGAAACAGTTTGTCTTTACTTCCGGAGATAAACAGAGCAGGCTTTGGAGCCGCTATTGAAGCAATGTCCGGATAGTCCATAAACCGCCGAAGCATTGGAATACAATTGGCAAAGCCACCATTTTCCTTCCTTCCATATTTTGTTGTAAGTTGGACTGGAGTGGTAACCATCCAGCATACCGAACAGGCTGCTCTCACTCTGTCACTCAAGGCTGAGAGCATCCATGCCCTATATGCTCCCATAGAGCATCCGACAGCACCTATCCTCTCGCTATCTACATAGGGAAGGCTGGCAAGGAAATCCGTTGATGCCATGTCGTCATAATGCATAAATGCGCACAAATCGACACCAAGCATCATCATATTGCCGGCAATGATGTCGTATTTCTTGCGGTCAACACCCTCTTTGCGTCCTCTCTCTCCCCATAAAGGAGCATCACATGAGAAGACAACGTACCCGTGACGAGCAAGATAATCGCCAAGGTACTGTCCTTCATAAAGGGATGATACCCATGAGTCCGCATCAGTGACGACAGCTGTGTCAACAGCGAATGGTCTTATCATCTTCTCCTTTCCAATAGACAGGTGTGCTCCATGGTCGTGAAGTAAGTTCACGGCAGGGAATTTCCCATCACCTTCCGGTACGAGGAGATATGCCCTTACCCTATACCAACTGCTTAACGAGAACTCTATGCGCATTGCCTTGTACCCGTTGCGTTTCTCAGATGCAAGAATTTCCATGTCCCAGTCATGAGGAAGCGGAGGCCTCTCTCCCATGCATTCCAAGACCTTATACCTCGCAGCATATTTCCATCCTGCCTTGTCACCATAATGTCTGTAGGCAAAAGGATAGGTCAGCATATTGTGAATTGAGTCAACATACACAGGTATCTCACCCCTATACTCATATCCCCAAACATGTTGTCCCACCTGAGCGGAGACAGATTGAATAGCCACAAAGTTGAAAAAGACAACCAAACATGACAACAAATAGTTTCTCATATAATATCATCCATTTTAATATCGTGAGCCTCAGCAGGTACTGCATCAACCATCTGGAAATCGAAGCACATTCCTAACTTCCGGCAGTCTGGCAATTTGGACAGAAGCCTGTCATAATATCCCTTTCCTCTTCCCAACCTGCCGCCTTTGCGGTCAAAAGCGAGTCCTGGAATCACTGCAACGTCTATCTCGTCATAATTGAGGAATCGCCTTCCTACAGGCTCCATTATATTGAAAGCCCCTTGTTTCATAGAGTCATAAGCATCGAACTCACGCAACTCAAGATTCTCTCCGTCAACAACGACAGGCAACAATACGTTCTTGCCCATGCTGGCCAAGGTTTGTATGGCTTCATGGGAATACACCTCGTCGGGGAGGGAGTAATACATAAGCACAACTTCTGAATTTACCACATCTTCCCTGTCCATCATACGCTTTATGACAGGCTGAGACATGTCAACAAGAATGGAAGGAGAGTATTTCTGCACTCTCCTTCTTATTTCTTTTCTCAACAACTTCTTGTCCTGATAAGTCATATTTAAGGGGTTAAAGGGTTAAGGGGTTAAGGGATTGAAGATTGAAGATTGAAGATTGAAGATTCACTTTCAACTTTCAATATTAAACTTTCAACTTTATATTGGATTATACCCCTCAAAGGAAACCACCTCCCCTCTCTTTTGGAGAGGGGCTGGGGGTGAGGCTTCTCACCTTATTGAGGTGTCGGTGTGGACCTTTTGGAGTGAGGTTTTTCTCCATTTTGCGGAGGTTTGGGGTATGACTCGTTTTTTCTGAACACTTCTATGGCAGTCTGTATCGTCTTGTCGTCTTTGTTTATATATTCATTCCATGCCTGCTCATCAAGCATGTTGTAAACAATGCGACTGTTGATATACTTTTCCAATAGAGAATGGGATTTCTGAATTAGAAGATTCCTACGTTTAAGACCATTGCCTGCTGCATAATCGGCAAACTGCTCAACCAAATTCTGCCTTGCAAGATAGTCAATAAGTTCAGGCATATCAGAATATGAAGTCATCTTTGGACGGTTAGTGTCAGTAAAAGCGTATGCAAACTGTAATATCAATCCACTCATGACAGCCTCCTTGTAATAAGAGGTAATATTGACAGTGTCCTCTGGTACAAAGATGTCTGGTGTGATTCCACCTCCGCCATAAACCACCCTGCCAAGTGAAGTGTAATATTTTGGACCAGTATGTTTAATGCTATCTTGCGAGAAATACTCACCATGCTGATACCTTGACAGCAAATCATGCTCATAGTCGGCACCGTCACCAAGCACATAAGGTTTCTGTATGCATCTTCCAGATGGTGTGTAGTATCTTGCAACTGTAAGACGAATCATACTTCCATCGGGAAACTCTATCTGTTTCTGCACCAATCCTTTGCCAAAAGAACGACGTCCAATGACCATACCCCTGTCATTATCCTGAATGGCTCCTGCAAATATCTCGGCTGCTGATGCAGAACCCTCATTGATAAGCACTACTATCGGAAGTTTCTGGAACACTCCCCTACCGTCACTCTTGTAGTTCATCCTTGGAGATTTGCGCCCCTGAGTATATACGATAAGCCTGTCTTTAGGCAGGAACTCATTCGCCATCTGAGTTGCAGCCTCAAGATATCCACCATTGTTGTCGCGAAGGTCAATAACAAGATTCTGGAATCCTTCTACAGAGAGATTGGCAAGTGCCCCCACCATCTCTGCGTATGTCATCTCTCCGAAGTTTTTTATACGGATATATCCCGTAGAGTCATTAAGCATGTATGTGGCTGAAACGCTGTGCATGGTTATGTCGCCACGAGTGACAGTAAACTCCTTTGGCTTATTCTCGCCATACCTCAAGACTCCTATCTTTACCTTTGTATCCTTAGGTCCCTTAAGTCTATGCTTTGCTTCCTCCTCAGTAACTACCTTTCCTACAAAAGGCTTGCCATCTATACTTACAATCTTGTCACCGGCAAGGAGACCAGCTTTCTCCGATGGTCCGTCTTTTATAACATTTTCCACATGAATAGTATCCTGCCGTATTGTGAACTCTATTCCCACACCTGAGAATGAACCCTTCAAGTCATCATTGGCTGTCTGCACATCCTTTGCACTAACATATACAGAGTGAGGATCCAGTTCTGACAATATCTGTGGCATTGCCTTTTCTACAAGTTCGTCTATATCCACAGTATCAACATACTGGTCGTCTATTATATGCAGCAGATTGTTGAGTCTCGAACTGCCACTATTGATGATATTCAATCTATTGCCTGAAAACTTGTTGGCATAAAATGTTCCTATCACCAAACCCACCACGACACACAATGCCATGATAAAGGGAGAAAACCTGTTTGGATGAAAATTACTCATCTTCTATATTATTTTCAAGGTAAATTACTTCAATATTGGCGCGTCTTAGAAGGTTGATACCATCCTCAAGCCTATATTTCTCACCATAGACAACTCTTTTTATTCCTGCCTGAATGATAAGTTTGGCACATTCGATACAAGGAGACGCTGTTACATACAGAGTTGAACCATCACTATTGTTGTTGCTACGGGCAAGTTTAGTGATAGCATTTGCCTCAGCATGTAGGACATAGGGCTTGGTAATACCGTTGCTGTCTTCACATACATTCTCAAAACCGCTTGGCGTTCCATTATAACCATCGCTGATTATCATCTTGTCCTTTACAACCAGTGCCCCCACCTTGCGTCGATGGCAGTATGAGTTCTCAGCCCATATTGATGCCATACGAAGGTAGCGGCGGTCTAATAGCAATTGTTTATCTTTATGTATTCCATTTCTCTCAAGGAGTGCGTCTATTGTTGGCTCTCCCCCACGGAATCTTTTATATAGTACCATGGGATGCTCTGTGCCTCCCTTGGAGAGAATGTTGTCTCTGAAACTCTGTGCCGTCGCCCTGTCAAATATTCCATTTTTCCTGAATACGCTGAATGCGTCTGCATCAAGTATCTCTGCCCATTTATAGCTATAATAGCCTGCGGCATAGCCTCCGGACATTATATGTGAGAACTGGGTTGTCATACATGTGTCTTTCCTTTGTTCTGACAACATCGCCCTCTCCCATGCTTTTTTCTCGAAAGACATGATATCCTCTTCAAAAGGCTTGTCTAAAGTATAATATGCCATGTCAAGGAGCCCAAGAGAGAGTTGTCTCATACAAGCTGTGGCAACCATAAAGTTACGGCTCCTCACCACACGCTCTATTAATTCGTCAGGCATAACCTCGCCTGTCTCGTAATGGAAGGCAAAAGTACGGAGGAATTCTTTCTCTATGGCATAATTCTCCATAAACTGTGATGGAAGTTCCACGAAATCCCACCATACATTGGTGCCTGACATGCAGGCAAAGCGAGTGTTTGCAAACATGCCATGGAGAGAGTGTCCAAACTCATGAAGGAATGTCTCTACCTCACCCAGTCTCAAAAGGGCTGGTTTTCCATCCGTAGGTTTGCTCAAGTTCATGACAAGACTTACATGAGGTCTAATATTTTCGCCCGTCTTCTCTATCCATTGCCCTTGATACTCTGTCATCCATGCTCCATCGCTTTTGCCATCCCTTGGGTAGAAATCCACATACAGTACAGCAAGGTAGGAACCATCATGGTCGAAGACCTCATAGGCTTTCACGTTAGGATGATAGACAGGAATATCAGCATTTTCCTTGAATGTAATGCCATAAAGTCTGGTGGCAAGCCCGAAGACACCTTTTATAACATTGCCAACCTCAAGATAGGGACGGAGCATTTCCGGGTCAAGGTCATAACGTTCTTTTTTAAGAAGATGGGCATAGTAGGAACAATCCCATGGTTCCATCTTGAAATCCTCACCTTCAATGCTCCTTGCATATTCAACCAGTTCTTTCTTTTCTTCCAAAGCCACGGGCTTATATGCCTCTATCATTTTGTCTATCATTTGATAGACACCCTGTACGCTTGATGCCATACGGTGTTTCATAACATAGTCAGCGTATGTGTTGTAACCAAGGAGTTGTGCTATCTCTCTTCTGAGATTTATCAACCTTGCACATATTGCAAGATTATTCTCCTTGTTGTCCTTGATACACTGTGTGTTATGAGCCATATATAGCTTTTCCCTTAAACTGCGTCTTGAGGAATATGTCATGAAAGGACCATAGCTCGGAGCGTCAAGCGTAATAACCCATCCCTCCATGTCTCTGTCTTCAGCAGCCTCCCTTGCAGCCGTCACTTGTGTTTCAGGAAGACCGTCAAGTTCCTTCTCGTCTGTGATATGCAGAATGAAAGCCTTGGTCTCTTTCAAGAGATTCTGTCTGAATTGCAATGACAGGAGACTTGCTTCCTCTGTCAATGCTCTTAGTTTTTCCTTCCCCTTTTCGTCAAGCAAGGCACCGCCTCTCACCATTCCCTCGTAAGTATCATCAAGGAGTTTCTGTTCCTCGGGAGTGAGCTGCCTGTGGTGTTCATACACATATTTTATCCTTTCGAAAAGCTTTGGATTAAGGCTTATGTCATTCTCATGTTTTGTCAGGAGTGGACTCATCTTCTGGGCAAGTTCTTCCAACTCATCATTAGTCTCAGCACTTAGAATATTGAAGAAGACGCTATCAACTCTGTCAAGAAGGTCGTAATAATGTTTCCTTCCCTTGACAGGATCGTCTTTAATGATGGTATTATCGAAAGTAGGCTCAGAGGGGTCGTTGATTATCAGGTCTATCTCTTCTTTCTCCCTTCTCATGCCTTCAATCATGGCCTCCTCGTAGTCGGCAAGGGTTATCTTGTCGAATGGAACAGTATCGTGTACTGTTCCATAAGGCTGCATAAATGGGTTATGTCGTTTTATCGTCTCAGACATCTTATGTGTTATTTAGTAACCATTCGCTTGAAACTGGAAATTGTTCCGCAACCAAGCGAATGGCATTATTCAATAATATCAATTCAGTCTCACTTCATTTCCTTAATGTCAGAAGGAAACATGGAGAAATCCGTTCAATCTACAAAGTTACTCAAAAGCTTTCAATTATACAAAACAGAATTATAATTTAACTTAAGTTTCGCATGTCTCAGACATGTTGTCAGGAGTTTCCTTGAGCGAAGCGAAAAAACAAGTTTACGAGTTGCCAAGTTGCTTCTCTTCTTCACTTGTAGCATGCCTGAATGTAATCTCTCGCTGTGGGAAAGGTATTTCCACATTATTTATATTAAGAGTATTATACACACATTCCATTATCTCGCCATCACTGACATACTGTGTGAGCACGGGTACCCAAACTAGAATCTTCAGATTGATACTGCTGTCACCGAACTCCTTCAGTACAACCCTTGGCTTACGACTGTGGTCTATACAGTCAAGCTTGTCTATAGCCTCAACGAGTATCTTCCGTACAAAATCGACATTGGAACCATAAGCCACGCCAACCTCAAGAATATCCAGCTCATAACCATGGTTCTTTGTCATGTTCTTATAATTCTTGGTAAAAAGCTGCGAGTTCTGAAATGCTATCACCGAGCCATCCGTCGCCTCTATCATGGTGGAAGTATAACTGATTCGACTTACCTTTCCCCTGGTTCCGTCACACTCTATATAGTCACCAATCTTGATACGTCCCATCATAAGAGATATACCATAATATATATTTTCGAGGATGTCCTTCATTGCGAAACCTACACCAGTGGAGAGTCCGCCAGACACTACGACAAACCAAGTATTATTGATATGCATAATGGCAAGAGAGAGCAGGAGCCATATACCCCATACAAGCACTTGCAGCACGTTGAAGAACATCACCGAACGGCTCTCTGCCGTTGTCTCATCCTTTTTGCGGAGATAGAGCATGACAAAAGCCTTGGAAGTGTGGTTTATGTAGTTGAATATAAACCAAAGTATAACCACTACTCCGACAGAGAACAGGCTGGCACTCAGATATGTCGTATCAACAAATTTATAGAAGAATACCTCCTTCGTAAGCTTTGTGAGATTGAACACTCCGGCAGCCCAATGAATGGAGATGATTACCGAAAGGACAACCATAGAAGGTATAAGCACATCATATAACAACCTGAACATCCACGCCTTGTCAATAGTCTTCTGTTCCATCCCATGTACTGTTCCATAGGATGTGAGCCAGTTGCGTACGCAAATGATAGTGAGGATGCAAGTCATCTGCATAATCCACCATATTAGCATCTGTACGCTCAGCAATGTATATCCAAGCCATGCGCTCAGTACTGACATCACGAAAATAACAAGAGAGATGTATGTCAGCTGTCTGTCAAAACGGGGTATCTTACCTCTATTCCTTTTAATTACATTCCATTGCCACAGGGCACATGCCAAGAGTATGGGAGGAAGGAATATCTCTACCAAATCAGTAGGAATAAGCACGATTCTAATGACTATGACTATGAATCCTATGACTATTAGTGGAGAATAGACGCGGAAGACTCTTTTTATCAGTTCTGGCTCCACACGAATGAGAAGGGATATGAGTATCACCGCAAGGAGCCATAGATACTCAATCAACAAATTACTTGCCATGACGAGGAAGTTCTGCTGCCACGTCATACGGACGATGCCAAGTGCAATTGCCAATGTCACAACAGATGCCGTGATTATTATACACCCACGCTTGGAAACAAAAGTGTCAAGGTTAAACCAATTGACATGGCCACGGCGCAGCAACCACGTCAGAATGATGCGGAAACAAAGATAGTTGAAGACAAGTGCCAGAAGACTATATGCCAGTATGGTCATGAACAGTCCGGCTATCCACTTGACATCCCATTGCGACTTGACCATGTCGGTAGGCGTGTATTTCTCGGCTACCGCAGCTCTTGCCTCCAATAATCTCCAGTTTATGTGCATCAACGTCTTGATATAGTTGTCGCCACCATTCTGGAATATATTTGTCTGTATCTCACGGTATCGCTTATTGGCATAGTCATTGAGTCCCCTTAAACGTTTCTCGGTATATTCATACCACATCATATTCTCTTTCAATGCCTCGTTGTTGTCGATAAGCATTCTCCGTATGTTCACGGCAAGTGTCAGACAAACATTCCTGTCAACACGTGCCTTGTCGCTTAGGACACTCACAGGCATCCTGCTTAGTACGTCAATAAGTGAGTCATATCTGGCAATGTCTGAGTTGCTACGACTAACATAATCCTTGAATGGAGATATTGACTTTTGAAATTCCTGATACTGTTTTGTTGCCTCGTTGCATGCGTAAGTAAGGTCGAAGACATAGTCTGTCTTCTGGGAATAAAGCATCAGAGAGTTCTGACTGCTCCGCATCATGATATCTTTTAGGGACGATATGACCATCTTGTTCCGCTGCTGTGAACCCAGCAAACGATCTTGCTGCTCCCTGTGATATGTTGTAAGCTCATGTCTCAGCACTGCAAGAGAATTGTTCAGGTCTTTCTCCTTTAATACTGCATGAGCTGGCATGACTGCAAAGACAACTGCAATGAGTGCCAGTATTCTGATTAGTCTCTTCATTATAGTATTTTGTTTTATCATCATAAGTACGTCTCTTCATTCATACATCCACTACCATACCTTCGTTGACAAGATAGCTTTCCTTGAAAACCTGTCGCGCCTCATTAAGCAGAACAGTCTCGTCTGTATATCGTGCTGAATAATGCCCAAGCAGCAACTTGCCGGCACAGGCATCCTTAGCCACCAATGCTGCCTCCTCAGCTGTTGAGTGATTGTATTTTCTCGCATTATCCACACTGTCTTTGCCATAAGTGCTCTCATGATAGATTGTGCTTACATCCTTCAACAAAACATGAAGGTATGGCATATAGCTGGTATCAGAACAATATGCATAGCTACGCACTTTATCCGGTGGAGTGACCAATCGCTCATGGGGAATATCCGTACCATCTTCCAATGTCCATCCCGCACCATTCTTTATATTGTCTATCCTGCAAAGCGGAATTCCATAGAAGTCAATCATGTCCCTTCGGATATGTGGCAACGAGGGTTTCTCACGAAAAAGGAATCCGCAACATGGTACCCTGTGCTGCAAAGGCAATGTCTCGACAGTAACGCATCTATCCTCATAGACAACCTTATGGCATGTGGTGTCAATGGGATGGAAATCAATCGAATATTCCAATCCCTTACAGAAGAAATCTATCTGCGTTTTCAGCATCTGCTCATACATTTCCGGGGCATATATTGACAAAGGTGCTGTTCTTCCAAGTAGTCCAAAAGTAGAGATTAGAGGTAACAGCCCGAAACAATGGTCTCCATGGCAATGGGTTATGAAAACGGCAGACAACTTCGTAAACCGCAGATGCATCTTCCTCATTTGCATCTGCGCCCCTTCCCCACAATCAACCATAAAAAGACGGTCTTTCACTTCTACCACCTGTGACGAAGAGAAATGGTGTGGCGTTGGCGTGGCACTGCCACATCCCAATACGTGGACTCTGAATGGTTCCATTCCTTGCCCTCCTTGCTATTTTACCCTCTTGAAGCCGTATATGCCATGTCTGTTCTCAAGGAACATCGAGTCGGCCCCTAACTCTGCCACATCAAAGGTGTCAGAATTGAAGACGAGATGTCCGTTACATATAGCCCATGAAGTCCAAGGTCTTGTCTCTGACTCCATAACCGACTTGACAGAACCGCCTTCCTTAATCTCGAAATTCTTGTCTAAACTCACCCATTTTCCAAGAAGTGTGGTTAAGTTTATTACCTTAATAGCAAATGTGTCACCATACTCAACGGATGTGATGACCGCAAGGCGGTCGCCTGTAAGCAATCCACCCTGCACTCCGGAGATGGAGTCATCAAGGTTTATCATATACGAATGTGACAGTCCGTCGTCTGTGATAAGTTCCAGGGTGTGCATGGCTGTTCCCTCTCCACAAACTCCATATAGAGTGGAGTCGTTAACATCAATGGAGTCTTCTGCTACTTTTTCTGAATTGTCCACCTTCTTGGGGGAATTGTTTACACAACTTCCCATCAGGGCTACGACACAAAGTATTGCTCCGATAAATGTAATCCTTCTCATAGTCATTATATATTATAGGTTCTTTCTTCCATTTTTCCAATATTGCTAATACACATCAACTCGTCAACTTGCCAACTATAATTGCTTTTTGGCTTCATTCCACAGACGGTCCATTTCTTCAAGACTCATTTCACGAAGTTGCCTTCCTTCCTTGATGGAGTGCTGTTCTATATAGTTAAAGCGTTGTATGAATTTCCTGTTGGTGAGTTCCAATGATGTGTCTGGATTTATCTTGTAAAGTCGGGCTGCATTAATGACACTGAACAGGAAGTCACCAAGTTCCTCTGCCGATGCATTGGAGTCACCTTTCCTTAACTCAACCTCCAATTCGTCAAGTTCCTCACGCACTTTCTTCCACACGTCTCCCTTGTCCTCCCAGTCAAATCCCACATTGCGAGCCTTGTCCTGAATCCTGTATGCCTTGATAAGAGATGGCAGAGCAACAGGAACTCCTCCCAAGACACTATGGTTGCCATCCTTCTCACGCAGCTTTATCTGTTCCCATCTTTCTATTACATCTTTGGCTGTACGAACGGAGCTATCCACTGAGACTTCAGCGCATGACTCGCCTGACGATATTGGCTTAGGATTGTCAACTCCAATCTGAGAAGAATCGTAAACATGTGGATGACGGAATATCAACTTGTCTGCAAGCCTAAGGCATACATCTGCAATGTCAAATGTTCCCTTTTCCTCACCAATCTTTCCATAAAAGCACACATGCAGAAGCACATCTCCAAGTTCCTTGCAGATATTGTCATCATCGGAAGCCATGAGCGCATCACACAACTCATAGACCTCCTCAATAGTGTTTGGGCGAAGACTTTCATTTGTCTGCTTCCTATCCCATGGACACTCCTCTCTGAGAACATCCAAAACATCCAGAAGCCTGCCAAAAGCTTCCATCTTCTCTTTCCTTGTATGTTTTACCATTATAAAAGTCTTTTGTATTTACCATGCAAAAGTAGCAAAAAAAATGGAATAATTTGTATTATTCAAAGAAAAGAAGTAATTTTGCACTCATGATGGAACTTGACAGACATATAGAGATACTTCTGCTGAGCAATGATTGTGTCATTGTTCCGGGACTGGGAGCGTTCGTAGCCCATCATATTGCAGCAGGATATGACGAGCAGGAAGGATTATTCTTCCCGCCATTGCGTACTGTCGGGTTCAATCCACAAATTACAATGAACGACTCCACACTCGCCCAGTCGTATGCTGATGCATACGACATAAGCTACCCCGAAGCTTTGAAGATTTTGGAGAAAGAGGTGGGAGAAATAAAAAAATCCCTTCAAGAGGGAAAGTCATATATACTTAATGACATTGGCAAATTGTCAACTAACGAAGACGGCAATGTTCTTTTCGAACCATGCGAGGCAGGATTGCTGACTCCAAGTCTATACGGATTGGGAAGCTTTGAAATGCCATACCTAAACGACACAGACATGGTCAGGACAAGTCAGAAGGTTGAAAAGAACGATGAAGATTTGACAGACAAAGTTGACAAGAAAATCAGCATACGCATGAGTACGGTTAAAGACCTCGTAAAAATAGCCGCAATACTTATTTGCTCGTTCCTGATAACGCCAAACATTCCAGGAGGTCATGATTTAAAGGACAATCTGACCCAGAGTAGTATGACAGGCTCTATACTCACGACTGCGGACAAGAGTGAACACCACCGTGTTGACATTAAGAAAACGGCTACCATTAAAACCAACAAAGAGAAAGTGGCTGTAGAAAAGAAAGCAGACAAGGACATAAATTTCTGGACCATTGTACTCTGTAGTCATGTAGCACCTGCTAATGCCGAAGTCTTCAAGGCTGAATTGGAAAAAGAAGGATTAAAAGGAGAAGTTATAATCAATCACAGTGGAAGTGCTAAGGTCATCTTCGGTCATTATGACAGCGAAGAGGATGCTTTCAGGAATCTGAACATTATGAAAGACAATGAGAGATTCCGTATGGGATGGGTAACAAAAATAGAAAGATAGCCTTTGTTTCTGTTTTTATCTTAAAAGTTGACATCATATAATCGCTTAACATATTGAAGTATGAAAAGAGTACGTTGTCCCAAATGTGACACCTTCATAACTTTTGATGAGACAAAATACAAGACTGGACAAGCTCTTGTATTTCAATGTACGCAATGTGGCAAACAGTTTGGGATACGCATTGGAACGACAAAGTTAAGAAATACGCAGAAGGAGGAAAATCCAGATGAAGAGCAGTCAGATGCTGGATTCGGAACCATCATTGTAATTGAAAATGTGTTCCACTTCAAACAGGTAATACCACTTTCTATGGGTGACAACATCATTGGCAGATACATGAAAGGTAACAACATAAACTGTCCCATTGAAACCGTTGACCCGAGCGTGGACATGACCCACTGTAAGATAAATGTAAGCAAGGATAAGAATGGGAAGCTTAAATACATACTTAGTGATGGTCCCAGCTATACCGGCACATTCGTTGACAATGAGATCCTTGGAGACAGGGAGAAGCGCGTTATATACAACGACACTCTTTTTACCATTGGAGCTACAAGCATCATTCTCAAGACTCCAACAGACCCTTCACCCCCTTCAAAATAGACACCTAACCTGCAAAAAGGGAGAATTAACAATTAAAGTTTCACAAGTTACAAACTTGCTCAAAGTTAACAATAAACCATACACATTATTATATATATGAGAACGACAAGAATATTACTGGCAATCATTATTGCTGCAACTATTACATCATGCTGCAACATGAAAAGTGTTACATCGCTTGCACAGATAAATGGAGAATGGAATGTGACAGAGATTGAAGGCAAAGGACTCCCAGAGAGTGACAGCAAACCATTTATAGGATTTGATGCTGAGAAGAAGTCAATATATGGCTATACTGGATGCAACAGACTGACAGGCTCTATATCTTCAATCGGAAACAATGGTGCTATTGACTTGTCACACACAGGAAGCACACGGATGATGTGTCCGGACATGAGTGTAGAACAGGATATTCTCACTACACTATCCAAGGTGACCATTTGCAAGACAGAGAAAAACACCCTCTTGTTTTGCGACAAGGACGGAAAAACAGTAATGAAACTTGAAAAGAGATAATATTCAAGCACTTTGCTGCCACGAAGATTGCTATTGGAGATTACTTGCGGATTTGAGGTTTATTAATTATCTTACCACAACGCAATCTTGCCTGCAATACCCAAATCAAGAGTGGCTGTTGCAATACCCAAAGCTTGGAATACACGACTCATTGTTGGCAATGTGATAACACTTGTACCTTTCTCCAACTTGGAAATTTGAGCACGTTGCACCCCGATACGTTCACCAAGCTGTTCTTGTGTGAGGTTTTGTGCCAATCGAGCCTTGCGTATGGCTTCGCCTACAATATAGGCGTTCACATCTTCTTTGAGTTTAGTTTCCATTGCTTCACGCTCTGGTGTTCCTCTTCTACCCCAAAGTTTATCTTTCATATTGTCTGCTGGTATCAATTTCATCTGTGCTATAATGCTATTTATTTTTATTATTAAAGTACTCTTTTCTTATTCTTTACACCCACTTTTACCTTGCTGATATGGTGAACTTGAATTATGTGTTTTGTTATTGTGGCTCACTGCTACTCTATATTGTCCACCCTGAGGGACAGCTTGCCTGCAGGCACCCTTACTTCTACCATGTCACCAACCTTCTTGTTTAACAGGGCTTGGGCGATGGGTGATTTTATGGACAGTTTGCCCTCACGGAGGTTGGCCTCCGATGTGCTTGTAAGCGTGTATGTCATTTGCTTGCCGTTGCCGATATTGGTTATAGTAACCTTGCATAGCAGTCCTACGGTGTCACTATGAATCTTTGACATGTCAATGACTCTTGCAAATTCCAGTACCCTCTGCTTGTAGCGTATCCTGCCAAGCAAACGTGCCTGCTCACGCTTTGCCGCGCGATACTCATAGTTCTCGCTAAGGTCGCCTTTGTCGCGCGCCTCAGCTATGGCATCGCGCACACGTGGCAATTCGACGCTTTCCATGTAGCGCAGCTCTTCCATGAGCTTGTCGTAGCATTCTTGTGATATATATTCCATATAATCGGTTGGTCCTATTAATTCCTTGTTGTAAGTTGTAATGGGTGTGGAAAGGTGTTTGCTGTGGTTCCAAATCCGCTGCAAAGGTAATTATTTTGATTGTATTACGGTCTCGTAATCACAGTTTTTTTTGTTGGCTACCAAGAAGAACTACGGAGAGATTACGACACCGGCTTTTGCTGTTAACGGAAATGCTACGCTGACCTTCAATGCCGCAGCACAGGAAGGTGATATCGAGACTTTAAGAAAAAACAATAAGGTTTACGACTTGCAGGGTAGGGAGGTCAAGGCTCTGGGCAAGGATATATATATTGTCAACGGAAAGAAGGTTGTTCTCACCAATGCACGCTGATAAAGGAATATTTGGATTAAGGTCAATATATAAAAAAGGCTGTTCCGGATTGCTGGAACAGCCTTTTTTTGATACTATTAATGATTATGCAATGTCTATCTGACGTTGAATCTTCTTAGCTTCGTCTTTGGTGGCCTTAGGCATGGTGATAGTCAGCACACCATTGTCAACCTTGGCTGCGATGTTGTCTTTTATTACATCTTCAGGCAGCGTGTATACCTGTTGGTAGTTAGAGTAATTGAACTCACGTCTCAGATAGTGGTCTTTTTTGTTTTCCTCCTTGTGCTCCATCTTGTTCTCAATGGTGACCTCAAGGTTACCTTCGTTGTTAAGGCTTACTCGGCAGAATTCCTTCTTAATACCTGGAACGGCAAATTCCATTGTATATTCTCTGTCGTTTTCCCTTACATTGATTGCTGGAGCCGTTGCCTTCATCTTAGGCATCCAATCGTTGTTGAAGAACTCGTCAAACATTGTTGGGAACCAACTGCTTGTTTTCATAACTGGTAACATAGTAACCTCCTATTTTAGAATTGTTGTTTATATATGTTTACCGTTTCAAGCTCCTCTGTGGGGCTTTCCGCTTACACCCCTATAACTGCAATTCATATGCCAATACGAGATATGGCGACATTGTGTCGTGAAAGATTAATTATTTTAACCTTTGCTGAAATAATGTCATAGGAAACGTTTATACTATAAAGAAAAATTTGTCCCTTCCAGCCTTTATTACAGCTCAGTGAAAAAACATGGGGATGTGACTCCTAAATGAAGGCAAAGCTTTGCGATGGCGGTTGCAAAGCTTTGCGTGAGAGTTGGGCTGAACTGGCACAGAAATGTCTGTCCTATTCTGGATAAGAGAAAAGGGGGAAAAGACTCACCCCTACGGGGCACTTAGCCCCCGGAAATTTCTACTGAGCCTTTATTACTTTAAAATGAAATTCTGTTGTGGTGATATTTTTACAAATTAGAAAACCCTTTGGGCTATTTTAATAATCAAGAATGTCGCCAATGACAGCCATACCAGGACGGTATCCGAGAAACTTCTTGTATGTGGGTTTCGCATCATACATCTCAGCCTCTATGAACTGGAGGTCGAAGTCAACGTCATACCCCTCGCCCTCTTTCAGCTGCCCTGTGGACAATAGGCAATTCATACCGAGTGTTGAGTCGATTAAAGATGAGAGCTTGGAGTCAAATTGCTCCATTATTGAAAAAAAATCCTCCAAAAGGAGAGAGCTTCTCAGATTTTATTGCTACCTTTACCATGTCTGTCGGGTTTGATACATATTTTGATTTGCAACACTAAGATAGGTGAAAAATCTGACATGGCAAAATCCTGGGCAACTTTTTGTTGCTCAGGTACTTAAAAAGTTATATTTGTAATAGTGTTGCGGAATTAAGGATTATGAAAAAACTTTTGTTATTCTTTTTTTGCACAGCAGTACCGCTTGTAGCGTTTGCAAAGACGGACATCACTGACCATACAATGTGGTATGACTCACCTGCCCATATATGGCTCGAAGCACTGCCATTAGGCAACGGCCACATGGGTGCTATGGTTTATGGCGGCACCGAGACGGAGGAAATACAACTTAACGACGAGACATTTTGGAGTGGTGGGCCACATAGTAATAATAGTACACGCGCACTGGGCAGTCTTGCTGAGGTGCGTCGCCTCATATTCGAAGGCAAAGAAGAGGATGCTGCCAAAATTGTTAACCGCGACTTTGTCGTAGGTCCTCACGGTATGCGCTTTCTCCCTATGGGTAGCCTGAAGTTCGAGTTTGATGGAGTGGAGGCCAGCAAGGTGAGCAACTACCATCGTTCGCTTGATCTACATAATGCAATCTCCACCACTCAATACACATGCAACGGAGTGAAGTACACTCGCGAGGTGTTTGCCTCTATGACAGATGATGTGATAGCTATGCGCATAACAGCATCGCACAAGGGTGCTCTTAGTTTCCGCATGCGATACGATAGCCAGTTACCTGCCGACATTAGCACAGAAGGCGGCAATGCCCTTCTTGCCCATGTGAAGCCTGTTTCGCAAGAGGGCATAGAAGGTAAGGTCTTTGCCGAATGCCGCGTCGAGGTGACAAGTGATGGCACCACAGTGACTGACGGCAAACAGGTTACGATACACAACGCAACCACAGCCACTCTCATTATTGCTTCTGCGACCAACTATGTCAACTTCTGCGACCTCTCCGCTAATCCTACTGCCCTTATAGCCCAATCAATAAGCAAAGCAAAGGCATATACCTACAAGGCGTTGAAGGTGCGCCACATGAAGGCATTTGCCAAGCAGTTCAACACTACTAAGCTGCGCCTTACCGGCGGACAAAATTCCAAATTGCCAACCAATGTCCGTCTCGACCGCTTCTACGACAATCCTGACGATCTGGGCATGGTAGCGCTTCTCTTCAACTACGGTCGCTACCTCCTCATCTCTTCCTCACAGCCAGGTGGTCAACCTGCTAATTTGCAAGGACTCTGGAACAACAAGCTCAATGCACCATGGGACTCGAAGTACACCATCAACATCAATACGGAGATGAACTACTGGCCTGCCGAGGTGACTAACTTGTCCGACACTCACCAGCCTCTCTTCGATATGATTGCTGACCTCGCAGTCACTGGTAAAGAGACTGCTCGCACAATGTATGGCTGTCGCGGTTGGGTGGCTCACCACAACACAGACCTGTGGCGCATAGCAGGTCCTGTAGATGGTGCAGCGTGGGGAGAATTCCCAAATGGTGGGGCTTGGCTCACCACTCACATTTGGCAGCACTATCTCTACACAGGTGACAAGCAGTTCCTCGAGAAATACTATGAAGTGATTCGAGACGCAGCGGTGTTCTACCTCGACTACATGCAGCTCCATCCACAGTACGCATGGCTCGTTTGTGTGCCATCAGTGAGTCCCGAGCAAGGACCTCGCGGCAAGAGAACACCCATTACAGCGGGTTGCACAATGGATAATCAGATAGTCTTCGATGCTATCAGCAACGCCCTCAATGCAGCACTTATACTTAACAAAGACGAGGACTTGCAGACTGACTTCAGAAGGGCTCTCTCACAGCTTCCACCTATGCAGGTAGGGCAATACGGCCAGCTTCAGGAGTGGTTGCAAGATGCCGATGATCCTCACAACGAGCACCGCCACATCTCTCATCTCTATGGTTTGTACCCAAGCAATCAAATTTCTCCTTTTTCTCACCCAGAACTCTTCCGTGCCGCTGCCACAACGCTCAAGCATCGTGGCGACCAGGCAACAGGCTGGAGTCTTGGATGGAAGACAAACTTCTGGGCCCGCATGCTTGATGGTAATCATGCGTTCGCCATCATCAAGAATATGCTGCGCCTGCTCCCCGACGAGAATAAGAGCACCACTAGCCAGTATCCTGACGGACGCACATTCCCTAACCTTTTCGATGCTCACCCACCTTTCCAGATAGATGGCAACTTTGGCGTCACAGCGGGAATTGCAGAGATGCTTCTCCAGAGCCATGACGGAGCTGTCCACCTTCTTCCTGCACTGCCCGACGATTGGTCAGAAGGCAGTATTTCCGGACTTCGCGCTCGTGGCGGATTCGAGGTCTGTCTCGCATGGAATAATGGCAAACTTGGCAAGGCTACAGTAAAGAGCACCATCGGTGGCACCCTTCGCCTTCGCAGCTCCGTTCCTTTGAAAGGCAATGGCTTGAAGGCTGCTGAAGGCAAATGTCCTAATCCTCTTTTTGCGCCAGCCGACATTCAACAACCTATTATAAACAAGGAAGGGGAAAGCAGGAGCATAAAAGCTTTCATCCCCAAAGTCTATGAATATGACATCACTACAAAAGCAGGCAAAACCTACACCTTTACAAGCATTTAAAGATGAAAGAATCCCTCTGAGCGAGATACATCTAACTCAGGGGGATTATAAGTTCCTATACTTTTTCTACCGGGACTTGAATAATAGAGAGCCACAACTCGGGGTTTGCCTTATTCCATACCCCATCTATATATGAGCAACGAGGCTTGTCTGCAATCTTATAGCCGTGCTCTTCTATGTACTTGAATAGTTCGGTATAAGATTCGTAGAAGCGATCGTAAGGACCGTAGTGCTTCATACAAATCGCCATTGGTACTGCACTTAGTTTCTTAAATTGAACAACAAACGAATCCTTACCCATTTCCTCCACTTGTTCGCAGTACTCAATATCAATGTCTGTAGGCGAGTATTCTTTATTGTGCTCAATAGTGAAGCAGTAACCAGGAGGAGGACATTTACATCCAAGACGCTGCATTTCCGGTCCGATGACATAACAGCACATCTCTCCAATGGCTTCATAACTTGGTATTACTTCTCTATGACTTGCCACAATGATTTCGGGCAGTGACTGAACTGAAATTTTTCCCATTTTACTGATTTCTTTTAAGGAGCGTATCCATTTGAGCAGTTTTTCCCGACGGTCAAGCAACATGCGCAGACGCTCCTCGGTTTCTTTTATCTTACTTGTCAGCTGGCTGATACTGGGAGCATGCGATTCTTCCTCGTACAGCATGCCTATCTCGTCAAGCGAGAAGCCGAGTCTTTGCAGCCCGCGTATATTGTTTAAACGCTGCATTTGGTCAACTGTGTAATAGCGGTATCCAGTCCATTCATCCACATCATAAGGTATCAGAAGTCCTTTTCGCTCGTAGTGACGCAAAGTTTTCACCGTTAACTGCATCATATTTGAAAACTCTCCGATTTTTAACTTTGTCTTGTAACTCATAATCGCGATTTGTTTATTGATTTTGCTAAGCGGTTGCAAAGTTATACTATGACCTTAGGTACGAGTCAAACATTTAGAGGATATTTAACATAAATTTAACTCTAAAAGATCGTCTTTCTATACATCTGCGGTATGTTTGCATCATGCCAATTATTCTTCTTCGATATTAAGGGAAAAAGATGGGGAAATAGGCTGTTTTCATAAAAAAATGCCTTAATTTTGCAAAATGAAGTAATTAAAGTTTCGCAAGTAAAGGAAGGCAAGAAAGAAGTTATGATGAGGAGTTATGGTGGGGAGTTATGATGGGGAGTTATGATGGGGAGTTATGATAAGCCAATACCCGTCAATAATCAATAATCAGCAATCAACAATCAGTAATCAGCAATCAACAATCAGCAATCAACAATCAGCAATCAGTAATCAACAATCAGTAATCAAATACCCTTTCAGGGGTGAAACATTTGGCTCCTTTTAACTCCTAAAGTTGAGCACATGCGAAACTTAAGTAATTCACAAATTGAATGTACAAATGAAGAAGACAACGAAGATTTACAAGGACATACCGGCAGGCTATCCGCTCTGCCTCCACAACGACTGCCCGATGGCAGACAGCTGCCTGCGCCAGTTGGCATATCGGCGGCATGAGGAATTAGGCACATTTCTGAAACTCATCAATCCATCCCAGTGCAGCAAGCGGGAGGACTGCACACACTATGTGAGCAACAAGCCCGTGAGGTTTGCCAAGGGTTTTGTGAACTTCCAAAAGCGGATGTACCCCGACCAGTATGACAAGTTCATGACACTGCTCATCTGCCACTTCGGACGCAACCAATACTTCAAGCGAAGACGGGGCGACATCGCCCTCCCTCCCGAGGAACAAGAGGTTGTAAAGATTGCTCTCGAAAAGGCAGGAGTTACCAAGCTGATGGAGTTTGACGAATACTTAGAGACCATCAATTGGATTCCATAAATAAAGCCAACTGACTTCAAAGGCAGTCGAAGTTATTTGGTACTCCAGTATTATACAATTGACACTCCAGTACCAACGGCATGGTACTCCAGTACCAAATAACAGAAACCAAAAAAGATACTGGATGTGTTGTATGATTCATGATAGGAGACATGAGAAACTTAAGTGATTTTTTGACATCTGGCATGAATGAGTCCATATGCCATCAGCACTAAAAAAAGCTAAATATTTTGGGAATTCATCTTTTTGTAGTACCTTTGGAAAGATTTTAACATCATTTCAATCATGACAAGACAGACAATTACCATATTACTCATATTCTTCTCTTTTTCATGTAATGCACAGCAGATAAAAATAGGCACATGGACAACACGTGACGGTGGTGCATATACCGGTGAAATAGTCTCTGGAAAAGCACATGGCAAGGGAACATGCAAATATCCCAACGGAAACACATACGAAGGAGAATACGTGAAAGGCAAAAGACAAGGAAACGGTACCTATCAGTTTGCAGATGGAGAAAGATACGAAGGACAATGGTTCCAAGACCAACAGCATGGACAAGGGACATATTATTTCATGAACAACAACAAATATGTAGGATTGTGGTTCAGAGACTATCAGGAAGGACATGGCATAATGTATTATTATAATGGAGATGTCTATGACGGGAACTGGCTGCAAGACATGAGAGAAGGCGAAGGGAAATACACATTCTCCAATGGAGCTTATTACAAAGGAAGCTGGAAGTCGGACAAGAAGAATGGCAAAGGCGAGTTCAACTGGGGAGATGGCTCTTCATACGTTGGAGACTGGGTTGACAACATGAAGCACGGAAAAGGGTTATATAAGTTCTCAGACGGTGACAGCTATGACGGAGAATGGAAAAATGACCTGCAAGACGGCAAAGGTGTCTATAAGTTTGCAAGTGGAGACATCTACGAGGGAGAATACCGTGGAGGAGAGAGGACAGGACAAGGGCTTTTCAACTACTCAAATGGTGACAAATATGCCGGTCATTTCCTGAAAGGAGACAAATCTGGATTCGGCACCATGACATGGGCAAATGGCGACATATACGTAGGCAACTGGGAAAGAGACCGTCAGAACGGTCAGGGCAAGCTTACCAACAAGACTCAGGATGTATATGAAGGACAATTCAAGGACGGGAAGCTTGAAGGTCTCATCATAATACATTATGCTGATGGCAGCAAGTTCAGAGGCACCTATCACAACGGAATCAGAAATGGTCAGGCCATTGAGGTTGACAAGGACGGAACAAGATTCGAAGGAGCATATCGTAACAACATACGGGACGGCAAGTTCGTAGAGAAAGACCGGAATGGAAGCATTATCGCAAATGGCGTATATGAGAATGGAAGGAGAATAGTGAAATAGTATTTTGTTACCCATAAATTATTATGTTATGATTATAGACACATTGGAAAATCTGGAAAAGTACGTAAGCCTCAACGCTCTCTTTTCCGAGGTTGTTGCCTTCATAAAGACGAACGACCTTAACAAGCTGGAAGACGGAAAACACATCATCAAAGGCTCAGACCTGTTCCTCAACGTGCTGACAACAGCTGGGAAGACACAGGAGGAGGCTGTCTTTGAGACACACCGCAACATGATAGACATACAGATTCCGCTTGACAACGACGAAGGATATGGTTACATGCCATTACAGGACATGCCTGCTGCGGAATACAATGAGACAAAGGATGTAAGTAAATATCCTGGCCTTCAAAGCAACAACGTTGTATGGTGCAAACCGGGCGAATTTGCAATGTTCTTCCCACAGGACGGACACCAGCCTTGCATAGGCAAAGGCAACATCCGCAAAGCCATTTTCAAGATAAAAGCATAGCATTACATTGTCAGTAATCTTTAACATACCTCAGAACAATGGAAAAGACAACCAACAAATGCAAGGTAAAAAAGGCCGAGAAAAGTGAGAGTGTCAAGAAGAGCAGGACACCTAAACACATCGGTATCGTAAAGAACGATGCCTATCTCGAACCATACGAGAACGCAATCCGCGGACGCCACGACCATGCAGTATGGAAGATTGGTCAGCTGACCGGAAATGGAAGACGAACGTTGTCTGAATTCGCAAGCGGTCATGACTATTACGGTCTTCACAAGACATCCCGTGGATGGGTATTCAGAGAGTGGGCACCAAATGCTACAGACATCTATCTCGTTGGTGACTTCAACAACTGGAGTGAGGAGGAGAAATACAGGGCTAAAAGAATACAGGGCACTGGAAACTGGGAACTGAAGCTATCCGCCAAAGCTCTTAAGCATGGTGACCTATACAAGATGCGGGTTCATTGGAATGGTGGAGAGGGAGAACGTATTCCTGCATGGGCAAGAAGAGTTGTCCAGGACGAACAGACCAAGATATTCTCTGCACAGGTATGGAATCCAGAACCTTATATCTGGAAGAAGAAGACCTTCAATCCAAAGAAAGACCCATTACTCATATATGAATGCCACATCGGTATGGGTGAGGATGCAGAAAAGGTAGGAACCTACGATGAGTTTAGGGAGAATGTCCTGCCACGCATCATCAAGGATGGCTACAACTGCATACAGATAATGGCTATTCAGGAACACCCTTACTATGGTTCGTTCGGATATCATGTGAGTTCGTTCTTTGCAGCAAGCAGCCGTTTCGGCACACCAGAGCAACTGAAACAGCTTATTGACACAGCGCACCAGAAGGGAGTTGCCGTCATAATGGATATCGTTCACTCACACGCCGTGAAGAACGAGATAGAGGGTCTTGGCAATCTTGCAGGAGACCCAAACCAGTATTTCTATCCAGGCGGAAGACATGAGCACCCGGCATGGGACTCCTTATGTTTTGACTACGGAAAGGATGAGGTCATGCATTTCCTCCTTTCTAATTGCAAATACTGGATGGAGGAGTTCCATTTCGACGGATTCCGTTTCGACGGTGTAACATCCATGCTCTATTATAGCCATGGACTTGGAGAAGCGTTCTGTAATTATGGCGATTATTTCAACGGCCATCAGGACGACAATGCTATCTGCTATCTCACTATCGCCAACAAGCTGATACACGAGGTTAACAAGAATGCCATAACCATAGCCGAAGAGGTAAGCGGTATGCCAGGACTTGCCGCTAAATTCGAAGATGGCGGATATGGTTTTGACTACCGTATGGCAATGAATATTCCAGACTACTGGATAAAAACCATCAAGGAGCTGAAAGACGAAGATTGGAAACCAAGTTCCATATTCTGGGAAGTCAAGAACAGGAGGTCTGATGAGAAGACAATTTCCTATTGCGAGAGTCACGACCAGGCTCTTGTAGGTGACAAGACTATCATCTTCCGACTCATTGATGCCGACATGTACTGGCATTTCAGGAAAGGAGACGAGAATGGCACCGTTCATAGAGGTATAGCTCTTCACAAAATGATAAGGCTTGTCACTGCCGCCGCCATTAATGGTGGTTATCTCAATTTCATGGGCAACGAATTCGGTCATCCAGAATGGATTGACTTCCCAAGAGAAGGCAACGGATGGAGCTATAAGTACGCCCGGAGGCAATGGAATCTTGTTGACAACAAAGAGCTGTGCTACCATTATCTTGGCGACTTCGACAGGCAGATGATAAACGTTCTGAAGAGTGAGAAAGGCTTTAACAAGACTCCCGTACAGGAGATTTGGCACAATGACGGTGACCAAGTACTCGCATTCATGAGGGGCGACCTTGTCTTTGTGTTCAACTTCTCTCCTACCCGCTCGTTTACAGACTATGGTTTCCTTGTTCCTACTGGCTCCTATGAGGTAGTGCTCAACACTGATGCCAAGGAATTTGGTGGCAATGGCTTTGCAGACGACACCATAACTCACATGACGAACTATGACCCTCTATATGTCGAGGAACACAAGGAGTGGCTTAAGCTTTATATCCCTGCCCGTTCAGCCGTTGTACTGAAAAAGAACTGACGGACACCTTTCATTCGTTTAGGAAGAAATCTCTGATTCATCCCCTCCCACTCTAAAGAGAATGGGAGGGGAATAATTTTCAAACAAGCAAAGCTTATGTCAAGGATAATATCTGGAATGCATATTCTATGTGCTCTGGTTTTCTGCCTGTTCTCATTCTCATATCTATACTTCTACCAGTCGGACGTTCTGGCTGTGGCTCAGCATGTGGCATCGGATGGCAAGACATATTATATTCCTTTTGTATATGACCTTATCATCACCATTATTCTGTTGCTGCTGCAGATTTGCGTATTCAAGATTTCCAAGCTATATCTACGCTTCCACTGGCTCACCTACCTGCCATCACTTCTAATCCTTACTTTCATAACTGACGTTCCCCCGTCTATTACAGAGGGGATAGGACTTGGAGTGTGGATTTGGGTCTTTCCACTAACACTGGCTATTATAGCATTTGCCATCTATCTGGCAAGGAACTATCAGGAGATAGAGCCTTTACAAAAAGAGGCACTAATCATGTCAAACCTGTTGTGGATGAACATCATTCCGATTGGAATATGTCTTACGTTGATGGGCTTCATCAGCAGCAACGACCTTGAATTTCACAAGCAGGCGCATATTGAGAGATTGATTTTACAGGGGGAATACGAAAAAGCTTATGACATGACCTTTCAGCTTGCAAAAGACAACCAGTCAGCACTAATGCTCCGTTCATACGCCCTATGGCTTGGCAACCAACTTGGTGAGAGACTGTTTGAACATCCAATATATGGAACGAGCAAGATGCTTGCCCCCGGCAGAGATTCCATAAAAACTTATCTTCTGCCAGAAGAGCCTTTAAAAAGAAGGGTAAGACTGAACGTTGAATATGTATTGTGTCGTAAGCTAATAGACCGGGACTTGAAGTCTTTCTCCTTTGTGCTTCACAAATACTACCCTCAGGATGTGAAGCTTCAAAAGCATTACCGTGAGGCTTTAGCTCTGGACAACGACATGACATCCCACTGCGATTCGCTATGGAGGGATTCCGTAACGGAGGTGTCTCTGTCAAGGTTCAAGTTTCTTCTTGCTGGTGAGGATTCTGCAAAAATGTGCAAATCACCTATAAGGATAAACAAAAACCTCATTCCACATCCTTCAAGACTAAAACTGAAGGAACAGTTCGGAAACACCTATTGGTATTATTATTACAAATTGGAAGATTAGTTGACACAAGTTTCGCATGTCTTCGACATGCTGTCAGTTAACGAGTTGCTCAAGGAGTTCCCTTGAGCTTGCGAAAAAAACAAGTTGCTACTCTTCTTGTTTGTTTTTTTTCAATGACCAGAACAACTAATAACCTGTTGACTTGTCAACTTGTTAACCTTAAGCAAGTTTTAACTTGCGAACCAACGGTCACTGGCCGAAGGGAAAAGGAGTTCCCTTGAGCTTTGCGAAAAACTTGAATTATTGAAAAGCTGGGAATAAACGTGCCTATGGCTTACAATGACTCTGAAACTATCTGCCTTAACTCTTCCTCCGGAATGTAACCCTTTCTTATAATGGTTCCATCCTGTGCGATAACAAAAACGTACGGTATGGCATCTATACCATACATTTCAACGATTCTGCTACGCCATCCCTTCAAATCGGAGACATTTGTCCATTCAAGCTCCATGCGGCGAATGGTCTCTGTCCAGGCTCTGTAGTCATTGTCGAGTGACACTCCAACAACACCAAGTCCCTTGTCCTTATACTCACCATAAAGGCTCTTCAGTCCGCCAATAGCCTTCATACACGGTCCACACCACGATGCCCACACATCGACGACAGTGACCTTGTTCTTTGCCACTTCGTCCATTATTGACACCATTCCAGCATCAGGGTTGCTGAGTTTCAAATCATTGAATTTCTCTTTGTCTGTCTTCTCTGTAGTATCTTGGAGCGTCTTACTTGCATCCCTGTTCTTTGCACACGAAGGAGTCACAGCCATAATGGCACATGAGATGCCTATTACCGCCACCTTGCACATTGTTGTCATTAATGTATTTCTCATAAGCGTTTATCGTTTGCCCCAATTCAGTCATCAGACCTATCTGGGATTGATTAAACATCAGAATTCAAAGAGTACTTTGCCATTAATCTGCCTACCAGTAAGATAGTTAGGCACGGCATACTGTTGGTTGGTTACATCTGTAATCCAATAATAGCTGTTGACATTGTTTATCCCGAGCAGGTTAAGGCAGTCAACACCGAGCCATATATTTCGGAAGAGGCTTTTCCTTGACCTGTCTGAATTGTCAAGTAGTCTGTAGCTCATGCCTATATCAACCCTCTTATATGCCGGTGCTCTGAATGAGTTGTTCTCCAGTTCCTTGTGTGGAGCTGAGAAAGGCAGTCCGTCAGCATAGGCGAGCTTGAGCGACATCTTCCATTTTGTTGTCCCAGGGAAGTAATCCGTAAAGAACAGATTGACGGCATAGCGTTGGTCGGTTGGAAGGGGTATGCTCTTTCCGTTAAGTTTCATCTTTGTGTCCATGACACTGAACGTGAGCCAGGAGTCACTGCCAGGCACAAACTCCCCATATAGTTTCAGGTCTATACCCATTGCGTGTCCCTTGCATCTGTTCTCGCCATAATATACCACCTGCACATTGTTGACAGAATATGGAACGAGGTCAGCCAATGCCTTGTAATAAGCTTCTGCCGAGAATTTGAATTGCCTTTCCATCATGGTGAACCTGTAGTCCATTGAACCCAACAGGTGTATTGACCTTTGGCTTTTAATTTTCTTGTTGAGCGATGCCACTGTCACACCATTCACTGTTGAGGTGTCTCTCAGTTCCTTATAGAACGGAGCTTGATAGTAGAGTCCTGCTGCAACTCTGAAAGTAAGGTTCCTGTTCCATGAAGGCACGATGCTGAGCGAAGCCCTCGGCGAAAGGATGCTCTCCCCGTTGAAATCCCAATGAGAGAACCTCACACCATAGTTTAGGGTATAGAGGGTAGGCAGGCTGTCGTTGCGCGACTGGAAATGCCATGTATCCTGCAAATATGCCTCCATACGCTTTGCATCCAGCTTGTTTTTCGCTCGCAGAGAATAAATCATGTACAGGTCGTTTCCTGTATGTGGCACACTATATCCTGCCGAGTCCCTGTATTCATACTCTCTCGAGTCTTCCTCTATCTTCTCTATCTTGTAAGTGAAGGCACCTTCTATGTTATGCTTGCGCGCCTTGTGTTTGAGCACAAGCTTTACACTTGCCACATTTGCCTTGAGATAGTCACGCGAGTGCTGCATATACGTTCCCACACCAAGATTCTCACTTGTCTCAGTCTGCGTCAGCCAATACTGACCCTGTATGTCATATCGTTCCTGTTCCTTAGTAGAAAAGGCTGAAGCCAGAAGTGACACGCTCGTCTTGTTGTTCTTTAGGAAATGGGTCAGAGAAAGAGAACCGAAGAATGTTCTGAAAAGGTCTTTCTCGTGTCCGTCAAAATAGACTTTGAATGATTTTACATTCTCCATCGTTCCAAAATTAGTCTCCCTGTCCTCCGGCTCGAAATTATAATGGTTCTCAGATATGTTTCCAATGAAATCGACCTGCCATCTCTTTCCTGACTTCCAGCTGAAATATGTCTGATAGTCAAGGAAACTCGGATCGTACTCACCCTTGGTATCAAGCGATCCTAAAAGGTATTGATTGGTTTTATAGCGCAAACCGTTAGTCCACGTCATGTTCTTAGCCACCAGTCCAAAATATCCGGTAGCCCCAAGCAGGCTTGCAGATAATGAGCCTTCTGTCTGCGTCGGACGCTTGTAGGTTATGTCGAGTGCCGATGACATCTTGTCGCCATACTTGGCTTCGAAGCCTCCAGTAGAAAAGCCCACACTTGCCACCATGTCGGGATTTATTATGGAAAGTCCTTCCTGCTGACCGCTCTTCACGAGGAAAGGCCTATACACCTCCACATTATTTATATATACGGAGTTTTCATCAAAAGAGCCACCACGCACATTGTACTGCGAAGACAATTCACTATGTGTGGACACACCAGCCTGACTCTGTATTAGTTCCTCGACAGCGTTACCTGTGGCTGACGGTCCAAGCTTCACATCCTTTATGTCAAGTTCCTTTGTCGTGCCATGCTGGGGTGTCTTTCCTTCTACGACAACCTCGCCCAGTTGGTTGTCATCAAACAATTGCACAAGAAGTGTCTGCTTTCCCTGAGGATTGCGCAACACTCGTGTCTTTGACTTGTAACCCACCATCGAGAACTTCACAACCACAGAGTCAGCACTACGCAACTGCATGCTGAACTCTCCCTTGAGGTTGGTCATCACGAGTTTACCCTGTGACAACACGGACACAGAGGCAAGTTCAATAGGATTGTTCTCTTTATCGGAAACCTTGCCCTGCAGGGTGAAGGACTGTGCCAAAGCCTTCTCTCCGCACAGCAGAAGAATGATTGCCAGTATTGTTATATGTGCTATTTTACTTCTCATATTGAGTATAACGCACAAAATGTCATTTTATTGTATCATACTTCCTTTTAGGATTCTTTGGAAACCATCCCTTCTCTACCCTGCCTTTCTGCTCAAACAATTCACCTATGGACCACAGGAACGAAGCTCCAAGGACTCCAAGAAGAGACGATATCAGGGTGTTGCTTACAAACAATGCCGACACTATGGCAGCGATACCCAATATGAGGAATACCCACCAATACTTAGTGCCGGAATAATATTCAGTCTTTATTACTATGGGATGGAATATCCCTATTATCAGAAAGGAACTTACTGCTATTATGATTCCTGTAAAATACATATCTCGAAGGTAATTGTTTCTTAAACTGCAAAGTTACAGGATAAATTGGAAATAGCCAAAATATAAAGAGCATTTTAGATAACAGACAAAGGTTTGCAAGTTAAATCATTATTTCGGAAGGAGATAAAAGGAGATAAATTACGTATGTTAAAGGAAGGCAAGAAAGAAGTTATGCTGGGGAGTTATGCTGGGGAGTTATGATGAGGAGTTATGATGAGGAGTTATGATGAGGAGTTATGATAAGCCAATACCCGTCAATAATCAGCAATCAACAATCAGCAATCAGCAATCAACAATCAGTAATCAACAATCAGTAATCATCAATCAGCAATCAACAATCAGCAATCAACAATCAGTAATCATCAATCAGCAATCAGTAATCAGCAATCAGCAATCAACAATCAGTAATCACCAATCAGTAATCAGTAATCAGCAATCAACAATTAATATAGAACTGCCATATTTTATACTATGAAACAAACAAAAACAAGTATGAGACATCAGTAATATGTAAAAACAATTTTTCATATTAAATTTGCAACCATGAATAAATAATATTACTAACCAACATCTAAAAACACGCTTATGAGAAAAACGAGCTCCATTATGAGATGCCTACTGATAGCGATAATGGCATCTATGTATCACTCCAGCTTCTCCGCCACTGTCGTGGTAAACACTTCAGACATGACAACAGGCGGAAAATACGGAGGAAAAATAAACTCTCCCTTCAATGGAATAGGCCTATATGCCAATGGTGACTATGGTGCTACAAATGTTGAATTTCCAGATGGCAATGGGGAGTATGAAATCAGGATTTGCGGAGCAAGCAGCAACACATCCAAAGCTGGTGTGTCTCTATACATCGAGGGCACGAAAGTTGAGGCATTCTCTTTCACTGGAACTGCAGAGTCAATACAGAAGAGCTATAAGAAACTTGTCTTCTCAACTAAGAAACCAGAGATTAAACTACTGCTTGAGACAGACAATGGGTCTAACGACACATATATAAAATATGTGGAGTTCGAGTTCATCAAACCAATAGTAGAACGTCCTGCCCCCACCCTACCGTCTGTGGGAGCATACACTTCGGGTGAGTACCGCAACTTGTTTGCTGAGGCAGGACATACAGAGTCTGAGGTTAACGCCAGGTTAAACGAACTATGGAACAAGTATTTCTGCGGAGACAAAGACAATGAGCGCATTTATTATGAATATGGAGACGATGAGGCATATATACTCGACGTCAATAACGATGACGTTCGCTCGGAAGGAATGTCATACGGAATGATGATTTGCGTACAGCTTGACAAACAGAAGGAGTTCAACAGACTTTGGAAATGGGTGAAGAACCACATGCAGCTGACTTCTGGTGCTGCGAAAGGATACATCGGCTGGAAAATCAACAAGGACGCAAGCGATCTTAGTCCGCAATGTGCTCCTGACGGTGACGAGTATATAATAATGGCTCTGATGTTCGCAGCCGGAAGATGGGGTAACGGAGAAGGAATCTTCAACTACTGGAAAGAAGCCAATGAAATGCTGAACAACAGTCTTTCAAAAGACAACCTAATCAATTCCTCAACAGTGAACTTGTTCAACGAGGATGAAAGACAGGTGGTGTTTGTACCATATGCCTCATCAGCTCAACATACAGACCCGTCATACCACATGCCTGCCTTCTACCGCCTGTGGGCTGAATGGGCTGACTACAACAGACCTTTCTGGAAGTCGCTGGCACAAAAGAGCAGGGAGATGTACCCTCTTTTCGCCAACTCAACAACAGGTCTCATGCCTGACTATGCAGAATTCTCCGGAACACCTACAGGTTCTGGACATCAGGAATTCCGCCATGACGCATGGAGATGTGCCATGCACATGGGAACAGACTACTCTTGGTTTGCCGAAGAAGAGAACGAGACAGTACTGATAGACCGACTTCTGTCTTTCTTTGAGAGTGAAGGCATTACTTCATACGGTTCAGAATACAACCTCAATGGAACGAAACTGACAAGTGACCACTCACCTGGTCTTGTAGCTTGCAACACCGTTGGTGCTCTCGCTTCCACGAAGAAGTGTGTGTGGGATATTGTTGACGATATGCTGTCAGCATCTATTACAATGGGCAGATACCGCTATTATGACGGCATGCTGTATTTCCTTGGATTCCTACAGGCATCAGGAAATTTCCGCATATACAAGCCTGCTGAGGTGCTTGAGACAGCTCTCGACGAGCAATACGCATATTCTGACGACGGGCAATATCTCATAATTGACGACTACGAGGACACTCCTGAGACATATTGTTATTTTATGAGAATGACTGAATCGTCAACAGCGAAGGCTTTCATTGACAAGAATCCGACAAACAGCCTTGAACATGCGCTGCATATCAAACCAGGCAACTACGATGAATTCTATTATCTGGAATACACGCTACCCGCAACGACGAAGCTTTCGACAGACTATACTCAGATTGAGTTTGACATTTACTACGTTCCAGGAGGTGACAACAAGAACCAGACACTAAAAGTATGCATCAATGATGTCAACTCAACCATCTACACCGAAAGTACAGGAGACACCTCAACACATGGTGTATGGAAACATGTTACAGTACCATTGTCAGGTAGTTACGGAAACTCATTCAAATTGTACATAGGTGTGCGTACCAAAGATGCAGATTTCTATATCGACAATCTTTCACTCAGATGCAAGAACACAATGAACTGTATTGATGAGTATGTAGGAGAGAAGGATATCCGCTACACAGGTACCGCATTCAACATATTAGGACAGCCTGTGGACAGCAACTACAAAGGCATCGTTATCAAAAACGGCAAAAAATACATGATAAAATAACAACATATCAATAACTTAAAAATAAAAAATTATGAAAACATTCAAACAAAGACTCATGCTGGTTGCGACACTTATGGTCATTGCAGTGTCGGGCTATGCACAAGAAAAAGTATTCAACCCTATCCTTACAACCAATTTCGATGACGGAAACTTAGGCAACTGGCAGGTCTGGGGAAACGGAAACAACCCGAATGATTTAAATCAATATATTAGTATTGTTGAACCCGGGTTCGATAATAATGGGAAATGCCTTAAGTTGACAAACCCTAATGGTACAGATTTTTGGCATGCACAGCTTTGCTATGAATTTAGTGAATATCTCGAACCGTCTAAGGAATACACAATTAAGTTCAAGGCTAAATGTGAGAATGGAAGCAGCCAATTGCAATTCCAGTATCAGCATCATGAAGGCAACACATTTGAACCCCAAGGTGGATACCAAGATATTGGCATTACAAATCAATGGACAGACATTGAGAGAAAAGTCACTATAGCAAATGATCATAAAAACATTAACCGCATACTTATCAACTTTGGAAAGTATCAAAATACAACTATTTACATTGACGACATTGAGTTTGGATCTTACGAAACTCAAGACCCAGGCACAGACCCAGGCACAGGCACCACACCAGGCACCACTCCAACAGGAAGCCTTAACAATAAAATGTATTTCGATGGAGAACAATGGTGTCTGATGCTTGAGGATTTTGAGGGCGAAAATGCTGTAAACAGGGTGAAGGTCGAAAAAGGCACCGATGCTTCGGCTACGGCTACGGCTACGGTCGTTGCCGACCCACTTGGAAAATCAAAAAAATCGCTTAATTTTTATGGTGCATTCAGAAGTTCTACCTATTGTTATATTGACGTCACTCTTCCAGACTCCAAAACGCTTAGCAGTTTCACAAACCTGAAATTTGATGTCGTTTACAATGAGAAAGGAACAGACAACCGTCATAAAACTTATCATGTCAAAATTGGCAATACTTCCAAAGAATTAGATACTTCCACAAATTTAGGACAATTTAAAAGTGATGATGCCGATACGAAATCATGGAGCCAACAATCATTCTCCCTCGGAGACAACTACAAAGACAACAACACTTTCCGTATCTTTATAAATACCGAATATTCGAACAGTTCCAACCTGTTCATTGACAACATAAGACTGTCTGTTCCGACACCAACAGCAGGCGGTACTTGTGGTTCACCAACTAAGACGGACGTCAACTGGATGTTAGATGGAAACACTCTCTATATAAGCGGAACAGGTGATATTGCTGATTATGAAAATACAAGCGACATACAATGGAAAGACTATAAAGACAATATTTCAAAAATAATCATTGGTGAAGGCATCACTGCCATAGGTACAAACAATTTCTTCGAACATAATGGATTGGAGTCTGTAGTATTACCATCCACATTGAAGCAAATTGGTTCTAAAGGATTGGATGCCAGCAATGGAAACACTCCTATACAATTTACATTCCATTCAAATCCAACTATGGCAGCTGATGCTTTAAACAAAAACAGTTCCATAGCGACTTTGGTTCTTGACGATGCCCTAAGTCCTTTCTTTGAAGCCACATCTGAAAACACATTCAATGGAGGCATACAGTATAAGCGTACATTATCAGCCGAAAAATCCACAATCACCCTACCTTTCACACCAAAATCAGGATCGGCAAACTGCAAATTCTATAAGCTGTCTTCTGCATCAGAAAACAATCTCACATTTGAGGAGGTTTCAAAAACAAATCTTGTTGCCGGCAATCCATACATCATGGTGAAGACAGAAGGATCGAATGAAATAGACTTTAGCACAGACGAAAGTACCATCATACCGGCTAACGCAAAAGCTTCTGATACTACAAGTGGACCTTGGACAATGCATGGAACGTATTCTACCATCGAGAAAGGAAGCGGAGACAACGCTTATGGCTTCACTGGAAACTATTTGAGAAAAAACACCGGAACCATGACGGTAAAGCCATTCAGAGCTTATTTCACGACACCATCCACTACTGCCAAGGATTATCTTGATGTAATATTTGGTGGAGAAGTCACTGGTATTGAAAGAAATGAATTCTCACCTGAAGGCATCACAGAAATATTCTCACTTGACGGCAAGAAACATGACTGTCTGCAAAAAGGCATGAACATTGTCAAGATGAACAATGGAAGTATAAAGAAAATTGTAATCAAATAAAACTGACTGTGAATATGAAAAAGTATATAAGACCTATCTCACTTGCCATTGAAATGACAAGCGGACAGATGATGACCGCAAGTGGGAATGACAAGATTAATGAGTCACCATCTGGAGACCAAGGAGGCGATTGGGTTGCCGATTCCAAAATATTCTATTGGTTTGAGAATGACAATGATGGTGAGGAAGAATCAGAAATGAGCGATAGACTATAAAGGAAAAACATACTTGAGTAAGGTAAATTAGTAATGTAATCTAAGTGTGGGCACGGTGACAATGTGATATTGCTGCCGTGCTTTTCCTTTCACTCAACTTTCAGTGGTAAGGTTGATTGTTGGTTCTTCATAAACCAGAATCTCTCACTTAATGTAGAATGCTGATGTGAGAGAGGAATACCAGTCCGAGCGGTTTCCGTCTGTGTCAACTATGGTGACCGTCTGGTTTTCCACATCTTTCAGCCTCGTCTTGCCGAAAGCAAGTAGAGAACGCTTTGGCATTTTACCAACCTTGCTGCATACAGAATAATCACGCAAGAGGAACAATCCACAAAGTGAAGCCTCTGATATGAACGAAGCCTTCTCCGTTGCCGGAATAATGGCAGAGAACACACCATCATCCATAAGCAATTTCTCAACTCCATGAAACAAGTCTCTGAAAGACAGAGTATCTGTATGACGCGCCAACATTCTTGCCTCATCCGGATTTTTAAGCGAATTGTTGAAGAATGGCGGATTGGAGACAATACTGTCATACTGTTTAGATGGCATACGGGAAGCAAAGTCCTGAAAGGAACCATTCATGACATGAACAATATTACTGAAGCTGGATAATTTGACATTATCCACAGCCTGACTTGCAGCGTCAGAATCTATCTCTATGGCGTCAATTGTAGAAGCTGGGAAACGCTGTGCCATCATCAAGGCTATGAGACCTGTTCCTGTACCTATATCCAGGATACGCTTTCCTCCCTCTGCCCATGCACCCAACAGCACACCGTCTGTACCAACTTTCATGGCACATCGTTCCTGCCTTATTGTAAACTTACGAAAAGTAAATGTATCGCTATTTCCCATGGAAAAAAAAAATCGCCAGACTCTGAGAGTCCAGCGATAAGCTTTCTGTTCCTGTTCGTGAATTACTTAACAGAGTCAGCAACAACTGTGTCAGCAACAGTTGTGTCAGCAGCAGTTGTATCAACAACAGCTGTGTCAGTAGCTGTTGAATCAACAGCCTCAGCTGGCTTAGAGTTGTTACCACAAGAAGCGAATGAGATAGCTGCTACAGCTACGAACATCAAAACTAATTTCTTCATTTTCTTTGCTTTTTAAATCTGTAAAACAATCATTTGTTTATTAAAACGATGCAAAGGTAGATATTTTTTTGATACGACAATCATTTTTTTCAAACTTTTTTTAGTCATGATTGTAACTTTTTTGTAATACATTGATTATCAATGGTATTATAATATTAAAGAAATGTTAAACTCTCTTTATCTTGATTTATGTTCAGAAATACATCGATGAATTACACATACTAAAACATATATGGAAACACACAAAAATTGGAGAAAAGCCTATTTTGTCTTTGCAATATGGGAATAAAGCACTAACTTTGCATCGTATTGATACAATCATCATTACACATTATTATATATATATAAGAATGATAGACTCATCTATATTCCAAGGCAAAAAGGCATCTTACCACACTTTGGGATGCAAGTTGAACTTTGCAGAGACATCCACATTTGCACAGACTCTTTGCGAAATGGGGGTTGTCACGGCAAAGAAAGACGAGAAAGCTGATATATGCCTTATAAACACCTGCTCAGTAACAGACGTGGCAGACCACAAATGCCGACAGGCAATAAGGCGTATGGCAAGGATGAATCCCGGTGCTTTTGTAATTGTTACGGGCTGTTATGCACAGCTCAAGCCTGATGAGGTTAGCAAGATTGAAGGTGTTGATTTGGTTTTGGGAAGCAATGAGAAGGCAAGACTAATACAGTATCTGTCGGATGCCATGATTAGGAAAGAGACTACAGAAGGTAACCTCCATGATGCTTTTTCTGTGGCTACCAAGGAAATAACATCATTCGCCCCATCTTGCTCAAGGGGCAACAGGACAAGATATTTCCTCAAGGTGCAGGACGGATGCAATTATTACTGCACATATTGCACAATACCCTATGCAAGAGGTCATTCAAGAAATGCCGATATAGCCTCCTTGATTGAACAGGCAAGACAGGCAGCTGAAAATGGAGGCAAGGAAATAGTGCTTACAGGAGTGAACATAGGAGATTTCGGACGTTCCACAGGAGAGAACTTCCTACAGCTGATTAGAGAACTGGACAAGGTGGAGGGCATAATCCGTTTTAGGATTAGCAGTATAGAACCAGACCTTTTGACAGACGATATAATAGAATTCTGTGCCACGTCGAGAGCCTTCATGCCACATTTCCACATACCATTGCAGAGCGGTAGCGACAGTGTGCTGAAACTTATGCACAGAAGATATGACACCGCCCTCTTCGCCCACAAGATAGGACTTATAAAAAGGCTTATGCCAGACGCTTTCATTGGTGTGGATGTGATGGTTGGCACAAGAGGCGAGACAGAGAGCTGTTTCGAGGAATGTGTGAAATTCATTGAGGGATTGGAAATATCACAGCTGCATGTATTCCCTTATTCGGAGAGACCGGGGACTGCTGCCCTTAAGATACCATATGTGGTAACAGAGGCTGAAAAGCACAAACGTTCGAAGATTCTGCTTGCCCTCTCTGATGTCAAGACCGAGTCTTTCTATGCAAGGCATGTAGGACAGACGGCAAGAGTCCTTTGTGAGAAAGCTACAAGAGGCAAGAAGATGTACGGATTTACTGACAATTATATAAAAGTAGAGATTGACAAGGATGATTATGACGAGAACCTTGACAACAATATAGTGGAAGTGATGTTAGGTGATTTCAACAACGATAAGACCGCACTCAAAGCAAAATTGATATGATAGCAATAGTAATACTTAATTGGAATGGAAAAGCGATGCTTGAGAAGTATCTTCCGTGCTTAATCAAGAATACAGGCAAAGAAGCAGAAATATATGTAGCAGACAACGCATCGACAGACGACTCCCTGGAGTGGATAGCCAACAATGCACCTCAGGTGAAAACCATAAGACTTGAGAAGAACTGGGGATTCGCAGAAGGCTACAACAAGGCACTGAAAAACATTGACGCTGAATACTATTTACTTCTGAATTCAGATGTAGAGGTTACGGAAGGATGGCTGGAACCAATGCTTAGTTTCATGGAAAGCAATCCAGAAGCGGCAGTCTGCCAGCCAAAAATCATGGACATGTACGACAGGAACAAGTTCGAGTATTCTGGAGCCTGTGGAGGCTACCTTGACAAGCACTGCTATCCATTCTGCCGAGGCAGGATACTGAATGTCGTGGAGGAAGACCATGGACAGTATGACACTGTGTTTAATATAGCATGGGCTTCTGGAGCATGCTTTATGATAAGGAAGAAAGACTATTGGGAGACAGGAGGTCTGGATGGAAGGTTCTTTGCCCACAATGAGGAGATAGACCTTTGCTGGAGACTAAGGATGAAAGGCAGAAAGATTTTCTCCGTGCCCATGAGCAAGGTTTACCATGTAGGTGGTGCCACGCTGCCTAAGAGTAATCCTCAGAAAACATACCTGAATTTCCGCAACAACCTGACGATGATATACAAGAATGCTCCTCAGTTCCTGCTTGGCAGGGTAATGCGTGAGAGGCTGGTACTCGACTATATAGCTGCCCTTACTTTCCTGTTCAAAGGAAAGAAAGATGATTTCCTTGCTGTCATCAGAGCTAGGAGAGACTTCCATAAATGGAAACACTCATTCGACAAGGACAGAGAGGAAATACAAAAAACACGCGTTGAGGGTATTCCGACCTCATGGAGCGACTTTATGTATTTCTCTATCCTATGGAGGTTTTACGTAAACAGGCAGAAAACCTTTAAGGAACTCTTCCAGAGAAGGACCCCATTATTTCCTATCCACTCTTACTTTCAATGGCGAATCTAAAGATCTACCCCACTCCTTTAGGAACGAGAACCACTCAGCTGAGGAGTGGAATCCAAAGGTCTCGTTGTCGCTTGCACAGGCAATCCTGTAACTTAGATGTCTTGTATCCGTACCTATCACAAAGCCATAGTTGTCTTTTGTGACAGGACAAACCTTGCGTATGTACTCCTTTGGCACATAAACGGCAAGTCCTACAGTCTCTCTCTTGTGACCGACTGAATCTTTCTCTCCCGTTGGCCAGTCGGTTCCCCAACAACCTCTCATTCCTTTGCCATCATTATATTCACTTGAGTTCTTTACATTAATGACACCCGTCGAGAAGTCAAGGGCACTCACGTCGTGACTAAAGAAAACATCAACATCTGCATCCCTGTGACCAGCGTAAAGGGTATATCTGACAGTTGTCTTTATCCTTGGAAAACCATCTTTCACCTTCCATCCCCTACTCTCAGCCTCAACTATCGTGCGCAGAGGACCTGTTGAAACTATACGCTGTGTGCGGACATCCACGTCGTCAAGCATAACGGGCTGCGTTCCATCCCATCCTCTGAAAGCCCCCAGACCAAACGTATTGCCAACCCACAGGACATCATCACCAAAGCCCTGTTCCTTCTGAGTGTCATCAGTATAGAACTGTGTGCGCTCAATCTCAAGCTGTTTGTTACGCTTTCCGTAAAGGTCTATTGTCTGGCGTTTATCAAAGTATATCCTCATGGCAGTAAGCTCATTCTCGAAAGCCACACCATGATGATGGAGCAGATGGTATGGGTCTTTGAGCCTCATGGGAACAGAAATCTCTGTCAGAAAGAAGTCGTGCCGGTTCTTTATCTTCACCTTTGGATTGCGGAGAAGAATCTGCGCATAGGTTCGCGGAGCATACAGGTGCTGCTCATCCATGCTACTTAATCTAACATCATAAACTTTGCTACCTTTTCCTTTAAAGTCAACAAGGAAACACAACTCATCATAGTAGCCATCCCTGTCAAGGTCATCAAGCTGCGAAGGAATTTCCAGACCATCGCATGTCACCACAGCAGAGCGGACATCACCATACTTGGAGACAGGAACTACAACCGGCTCGTCATGTCTCTCTCTTCTCAAGAAATTGTCAACGGTCACCCTAAGTTCTGTCTGAGCCATAGAAGGAATGACAGAGGCGACAAACAACAAAGCTAATAATCTTCTCATACCTTATTATATATATATCTGAAGTTAAACAGGATTAATATAAGCGAGTTTAAGAAACTTGAAAAAGGGAGTTATAAAAGGGAGTTATCGCTCCCGTTAGGAGCTAAGGAGTCAAGAAGCCAATACCACTGAGGGGTATAAACTCTTCAAACCTTCAAACCCTTCAAACCCTTCAACCCTTCAAACTCTTCAAACTCTTCAAACCCTTCAAACCCTTCAAACCCTTCAAACCCTTCAAACCCTTCAAACCC
>CAMCLD010000016.1 GCA_945875635.1 uncultured Prevotella sp.
AACTTGTCAACTAAAAAAAGAATAGAGTACAATGATTCTAAAGATTACGAAAGAAGAATATCCTGTTGCCATAGCCACACTCGTTGTCATTGCGGCATTCACTACCCTCACCATACTCAGCTATCCAGACATATTCTTCAAATCTGGAAAATTGGGATATTGGACCATCTTCTACAAAAACTTCAGAATGTCAGGATATGACTGTTGGTCGTTTATCACCCTATCGAATCTAAGGGTTCATTTCGAGACATCGAGACACCCTCTGTTTCTGTCTGTTCTATATCCTCTATATTGGCTCAACCAATGGCTGATGGATGCTACAGGACAGAATTGTGCGGTATATATCATGCACGCCATTGACATTTTCTGCGCATTCTATACGTCAATATTCATATTCAGGATAATGCGCCACGTGGTTTGTGTCGGAAAGGGTGATGCTGCATTGCTCACACTGTCTCTGTTTTCCATTGGTCATATAATGGTTGCTTGCATCGTTCCAGATCATTTTGTCATATCATTGTTCCTGCTGACACTTACATTATATATAACCGGAAGACATCTCGCTGAGAAAACTCCAATGCCACTTATCAAGACTGGCATTCTGTTGTTCCTCACTGCTGGCATCACACTCACCAACGGTGCCAAGACATTTATATCCCTTTGGTTTGCAAACAAACGAAAGGCATGGAGTCCAAAAGCCCTGTTTGTGACTGTTTTCATTCCATTAGCCACTCTCCTTGCAATATGGTGCATACAGTATGTAACCATATTGGAACCACAGGAACAGGAAACCAAACGCATTGAGAACAAGAAACGGAGTCAAGGTAAGGGCAAGGAACTGGATGCATGGGCAGACTCTCGCAACAAATGGTTAACCGACCACAGAGGCAAACCTTTGAGCGACATGCCCATACTCAACCTGACAGATGTGACAACATCGCGAACTAAGACCCTGTCAAGCAATTTTTTCGGAGAATCAATACAACTACATGACAAATACCTTCTTGAGGACATGAGCCACACACGCCCCATGTTCGTTGAATACACACATGCATATAACTATATTGCTGAGGCAGTGGCTGTCATACTGTTTCTCATTGGGTTGTGGATTGGAAGACGAGAGAAATTCATGCTATTGTGTCTTTCGTGGACAGCTATTGACGTCTTGCTGCATTTCGTCCTTGGTTTCGGAATAAATGAAGTTTATATAATGGCTGCAGACTGGATATTCATAATGCCAATAGCCTATGCATACACTATCAAGCTGTCACATGGAACTACAAAAATTTTAGCAAGGTGTAGCGTTGCAGTCCTTACGTTGTGGCTTTGCGCATGGAACTGGACTTTGATACTTAACTCCTTCTAACTCCTTAACTCAAGTTTACTTTTCCCTTCGGCCAGTGACCGTTGGTTCGCATGTCTTCGACATGCTGTCAGGAGTTTCCTTGAGCTTAGCGAAAAAACGTGTTGAAGACTCACCCCCAATTGTTGACTCGTCAACTTGTCAACTTTAAGCAAGTTTTTAACTTGCGAAACTTGAATTATATCATTTTTTTTTGTAAGTTTGCAAAAACATTTGAAACATGATAAACAAAATAGATTGCTTCCTGCCTTATCAGGATTCTAAATCTTCTGAGAATATAATCAGACACCTTGGTGGATCAAGAGTAGTCAGACACATATACCTGATGATAGCTGACAAAGAATTAGAGGATACTGAAGCTCCACAGGGATGTTCCTTCATTCATGTCTGCAATATCCTATCCTCTGCTACAATGCATAGAATAGCCAAGGAATGTGCAGCCGACTATGCACTGTGCATACTCAAACTGACAGATATCACCATGGGGACACATGCCATTGAGCGAATGGCAAGAGTGGCTGACGATACTGATGCTGCCCTACTCTACTCTGACCACTACTCCGTCGAAAATGGAAATACCATAAAGCATCCTGCCATTGAATATCAGGAAGGAAGCATCAGGGATGACTTCGATTTTGGCTCAGTGGTAATGATTAACGGTGAGGCTCTGAGAGAATATGCAAGGACGGAAGAATGCGCCAACTATTTATCTGCTGGATGGTATGACCTTAGGCTGTGGCTTAGCAGATGGGGAAGCATTATTCATCTCAATGAGATTCTATACACAGAAAAAGAACTTGACCTGAGAGCGAGTGGAGAGAGACAATTCGATTATGTAAACCCGAAAAACAGGAACTCACAGATTGAGATGGAGCAGGTTGCCACGAAACATCTGGAAGCCATCGGAGCACTTGTTGACACTTCAGCTTATGAAAGGCCTGACTTCAACGAACAGGAATTTGAAATTGAGGCATCAGTAGTCATTCCCGTCTTCAACAGAGAGAAGACAATATGCAACGCCGTAGATAGTGCCCTGTCACAACAGACAAACTTCAGATACAACGTCATTGTTGTCGATAACCACTCAACAGATGCCACAACGGAACTACTGTGCAAGTACCATGACAACAAGAAGCTTGTACATATCATTCCAGATAATACAGGATTGGGAATAGGGGGATGCTGGAATGTTGCAATAGACGACAGCCGATGTGGACGCTTCGCCATACAGCTTGACAGCGATGACCTCTACTCTTCTCCATATACCCTACAGAGAGTTGTCGATGCTTTCCATGAACAAAATGCAGCAATGATAATAGGGGCATACAGAATGTGCGACTTCAACCTCAACACGCTGCCACCGGGTATTATTGACCACAGAGAGTGGACAGAAAACAACGGATGCAACAATGCACTTCGAATAAACGGTCTTGGTGCCCCAAGAGCATTCTTCACACCTTTAGCAAGACAAATAAGGTTTCCAGACACAAGCTATGGAGAGGATTACGCAATGGGACTCTCATTCTCACGCCACTACAGGATTGGTCGCATATACGACGAGCTGTATCTTTGCAGAAGATGGGGAGGCAACAGCGACGCTGCATTAAGCATAGACAGGGTAAATGCAAACAACTTCTATAAGGATAGCTTAAGAACTATCGAGATTGCTGCCCGCAAGAAGATGAACTCCATCAACGCAAGAACGTATGGACAAAACGGTAATGGGCGAATTTACAGAAAGAACGCAGTAGATGAACAGAGAACAGAAAGTGGCATCAAGCGTTTCCTTACAAGACAACTGGAGACATGGAAAGATGCCAACATGAGGTTTGCAGCATTACAGGACGTCAAGACAAGAACCGTTGGGGACAATGCGTTCTGGACACTACAGTTCAACCCAGCAAGAATAGGAAGCACTGCCGCCAATATCGACAGGAAAGCCATTGAGAAAAGGAAATGTTTCCTATGTGCCGAGAACAGGCCGAAAGAGCAGATTACAAGAAACCTGCCAGGTGGATTTGAGCTCCTCGTCAACCCATATCCAATACTGCCAGAGCATTTTACCATACCATCCCTTGACCATAAACCACAGCGTATAATAGACAATTTCCACGAGATAACAGAAATATTGAGGCTGTTCCCAGAACTTACCGTCTTCTACAATGGACCGAAATGTGGAGCAAGCGCACCAGACCATTGCCATTTTCAGGCAGTCTCCACGGGTTTGCTGCCTCTTCAGAAAGAATGGCGAAGGCTGTATGGTAGCATAGAATGGATTGTTGGCAGGAATGAAGTTAATGGAATAGGACTTATCAAAGATTATCCCATACCGGCATACCTCATAAGAAGTGACGATACAGACAACACAAACAGGCTCTTCTGTATGCTATACAACGCCATGCCAATGCAGATAGATGACGAGGAACCAATGATGAATATAGTAGCATGGAAGGAAGAGGAATTTACCATTGTAGTAGTATTCCCGAGGAGAAGACACAGACCACTGTGCTATTATGCCAATGGTAAGGAACAGCACCTCATAAGTCCCGGAGCACTTGACATGTCTGGACTCGTCATTACTCCAATAGAGGAAGATTACAACACCTTGACAGAGAAAGATGTTGAAAGCATATTCAACGAAATAGCAATCAGTAAGGTTCAGGAGACAACAATCAACGCAAAACTTACTGACATCGCACTCATGAAAGAGAAAGGCGAAGAAAACAAGAATGAACATACAGAACCGCTTGTCAGCGTAGGTATAGTAAGTGGTAAGGAAATACGGTTTTACCTGCACAAACCATTCACGGCCAAAGGTGAAAACATTGAAGGAGAACAGATAGCTGGAATCAGCGACGGAGGCATTCTCTGGAATGGTGAATGCTATAGGGAACTGACTTTCACACCAAGTGACCCAGATGCTACGTTCTCTATCTCGGATGTCGTAATAGGAATTGATTTCCACTGGGAAAGGAAAGAGACACAAACATTCATGGGTGCACTGAGACTCGTGGTGGAGTCTGGATGCATCTGTGCAATAAACGACCTCCCGGTCGAAAGTTATATAACAAGTGTCATCGCAAGTGAGATGAAAGCCACTGCCTCACTGGAACTGTTGAAGGCTCATGCCGTAATATCCAGAAGCTGGCTGTTGGCACAAATGGAGAAAAGACGGAACAACGAGGGTAAAGACGGTGGGTTCTTCACCATACAGAAAAATGCCGATTGCTTAATACGCTGGCATGACGGGGGAGACCATACTATTTTCGATGTATGCGCAGACGACCATTGCCAAAGATACCAAGGAATTACCAAAGCTGACAACCCTAATGTCGAGAAAGCCGTCAACGAGACTAAAGGACAGGTGCTCACTTATGACGGAAAAATATGCGACACCAGATTCGGCAAATGCTGTGGTGGCGCAACAGAAGAATTCCAATATTGCTGGGAAGATGTGCAAAAACCATATTTAGTGTCTGTTGAAGACCCCTTCTGTAACACATCCGACAAGAAAATTCTGTCACAGGTACTCAACGATTACGACCTTGAGACAACAGACTTTTACAGATGGACTGTGGAACTGTCACAGAAGGAGATAACAGAACTGGTAAGCAGCCGTCTCAATATGAACATAGGAAAGATAAAAGACCTCATACCTCTCAAGACGGGAAAAAGCGGAAGGATAAGCCTACTCTCCATTGTTGGAACAGAGAAGACCGTCAACATAGGCAAAGAACTTGAGATAAGGCGTACATTAAGTCATTCTCATCTCTACAGTTCAGCCTTCACCATAGAGAAAAAAGGAATGGATGCAGAAGGACTGCCCACAGCATTCATACTCCATGGCTCAGGATGGGGACACGGAGTAGGACTTTGCCAGATAGGTGCAGCTGTAATGGGAGAGAAAGGATATAAATATGACGAGATACTGAAATTCTATTACAGAGATTCTGAAATCACGACACTATATAATTAATTTTAGTTGACGAGTCAACAAGTTATTACCTTTAGGGTTCAGGTCTTAAGGGCTTAAGGTGAAATTACCTAATAACCTTTTAACCTAATAACCTTTCAACCTTTATTTGGGTAAGGCTTCTACAATCACTAACAATATGGAATTATGAAAAGAATAGACAAGGCATGGAGATGGGTTCCATCACTGTATTTCGCAGAAGGACTGCCAAACGTACTCGTGACAGGACTTGCTCCTGTGATGTACATGCAAATGGGACTGTCTGATGCAGAACTTGCACTCTACACAGGATGGCTTGCACTGCCATGGGTAATTAAACCTTTATGGAGTCCTTTTATCGACCTTTTGAAGACCAAGCGATGGTGGGTTCTGTCCATGCAATTACTAATAGGAGCTGCACTTGCAGGTATAGCATTCACAATACCAACGGCTTTCTGGTTTCAAGGAACAATGTTCTTCCTTTTCGTAATGGCATTTGCAAGCGCAACACACGACATCTCGGCAGACGGATTCTACATGATAGAACTCAATGCTCACAAGCAGGCATTGTTCGTGGGCATCAGAAATACATTCTATAGGATTGCCGTAATTTTCGGAAACGGCATACTCATATCATTTGCCGGAGTGCTGCAAGTGGTGTTCCGAAACAAGATAGCATTCTCATGGAGCCTTATCTTCTACGGACTCGCCGGATTGTTCATCGCTCTTTGGTTATACCATGGTGTGGCAATGCCACGACCAAAGGATGACAGTCAGTCTGGAGAAAGCCTGCGCGAGGTAGCAAAAGGACTACACTCCATGTTTGCAAGTTTCTTTACAAAGTTCCCAGTCAGACAGACAATAGCCGTATTGATGTTCTTGCTCTTCTACAGATTCCCTGAAGCTCTGCTGAATACAATGACTAAAACATTCCTTATGAGACCAAACTCGCACGGGGGACTCGGATTGTCACCTCAGGAATTCGGACTTGCCAATGGAACCATCGGACTAATAGGACTACTGCTCGGAGGCATTGTAGGAGGTGTGCTCGTAAGTCGTGACGGAATGAAAAAGTGGCTTTGGCCTATGGTCTGCGCCATCACTCTTCCTGACGTCGTCTATATAATACTGAGCTATACACTAATCTCAGACATGACAATAGTGAGCCTCTGCCTTTTCATAGAACAGTTTGGATATGGACTCGGATTCACAGCACTCACATTATACATGCTGTATTACAGTCAGGGACAATACAAGACAAGCCATTACGCCGTTTGTACCGGAATATCATACCTCGGTCTCATGTTACCGGGCATGTTGTCTGGATTCATAAAGGATGCTGTGGGCTATCGCATGTTCTTTATCATTGTCATGGCAAGCTGCGCCATTACTTTCCTTGTGACCGCCTTTCTGAAAATAGACCCATACTTTGGCAAGAACTCAGACAAAACGGAATAATGAATCAACAAATTTTTCAAGTATTTATATTTTAAAGAGCTTACGTTGATTAAACGTCAAACATTATGATTTGCTCTAACAAAGAACTATACAACGAATCTCTTGGCATTGCTTTGGTGTTGATGCTGTTTTTTGCTTTCTATTTTCTCTTAGCAAGGACACCCGACAAGCGCATCTTCACAAACTATCTAAGGTCGCGCAGGCTCATGGCAGGTGCCCTGTTGACACTGACAACGACCTCATAATCTCACGCAAAGCATTGCATCGGGCATCGCAAAGCATTGCGATGCCCTTGTCATATAGTTTAACTTTCTCCCTAACCACCATATGAGGTTATTAGGTGTGAGGGTGAGGTGATTTCACCTTAAAACCTGAAATGGAAATGGCTTAACATAACTCCTCATCATAACTTCCCATCATAACTCCTCCTTCTAACTCCCTTTAACTCCTTATGTTGAGCACTTGCGAAACATAAACTCCCCATCATAAGATGTATATCTGCATCATTTACCCACGTATGGATATTTTTTTTATTTTACTGATGCGTATTCTCATGTATTTATTGTAAATTTGCATCCTAATAACAATTGTAACAACAACGAAAAAGAGAAACCATGAGGAAAATGTTGTTTTTGACTCTAATGAGTCTTATGACTATCAACTGCTTGGCTCAATTCCAATCACAGGGTCTTGTGAAAAATGAAGGGGGGTACACCAATGTACGTTCCGGATGCGGAACGAACTATCGCATAGTGGATAAATATATGGATGGGACTTGCATAAACTACACTGACCTTGGCAACGGATGGGTCGCCGTGTATGACGGCTCTACTGATGGCTACGCCAGTAAAATAGGATATATGGCGAGAAACAAGGTCGTTGATTATCCACGAGATGACGTGGAACCTTTCTTTGTCGTTGACGAAGGTGGATATACCAATGTAAGGAAAGCTCCTGGTGGTGCCATAAGCAGCAAGGTAAAAGATGGCTCCATCGTCCTTGGCAACGTAAATGACATGGACAAGAAATGGATAAGGGTATATACACAAGGTGGCAGACTGCTGGGATACATGTCTGCATCGAAACTTGAGTTTTGGGGCAGACCTTAAGACCTTAAACCTTATGAAGTCTTCATAAATTGAAGATGGAAGATGGAAAATTGAAGATGGATTTTTCAACTTTCAATTTTCAATTTTCAATTTTCAACTTTCAAAAACCTTAAAAAAATATGATTTCATTTGAATGCGACTATAACAACGGTGCCCATCCAAAGGTACTGCAGAGACTTGTTGAGACAAACGACGAGAAAACACTGTGCTATGGCTTTGACAAATACTGCGATGCGGCTAAGGAAAAGATAAAAAAGATATGCGATGCTCCCAATGCGCAGGTGTGTTTCCTTGTGGGAGGCACACAAACCAACGCTACCATCATAGACTCCATACTACATACTTATGAGGGTGTGGTGAGCGTGGCAACAGGACATATAAACACACACGAGGCTGGAGCGATAGAGTTTACAGAACATAAGGTAATAACCATTGGTGAGAAGGACGGAAAGATGGAGGCTGCCGTCCTCGACAAATATCTCGATGACTTCATGCACGATGGCAACGCCTCTCACTCTGTCTATCCAGGAATGGTATATATCACTTTCCCGACAGAGTACGGAACGCTATACACTGCCAAGGAACTGGATGAGCTGTACTGTATATGCCGGAAATACGACATACCTCTTTATGTTGACGGAGCACGGCTGGGATATGGACTCACAGCCACTGGCAATGATATCTCCCTACAGTATCTTGCCCACCACTGCGACGTGTTCTACATAGGAGGAACTAAAATCGGAGCATTGTGCGGCGAGGCTGTAGTGTTCACACACAACAACGCACATCCACATCTGTTCAACATCATCAAGCAACACGGAGCTTTGGTGGCAAAAGGAAGGTTGCTCGGACTACAGTTTGAAGCTCTGTTCACAGACAACCTCTATTTTGAAATATCACGGAATGCCAACGAGAAGGCTGAGCGCATGAGGGACATGTTCCAGAGGAAAGGCTGCCGATTCTTTATAGAGTCACCAACAAACCAGCAGTTTGTCATTCTCCGCAACGAGCAGGTGAAGAGACTGGAGAAAGAAGTGATTTTCACGCATTGGGGCAAATATGACCATGAGCATACCATTTGCCGTTTCGTTACCAGTTGGGCAACGACTGACGAAGACCTCAATGTGCTTGAAGAGATATTGGAAAGGTCCTTGTGACCTTTCCTTCGTATGTGTTTACAACAATCGTAACCGTGTCATGTTCCTTGACGCTTTCCACAGGGACACTGACATAGAGTCTTGAACTATAATACTCCGGCACTCCACCCTGGTCGTGATACAGAGTAAGTGTCACGCTGTCACCTGTCCGATTCATAATCATACCTATGGTATGGCGAGAGTCAATGCCTTCCTCTACTCCCGTCATGAGATACAGTCCAAGGTTTATATATCTGCCATTGTTGCTCAACCATGCACTTTCAAACCTCACAGGGTCTGTCTTCATGTCATCTCCATCAGCCATTGCATGAGGTTCAAGAACCATTACTCTTGAAACAGTGACAGGCTCAACGGCATTGCCCTCACCTATCTTATAATAAAGTAATGCCCTGTATGTACTGTCAGCCGTTGTTGCCCATTCACATTCCAGAGCAGGACTCAGCAACAAATCCACACCATCGTCCGTAGTTGCCGACACAAACATCTTAGCCGGTGCGGTACGAGCCTCTACAAAGTCTGCCTTGAGATACGACAGTTCACCATCGCCTGTATCATATCCCTCTCTGGAACATGACAGCAACATTGTCGTCACGAACAATATAGATAGAAATATTGAGGATGTTGAATGTTGAATATTGATGACTGATGACTGATGACTGATTATTGATTTTTCAACCTTCAAATTCTTCAAACCATTAAAACCTTTCAAGCCCTTTAAACCATTAAAACCTTTCAAACCCTTTAAACCATTAAAACCTTTCAAACTCTTTAAACCCTTTAAACCATTAAAACCTTTCAAATCCTTTAAACCATTAAAACCTTTCAAATCCTTTAAACCTTTAAACTATTAAACTATTAAACAAAGGATTGGCATACATCACCAGCAACCTCTCCCTAAGATACTCTTCATCCTTGTCAGGAATATCTATTTTTGTAAGTTGTCCATCAATGTATCTCATGAATGTCTCTTCCTCCTCCTTTGTGAACTTGTCAGAATAGTCGGTATCACCAAGCTTATGGGCAGCTACATAATTGTTGGCATATAACCTGTAGGAAGAGAATATCCTTTTGTCAATCTCCTCGGCAAGAGCATTGAACAACTCTGTCTTTGGCAACGTGGAGCCAATGCTCTCAAGCCAGTCGTCAACACACGGGGCACAGTGGTAATGTATTCTGCCTTTGAAACCCATTATGCCAACCCGCATACTTTCCACGTCATCCTGTGGACTCTTCTTCCAACCCTCAACATCACGCTTGAGTTGGAACTCGCGAGCCTTCAGATAGTCGCATGGATCATATTCATAAGATATGGCAAGCGGAACGATGTGCATCTGTTTCAGACTTTCTATCGGGTTGCGGTCGCCACCCATCGCCATCATCTTAAGCACAGAAGGCTGCGTTCTGTCGTCAGAATCCTTTGCCCTACCCTCTCGCTGGGCAATCCAGATATTGTCGTTCTTGTCAGAAATAACAAGATGCATGTATTCCGACAGCCTCTTGCTTGCCATGAGCATCTGCCTTGGTTGCAGACTTCTCTCCACGATGAAAGACTTGTTCACCCTGACCAAATCCCTTACCCAAGGCAGTGACAGCAGGTTGTCGCCTATGGCAATCTCGCATGTCGTAGTGAAGCCATTGTCTATGAGCATCTTGTCGAGAAGAGCTGAGTCGAGTACGATGTCCCTGTGGTTGCTCACGAAAGTATATCTCTTGCCACTGTCGATGGCTGAGGCATCCATGTCGCATCCATGGCTCGCCTTTGCCAACAGCTGTTCAAGGAAAGGATAGCATAAGGCTTTCTGGAACTCAAGATTTGTCCGGCACCTATGCATCATGCCAGCTATTGTCTGCATGTCAACGCCAGGATAGAGATAAGTCAGAACCTTGCGAAACTGCTCAGAAGCAAGCAGCCTGTCGTAAACAGCGGGAAGTTCCGAAGGGTTGAACGGCCTTATCTCGTCGAACTGAGAATAGTTATCTGTTGCCATAAGTCTGTCGTGTTAAAGGTTGAAAAAAGTGGAACAACCGCTTCTGCTCAGAACTGGTTCTCTACAATATCTGTAAGGACATCCTTTATGTCAAGTCCTGCCGCCCTCACCTGTTGCGGAATAAAACTTGTGGCTGTCATGCCCGGAGTGGTGTTCACCTCAAGCATCATAATCTTGTCACCTCCATTCTCATCCTTGCCTATTATATAATCTATGCGCAATATTCCATTGGCATGCAGCAAGTCATAAATGCGACTCGTTTCGTCTGCCACTTTCCTTGCCACGTCATCGCTGAGCCTGGCAGGGGTTATCTCCTGTACCTGACCATTGTATTTCGCATCATAGTCAAAGAACTCATTGCTGGTCACTACCTCTGTAGCTGGCAGCACCACTGATTTCTCCCTTGTCTTGTAAACGCCTATTGATATCTCGGTGCCTTCCATGAAACTCTCAATCATCACCTCATCGCTTTCCATGAAGGCAAGGCGGAGAGCTGGTGCCAACTGGTCTATGTTCTTCACCTTCGACACTCCGAAACTGCTTCCATCAGCTGAAGGCTTTACGAAACATGGCATCCCAATCTCATCCATAACCCTCTGCTCGTCGAGTGTCTCCTCCTCGCCTCTTCTGAGCAGGATGCTTGGAGCCACGTTGACACCAAATCCACGCAAGTAATTGTTAAGGACATATTTGTTGAATGTCATTGCCTCAACAAGTACGCTGCTGGTGGAGTATGGCATGTTGATAAGGTCGAAATATCCCTGCATGATACCGTTCTCGCCGGGAGTGCCGTGTATTGTTATATAAGCATAGTCGAAAAGTCTCATCTTGCCATTCTCCATGAATGAGAAATCATTCTTGTCAATGACGGCTATGCTCCCGTCGGCAAGGTTGACATGCCAGTCTGTCCCTTTCACATCCACGACATACACGTTATATCTGTCCTTGTCGAAGAAGGAATACAGTCCCTGTGCTGAGCGGAGGGACACATCATGCTCGGAGGAGTCTCCTCCACATACTATAGCAATAGTCCTTTTATTGTTGTTCACCGAATTCTTGTTCAATTTCATATTTTTATATTTTAATTAAGTTGACGAGTTGACAAGTCAACAAGTTAACAAGTTAATACTATTTTTAGGTGTCAGGTCTTAAGGTGTCAGGTCTTAAGGTCCCATGTACCGACGCCACTTGCTTATCAGTTCCTCCATGTCGTTAGGCAAAGGGACAGAAAAGTCAAGTTGCCTTCCGTCAGCAGGATGTACGAAGCCCAATGACCTTGCATGCAAAGCCTGCCGTGGACATATTGCCATGCAATTATTTATGAAAGCCTTGTAAGAGCTGCTCCTCTCTCCCCTGATAATCTCACACCCTCCGTATCTCTCGTCACTGAAGAGTGGATGCCCCAGGTGTTTCATGTGAGCCCTAATCTGGTGGGTACGCCCTGTCTCCAGACGGCATTCCACGAGTGTGACATATCCAAACCTCTCCATCACCTTGTAATGTGTGACAGCACTCTTGCCTATCTCGCTGTCGGGAGGGAACACTGCCATGCGCAACCTGTCTTTCGGGTCTCTGCCTATGTTTCCTTCTATACGTCCCTCGTCTTCCACAAAGTTGCCCCATACCAACGCAAGATAGCTGCGGTGTGTCGTCTTGTTGAAGAACTGGGCACCAAGACCGGCTTTTGCCTCTGGGGTCTTGGCAACGACGAGAAGACCGCTGGTGTCTTTGTCTATGCGATGTACAAGTCCCACTTCAGGATTGTCAGGGTCATAGCTCTCCACATTCCGCATATGCCATGCCACAGCGTTTACCAGTGTGCCATGGAAATTTCCCACACCGGGATGCACCACCATGCCGGCAGGCTTGTTCACGACCATCACCTCGTCGTCCTCATAGACAATATCCAAAGGTATGTCCTCTGGCTGTATCGACGTGTCGTGCCTTGGAGTATCGAGCATCAACGTCACTGCATCGCCGGGCTTCACCTTGTAATTGCTTTTCACGGGCTTACCGTTAACATGGATGAAACCGGCATCGGCAGCTTTCTGTATCCTGTTCCTGCTGGAATGCTGCAAATGCTCGAACAAGAACTTATCTACACGCATGGGCTCCTGCCCCTTATCGGCATCTATGCGGAAGTGTTCAAAGAGCTGCGTGGCATCGTCCTCTATGTCTTCTATATCGTCAACGAGAATGTCATCGTCAGAAATCATAATTCCCAATTTGTTTCCACTTTCTAAGGAGCGGCGTTTCACAATTCATTACCCTCACCATCTACGAGTACTTCCACTTCCTCATAATCATAAACCGGCACGTCAACCTCCCTCTGCTCGATTTCCACGTCACTGTCGTCAAACATTATGGAGTCGGCCTCTCCTCTCAGTCCATTTCCAATTACAAGCTGTATCTTGTCAGACACATACACCCGGTCGCCATATTTAACCTGCCTTCCGTTAGCCTTGATGGAGTATATCCAGTCTTTCTCACCTGGTATGTATTCTGGTTCCACCATGTTGAAACCAGCAGAAAGCATCATGGAACGAACCTCACGCCATGAACCATTGTCTATGACATCGGGAATGGTGAGCATCGGCGGATGGGCAGCATTGACAGTGACATACACCACATAGCCACCTTTCACACGCTTGCCAGACTTGGGGTTCTGGGCGAGAATGCAGTCCGGAGGGAGCTTGGCATCATAGCCGGAATCGTTTACCGCAACCTGCAAGCCAATGCTTTCAAGCTTGTCCTTGGCATCGTCAAGCTGCATCTTCTCTATGTTCGGAACCACCACAGACTCTCCATGGTGCGTGTAATAGTCAATACCCCATTTCACTCCTATGCAGATCCATATGACAACTATTACAGCTGCCAACGCATTTCCCCACACATAAGGACTGGCTATTTTGTTCAGAAAGTTTTTATTTGCCATAATGGTTATCGTTGTTCTTGTTTAGCAATCTCCTGCCGGCATGTCATCCGCCACAGAGCGATATCTGCCTACAAAAGTATATAAAAAAACGGAAAGAAGCAAAGGTTATCCTCTACTTCTTTCCGTTTTCGCTCAATAATCTCCCTGTTATGGGTTATTTGCCATGATGTTCGTCAGAAACAGTAAGTTTCTTGCGACCCTTGGCGCGACGAGATGCCAATACGCGACGACCGTTCTTTGTCGCCATTCTCTCACGAAAACCGTGCTTGTTAGCCCTTCTTCTGTTGTGCGGCTGGAATGTTCTTTTCATCGTTCTATATTATTTGTTATTGTTTTTTACACCTAAAAAAGGAGCGGACAAATTGCCATGAGAAGACTATTCCACTCTTATTTGGGGTGCAAAATTACTTATTTTTTTTGTAACAACCAAGAAATAAGACATTTTTTTTGTATTGTCTTCGACTTCCACTACCTTTGGATAAAGTAGGATGCGCCTCAACAATAAATATAAAAAAATGCCTTTTTTATTTTGTATTGTCTTCGACTTTCACTACCTTTGCACCTGTTTTTGATATATCCATCTGATAAGATGGGATTTATACTCATGAAAACAAACATTCAATAATAATACAAGTTATGATAAAATCACAAGACATCAAGAAAGGAACTTGCATCCGAATGGATGGCAAGCTCTACTTCTGCATTGACTTCCTGCACGTTAAGCCAGGCAAGGGAAACACCATCATGCGCACAACACTTAAGGACGTGGTAAGCGGCAGGGTTCTCGAAAAGAGATTCAACATCGGCGAAGCTCTTGAGGACGTTCGCGTTGAACGCCGTCCATATCAGTTCCTATACATGGAAGGTTCTGACTACATCTTCATGAACCAGGAAACATTCGACCAGATTCCAATTGCCAAGGAACTCATCACTGGTGTTGAATACATGAAAGAGAGCGACATCGTGGAAGTGGTAAGCGATGCTGACACAGAAACTATACTCTATGCTGAGATGCCTGTGAAGACAGTATTGCGCATCACACACTCAGAGCCTGGCATAAAGGGCGACACCGCTACAAATGCCACTAAGCCAGCTACTCTTGAGACTGGCGTGGAGATTCGCGTGCCACTGTTCATAAACGAAGGTGAGCTGGTACAGGTTGACACACGCGATGGCAGCTACCTGCAGAGGGTAAAGGAATAATTTTCCTTCAATAATATTGAAAACAAGGGATTCATCCTTCCTAAATTCACATGGAAGGATGAATCCCTTCTGTTTTAAATGGCTCAGATACAGGCACTACGCATCTCAACGAAGACTGCTGCCATGCCAACAAGACAACAATGTGCAGCATCCTCTACATACAGACTAAAATACAGTCCATCTTTCAGCTGTGCCGCAACAACGTGAAGACCAACTTCAAAGAAAGTGATGGTGGAAAAGGTGAAGATTTTGGGGAAACAGCTATTTTGATGCTTGAAAATTTTGGGGAAAGAAGAAAAGTCGTATCTTTGCATAAGATTAACCGCCTTCTGGCATAAGACATACAACAATGAAATATTCTATAATAGTACCTGTTTACAACAGACCTGACGAGGTAGAAGAATTGCTTCAGAGCCTTACCTGCCAGACACTGAAGGATTTCGAGGTCATCATAGTAGAGGATGGCAGTGCCAAGCCATGCGAGAAAGAATGTGCCGGCTTCAGCAACCAACTCGACATACATTATTATTATAAGGAGAACAGCGGACCGGGACAAAGCCGCAACTATGGAGCAGAACGGGCAAAAGGAGAATACATCATAGTGCTCGACTCCGATGTAGTGCTTCCAAAAGACTATCTGCTTGCAATAGATGAGGAACTGAAACGGCAGCCTTCCGACGCCTTCGGTGGACCAGACAGGTCGCACCCTTCGTTCACCAATGTCCAAAAAGCCATCAGCTACAGCATGACAAGCTTTTTCACTACAGGAGGAATACGCGGAGGGAAGAAGAAGCTCGACAAGTTCTACCCGCGCTCTTTCAACATGGGGATAAGGCGGGATGTATATTCGCAACTGGGAGGATTCTCAAACATGCGCTTCGGAGAGGACATCGATTTCAGCATCCGCATCTTCAAGGCAGGATGCAAATGCAGGCTGTTTCCCGAGGCATGGGTGTGGCACAAAAGGCGTACCGACCTGCGCAAGTTCTTCAGACAGGTCTTCAACAGTGGCATAGCACGCATAAGCCTGTACAAGAAATATCCGGAATCTCTCAAGCTGGTGCATATGATGCCAATGGTATTCACCCTCGGTGTGGCAGCATGGATTATAATGCTCATAGTGGGCATAGCGGTGCCATGCGTATGGGTGGCAGCCATCCCTACAGCCATCGTCTTTCTGTGGGCAGCCCTCATAGGCGTTGATGCAACAGTAAAGAACCACAACAGCACTGTTGGTGTTCTCTCCGTGGCAGCGGCATTCACGCAACTAATCGGCTACGGACTCGGATTCATCTCTGCTTGGTGGAAGAGATGCGTAATGGGGAAAGACGAGTATTCCGCATTCAAAAATACTTTCTACAAATGAGCAGACTGTCTATAAATGAATGGGCGGAGGAGGACCGCCCAAGGGAGAAGCTGCAGGCTTTGGGAGCAGAATGCCTTTCTAATGCCGAACTGCTTGCCATACTCATAGGCTCAGGCTCGACAGACGAGAGCGCAGTGGCTCTCATGAAAAGAATAATGAACGACTGCTCCAACAACCTTAACACTCTCGGGAAGATGTCCATACGAGAGCTTACAGCATACAAGGGCATGGGACCAGCCAAAGCCATCACCATACTGGCAGCCTGCGAATTGGGCAAACGCAGACAGAAGACACAGGTTGAGGAAAGGAGACGCCTCAGCTCACCACAAGACATTTACGAATACATGCATCCCACCATGCAGGACCTTGACGTGGAGGAAGCATGGGTGCTCCTGCTAAACCAGGGCTTCCGACTCATCAAACCAGTAAGGCTGTCGCATGGAGGGATAAGCGAGACAGCCGTTGACATACGGTTGATAATGAAAGAGGCCATAGTAAACAATGCCACCGTCATTGCACTATGTCACAACCATCCTTCAAACAACCTGTTTCCGAGCAGAAACGACGACAACCTCACACAGAATGTCAAAAAGGCATGCGAAACCATGCGCATCCATTTCCTCGACCACGTTATCGTCACAGACGGGGCATACTACAGTTATAGCGAAAAGGGAAGATTGTAATTATAAGGTGTCAGGATGTAAGGTTTAAGGTTGTAAGGTTTAAGGTGTCAGGTGAAGTCACATAAAAACCTCATAACCTAAAAAACCTCATAACCTAAAAACCTCATAACCCCAAAACCTCAAAACAACCTCATAACCTAAAAAAAACCTCACAACCTCATAACCTAAAAACCTCAAAACCTCAAAACAACCTCATAACCTCAAAAAACCTCATAACCTCACATGGCAAAGATACATATCATAAAGGGAGATTTCAGCAACAACCTAAGGCTACAGCTCGCCCCAGGCATTAAAGCCGGATTTCCAAGCCCAGCCGACGACTATACAAGGGACAGCCTCGATTTCAACAGGGATTTCATACAACATCCGGAGGCAACATTCTACGGGAGAGTAGATGGAGACTCCATGAGTGGACTCGGAATAAACGACGGGGACATAGCCGTAATAGACAGGTCACTTGAGGCATGCAGCGGAGATGTCATAGTGGCTTATGTCAACCAGGAATTCACCATCAAGACTCTTGACCTCTCACATAAAGCCGAAGGATACATAGAACTGGTACCAGCCAACAAGAAATATGAACCGATACGAATCAACGCAGGCGACAACTTTGTAATATGGGGTGTCGTCACGTGGACTATAAAACGCTGGAGATAGAGAGAACATGTATGGGATAATAGACTGTGACAACTGCTATGTGTCATGCGAGAGGGTATTCCACCCCGACCTGAATGGCAAGCCCGTCGTTGTGCTGAGCAACAACGATGGATGCATCGTGGCACGTTCCAACGAAGCAAAGCGCATGGGCATCAAGGCGGGAATGCCGTATTTCCAACTGGCACAGCAGTTCCCTAAGGAAAAGATAGCGGTGTTCTCGTCCAACTATGAATTGTATGGAGAGATGACAGGAAGGGTAATGGAGATAATAAGGCAAGAGGCTCCTAACCATTTCCGCTATTCCATAGACGAGTGCTTCGTCAATCTTGACATCATGAAGGACAGCGATTTGAAAGAATGGGGCACGAGGCTTCACGAACGTGTTGTCAAGAGTACCGGTATGCCTATCAGCATTGGCATCGCTGCAAACAAGACTCTTGCCAAGATAGCAAGCCGGTTTGCAAAAAAACATCCGGGTTACCACCACTGCTGCATCATCGGCAACGAACGGCAACGCATCAAGGCTCTCTCGCTCACAGACATATCAGATGTATGGGGAATAGGCAGGCGATATGCCGCCCGACTGATGCAGATGGGCATAGAAACAGCTGCCGACTTCGCTTCGAAACCGGAGGAATGGGTGAATGCAACATTCCGCAATGTGTGCATTCTAAGGACATGGAAGGAATTGAACGGAGAGGACTGTGTGCCTGACGAGACCCTTGCCATGAAAAAAAGCATCTGCACAAGCAGAAGCTTCAGCAAACGCGTGTCAGACATTCAGACGATTAAGACACATGTGGATAACTTCGCCACTCTGTGCGCCAGCAAACTAAGAAGCCAGAAATCGGTGGCTTCCATCATCTGCGTTTTCATCAACACCGACCCTTTCCGTGATGATCTGGGACAATACTGGAACAGCTGCGATATACAGCTTGCCACTCCCACCAATGCCACCATGACAATAGTGAAAGCTGCAAACAAGGCACTGGAACGCATTTTCCGACCAGGCTATCAGTATAAAAAAGCAGGGGTCATAGTAATGGGCATTAATCCCGATTCCCCATTACAGCTAAATCTCTTCGATACAAACGCCGAAGATATACAGCGCATGCGACGCCTTGACACAATAATAGATCGCTTGAACAAATGCTGCGGCAAGGACACGGTCATCCTTGCCACATCTCAATATCCTAAACAAAACGGCATTGCCGTTACATTCTGCAATGCCATAAGGAGAGACCACATTAGTCCCAATCCAACGACAAGATGGAGCGATATTATAAGGCTGAAATGACAGGCATCTGACATCAGCCCAAAAGCATCATCTGCGAATCATCTGGTCATCCGTAAAGGTCAACAGTTTTATTTATGGCAATAAATTTTCATGTAACGGGGAAATGTATTATTTTTGCATTTTGATTGCACATAAATAAAGTTTCGCAAGTAAAGGAAGGCAAGAAAGAAGTTATGCTGGGGAGTTATGATAAGCCAATACCCTTTCAGGGGTGAAACATTTTGCTCCTTTTAACTTCCTAAGCGACCAAAGGGAGCGATAACTTCTCATAACTCCTTTTAACTCCTAATGTTGAGCACATGCGAACCAACGGTCACTGTCCGAAGGGTAAAGTAAACTTGAAATATAATACTTTGTGCATGCTTTCTCGTTATGAATAGATATCTGCGTCATTACAAGGCTTTAGCATCATTGGGCATCCCTATCATCATCGGTCAAGTTGGCACTATTGTGCTTGGTGTTGCCGACACGGTAATGATAGGTCATCACTCTACGGAGGAGCTGGCTGGTGCTGCTTTCGTCAACTCCATTTTCGTGCTCGGTCTCCTTGTTTGCCTTGGCTTCAGCAATGCCATTACGCCCATGGTGAGCAACCTGTTTGGCCAGGGCAATGAGTCAAGGATTGGTGAGGTGTTGAGAAATGCGATAGCAGCCAACATGCTGATGGGGCTGTTCGTTACAGGAGTCTTATTCCTTACATACTGCTTCATTGACCGTTTAGGTCAACCCCAGAACCTTATTCCCGTCATGCGCCCATATTTTGCCATCAACATGATATCCATACCTTTCGCCTGCTGTTTCAATGTGATGAAACAGTTGTTTGACGGCATCACCCACACACGTGTGCCAATGTGGACGATGATAGGCGGTGTGGCAATAAACATCATCGGCAACTACCTGCTCATATACGGCATGTGTGGTTTCCCTGAGATGGGACTAACTGGTGCTGGTATCGCCACTCTGATATCCCGCATGCTCATGATGGTGGCATTAGCATGTGTGTTCTTTCTGGGCAAGAGATATGGAAAGGTGCGCAAAGGACTGTTTGCGGGAAAGATGAACAAGTCCGACTTCCGCAGGCTGTGGAGCATGGGGATACCATTGGCAGCCCAGTTGGGTATGGAGACGGCAGCATTCTCCCTTTCCGGTGTAATGGTAGGATGGATAGGCATGGTATCTTTGGCCGCCCATCAGGTGATGCTCACCATCTCCCAGTTTTTCTATCTTATATATTTTGGAATGGCAGCAGCCATATCTGTGAGGGTGGGCTACTTCAGCGGTCAGGGAGACCATGTAGCCATGAAGGACAATGTGGTTGCCGGTTTCCGGCTTATCATGCTTATAGCCTTTTGCCTTTCCGTTCCCACCGTTGTGTTTGGCAGAGACCTTATAGGTCTTTTCACTGACAACGAAGAAGTTGGTTTGCTGGCATCATCCTGCATAGCCCCGCTTATAGCCTACCAGTTTGGTGACGGTCTGCAATATACCTATTCCAATGCCCTGCGCGGCATAGGCAGGGTTAAGCCACTGATGACCGTTGCTTTTGTGGCATACTTCATGGTTTCTCTTCCCGTAGGCTACATGCTTGGCATAAGGATGGGCATGGGTCTTGCCGGTATATGGTGGGCATTCCCTTTAGGTCTTACTGGTGCCGGTGTAGCTTTCCGCCATTTGTTCAACTCCACATTGTCATCTTCGCAGCATTGAGATAATCCTGTGGTTAGCCTTGTCTATCATTGTTGCGTCGAGCGAAGCGAGATACACCAGTGTCGTCTTCACCGAGTCGTGTCCGAGTCCCTCGCTTATTATGCCAATAGGGATATTCATCTTATGTGCTATGCTTGCCCATGAGTGTCTTGCCACGTATGTCGTAAGTGGAGCCTTGAGTCCTATCATTCCGCCTATTGTCATGAGGTTTCTGTCAATACGGTGCAGTGTTGTGAGATACTGGCGTCTGTGCGAGCCATCGTCATGCAGTATGACAGGAAGCAGATACGGTGTGCCTTTTGTAAGATATGCATATTTGTCCACTATATCCTGCATTGGCTGTTCCCATTCCACACGCAGCATCTGGTTTGTCTTGCGCCGCCTGTATGAGATGAATCCGTTGCATAGGTCTTTTTTCCGTAGATATGCCATATCGACGAATGGCATTCCCCTCATATAAACAGAGAAAAGGAACATGTCTCTTGCGAAATCGAGATGTCGCATGTCCTTCAGGTCAAGGCAGGCAATTTTCTTTATGACGTCAATTCCCACAGCCCTTTTCGCCGTTTTCTCAACACCCATGCGCATTCCCTGGAACGGATTTCTGCTTTCAGCATTCATGTCTTCCATTGCCTTGTTATATATGGTTCGCAACGTGCGCAGGTAGAATGCTATGGTGTTGTGTGCCAGCGACTGGTTTCTCAGCCATGCCCCATATTCCTCTACAATATGTTTTGAGAGTGAAGGAACGATAAGGTCCTGATGTCTGCGGAACGCCATGAAGCTGTTCATTGTAGATAGGTAGTTGGCTGCCGTGCCCATTCTCTCCATCAGGCGCAAGCGATTCACCTCCATTCTCATGAAAGCGAAGAAGGTGGTAGGTTTCCGGATATTTCTCAACTTGTTAAAAAGGCTGTCAAGCGGCATGTCCTGCGACTCATTTACGACATTCCTCATCCTCTCCATCTGCCATGCTAGACTGTCTGATATGATGGAGAGTTCGGAGTCGCGCATGGCATTCCCTGTATAGACGACCTCATGGTTGCCTGAATCCCACTCATGAAGAAATAGTTTATGGTGTGTTGAGAACTGGCGTGAGACACGCATGACGGTAATATGGATGTAAAGTGTGCCCTGCAGTTCTCTTGACTGCGATGGGCGTAAAACAGCTGTTATGTTCATTTTTTAAAAAAGTTGACAAGTAAACGAGTTGACAAGTAAAAGCCTCTCCCCCCACCCCTCCCCAGAAGGGAGGGAGTACCAGAGGTTTGAAGGGTTAAGGGGTTGTATAATTAACGTGGGCTCAACGAATTCAAGACAAAGTTTATTGCAATGCTTTGCAGGAGGCAATGAGTACAATTGCAGTTGGTTTGAACAATCGATTGCGCACAAAAAACTGGAATAACATTACAGGGATTTGCCCCATGAAAGCCAGGAATGTTGTAACTTTACAACATAATACTATAAACTTAATGAAAATGAAACACATCTATTCAACTATCTTATCATTATTCTTCGCCACCAGCATTATGGCTCAGGGGTGGCAGAACAATTATGGTGGTGTAATGCTACAGGGATTCTACTGGGATTCATACGTTGACTCCAAGTGGACAACTCTCGAGGCACAGGCAGACGAGCTTTCTTCCTATTTCGACTTGATTTGGATTCCACAAAGCGGCAACTGCAACAACAGCTACAACAACATGGGATATATGCCCGTCTATTATTTCGACCAGAACAGTTCGTTCGGCACAGAGTCAGAGCTGCGTAAACTCATCAGCACTTTCAAGAGCAAGAATCTCGGTGTCATTGCCGACGTGGTGATAAACCACCGCAACAACCTTGGTGTAGGCAACTCATGGGTTGACTTCCCCAAAGAGACATACAAAGGTGTGGATTACCAGATGCTGCCAAGTGACATCTGTGGCAATGATGACGGTGGAGCCACCAAGACATGGGCTGACGGCAAGGGCTACAAACTGGGCAATAACGACACTGGCGAGGACTGGTCGGGATGCCGCGACCTTGACCACACAAGTGCAAACGTGCAGAAATGCATAAAGGTATATTTAGACTACCTGCTCAACGACCTTGGCTATTCTGGTTTCAGATATGACATGACCAAAGGCTACTCTGCCTCATATACTGCAAAATACAACAAGGAGAGTGGTGTGTCATTCTCTGTAGGTGAATACTGGGACGGCAATGTGAACACACTGAAATCATGGGTTGACGGCACCAAGGACAACGGCACTATCATGTCGGCGGCTTTCGATTTCCCATTCAGATATACTGTCCGCGACGCCATCAACGGCAACAACTGGACAAAGCTTGCCAACTCAAGCCTTATGAGCCAGAGTGGCTACAGCAGGTATGCTGTCACTTTTGTAGAGAACCATGACACACAGTATCGTTCTGCCACTGAGCAGCAGGACCCTATAAAGAAAGACACCTTGGCTGCCAACGCGTTCCTCATTGCAATGCCTGGTACCCCATGTGTTTTCCTGTCCCACTGGAAAGACTACAAGCAGGAGATAAAGAACATGATTGACATAAGGAAGGCTGCCGGAATAACCAACACAAGTTCATACAGCAACTTCGCAAGCAACACCAAATACTACGCAAACAACGTGAAGGGTTCGAAGGGCAACCTAATTGTCGTTGTGGGAAGCAATCCTGACGGCTATACCGCATCATCGACATACGTGCAGGTTGCCAAGGGATATCACTATCGCTATTACTTGTCAAAATCGACGGGAACGGCTTGGGCAGACAAGGCTTCAGGTACTTACACCGATGCTTTCGACGTAACGCTGTCTGCTGTATCGCAATCATCGGATGCCAAGGTTGTCTATACTCTTGACGGTTCCACTCCTACCGCTAACAGCACACAGGTGGCAAGTGGCACGAAGATAAGAATCAGCAGTTCCGAGACTCTCAAGGTGGGCATCCTGTCAGGCTCTACAGTAAGTGGTGTCATCACAAGAGAATACACAGTGAAACCTTTCAAGGCACACACCGCCACCGTATATCTGAAAGACCCTGAGTGGTCGCCTGTATATTTCTATGCATGGGATCCTGCCGAGCTGACGGGCAAATGGCCTGGCACAAGTATCACAGACACCAAGACCATAGACGGAGTGAAATGGTATTATCATAAGTTCGACGTGAACACAGCCGGATATTCCTTCAACATCATCTTCAACCAGGGAAGCGGAAAGCTACAGACAGCAGACCTTGGTCCTATCACAGAGGACACTTATTTCGAGATTACAGGAACTTATGGAGGTAAGCTCGTGGCAAACGACGTGACAAGCACCATGACTGCCATAGATGGCATCAAGGCTGACAACGTACAGTATGGTGACAACGCCTATTACACTATAGGAGGACAGCGCGTAGCCGCTCCTGCCCAGAAAGGCATATACATCCACAACGGCAAGAAAATCGTGGTGAGATAACATATAATGTTTTTTTTTTAACAAAGGAGAACTTAGGGGGGACATGCCGTGAATGTCATGGCATTCCCCCTGAACCTTAACAGCAAACACAACAGCCAAGCCGCAACAAGCACTACTATTCTACGAAAAGACTTTACATTTTAATAACAAAATAATACCAAACTATTATGAAACGCATAATTACTTTATTATTCATCGCAGGTGCATTACTTGTAAACACATACGCCCAGAAGTATGTGGGTGGCGACATTTCGATGCTCCCGAAATATGAGGAGCATGGAGCTATGTACAAGGACCATGATGGCAATAACATCGAGGACATGCTGGAATTCCTGAGACTCCAGGGATGGAATTCCATGAGAGTAAGACTGTTTGTCGATCCTGCCAATGCCACCGATACGGAAAAGGGCGAGGGAGTATGTCAGGACTTAGACTATGTAAAAGCTTTGGGCAAAAGAATAAAAGAGAAAGGAATGGCATTTGTACTTGACTTCCACTACAGCGACACCTGGGCTGACCCTGCAAAGCAATGGACTCCGGCATCATGGGTGTCTCTCTCCGACAATGACTTATATACCAAGATATATGAATATACAAAGTCAGTGTTGCAGGAGCTGAAGGCAGCTGGCGCAACACCCGACTTCATACAGACTGGCAATGAAATAAGCTATGGCATGCTCTGGGGTGAGAGTGGCAGTTCAAGTCTAAAGAAATGCTATACCAGCAACTCAGCCAACTGGTCTCGTTTCACCACACTTCTGAAGAAGGCAGGAGAAGCATGCAGGGAGGAGTGTCCTGATGCGAAAATCATAATACATACAGAAAGAGCAGCCCAGACTTCTGTCCTAAAGGCTTTCTACGACAACATGGCATCGTATGGCGTGGAGTATGACATCATTGGGTTGAGTTACTATCCATACTACCATGGAGACCTAAACACTTTGGAGACTGCCATCAACACACTGGAAACAAATTTCCAGGGCAAAGACATAATGATTGTAGAGACCGGATATTCCAGCCATTGGTCGATGGGCGGCACCTTTGACTATTCCGGCACCTATCCTTATTCCGAAGAAGGTCAGAAGAACTTCACAGAAGACCTCATAGACATGCTCAACAACCACGGCAGTGTCAAAGGTCTATACTGGTGGTGGCCTGAGGCAAACGAGTATGGACTCGACTGGAGTACAAACAGAGTAACCGACAACTGGTATAACGCATCGTTGTTTGACAATGAGACTGGCAAGGCTACTCTCGCACTCTCCTCGCTGCGCACTTTCCTGGGTGACTTAGACGGAATTGCAAATACTACCGTCAGCAAGGAAGAGTCGAATGATGACAGATGGCTCACCATTGACGGCAGGCAGGTTTCATATCCAAGTGCCAAAGGACTGTATATCCACAAAGGAAAAGTGACAGTGTTCTGACAACCTTTGGATGTCTGATGACAGATTTCGCTTTAAGAAATCTTCAGGCAGCAATCACAATAATCCACCACTGCCAGGCGATGGGTTATGAATATTATTGTCTTGTCCCGACGGGCAAGGATATTGGAAAGCAGGCGCTTCTCGGTCTCCGTATCGAGGGCGCTTGTTGCTTCATCGAACAACATGACGGAACGGTTGCGAAGCAGTGCCCTGGCTATACAGATGCGCTGTGCCTGTCCCTCGCTCAGTCCTCCTCCCTGCTCAGAGCAAAACGTGTCTATGCCATCAGGAAGGTCATAGACAAAATCTGCACAGCACAGCATCAGGGCTTGTCTTATTTCCTCATCCGTGGCATTTTGCCTACCCATCTTCAGATTATCGCGTATGGTTCCGCTCATCAGCGTATTGCCTTGTGGCACATACACGAAATTAGCGCGCAGCAGTGGTGTCATGAGCACCTTCTGCAAGCTATTGTATATTTCAACCCTTCCTTCCTGCGGTGACAGCAGTGCAAGCATGATGCGCACGAGAGTTGTCTTGCCAGAGCCTGTCTCTCCAAGAATGGCTGTGCATGAACCAGGCTTGAAGTCGAATGTCACCCTGTTGAGCACTTTATCCTCACCATCCATATACGTATAGCTGACATCCTGCATCCGCACGCCGCATGGTCCGTCAAGGAGGACAGGCTCACCCTGCTCTTCCATAGGCTCCTCTTCGAGTTCCATAAGCCTCTCCGCTGCCGTGAACACGCTGACGAACGCAGGCACGAGCTTGGTGAGGCTCCTTGCAGGTCCCTGTATTCTGTTTACGAGTTGCAGGAAAGCAGTCATTCCACCGAATGTAAGCATTGACAATGACATCTGTACTGCCGCCCACAGGAACGCTATCAGATATCCCATTGCGAACCCAAAGTTAAGTACCAGATTACTGAAGACGCTGAACACCGTCCTTTTCACCACATTTCGTCTCAATTCGCTCTGCGTGTTCTCAAGTCTGCCCACAGCTTCGTCATATCCTTCAAGCGTCTTCAGCAGTACCCTGTGCTGTACGGTCTCCTGCAATACGCTTTGCACCTTTGAATCGCTGTCCCTGACTTTCCTTGTGAGCAGCCTCATCTTTCCCACATACGTTTTGCTGACAAGCACGAAAAGCGGAATCATGAAAGTAATGACAAGTGCGAGACGCCAGTCCATGGAAGCCAGATATGTGAAAGCGCCTATGAACATGAGCAATACCGATATTGACGACGGAATTGTTTCCGTCAGGAAAGACACCACATTGCTGACATCTGCCTCTAACCTGTTCAGCACGTCTCCCGAGTGTCTGCTTTCCTTGCCATGCCATTCAGAGCGCAGTATTCTGTCGAGCATCATTTGCTGCATCCTGTTCTGTGCCTTTATTCCAAGCAAGTTCCTAACCCAAATGCCGGATATGTTAAGTGCGAAATCCGCAAGTATGAGGAGTCCCATAATGGCTACGGCAGTATAGATACTGCCTTTCTCCGCTCCTGCCGCCACATCAATTGCATGTTTCACTGCCCACACCTGTGTGAGGCTTACTGCCACCCCCAGTATTCCTATTACAGCGTTCAGCGTTGCCTGCAGCCTGTTGTATTTCCATATTCTTCCCAGCCATCTCAAAATCTCTGAAATGCTGTACCGCGTGGTAGGTGTATGAAATAATTTACGTAGTATCGTCATAACTTCCTTAACTTTCCTTACTTGCGAAAATTATATTCAATTTACCTTCTTGGGTCAGCTCCCCACATTAGTTTCTTGCGCAGTGTTGAGAAATAGCGCGACTCCTTGCGCTTTACTATAAGAATGTCTGTTGGTGCCTTCCGTATAGTTAGCCTCATGTCATCTGCCAGTTTCTCCGACCTGCCGTCAATAGCCACAAGGAAGTTGTGGGAGCGACTCTCTACCTCAAGAGAAATGACGGAATCGTCTGATATAATCACTGGTCGTGCATTAAGAGAGTGTGGAGCTACAGGCGTGAGGCAAAGTATTCCAGTCTGAGGCACTATCACCGGACCGCCATTTGACAGCGAGTAAGCCGTTGAGCCTGTGGGTGTGGCTACAATGAGTCCATCTGCGAGATAATTGGTAAGGAACTCACCGTTTACGCATGTCCGTATTGAAATCATTGAAGCATTATCTCTTTTAAGCACAGCAATATCATTCAGTGCAAGCGGATTTTCCCTGAGTATCGTTCCCTCCACCTCCACTTGTATTGCCGCATGTCTGTCAAGCACATATTCTCCATTGAAGATATCGTTAACCATATCCTCTATGTCGCATGGCATGACACCGGCAAGGAATCCCAGTCTTCCCATGTTGACGCCAATGATTGGAATCTGCTTATCCCCTACCCTGCTTGCTGCCTTTAGAAGGGTTCCGTCTCCACCCATCGATATCACGAAATCCGCATCGAACTGGCTGTCTGAAAAGACCCTCACGTCTGGCAAGTCAATCAGTTGCCTCTTTACGAGGAAGTCATAGAACGCCTTGTCAATGCACACGTCTGCTTCATGCTTTTCCAGACATCCGAGAATCTTGCTTATGGATGCTGATTTATGTATCTGATATTCATTGCCGAAAATGGCAAAAGTGAGTGGTGTGGATGTGTTCATATATATATTTTTAAGTTGACGAGTTGACAAGTTTATAGCATTTAAGGTGTCAGGTCTTAAGGTGCCTCTCAACTATTGTCCCTCCAATATTCCTTTGTAAATATGACCAGTACAGAGATTATCTCCAGTCTGCCCACGAGCATCAGGAAGGCACATAGCCATTTAGCAAAGTCTGGCAACTGGCTCCACGACATGGTTGGTCCAATTTCCAGTCCCAGTGTCGGTCCCACATTGCCAAGACAGCTCAGTGTGATGGTAATGGCATTCGTATTGTCTATTCCTGATGCCACCATTACGAAAGAGCACAGGAAGGCAAGCATCATGTAAAGGGAAAGGAAGGCAAGCAGTGTAACCCTCTTTGACTGTGGCACATTGGAGCCTCCTATCTTGACAGGCAGGACAGCATTGGGATGCAGGATCTGCCGGAACTCGTTGCGTACCGTCTTGAAGAGCATCACTCCCCTGATGCTTTTTATTCCTCCACTTGTAGAGCCTGAGCATCCTCCAAAGAACATACAGACAGCAAGCAACACCCATGTGACATGTGGCCATGTACCTGCATCGTCGTTGAAGAGTCCTGTCGTTGTGGTGAAAGAAACCACCTGGAATATGGAGCAACGGAAAGCTTTTTCAAAATCATAGCCGTTGACACTCATAAGCTCGTACATTATAATGGCAGAGATAGTGGAAACAAGGATTACATAGAACCGGAACTCCTCGTTGCGCAGCAAGTCGCGCACCTTTAGCTTTGCCACTGAGCAATAGAGCAGCGTGAAGTTCACTCCCGAAAGGAAACAGAACAATGTGCATACATATTCCTCAGCAGGAGAGTGGAATGTAGCAATGCTGCCATTTGTCGTGGCAAATCCGCCGGTAGCTGTGCTTGTCATGGAGTAGTTGACAGCGTCGAACCATCCCATTCCGCATCCCATATAGCTGAGGAAGCATGCTAATGTGAGAATGAAATACACCATCCATATCCATTTCGCACTTGTGCTGAGGCGTGGATGCAGTTTGCTTCGTATAGGTCCTGTTGCCTCAGCTGAGAATATCCTTACGGAGCCACCCACCAGTGATGGCAATATGGCAATGGTGAAATACACGATACCCAATCCACCTATCCACTGAGTAAGCGAACGCCAGAAAAGCAGACCTTTTGGCAACACCTCCACGTCATCGATGATGGTAGCTCCTGTAGTGGTGAACCCAGACATTGTTTCGAAGAAGGCATCCGTGAAAGAGAGTTGTGTGACATTACCCACGAGGAATGGAATCATTCCGAAGAGTGAGAAGAGAATCCATGATACCGTCACTACGAAATAAGCGTCACGCCGGCTCATACTGCTGTCTGAGTGTCTGCCAGCCTGTCTCAGCATACCTCCTGCGGCAGAGGTCACAAGTATCGCCACTGTGAAGGACAACATGTCATTGCCTTTGTTGACTATTGCTATGGCAAGTGCCGGTGTCATCAGCATTGCCTCAAGAAGAAGCAGCGAGCCGAATATCTTGCATATAAGTTTTCTGTTAAGCATACTAAATGAACATTTTCTCAACCTTTCTCATGTCCACATTATGACAGAACACCACAACGGTGTCGCCTGCCTCTATCTGCGTATTTCCGGAGACAAGCATTCCCTCACCCTCGCGCACCAAGCCTCCGAAAGTCATTCCGCGTGGGATGGACAATTCCTTTACCTGCTTTCTCGTCACCTTCGACCCCTGCACTGGAACAAATTCCGCTACATCGGCATTGGCTGTCATCAGGAAACGCACGTTATGCACGTTGGCGTCAAGCATCATCTGATAAATATACGAGGCTGCAATGACTTTCCTGTTCACGATGGTTCCTATGTCAAGGCTCTCAGCCATTCCCACATAGTCAAGGTTCTCTACCATTGCCACCGTCTTTCTCACTCCCATACGTTTAGCTGACAGGCATGCAAGTATGTTGGTCTCGGAGTTTCCAGTGAGTGCAACGAAAGCCTGATGACTCCTTATGCCCTCCTCTACAAGCAGGGACATGTCCCTTCCATCGCCATTTATAACGAGGGTATCCTCACTTTCTATGAGTCCGTTGAGTTGCTCACACCGTTGCTCGTCATATTCTATGACTTTGGCATTCATATATTCCGGCATCATGTTTACGCTTCTGACAGCTGTGGAGCCACCACCCATGACCATAACGTTCTTCACATCGACATAATGTTCTTTACCCACTATCTTCCTGACATAAGGAATATAGTTTTTTGTTGTCATGAAATAGGCGAGGTCATATAGTTTCAGCACGTCATTTCCACCCGGTATGATGGTTTCGTCTCCCCGCTTTATCGCCACTACGTGGTATGGGTCATCCGGACCACTTATCTCCCTTAGAGGTTTGTCGAGAATCTCACAACTCTCCCGTAGTTTTATGCCAAGCATGACAAGAGCACCCTGATGCACATCCCATCTCTGTCTGACCCATGACATCTTGAGACCATTTATTATGTCTGTCGCTGCCAGCAGTTCTGGATATATCAGCGAGTTTACTCCCAGGTTGTTGAATACTATCTCATTCTCCTGTTTCATATACTCGTAGCTGTCCACCTTGGCAACTGTCTTCCTTGCCCCAAGCGCATGTGCAAGGATGCATGCAGTGATGTTTGCCCCTTCGTCGTTGGTGACGGCTATGAACAAGTCTGCCTTTGCCGTGCCCACTTCTCTCAGGGTGTCGATGCTTGTTGGCGGAGCTGCCATCGTAAGTATGTCAAAGTCACGAGCCAGTCTCTCAAGGTTCTCCTCGTTAGTGTCAATAAGCGTTATGTCGTAGTTGTTGCGAGAGAAGAATTTCGCAAGGTATGTACCTATGGCGTATGCGCCCACTATTATTATTTTCATGATAATTTAATGTTGACAAGGAGTACCCTTGGGTTTACGAAAAAACAAGTTGGCAAGTTGACGAGTCAGTAGTCTCTTTATAGATTCGCTGTCGATGCCGACTATTTCTTTTAGCTGTGTCACCGTCCCCTGCTCCACGAAAGAGTCTGGAAGTCCCAAACGCGTCACAGGTATGCTGTAACCATGTTCTGAAAGCCATTCCATGACAGCCGTGCCGAAGCCACCAGTCCTGACACCATCCTCTACCGTCACGATGTGCTTGAACGACTGCGCCACTTCGCTTAGAATGTCCTCGTCAATAGGTTTTACGAATCTCATGTCATAATGTGCGGGACTTATGTCCGGTCTCTCTTCTGACAGGGAATCGATAGCCTTCTCCACATCAACGCCTGTCGTCCCTATTGAGAGTATGGCTACGCTGTTTCCATCACGTAGTTTCCTACCCTTGCCTATGGGCACTTCCTCAAACGGGCACTGCCATTCAATGTTCGAGCCCCTTCCTCTCGGATAGCGGATAACGAAGGAGCCTTTCCCTTCGAGCTGAGCCGTGTACATAAGATGCCGCAGTTCCATCTCGTCCATTGGCGCTGATATGACAAGATTCGGAATTGGCCGCAATGCTGCCATGTCGAATGCTCCGTGATGGGTTGCCCCATCCTCCCCCACGAGTCCTGCTCTGTCTAAACACAATACTACCGGCAGCTTGAGTATCGCCACATCGTGTATTATGTTATCGTAAGAACGCTGTGCGAAGGCACTGTAAATATTGCAGAAAGGCAGCAGTCCATCATTTGCCATTCCTGCTGAGAAGGTTACGGCATGTCCTTCGGCTATACCTACGTCGAAGGTACGTTCTGGCATTGCCTCCATCATGATGTTCATAGAGCAACCCGTTGGCATGGCAGGTGTCACTCCCACTATTCTTGGATTCATCTTTGCAAGTTCGAGAAGTGTTTTCCCGAAGACTTCCTGGAATTTCGGAGGTTTGTTCGTAGAGTCACCAACTATCCTCTTTCCCGTCTCCGGGTCGAAATTCCCGGGAGCATGCCATAGCGTTGCATTGTCCTCAGCAGGTTTGTACCCTTTGCCCTTGACAGTATGCAGATGGAGCAGCTTGGGACCTTTCATGTTCTTGAGCTGATTCATAATCCTTACCAACTCCTTCACATCATGTCCATCGAAAGGACCGAAATACCTGATATTCATTCCCTCAAATACATTCTGCTGATGGGAGATGACGGATTTCAGCGCATTGTTGAGTCTTATGATTCCATTTCTACGGTCGTCACTGAGCAGACCTTTTGAATGCAGCCATCTCGACACTTTGAATCTCAGTTTGTTGTACGTCTCGTTGGTATCAAGATTGAGTAGGTACTTTTCCATGCCTCCAACGGCGCGGTCTATTGACATGTCGTTGTCGTTGAGCACAATAAGCAGGTCGTTGGGACTTGACGACACATTGTTAAGTCCCTCAAAGGCAAGTCCACCACTCATGGCTCCATCGCCTATGACGGCTATGACATGCCTGTCGTCGTTGCCTGTAAGGCGCGCAGCCACAGCCATGCCCAGTGCTACGGAGATGGAATTAGACGCATGACCGCAAGTGCAGGTGTCATATTCGCTCTCCTTGGGTGATGGGAACGGCATGATACCATTCAGTTTCCTGTTCATGCAGAACCTGTCTCGCCTGCCAGTAAGTATCTTGTGTCCGTAGGCCTGATGTCCCACATCCCACACTATGCGGTCGTAAGGAGTATTGAAGACATAATGTAGTGCTACCGTTATCTCCGTGACGCCAAGGCTTGACGCAAGATGTCCTGGGTTTACAGCCACCTCGCTCACTATACGTTCACGCAACAGTCGGCATACCTCAGGAAGGTCTGCTACTGGCAGCTTGCGAAGGTCTGAAGGATAGTTTATCGTTTCGAGGCTCAGGCCCGAACCTTCCGTTTTCCGATTTTCTCCGTCAGATTTGTTGGATGGTTGGACGGTTATGTTCTTTGTCGTCATTTATTTTGCCATTGGTAATAATCATGCAAACTTACACAAAAAAAATCAAACTACCATATTATATAGCAATGTTTTTACTCATGGCAGAAAAAAAACAATGAAAAGAAAAGGGTGGAAAACAAAAATAACTCTACGTGTTTTGAAAATAAACAGCTGAGTCCTGGAACGGAACTCAGCTGTTTATTTATTTAATAGTCATTTCCTGAAAGTGCATAGAAAAGAGGGTGTCTATCTGCCATGCCATGAACGGTTGTTGTTGCATGAGCGATAGGAGTTGTTTTTTCGGATACATTTGCAGAAGTCGAGTCTCTTTCCGCAATAGCTGCAATACCTCTTTTTCTTATGTGCGTTGCACGAACCAGAGGCCTTAACCTGCTTCTTTACATGTGTCCTGTTGCATTTGTGGGCATCATTCTTGCACACACTTCCATCACGGTGGACATATACCGTCTTATACCTCACGTTTCCCTTCCCATATTCATAGTGTGTGTATGCCATTGCATTCATTGACATTATAACTGTCATAGCCATTGTTAACAAGAACTTTTTCATAATGTTTCCCTTTCTTTGATTTTGGTTAGACTTCAGCGTTGTCACGCCAATTATTATGTTTCATGATGCAAAGATAAGCATTCCTGACAAATGCAGCACAATGGATATCCCTAAATTGCGAAAGGGGAAATCCTATCGTTTATGGGGAAGTCCCGCATTTAATGCTTTGAAAGGTTGAAGATTGAATAACCACAATTTACTCAAGTTGGTGATCTCTCCCCCATGAGAGGCTGGGGAGAAGCTCCATTTCAACAACTAAAGCACAGACGTGAGTTGAGAGAGACGCACTCCGTTGCTGCCCTTTATAAGAATATACATACCCTTAGGCTTCTGCCTTTTGACTGCCTGCAACACCTCCTCTACATTACGGAATTTCGTGAAAGGACAGTCTGTTACGGAGAATTCCTCTCCTACAAGCCACACTGTATCGAAGGCGGCTGTTGCAAGATAGTCGGCTATACGTTGGTGTTCTGCGCTACTTGCCTCACCGAGTTCCCTCATGTCACCAAGTATCACCATCTTTCCCGGCACATCCATCATGCTGAAATTGCGGAGTGCGGCAGCCATACTCGAAGGATTGGCATTGTAGGCATCCACCACGAGATGGTTGTCGGCAGTTGTCATAAGCTGCGACCTGTTGTTTCCAGGTATATACGATGCAAGGGCATGGCTCACTGCATCAGGCGATACGCCGAAATGCAGGCCCACGCACGCCGCTGCAAGCATGTTGTCTATATTATAGGCACCTACAAGATGTGTCTCTACATGATGGTCTGTCCCACCTTTCTCATGCCATGTGAATGTCAGGAAGGGTGCACATTTCCCTACATGTCCGCTTACCGTTACTTCCTTGCAGTCGGCTCCATATGCAACAATCTTGGAGACATGCCTTCTTTCCGCCATTTCCACGAGGTTGTCGTTTGCCGCATTAAGGAAAACCATGCCATCATGTGCGACAAGGAAGTCATAGAGTTCTCCTTTGGTTGCCTTGACACCATCGAAGCTTCCGAATCCCTGCAGGTGCGCCATCCCCACATTGGTGATGAGTCCACAGGTAGGCTCCACATACTCCACGAGTTTCGTGATGTCTCCCGGATGGCTTGCTCCCATCTCCACCACAGCAATGTCGTGGCTGCCGTCAAGGGTCAGCAGTGTCTTTGGAACACCTACATCATTGTTGAAGTTACCTTGCGTGAACATCACATTGTATTTCTCAGAAAGGACGGCTGCAATCAACTCTTTTGTCGTTGTCTTGCCATTTGTACCAGTAATACCAATGACAGGAATGGCAAATTGCCTTCGGTGTTCCCTTGAAAGTTCCTTGAAAGCCACAAGCGCATCATCGACAAGGATATATCTGTCGTCGCCTTCCACGGCACAGGCAGGGTTGTCAATGACAGCATAGGCACATCCATTGGCAAGAGCCTGCGATGCGAAACGGTTTCCATCGAAGCTCTCGCCTTTCAATGCGATGAAGATAGAGCCTTCCGGACATGTGCGCGAATCGGTAGTGACGACCGGATGCTCTCTGTATATGGAATAAAGTCTTGACATGACTACACGAGGTGGGGTATGAGTTCTTCCCTGCTGCCTGGCAGCATATCAATGACAGGAATTTCTACCATGGTATAGCATCCAGGCTGCAATCTCATGGAAGCGCGCGCCACATTGACCAGTACCTGTCCTGTAAGCGCAGGATTGTTAATGCTCATGTTGAACTCAAGATGCTGGTTGTGTGTCTTACCGCTAACGCCCTTGCGCACGAGGTGCACGCCATGTCCCATGTCTCTTACTTCGTCAACTGACGGCACTGCGAAGACATGTGTCTCGTCGCTTGCAAAGTAAGGGTCAGCCTTTATGGCTTTTGTCACTTCCTCAAGGCTTGCCCCATCTTCGAGTTCCACATATACCATACGTCTATGTATTCCCTCACCGAGTGGAATGGTCATTGAAAGGGCATTTCTCACTCCCTCCTTTGAACGTACGCACACAGAATGTCCCATTGACATTCCCGGTCCGAAATTAGTGTAGCTCAATCCCTTTGGTGCCAGACTCTGCATGAGAGTTCTCACAACTGAGTCCGAACCTGGATCCCATCCTGCCGCAATAACGCTTACAGCATTATTCTCCCTGCATATAGGCATCATGTCGTTACGATAGTCAAGTATTGCAGTATGGATGTCAAAGCTGTCAACAGTGTTGATACCCATGGGAATTATCTCCTTGGCATAGTCAGGACACGTGCGGGTGGGAGTGGCAAGTATTGCCACATCAACATCCTTTAATTCACGAATGTCACTCACTACATCATAGGCAGCAAGCTCTGCCGGTTTGTTTTCCGCACCCTGACGGCGAACTACTCCTGCGATTTCAAAATCCTCTGCGGCTTCCAGAGCCTGCAAAGTGTAATGTCCAATGTTGCCGTATCCAACGACGGCTGCTCTGATTTTCTTCATAAATGATTTTTTCTTAGAAGGGTCACCCCTCCCTGGGGAGGGAGATTGGTCACCTTAACTTATAAACTTTTTAAACTTTTAAACTCTTAAACCTTTATCTTGTTAGCGACATTTTCAGATTCAGTCCGAAGTCATGCGTGGTTGTAGGATAACTACTTGACGAAAGCAGCGGCGTGTTAGTCTGCATGTCATAATAGAAGCTCAATGTGATAAGCCTGCTAAGGGTGTAGTCAGCCGTAAAGGCAAACTTGAATGCCGTGTTTCCATTGCTTGCCGTACTCGTAAGGCTTGCGATGTCACGGGTTATGGAAGCCTGTTTCCTGTATGACAGGTCAAGTCTCAGGTTAAGGTCGTTGTTGAATCCCTTGCTGTTGTTCTTCGATGTTGACTTATTCTGGTTATTGCTATCGGCATCATTCGTCTTCTTGCCCTTCACCTTTCTATGTCCTGCACCTCCGAAAAGGCTGAAGTTGTTAATTTTGTAGCCCATTCCTATTACCCAGTCCTTGCTTATTGCCTCATTCACCTGTATGCTTGTCATGGACAGTGAGAGGTTGCGTGTTGACCTGTACTCCACTTTGGCAGTAAGATTATTATGTAGGGTAACATCCACTCCTAACAGTGGTGAGAAAGCCTCGTTGATTGACACCTGAGAAATGTTGTACATGGAGCTTGGTGTAGGCATTCCTGAAACGGCATCCGTTATGAATCCCAGTCCATCACGGTATTCCTCCCATGTACTATAGCTCTGGTATGCACCCACGGCATAGATGCTCTTATAGGAGTGGTTGATGTTCACGCTTTTGAACAAGTCTCTGAACCATGGCAGCTGTGACAATCCGCTATACCTTACGGTCCAGTTTGGCAACAAGCTTGACAGTTTAGGGAAGATGTCAAGACTGCTTCCGCCCATGGAAGTATAGGCATTAAGGAATGCCGGAATCATTACATCCGCACCATACATGTTGACAGGAGATGTGGCAGCGTCATACTGAGAACCGTCTGGCATCCTTGCTCCTGCATATCTATTCTCCACCTTCTGCCTGAAGTTCTCCAGAGAGTTCACGAACTTGTCGAATGTCTTGCTCTTATAGCCGTTTGTTGCGTCTCCCATACTTTCGAAAGCCGAGCCAATGGATATCGTCGTCATAGTGAATGTTCCGCTCTGTGTGGTTGGCGAGCCTTCATACATATACTGTATGCTTTTTGATACAGTCTCTGTGCGAGAGGCATTGAGGTCTATCTTAAGATTCTTGACTGGTTCCAGTGTCGTTCTAATCTGCAAGTCTTTTGTCCTGCTCGTAGCAGCCGGTGTAGCCACGCTGTCATTGGCGAGGAGCCATCCCCTTTCCATAGCCTTGTCAATATACGAGTCATCGATTGCACCAAATGCGAAGTCAAGACCTGGCGAGAGAGTGCCGAGTCCCCTTGTCTGTCCGAATGCATCGCCAATGGTAGGCATGAATCCAGGCAGGGACATGGAATACTGGTCTCTATATGAAACGCTCACACTTCGCACCATCATCATCACCCTCGCTATGCACTGTGCAGTCTTGTACCATCCCTTGTTCTCAAGCGGCTCCTTGGGTGTAACGGTAAGTTTCATCTTTATAGATGAGTCTGTCTTGTTGAACAGCTTAATCTTATTGTCATCGACTTTCTTCCATTTCACATCTATCGTCTTCCCATCAGCAGACTTTGCGTTTACAATAATGCGTTTTGTCTTCTTTCCATGGGATATCACGATGGCTGTATCAGCCGCTATGGTTATCTCCTTCTCGAAACTCTTTTTGTTCTTAGGCAGTTCCTTCCGTTTCTTGCCATTTTCTTTATCTTTCTCCCCTTCCTTGTCTTTCTTTTCCTTTGGAATATTCTTGTTCGTCTTTGTATTCTTCTTGACTGGGGTTACAGCCCTCTTGTTGAATCTGTCGTTCGTCTTCTTAAGGAATGGAATCTGCCCATATAGTTTCTCGAGGTTCAGTGTTCCATTGATATTCAGTGCACGATTGGTGCTAATGGTATTGCCAAGCGATGTACCATCCTCAAGACTCGTACCCCTTACCCAAGAGTAAGTGGAGTTGTAGCTTGCATCAGCGTTTATCCAGTTGAATATTGGAATGAGATTAAGCGGCAACTGATATGACGCAGTGAACGTCTGGTTGTAGTCAAGCGGTGTTCCTAAATTCTTTATACTTGTCCACACAGAATCCTTCCATGCCTGATACTGGTCAGGATAGAGGTCTTTGTTTACAGGGGTATATGGCTCTTCTATCTCTGCGTGGGTGGCACTCTGGAAGTTCATGTGCAGATTTTTCGTGAAGTCCCACCTAATGGAGAAATCCCTGTTCCACAGGAACTGCTCGTTGAATGTCAGCGGCAGTTGGTTGCCCTCCAGCGATTCCATGTCCCTCTCCTGCAGCTCATAGTAGTTTCTTGTTATCTCCGTATTGAAGCTTACATTTTGCGGCAGCCAGTTCAGTCCGAATTTCTTAAGAATATCATACCATTTCGACTTGCTTTTAATCATCTTCTTGAATGGTTCCCATGCCTTATACACCGGAGTCCACGAATAGTTCATGGAACCTCTCCACTGGTCTTCCTTTTCATATACAGTGGTCTCACCAGAAGTATGTCTGTGTGAGTGGCTATAGGAGAACGAGAAGTTGGCAGGGTCGTACGGCATAGGATGACGTTTCGTCTGTATTCCGACCCTCACATTCGACAATGAGAAGTTGGTAGTCTTTGTTTTCGTCACGGCGATGGATTCGATGGAGTCTCTCTCATGGCTGTCCATGGCATCAAGAGCATCGTCAAGTTCCATGTCCGTGTCCAAAGGATTATACTTCGGGCGGTGTTCCTCCTGGCTTACGCTATAATATAATGGTGCGCTTACCTTCGCCTTGTCTGGGAAGAATTTACCCAGTTCCAGATTCGTAGTCGCAGTATAGCTGCTATAGTTTTCCTGTGAGCGCTGTGCCACTCCATCCTCAAGACCTCCGAAGCCATCGGTCATATACTTACCTTGCAGGTTGACGGTTCCGAAATCAGAGAGTTGCATGTTCAGCGTTCCCTGTGCCGCCCATCCTCCTTCATTGTTGAACTCCAGCAAGCGCAGTTCGTTGATCCAAATTTCGCCGCTTTTCTCATCACCTGAAAGATTGCGCACTCCCACTATCATTGTCTTCACCTCTCCAAGTGTAGGATTACCCATGATGCTAATCCTGTTTGCCGGATGGTCCTCATCGTAAATGCTGAAGAGAGTATTGTAGCTTGCCGTTCCCATTGTCTTGGCTGTGTTGCGCTGTTTCTTGATAGAGGTGAAGAGTGAGAGTGGGATGTTGAGCATATTGTCCTCCGGCCATACTATTTCGCACTCCTGCGAGCTGTATCGGTTGTATTTGCCTGGAGGCGTAAGCTTTAGAGGAATTTCATACTCATAGAAATTATTCTTGTAGTCACTACCAAGGCGTATGAAAACCGCCAGTTGATTGTCGGCAAGTCCGGTTGTGTTCTGTTCAAGTGCATTGGCATGAACGAACATCTGCAGACGCTTGTATTGCCTGAGGTCAAGAGTGGTGTTCTTGTAAACAGCCTTTGACTCACCGTTTCCAAGGTTTGTCACCGTGAGTGCGAGTGACTGCTCATTGCCTTCAACGAGCTGTGGCTGCGTTGGGTCTTGTGGTCTCTCAATACCTGGCGGCATGGTATAGTTGACAGGGGTCTTGTCACTGTTCTCCTCAAGGCTCACTGCACTTACCGCCATCTTTCCGGATGTAGAAACAGAGTTTGTAAGATTCTGTTCATAGATACGCCATTCACCCCTTACAAGGTCGAACGTACCAAATCTCAACACTATGGGTTTCTCGAAATTTGTAAGGAACATACGCATGAACCTCACACTTGTGAAATCAGAAATAGACCCCACCTTCTCCTCATAATCGTCAAGCGGTATTCTGAACTGATACCATGTGGCGTGTCCCTGTTCTCCATTCCTGAGTTTTGGAGATGTCTCCCGTTTGTCAACAATATAGTTTTTTCCAACTACCATGTCTTCCGGTCGTATTGACACATGGTACTGGAAGTATTTCTCATACTCGTTGAGAGTATAGTCTTGATTTATATCCTCGACATCAGGAGAGTTCTTGTATGAAGTATCATAGTTTTCCTCTCGCATGTCCTCGTCTGGAGAGTTGCCCTGTGGATTGTTTATTCTCTTATATCGCTGATGGATAGATGCCTGTATCTGGTCGAAATCCCTGCCACGGAAATAATGGTAGTCGTCATTTGCCGGGTCAGCCCATATAGAATCAAATACAGCTTGGTCAACCTTACCCTGAATTTGTGTAAGGAAGTCCTGATATGTCTGGAATTGCTGTTCCTGTTCGTTTGTAAGACCGTTGTAACCTACATCCTGAAGGCTTCTGCTCCCCTTGGTTGTTGCAAAAGCGTATGTCACGGTAGTCTGTGTGGGGATTCTTCCCCATTGTGTTGTCGTCCAGCTCTGTGAGCCATCTACCGGCATTCCGCTTTCATAGAATTTCTTGCCGTCCCGGAGTATGTCCTCGCTCACTTCGCCAAGATTGATGTAGAAGTCACCACCATAACGGGAGGCATCAGGCTCTGAACTGGAGTAGATGAAAGGGTCAAGCATCCAGAACTCAATATATTCTATGTTTGCCGTCTCGAAGTCATTAGTGTCAATCTTTCTCATCATACCACCCCATGTGCGTTTGGGGTTGGTGAGATGTCCCTTGAAATCAAGGTCTGAATTGAAATTATACGGTCCTCGCTCCCCTGGATAGTAAGCAAGGTTAAGTACAGACAGTGTGGATGTAGCACCGTTATAGCTGCTTTGGTTCCTGTTAGGGAACAGCTCGTTTACATACACCTCCCTTACATAGTAATTACTCAGCTGTTCAAGGTCGCTCTTTATATGGCTTGGTGTCAGGGAAGAGGACCTTCTTGTAAAGAGAGGGTCAATGGTGTACCATGCAAGAAGCGACCTGTTGAACCCGCTTGACAGTGTGGTCTTGTCTGAGGATTCTGGGAACATTGATGGCACGCTTGATATTATCCATGAAGTGGGAGTGCTGACATCAATTGTGTTCTTGGCATTCTCGAAATCGTCAAGATAGGAAGCATTATCCTGTGTGCCATGGCTCTGCCCTGCAATAAGTTGTGCGAATTCAGCAGACAGAGTGATGTTCGACGGTTGCGTTACATGCAGGAACGGTATCTTGTCAAGCACATTGGTAAGCCATTGGCTCTCCTTGTGCCAGTTCATGTTCAGTCCCCATAATGTGTTGTTGAGAGGTTCATTACCCATCGACACTTTGGTGGTGAGAGCCTGCTCAGACAGATGCTGGAATGTACCTCCCAACTGGAAATCCTTGGAGAAATCATATTCCCAGTTAAGACCAACCATCGTTTTCCTCGACTGGGAATAGTCGGTATTGCTCTCCAATGACACATTCACAGATGTTCCGGCATCTATGATACTCTGATTGAGAATCGTCACCTCTCCCGCGCTGTAGTCAACAGAGTAGTCAGAGCCTTCCGTCAAGGTCATACCTCCTGCCGTCACCACCACAGAACCCTGCGGAACGTTATAGGCTCCAAGAGAAATGACATTCGCAACAGTGCCCTTGAACTGTCCTATGAGCATATACTTGTCTTTCTCTGCTATCTGCTTGGCTATTGTTTTCGTTGAGTCATATAGTTCCGTGAAAGCATAGCTCTCCACTTTCTCTGCCGGCACGCCCTTCCCGAGGAGGTAGTCTCTCAGATAGGTTCCGAATGGCTCTGCCGCTGGGAAGAACACTCTTCCGTTGCTGACAGTATATCCTTCCACATAGTCGAAGTATCCGTTGGGATTGGTGCGGTTGTTGTTGTCAAGACGGTCAGCTCCCAACACCTTTATGATGGTCTGATCTTTGACCTGCGGTTCTGGTATATACGAAAGGTAAACGCCCGTAGTGTCACTCTGGTACTTAACGTCGAGGCGAAACTTCTCCTTCTCCACGTTTGATGCCAGATAATACACATTCTTCATCATGAGGTCCCAGTTTCCCTGTCTCGGATTGTTGCTTGTGTTCTTAAGGGCTTTAACTACGAGCGTACTGTTGGCATTTGTCACATCGCTGGCAAACTCACCCACCTGGTAAGTCACGCCACCATAAGTGTATTCGTAAGCTATGGCAAGTACTTGGTCTGTCTGCAAGGCAAGATTCTTCAACGACACATATCCCAGGGCTTGGTTGATGGTATATTCAGAGCTTGTAAGCAGACGTGCGTTTGCCACCTTCTCAAAATCCACTCCACCCACGAGTCCCATTCCTTCCAGTGCGGTGCTTGCCTGGTCAATATCTCTGACAGAAGCATTTGAGCTGACTGTGGAATATTCGCTGTTAGCCTGATTGGAGGGAACCAATGCCCCACCGCCTCCCCACAAATCAGGTCGGCTTACCTTGACATTCTCTCCAAGGTCGGTAAGTGCTATGATATTTCTGGTGTTGGTAGTCGTTCCCGACTTGTTGGTAACCCAAATCTCCACACGGTTGATTGTAACTCCCGTGGTAAGATTAGGGAGAGTGCGCATAGAGGCATCATATCTGTTTCTGAAATATTGGGAGAGGAAGAAGTGGCGGTTCTCCTCATAGTCTGCTACATCTATTTCAAATGGTGTAAGCTGTACACCTCCCTTGGATGACACGCTCTTGCTTGACGACTTCTTCTGCGATATGGCAGTCTGTAGTTTCAACTTTCCGAACTGCATGTCTGTACGCAGTCCAAACAGGGAAGAAGCCCCTCGTACAAGAGAGTTGTTTGAAGGGAAAGAAATGTTTCCTCCTTCTACAAGTTTTATTATCTCGTCCTCTTTACCCTCGTATTTCAATTTCAAATCCTGAGCATCATAGTCAAAGGTGGCGTCTGTATTGTAATTAAGGTTCATATTAACCTTATCGCCCACCTTGCCGTTGACATTTAGGTTTATCTTCTCATCGAAATTAAGAGTAGTGGTTTTACGGTTACGTATAGGAAGAGCAGGATTGTCAATCTTGTTAAGTGTTGCTCCAAACTTAAGCTCGGCTGTTCCCTGTGTCTTGATACGCACGCCACCAGGACCAAAAATCTTCTCTGCCGGACCAAGGTCGAAATGCATGTCTGTGAAATCGAATTTCTCCTTACCCTTATTCTGCAATATCTCCTGATTCTTGCTCCTGTAATAATCTCCAAAACTTTTCTTTTCACTCCATGCCCTATACTCTTCCGGAGTCATCATTATAGGAGCGTTTACATATGTCCCGCCTATCTTGTAACCTATTACATATCTGTCGAGTGTATCGTTATATTCTATCACCTGCTTGAGGTTGTCAGGTCTCTGCAAATCATAAGAGCCCTGATTAAGGTCTTCAAAAGTCGTAGGGTATGTTGGCTGTACCTTCCATCTTGGGTGGAGCAAAGAATCCGGTATCTCCTCCTCGTCTATCTCTACATCGGGAATATCCACTGTCTTTTTAGACTTAACAGTATCTGGTGGTGACATTGGACGTTCCTTCTCCCCTGACTGTCCAGGCTGTACAAACGCGCCCCATCCATGACCTGCCATGCCTACGACACAGCATCCCACGAATATCAGGAATATCACAGTCAGTTTCTTATTCATCAAGGAGAATTCTTATTTTCAGTCAACTAATATGAGCTTGTATTGTCGCCTATCGTTATTTTATCTGTTTCAGAGCCATCTTCACCACTTGCTCAACAGGCATGTCGGGCTGGGATACAAGTATGGATGTAACCACCTTGGCAGAAGGAGCCGGTGAGAAGCCCAGCATGACGAGAGCACTTACAGCCTCGTCTCTCGTAGCCGTATTGACAGGCACCGTGGTGGTGGAAGTCCCAACGTGCAATTCGTCAGCTATGCCCAATGATACTATCTTGTCCTTTAAATCAACTATAATTCGCTGTGCCGTTTTCAACCCTATTCCTTTGACTCCTTTGAGCAGCCTTTCGTCACCATTGGCTATGGCATTGCACAAGTCAGCGGGGGTGAGAGAAGAGAGTATCATCCTTGCCGTATTAGCCCCCACTCCACTTACTGTAATCAATAGTTCGTAAAGACTCCTTTCCTGCTTGTTGAAAAAACCGAAAAGAGTATAAGAGTCATCCCTGCCACCAGTAACCAAACATTCATGGACATAGAGCTTAACCTCACTCTTCCCCTGTATCGCCGTATAAGTGTTAAGAGATATGTTCAGCGCATAGCCAACTCCATATGCCTCAACTACAGCCAAGGCTGGTGTCAGTTCTGCAAGCTCTCCTTTTATATATTCAATCATCTTGCGTAATACTCATTAACGTTATGTCAGAACAAATGACAGTACGTGCTTCACTTGCATGACTGTCATTATTATTATGTAACGAGATTACAACCTTTTTTATTGTGTTTTTCCTTTTTTTTTAATGTCCCATCGTATTTTCCTTCCATTTTGAATTGAATTAATAAAAAAAATCGTAAGTTTGCAGTATGAATATAATGATTACAGCTCTTACCATTCCATTAGCGGGCACCATCCTTGGGTCTGCGTTCGTACTTTTCATGAAAAACGGAATACCATCTCGCCTACAGAAAGTATTATTAGGATTTGCCGCAGGTGTGATGGTGGCGGCAGCTGTATGGTCGTTGCTGATTCCTGCAATGGAAATGTCTGACGATATGGGCAGATGGAAAGTTGCGCCTGCCATAATGGGTTTCCTATGCGGAATCGTATTCCTTCTGACACTGGACCAGTTGACACCACACCTTCATTTAGGTGACAACAAGCCAGAAGGTCCGCCTTCCGGTCTGTCAAGAACCATGATGATGGTACTGGCTGTCACCATACATAATCTGCCTGAGGGCATGGCGGTCGGTGCTGTAGTGGCAGGAGCCATACAGGGCGACGACCTTATTTCCACAGCAGGAGTTGCAGCAATGAGCGTGGGCATAGCCATCCAGAACATTCCAGAAGGAGCAATAGTATCCATACCTTTGAGAATGGAGGGGAACAGCCGTGTCAAGTCCTTTGCCATCGGATGCCTCAGCGGAATTGTAGAGCCTCTTGGTGCCATAACGGTTATATTGTTGGCTGCATACATGATGCCAGTGATACCATACCTTCTTGCATTTGCCGCAGGTGCGATGTTATACGTCGTAGTAGAGGAACTGATACCAGAGGCTTCACAGGGAAGCCACAGCAACATTGCCACTATTGGTTTCGCTGTTGGATTTACGCTAATGATGTCGCTGGATGTCATTCTGGGGTGAATGGAAAATTAAACATTCAAGTTTCGCAAGTAAAGGAAGGCAAGAAAGAAGTTATGCTGGGGAGTTATGCTGGGGA